>NZ_JBIACK010000013.1:0-143536 GCF_042865285.1 Cytobacillus spartinae | reverse complement strand
CCCGTCCGCCGCTAAGATTCAAAAGCAAGCTTTTAAATCTTCGCTCGACTTGCATGTATTAGGCACGCCGCCAGCGTTCGTCCTGAGCCAGGATCAAACTCTCCAATAAAGAGTAAGATTAGCTCTTGTTTAAAACCATTTAAAACTTACGTTGACGTATGATTTGTTTAGTTTTCAAAGAACAATTTGTTTCGTCACTTCAAAAGCAACTATATTAATATAACATTTTCTCTATCACTTCGTCAACACTTTTTTTAAGTTTTTAAAAGTAAAAATCGTGTTTCCGAAGCAGGAGTTATATCATAACACCGTTGGTGTTGTTCGTCAATCGCTTATCCGTGGTAATGTTTACCTCTTCAAAGGGATTAAAAAAGACAAAGAGGAAACTCTCTGTCTTCCGCCTGGCGACGTCCTACTCTCACAAGGGGACAGCCCCTAACTACCATTGGCGCTGAGAAGCTTAACTTCCGTGTTCGGTATGGGAACGGGTGTGACCTTCTCGCCATCATCACCAGACTATTTAGTTATCATGGTCAATTCATCCATTCATCGTTCGGACATGTATTAATATATCATTTTATTTCACATTAATACAGTGGTAATTTTTCTCTACATTGCTCCTCTTGATAGGGGGCAACTGCATAAAGTTTAATGAATTTTAAAAAAAGCAGACAAGGCACTGAAAAACCCCGTCTGCTTTTAATTTATATTTTAAGCTGCTTGATCCATCTCTTTCTTATCCTTAGATAAGAACCATCCTCCTAGAGCCAATAACACTAATACGACATAGAAAGTAATTTTCCACTCTGGAGACTTTGCAAATGCTTTAGGTAAGATTGCAAGTTCTGGGTGAGATAAAGTATAAACAGCTAGTTTCACCCCTACCCAACCTACTATTAGAAAAGCAGCTATCTCTAGACCTGGTTTTCTATTTAGTAATGTTACAAAGAAGTTAGCAGCAAATCTCATTATAATTAAACCAATAAGTCCCCCTGCAAAAATCACAAGAAACTTACCACCATCCAGTCCACCAATATTCGGAAGTGGAGTATCAGGTAATACAACTGCTAATGCAACTGCTGCTAAAATAGAATCTACAGCGAAAGCAATATCAGCTAGCTCTACTTTAATAACAGTAGTCCAAAAACCAGCTTCTTTTTTCTTTCCTTCTCCTTTTTTATGATCATCAACGCCTTCAACCTTTTTCTTAATTAACTTTCTGGCTATATGATTAATCGCTATGAATAATAAATATAACGCACCAATTGCCTGTACCTGCCATACATTTACTAAAAATGAAATTGCAAATAATGAAGCAAATCTAAAGACAAAAGCACCCGCTAATCCGTAGAATAACGCTTTCTTTCGCTGTTCATCTGGTAGATGCTTAACCATAATCGCTAAAACTAGAGCATTATCGGCTGCTAATAAGCCCTCTAGAGCAATAAGTACGAGCAATACCCATCCGTACTCAAGTAATAATCCAACTTCCATTATAAAACTCCTCCCATAATATCTCTTTTCTTGTTAAACAATATAAGTCCAATAACCTTGTCTGTTAATTTAGTATTTACCCTATAAAAACCTATTATTAACGAAATGCTTGACTTACTGAATTTTACATTAAAATATCATATCCTAATTAGACCCTCCTACCCACTTCTGATTAAAGTTCAATCCGTACTTAGAAAAATTTCTTCTTATCAAAAAGTAAACGAATTCGTATTTCGTTACTAATCATGAAAAAAGACCTTTACTGTAAAAGTAAAGGCCTAAAAAACAAAAAGACCCTTACCGTTTTTGGTAAAGGTCTTGCTAACAACGTAAGTTGCCAACAAAGCCGAGAGTTACCTCCGAAATGACGACTTTGCTGTTAAAGCTACTCCCCTTTATGAAAAGGAATTATTCAATTGAACTTATTTATAGGATAATGGTTAATTTTGTATTCGTCAATAACAATAATTTATCTTATATATAATAGTATGCTACTACTAATGAATAGATGATACAAATGTACATACATACCTAGAAGTTATTCTATTCCTATTTAACATACTTTGTTATTTACGTTTAATGACTACTTAACAGCAATCACTTTCGTTACCCGATAGAACTAAACTATTCATCTCTTCATTAAATTCTAATACAAGGCCATCGGTGTACATTTCAATGTTGGGATCGATCGCTACCTTAATATCATTAAGAGTTACTACCTTATCATCTGCTTCCGGCTCATCCAGAGCCAGTCCAATTTGTGGTTGACCTCAGCCAAAGCCTGCGAAGTAAACTCTAATTCCAGAAGCATCTTTTTCTTTCAGTATTTCTTTCAATAGATCGCGTGCTTGATCTGTTATCTGCATCTTTATATTTTCCCCCTTTATTTTCTAACTAATTTCTTCAATTGTTCAAAGCCTATTGTCTCATTTTTTAACCATGGAATAACAGAAAAATGCTTGGCAAGTTTATTTTTAACTTTTGAAATCCAGTACTGTTCAGATACAGCTCTTCTACTCAATATAGGGTCTGTTGTATCAGTAGCAGAGAAACTTTGATTAACAACCCACCAATTAGAATAGATATGAGCTCTCTCTAAATCCTCTTGTAACCTACTAGCTTCTAATACAGGGGTTGCTTCAGGAAGAGTCACTATAACAACTTCTGTCTGTTTATTATTTCTTAGTCTAGGAAGGAGTTCCCTAACACTTTCAGGTATTTCTCCAGTCGAGCGCTCCAGTTCTTTATGGTACGATTGTGCAGCATCTAACAAAAGTAATGTATGGCCTGTAGGTGCTGTGTCGATAACCACCACTTCATGCTTTGATTCATCCACTACACTTGCAAATGCCTTAAATATTGCGATTTCTTCTGTACAAGGGGACTCTAAATCTTCTTTGATATAGGCTATTGCCTGTTCATCTAACTCAGTTGATACTTTGTTTAGGACTTCGTTACGATAGTTCTCAACTTCCACATCTGGGTCTATACGACTTATCGTGAGATTTTCAGAACTCATACCTTCAGGGAAGTAGTTGTCTAAATGAGCTGCTGGATCTGTGGTTGTTAAGTGAACACGGTTTCCTTTTTCAGAAAGCCCCACAGCAATTGCTGAAGCGATGGCTGTTTTCCCAACCCCTCCTTTGCCCATGGTAAGAATGATACGGATTCCCCGATCATGTAGATCATTTATAAGTTTTTCAAAAGGTGGTAACTCCAATTTTATTATTTCACTACTAAAAGAAGAAGTTGGATCCTTATCAATAAGAAAAAGTTTCTTTAAAGAGTCTATTCCTGTTAATGAGAATGAAACAAGAGGGATCTCAAAGATATTTAGTTCTCTTAGTTCAGCAGGTATCTCCTTTAAGGCTCTTTGCTGTTTTTTATAAAAAGCACTTGAAACTTCATCTGTTTGAATGCACTCCTGGAGGACTCCGTTTATGAGAAGGATTTGATTTTCAAGGCCTACTTCCCTTAATTCCATTGAAGCTCTTTTTGCCTCATGTATTGTGGACTCCTCTGGTCTCGATACTAAAAACAAAGTTGTTTTACTTGGATTAGAAAGTGTTGAAACAGATTTTGAATACAATTCCTTTTTTTCCGCAAGGCCAGAAAGTGGTCCTAAGCAACTTGCACCGTGTGTGCTTTCATTTAAAAAGTCAGTCCAAGCCATCGGTAACTGCAATAACCTTAGAGTATGTCCGGTTGGTGCGGTATCAAATATAATGTGATCATAGGTAGCCTCAATCTTAGCGTCAGTAAGTAAATTAGTAAACTCATCAAAAGCTGCTATTTCGACCGTGCATGCACCAGACATTTGCTCTTCCATCGTTTGTATGACACTATCAGGTAGTTTCCCTCGATAAGGCTCCACGACCTTTTCTCGATATTGTCTAGCTGCTTCCTCGGCATCAATATTACAAGCAAAGAGTCCTTCAACAGCCGGGATGGAAATAATGTTATTGGTAAGTTCTATTTCAAAGACATCCTGTAGGTTTGATGCTGGGTCCGTTGAAACGATTAACACTTGTTTACCGAGATTTGCTAATGTTATTGCCAAGGCACTAGCAGTGGAGGTTTTTCCCACACCGCCTTTGCCAGTGAAAAACAAAAAACGTGAAAATGACATTTCTTCTGGGCGAAACATGGAATACATTAATATCCCCCTTAATTTCTTATTATAGAAGTTCTTTAGTAGTTTTCTTCACTTCAAGGATTGTAGGTGAAATTCCAAACCACGATGCCAATTCTTCATTCGTAGGATAGCTTCCTTCTCTCACAATCTTTCCGTCTAAAAGTATTAATGGAAGGACGTCAGGACCTTTTTCATTTAGTCGTTCATTCACTAAAGTGTTATTAACGAACATACCGGGTTCACTTCCTAAATTGTATCTCTTAACGAGGAAACCTTTTCCTTCTAATAAAAATAGGGCTGACGCTATACGTGTTAATTCCGGATCAACACTTGGTCCACAAACACCCGTTGGACAACACATAGCGGGGTCAAATATTTCAAGTTTCATAAAATAGTTCCCTCCTATAATTTATAGTAAGTCAAAAAATATTGAACTTTTGTTGGTAAATCTTGCACAAAATCAAAGCCGAGAAGATTCTCGGCCCATTTAATATTACTCTCCTGTGTTTTTGAAACGTTCAATACGTTCCCCTATTTCATCACGGACACGTTGGAAGAATGCCCATTTCTCTCCGTCCGTTCCTTCGGCTTTTGCTGGGTCATCAAATCCCCAATGAACTCGTTTAATATGAGGAGGGGTTACAGGACAATGGTCAGCAGCGTGGCCACATAATGTAACGACTAAATCCGCTCTATTTAAGATTTCAGGATCAATCACATCGGATGTTTGGGTAGAAATATCAATACCTGCTTCTTCCATTGCTTTGACCGCATTTGGATTTAACCCATGAGCCTCAAGGCCTGCACTTTTCACTTCCCACTCGTCTCCTAAGTGTTTCTTTGCCCATCCTTCTGCCATTTGGCTTCTGCAAGAATTCCCCGTACATAAAAAATAGATTGTCTTTTTTTCCATATTGAAACACTCCTTAGTTTTATGAAATTATTAATAACCAAACATACAATCCAACTAGAGTAATAAATAGTGTAGGAATAGTTAATATAATTCCCACTTTAAAATAGTATCCCCATGTAATTTTTACACCTTTCGTGTTTAGAACATGGAGCCATAAAAGAGTTGCAAGGGACCCAATTGGGGTGATCTTCGGGCCTAGATCAGATCCAATTACATTTGCATAGATAAGTGCTTCTCTAATTACACCAGTTGTGCTCGTTTCAGAAATAGCAAGAGCATCAATCATAACAGTAGGCATATTGTTCATTACTGATGAAAGAATGGCAGCTATAAAGCCCATTCCAATCGTAGCAGCAAATAACCCTTGATCAGCTGTTTGTTGAATAACATCTGCCAAAATACTAGTCAGCCCTACATTTCTAAGTCCGTATACAACCACGTACATTCCTATCGAAAAGAAAACGATTGCCCAAGGTGCTCCTTTTAAAACGGTAGCAGTATGGACAGCAGGACTTTTTCTAGCAATCAGTAAAAAGATGATTGCAATGATGCCAGCGATCAATGATACTGGAATACCCAAGAATTCACTTACAAAATAACCTACAAGTAAAACGGAAAGAACTAGCCAGGATAGCCTAAACATTTTTTTGTCTTTAATGGCCTCTACAGGTGTTCTCAACTGTGTATGATCGAAGGTTTTTGGGATACTTTTTCTAAAATATAGGTAGAGAACTAAAATACTTGCAGCTAAACTAAAAAAGTTGGGTACAATCATGCGTGATGCATACTCTGCAAAACCGATATTAAAATAATCAGCAGACACAATATTTACAAGATTACTAACAACTAACGGCAAAGAAGTCGTATCTGCAATAAATCCGCTGGCCATGATGAAAGGTAGAATCATCATGTCTTTAAACTTTAATGCACGAACCATAGCTAGCACGATTGGAGTTAATATAAGTGCTGCTCCATCATTTGCAAAAAACGCTGCAACAATAGCGCCTAAAATGGTTACTAGTAAAAACATGCGTAAACCATTCCCTTTTGCATAGCGAGCCATATGTAACGCAGCCCATTCAAAAAATCCAATTTCATCTAAGATAAGAGAAATGATAATAAGTGCTACAAAGGTTAAGGTTGCATTCCATACAATGCTTGTTACATCCATTACATCCTGAAAGGATACAACGTTAACCAACAATGCCAAAATTGCTCCTGCACACGCTGACCAACCAATACCTAACCCCTTTGGCTGCCATATTACTAAGGTAAGTGTGGCAAGGAAAATTACTAATGCTAATATGACTGATGCCATATTCTATTCACCTCATTTATTCACAAGAAATCCGTTTACCTTGTTTTTCAAGTTCAATTAACCTATATTCCTGGCTTGGTAAAGCTTCAAGCAATCCTTTTACAAACGGTAAATATTCATAATCCTCATTAAGAGAATAGATGATCCATTGCCCCCTTCTACTTTCTCTAACTAACCCTACATCCTTTAGCTTCCTTATATGTTGACTAATGGCTGGTTGGCTAGCTTGAAAAATTTCAACGAATTCGCATACGCAACAATCTTGTTCAGAAAGAATTCTCATCATCGTTAATCTTGTTTTGTCACCTAATAACTTTAAAACGTTCGCAGCTCTCTCCATATCAATGGTAGATCGATTTGTGATCATAGCACCCTCCAAACTTTCACTTCTTTTAGTCTTTTCATTTTTAAGATGAAGTATTAAGTTCCTTTATCATTATATAAGTATATGCTTATATAATCAATCAGTTTTTTTCTGTTTTTATATCAACATTAAGTTTGTATTTTACAATAAATAATAACTAATTAAATTGTATAAATTAGTTTTTTTTGTTTTTTTTTACAAAAAAATAGTTGTATTTTACAAATAAAAGAGTTATGATTCATTTATCAAGTATTTTTGATATAAATATTAACAAATCAACTTTATTACGGAGGGATTAGAATGTTATTTCATGACCAAGAGTTAATAATTGCAAAATTAAAGCAACAAGAAGTTGAAAGAAAGGCTAAGAGTTACTGGAAGTTTTTTAATAGAGAAACAACACAATTGAACGTTAAGGGGAACCTACCAATAGTTCTGAAACATAACAGTTGTGTACCGATTCAATGTTGTTGTTAGGGAGGAATTTCAAATGGAAGAGTTTATAAAAAGCTTTCTCTGGATTGTTCTTGAACTAACACTACTCTTTGTTGGAATTTCTTTCATCATCAGTCTGCTTCAGGGTTATATTCCCTATGAAAAGATTGAAAAGAAACTTTCAGAAAGCAATAAGGTAGTAGCCAGTATAATAGCCATTCTTTTTGCATTTATTACACCCTTTTGTTCTTGCTCCACGATTCCTGTAGTCGTTAATATGCTAAAAAATAAAATACCTTTTTCAATTGTTATGGTATTTTTATTTGCTTCACCCGTTCTCGACCCTACGATCCTAACGATAATGGGTGTGGTTATGGGATGGAAAGTTACTATCATCTATACCCTTATTACAACCGTTTTTTCTATCGTAATTGGTTTTACATTAGATCGCCTCGGATTTCAAAAATATGTTAAGAATGTGATTATGACAGGATTTGATTCTGAAAAGAAAAAGTTTAATGTTAGCCATGCAATTAACGAGACATGGTCATTGATGAAAAGTGTTTATCCATACTTAATTATTGGGGCTGCTATTGGTGCTGTTATACATGGGTTAGTTCCTACTGAATTTATCGCAAAATGGTTTGGGCATGATGCATGGTGGTTAATCCCTATTGCTGCACTGATAGGAATTCCTTTATATATCCGTTTATCAAGCATGATTCCTATATCACAAATCTTAATTCTAAAAGGAATGGCTCTTGGTCCTGTAATGGCGATGATGATTAGTTCCGCAGGTGCAAGCCTTCCTGAAATTATCTTGCTAAAATCTATTTTTCGTAAGCAACTGATAATCGCATTTATAGGATCTGTTCTAACGATGTCTACTATATCGGGCTTTGTGTTTTATATCATATAAATCTTGTGTTTAATTAATCAAATATTTTTGATAAAAGGGGTGTATGAAAATGACAAAATTTATTAAGGTGTTATTTGGTAAGAAGGAAGGTTCTAACTGTTGCGCAGTAGAGATTAAAGAAGTTCAGGAAGGCTCTAACTGTTGTACAGCGGAGATTAAAGAAGTTCAGGAAGCTTCTACTTGTTGTAATGTGGAAATTAAAGAAATTGAGCAGTCACAAGCTTGTTGTGAAAGCACTACAGAAAGCAGTGAAGCCTGCTGTAGCTAAATGAATATGTAAGAAGAGGCATTCTCAACCGAAAATGCCTCTTTTTCATGAACCTTTTTATCTTGGTAACCGACAGCTTTTTCCCATATTAAGTACCACTTTAATATCAAACACTTTTCTGCAAGAGCCGTTTTTATTCTAAGATTTTTCTCCGTTTATAGAAAGCAATCTAATGGCAAAATTCTCTAAGATCTTCGTGCTCGAAATCTTCTCCTTCTATTTGGAGAGTTATATGCTTTAGATGGTGCTTCACCTTAAGTGTCTCTGTTAGTTCCTTCAGAATTATATCTCTATTCACATTTGCATCTACAACAATGTGGCAGCTTAGGGATGGGAAGTCCGATGTAATTGCCCATACATGTAAATCATGAACGTCCTTAACACCCTCTACTTTTTTTATGGATGCTTTGACGTTCTCGATACTGATATTGGTTGGAACCCCTTCCATCAATACATGGATGGAGTCTTTTGTAACCCCCCAACCACTAATGAGGACAAGAACCGCTACTAGTACACTCGCAATAGGGTCTGCAATATTCCAACTAAAGAAGTAGATAAGTCCCCCTGCAATAATAGCCCCCACTGAACCTAATAGATCTCCTAATACATGTAGAAATGCACTTCGAAGATTAAGGTTTTCACTAGTATCACCTTTAAGCAATATCCATGCAACTACAATATTTACAAGTAAACCAATCACCGCAATAAGCATCATTCCCGTGCTTACCTTAGGTGGATTAGCGAACCGGTGATATGCCTCCCAAAAGATATAAAGAGAAATTCCAATAAGGGTTATCCCATTTATAAACGCTGCTAATATTTCAAATCTTTTATATCCAAAAGTCTTTTCAGAACTTGCTGTTTTTTCGCTAAGTTTAAAGGCAGCTAGACTTAATCCAAGTGCAAAAGCATCACTTAGCATATGTCCTGCGTCACTCAGTAACGCTAAGCTGTTCGTAACAAAACCGCCAATAACCTCAACAATCATAAAAGTAAATATTAGCAGGAAGCTTATCAATAGAACCTTTTTATTTGCATTATGGGTGTGGTGGTGATGGTCGTGGTGATGGTTATGATGATGATGCCCGTGGTGATGTGAATGTCCCATAAAATTCAACTCCTTTCAACTTTTATAGGTGTCTTGCATGATCAATCGTTTGTTGAAGAATGTCCATAACATGATTGTCATCGTATGAATAGAAAAGGGTCGTACCTTCTCTCCGATACTTAACTAAACGTAAGTTCTTTAAGAAGCGTAATTGATGAGAAACCGTTGTTTGCAATAAAGATAATTTTTCTGCAATCTCATTTACAGAATGCTCTCCTTGAAATAGTAAATGCAAAATTCGTATCCTCGTAGGATCTGAAAGTGCCTTAAACGTTTGGGAAACAATAAATAATGTCTCTTCATCCAAAGATTGAGGTGTATTTGTTTCATTATCCATAAAATCAACTCCTAATATCAATATATGAGTATGTATTCATATATGTAATTACACTTTATGGTTTTTACTAATAATTGTCAATATAATTAAAAAGGTTTTACAAACAGAGAGATGACCAAAAAAATAAGCTGCTGATTTCTCAGCAACTTCACCCATTATAAATATTTCCGATGGATTCCCTTCCCATCGTATGTGAACATCATATTTCTTCCTTCTATTACGGTTTCCATATGAACACTCCTGCCCCATAGCTGGTGAACATACGGAAGAACTTTTTCTAGATATTTCAGATCCAGTTCAATGCCTTCAAACCAGTGTTTTAAATACAATTCCCCATTCTTTAAATAATCACCGTCAGTCACTGTGATATACGGGAAGCCACCATTTACTCTCATGTTTACTAGTTGATCTCGAACTTGTTCCCAAGCTTTATCAACGATTTTGTAATCCTTGCCCTGCTTTTGAAATAAATACATATCTTCTCGCATCACTAAGTCCTTGGTCAAGTAATTGCGAAGGAACGAAATGTCAGATTCAATTTCACGAACTTCAAACATCTTCTCACGACCGGAACCAGGCTGAACTCCTCTTTCTTTCATCTCATCTGTTGGATTATTATAGCGTTCTTCAATGTCCTCAAAGATCTTTAACCCCAAATAATATGGATTAATACTTGTACGGGAAGGCTGAACAACACCGGCATTTAGTTTTGCAAATTCCAGTGCTTCACCCGAGGTCAAATCCATCTCCCTTAAGATTCTTTGATGCCAGAACGAAGCCCAGCCTTCGTTCATGATTTTTGTTTCAAGCTGAGGCCAGAAGTAAAGCATCTCTTCACGCATCATCGTTAAAATATCCCGCTGCCAATCACTTAAATCACGACTATAAGTTTCAATAAATAATAAGATATCTTTTTCTGGTTGAGGTGGAAATTTCTTTTTCTTTTTCTTAAGGGCTGGTTTCTTTTTATTTTTATCATCAAGATTCCATAAATCATCATATGGACTAGCTTGTGGAGTGTCTTCTTCTTCCTCCATATCATCTAAGGACCATGCTAGCTTAGGTCTCATTAAGGATGGATCAATATGTTCTTCTATTGCTAATACTGCATCTAAGAACGTTTCAACCTCATGTTTTCCATGTTCAATTTCATATTGACGAATTCTTTCGGCAGTTGCTGCCATACTTTCAACCATGTCGCGTTTAGTGTTCTGAAACCGGGCATTATTTTTGAAGAAGTCACAGTGGGCAAGGACGTGGGCAACAATTAATTTGTTTTGAATCAAAGAGTTTGAATCAAGTAAAAAGGCGTAGCAAGGATTAGAATTAATAACGAGCTCATAAATTTTTGATAACCCTAAATCGTAGTGGAGCTTCATCTTATGGAATTGCTTGCCGAAGCTCCAATGTGCAAATCTTGTTGGCATGCCATAGGCGCCAAATGTATAAATGATATCAGCCGGACAAATTTCATATCTCATCGGATAAAAGTCTAAACCAAAACCTGTTGCAATCTCAGTAATTTCGGCTATAGCATATTCTAGGGCCTTTCGTTCCTCTTCTCTCATCCGCTTCTCCCCCTTCTTGTTCTTATCACAATGTATGAGAAAAAAACGGAAATGATGAGTTGGAACAAGCGGAACTTGTTATATTTGTTCGAAAAGGAAATTAGAGAATTTTAATCTTTTATGTCTTTTGCTTCATTTGCAAGTAATAGTCCGACATATTTATTTCGTTCCCACTCCTCATGAAAAACAGAAAGTGGAGGGCTGGTATTCTCGACTAATGGACAAATTTCAATCGTAAGTGCAGGCCGTTTAAATGTTGTTATAAACCAATCTGTGTATCCACCGCCTGTAGCATTATCAGGTGGTTCATCTAATTCATAATTGGTAAGTGATGAAACCTTTTTCGCTAATGAGTGGTCTCTATCCATGTTTACACCATTTTTGTACTTCCAAAAGATCATTCTTCCAGACGAATGATATGGGACAGCGATTAGAGGTGAAATCTTTTTGGTGAAATTCGTAAGGACCTTCACTTCTTTTGCTTCAAGAGGTGCTTCCCCTTTATAAAATTGAAAAGATGGTTCGGATGGTTCGCTCTTCAGTTCATTCCAACCAGCAGGATATTGGCGATTTAGATCTACTCCTAGCCCATTTGCCTTCCATCTTGTAAAATCATCTAGGTTTTTATTTAAGGCTTTTATTTTTTTTTGATAGTGAGGTGGAAAACGGTGTAAATTACCTTGTTGAATTTCTACGCCGTCTGGATTAAGCATGGGCACAAACCAAATGGATACATCATCCAGCACCCCTGTTGAATAAGGACCGTATTGTTTTTTACTATGGTACGCGCCAGCATACTGTTCAAGCATTTCCATTAATAAAGAAGTTGTCATCCATTCTCTTCCATGATGGGTTCCAATGAGCAAAATATTTTGTTTGCCCCTACCTAATCTGGTTGCATATATTTCTCTTCCGAAAGGAGTTTTTCCGATGGTTTTCACTTGGATTGAACTTGGAAACTTCCCCTGTAGCTCGAGTAAATCTTTTTTTAAAGTGTCATATGTATAAACTTGATAAGGGTTTACAATTCCCTCATTCGCAAAAGCTAACAATGGATGTATAAACATCATACTAACAACGAGCAACAACACCTTAAACATAAAAACTCCTTCAATAGCTTTTTTATAACTTTTTCAGCTTATAATGTTCCTAATTGTAACTTAGCTTATACAGGTAAAAGATGAAAAGCCTATCGTTATCGAAGTGTTAAGTTTTACTGAGTGATTTTTTGTTTTAATTTCATACACTATACTCAACTCCTTTAAAAGGAGGAGAGAGAATGAATCAAGATTATGACAGAGCGTTATACTATACACATCGCTCAGAGTGGGATAATTTATTAATCCTGATGGTAAGAACGAAGGACCACTTTTTATCGAAAAAGATTGAACACTTCTTACACGCATATAATTTTGAAAAAGATTACTCAATTATTGAGAAGCATCTATATTCTTTACTAAGATACATCGACCATGCAAATGAACAACATCCAAATGATTCGTTGCTTGATACAACATATACGATGGGGTAAGTTTTAACTTTGTTGTACAGATACGACAAAGTAAAAACACCCGAGGCAAAATGAATTCCACCAAAAAAAACACGGCTCCTAAAGGGCCGTGTTTCATTTATGTTGTTTCATCGCTATATATCCGCTCATATACATTTTTAATTCATCTACTAGGGCTCCTACTTGTTTGGCTGACTCTTGTAATAGCGTATTCCCATCATAATCAAAACATTGTGGGTCGAGCACCAATTGTCTTGGAATAACGTTCGCATAGACACCTCTTCCGACAATACGCATATTGTTTAGAGCATTTATTCCACCTTTGCCACCGCCTGCAACTGCTAATAATGCGACGGGTTTGTTGGCAAAGTGTTCACTACCTAAGAAGTCTAAAGCATTTTTCAAGACTCCACTCATCCCGTTATGGTACTCTGGAGTCGCTAATACAACCCCATCTGCCTCTTTTACTAACTTTCTAAGGTTCTTAATTGCAGGCAATTCCGTTTGTCCTTCAGTTCCATTGTACAGTGGGATATCCCCATCACTTAGGTCAATCAACTCTCCGCTATACTGATTAGAAATAAATTTTGTGGCAATCCGCGTTCTACCTTTTGCTCTAGGACTACCATTTATGATCACTAATTTCATTGTCATCTCTCCTTTACTCTTACTTTTATTATAGGGAGAGAATTAGTCTGTTAAATCAGCGATTATGATGAAGTTTTTCTATATAATTAGTCTAAATTAAAAGTAAAGATTCCTACAACTTTAGTCTGAATTCTTTCCCTTATGAGTGGTCAGTTACCAAACCATTTTTTACAGCGTAGAGAGCAGCTTGTGTACGATCAGCTAGCTGCAATTTTGAAAGAAGATTTGAAACATGACTTTTTACTGTTTTCTCTGTAATAAAAAGAGCAGCAGCGATTTCCTTATTGCTTTTTCCCTTTGCAATCTCTTTTAAAACATCAAGCTCACGATTGGTTAAATCGTCAATTGGTTTTCTTTCCTCATGACTTTTGTTGGTTAAATGGGTTAAAAGATGGGAGGTTGCCTTTGGATGCAGCTGATTTTCCCCATTCATCAACTGAATGATCGTCTTAACTAGCTCATCAGGCTCTATATCTTTTAACTGATATCCTGAGGCACCTGCTTCAATCGCAGGAATCACGTGATCCTGATCAGAAAAGCTTGTTAAAATCATAATCTTCACATTCTGATTTGAAAGTTTTATCAGTCTTGTTGCTTCTATTCCGTTCATAACCGGCATATCTAAATCCATCAAAATGATATCAGGCTTTAACTGTTCAGCCATTTCGACTGCCTCTTGTCCATTTTTGGCTTCAGCAATTACTTCAATTTCTTTTTGAGTTTTTAAGAAAAATACTAGGCCTCTTCTAACTACATGATGATCATCTGCGATTAAAAGACGTATGGTCATCTGAATCCCTCCTTAAATAGGAATTGAAACTTGTATTACAGTTCCTACACCTGGTGTACTCTTTAAAATGAATGAACCATTATGAAGTTCCGTTCGATCCTTCATACTTTTTAGACCGAGGGAAGGTAATTCGTTTTGTTCATCATAATAAAATCCACAGCCGTTATCGGAAATCGTCATGGTTACAAGATTCTTCGCTGTTACCACTTCAATTGAGACTTCCGACTGTTGTGAATGCTTTTTGCAATTGGCTAGTGCCTCTTGACCAATTCTCCATAAAGTTTCAGCCACCTTACACGGTAAGCAAATGATCCCTTTTACATCACTATTTACTTTTAGCCCAAGCATTTGCCCATAAGAATTCAATGCACTCACTAACCCATTCTCTAATCCCCTTGGGCTAAGTTGCCATATTAATGCCCTCATTTCACTTAAAGCATTTTGCGCTAAGTCTTGAATATAGGAAAATGTTTCGCGAACTTCCTCATCAGCAGTCATTTCCATTCCACCTCTAGCTGTTAAGCTTAGAGAGAATAAAAGCTGATTAACCGAATCATGTAGATCCCTTGCTAACCTATTTCTTTCAGCAGTTAGAGCATTTTCTTGCTCTTGATGTGTTAACTTGATTCTCTTAAGTGCTGTTCCAATTTGGAAGGCAATGCTTTCAAGCAATGCTAATTCATCAGTAGAAAAAATTCTTTTATTTGGAGACCCCACATTCAATACTCCAAATTTCTCTGAACCAGCCCTTAATGGGACAGATGCATGATGGGTTAACTCATTTGTTTCACCCAATTTCTGCTCTAAGATATCTTCAATTCTTTTACATTCAATAATATTAGTTGCTTTATCTAGCCTTCCGTCGTTGTAACGGTCAATGCACCAGCAGTCTCCCTTACACATTCGTTCACAGTAATTTACTGATAGAGCTGGTGGTAAGTTCTCTTTTGCACTCAGTTGATAGTTCCCTTTTTCATCAATGAGAAAAATCCAACCTGTTTGTAAACCTGTCACGTGCAGTAACTTTTTAAGCACTTCAGATAATATCTGACTAATCTCAGTACCCTCGTTCAATAGTTCTGCGATTTCCTTTAAAATCGTAACTTCTGAATGCCGCCTTTCAAGGATCATCCTTCTCCCTCCCAAAATTTCTTGCGTCTGTATCTATGATTTAAAGCGATTGTTCTAAAATTAAACCTACTTTTTACAATTATATCTTGTTTTTGGATTTTCTACCTTAGTAAAAGGGATGAAGATGAATTAAGACTAAAGTATGAGAATTAAGCCTAATAACACATAGTGAAATCTCCAGTTTCAAATCGACTTCCTGTACAAAGAAAAAAGGACTGACCAAAGAGGCCAATCCCATCATTCTAAGCTGTTATGCTATTCATTCTTTCATCTACAAGATCCATAAAGTCTTTTTCGATTCTAGATAACTTTTCTTTACTTTCTTGTAGGCTCTTGCTATTTACCCCAAAGTAGAATTTGATCTTTGGTTCTGTTCCAGAAGGTCTTAAACATACCCAAGAACCATCTTCAAAGTAATACTTTAAGACATTAGAGGTTGGTAATTGGATCGTTTCTTCCTTACCATCAATAGCACGGACTCCTGTTAAATAATCCTCCGTTTTCACTACAGCTAGATTTCCTAGTGTTTGGATAGGATTTTCTCTAAAAGAAGTCAATGTTTGCTGAATGGCTTCTGCTCCCGCTTTACCTTTTAGCGTTAGAGAACGTAAGCCTTCCTTATAATATCCATATTGTTCATAGATAGACATTAAGGCTTCATACAAGGAAAGTCCTTGTGTTTTATAATAGGCACAAACTTCTGTAGCTAGAAGGGCTGCTTGCACTGCATCTTTATCACGTGCAAAGTCACTAATTAAGTACCCATAGCTTTCCTCATACCCAAACAGGAATGAAAACTCCTCAGAAGAATCAAATTCATTGATCTTCTCTGCGATAAACTTAAATCCAGTTAATACATCCTTTGTCTCAACACCAAAGGATGAGGCAATTTCTTTTCCTAATTCAGAAGTTACAATGGTTTTCAGCATGACAGCATTTTTTGCAAGGGTACCTTTCGCCTTCTTTTGCGTTAACAAATAATGCAAGAGGATAGCACCTGTTTGGTTTCCTGTTAAAACCTCGTACTCACCTTGTTCATTCTTCACAGCAATGCCTAGACGGTCTGCATCAGGGTCAGTCGCAATTAATAAATCTGCACCCATCTTTTCACCATCTCTGATCGCAAGCTCAAATGCTGCATGTTCTTCAGGATTTGGGCTCTTTACTGTTGAAAATTCTGGATCAGGAAGTTCTTGCTCAGCAACCACTGATACATTTTTATAATCTAATGCCTCCAAAGCTGTCCTGACTGGAATATTCGCCGTCCCATGAAGTGGAGTAAAGACTACTTTTATATCGGATTCTTTACCAAGCGTTGGGTTTTCTGAAATGGTGATTAATTTTTCAAGATAGGCCTGGTCTATTTCTTTCCCAATCATGTTGATTAATCCTCTTTCAACTAATGATTCTTCCGCCTGCACCACTATCTCTAGCTCATTTTCAATTTCATTCACCTTTGCAATTACAGCATCAGCTGCTTCAGGTGGGAGCTGACCACCGTCAGATCCATACACTTTATAACCGTTGTATTCAGGAGGATTATGACTAGCTGTAATCACAATGCCCGCAAAAGCATTTAAGTGGCGTACCGCAAAAGACAGCTCTGGTGTTGGTCTAAGTTCTTCAAACACATACGTGACGATTCCCTTTGATGCAATCGTCTTAGCCGCCTCCATCGCAAACTCACTAGATTTGTGACGTGAATCATAAGCGATTACAACCCCACGCTTTTTTGCCTCGCTCCCAAACTCTTCTATGTAGGATGCTAAACCTGCCGAAGCTTTTCTGACGGTATACACATTCATTCTGTTTGTACCAACACCAATCTCCCCGCGCATACCACCTGTACCAAATTCTAAATTTCGATAAAAAGCTTCCTCTAAGTCTTTTTCAGATAATGAATGTAAGTCCGATTTTAATTCATTATGTAGGGATTCAAAATTAAGCCACAGTTCAGCTTTTTCTTTCCAACTCATTAGTAAGCCTCCTGAAAAGTAATGTTATGTTATTTTTGCATCTGTTTACAAATCACTTCAAAAACCAATTATACGATAAAAAACCTACAATTGGAGGTAATACCTTAAAGAATTCTCTCTTTAATAATCGTCTCCTTTATAAAAAGAACTTGTTTTTGTGACAAATCTCGCAATAAGAACAAGAAACTATTAGGCGAGACTTTTAACTTTGTGAGATAGCAGTCATAGTTTGTGTCCCACCCTATTCTCACTTAATTTGACCAAAAATAATCTGGCCTACCCAAATAAGGCAGACCAGAGAAATTAATACCCTTTACTTTTTATATTCAATATTGTAAATATCATGACGACGATCTTTTAATTGTCGAACAGTTCCATCCTGACGCTGACGTCTTAGTACTTCTAAGTCAACATCTCCTATTAACACCATTTCAATATTTGGGTTTGTTTCTCCAACAATTCCATCCCTAGCAAATTCAAAATCCGAAGGTGCGAATATTCCAGACTGTGCATATTGAATATCCATATTCTCCGTTTGCGGGAGGTTACCGACTGTTCCAGAAATAACCGTATAGATTTGATTTTCAACTGCACGAGCTTGAGCACAGTAACGTACTCGTAAATAACCTTGGCGATCTTCTGTACAGAATGGAGTAAAAATAATCTTTGCTCCCTTATCAGTTGCAATTCTAGCGAGCTCTGGGAATTCAATATCATAGCATATTTGAATGGCAATTTTACCACAGTCTGTATCAAATACTTTCACTTCGTCACCACGGCTAATCCCCCACCATTTTCGTTCATTAGGAGTGATATGAAGTTTGTATTGCTTCTCAATCGTTCCATCTCGTCTAAATAAATAGGCAATATTATAAATCTCATCTTCATTTTCTTTTACAAAATGAGAACCACCAATGATATTCACATTATAGCGAACGGCTAAATCAGTAAATAATTCAATATACTGCTCTGTGTATTCGGTTAACTTTCTTACTGCCATACTTGGAGAACGTTCATTTAAAAATGACATGAGCTGCGTTGTGAATATTTCTGGGAAAACAGCAAAGTCTGCTCCTGCATCTGAGGCAACGTCCGTGAAATATTCAACCTGGTGAGCAAAATCTTCAAAGGAGCTTATCTGTCTCATCATATATTGAACTACACAAATCCGAACAGGGTAACTCGTTTGGTAGAAGCGCTTTGTCATCGGACGATAATCTACATTATTCCATTCCATTAACGTCGCATATTTATTTGATTGAACATCATCAGGCAAATAATTCGGATTAATACGCATTAATGAAAATTCATTTAGAAGCTGAAATGATAACACGGGATCATAAATTTTATGCTTTGACACTTCGCTTACATATTCTCTTGGAGAAAGCTCTCCCGCGTACTTGTGGTAATTCGGGATCCGTCCACCGATGATGATACTTTTTAGATTTAAGTGACGTACTAATTCTTTTCTAGCTTCATATAAACGATGGCCAATCTTCATTCTTCGGTATTCTGGATGAACCATGATTTCGATTCCATAAAGGTTATAGCCTTCTGAATTATGATTGGTGATATATCCATTATCTGTTACGTCATCCCAAGAATGTCGGTCGTCGTATTCGTCAAAATTAATGATTAAACTAGAGCTTGATCCAATGATTTCACCATCAAATTCAGCCACAAATTGCCCTTCAGGAAAAATCTCAAGGTGACTTTCTAGATGATCCCTTTCCCATGGAACCATTCCAGGAAAACAGACTCTTTGTAGCGCAATAATTTTATCAATGTCACTTTCCCTTGTGTTTCTTATTATCATCTTTTTTTCAAATTTAGTTAAATCTAATTTAGACATAGATCTTCAACTCCTTGTCCAATGTCTTGTTTTTAAAAGTTTTTTTAGTAACTTGGACGGTTTCCCCAAGGTTCCACGACTCCTACTATATGTAGATCATGTTTGTTCTCTATTGATTCAATTACCCCATTTGAGATTTCTTTATTCATTAACCAACGAGATTCCTTACCTTCTATTTTAAAGCCCAAAATGATTCTTTTCCAAACAAACGCTTCACTTGTTACAGGGCTAAATGGAATTCGGGATGCATGACTTCCTTTTATTTCATACAGTTCAACATCCGCTTTCTCTTCCATTAAGTAAGATTTTAGCCAGTCAAAACCAGTCACTGCATCGCTTCTCATCCATGTAATGCATAACGAAATGGGTCCCATTGTATCAACTGCTTCTATAATTTTCTGCTTAAAATCTTCTAGTATAAAATAATCTACCTCAATAAAATGAACACGGCTATCTAGTTCAGTTTCTTTCATCATCCGTTCATACTTATGTTTTTGTCTTCCTACAACCGAAACAACATAACCTTGTTCGTGCAACCAAGTTACTACTCCCTTTAGCATGCCCGTTCCACCAATTACTAAGGCATGCTTCTTCATAAATCGTCCACTCCCCACATAAAAAACAGTCCTTTCACACAATTTTTGAAATCACAAATTTGAATTATTACATATTTTTTTTTAGAATTGATTTGAGGTGAGTATATTGAATGGCTTTGAGCGAAGAAAGCTAACTAAGATGGACCAGATTAGAAAAGCTGCCTTTCATCTATTTTCTAAGTATGGTGTACAGAAAGTAAATATTCAAGAAATAGCAAAAAAAGCGAATGTTTCCCAAGTTACCATATATAACTACTTTGGTAGCAAAGATGACCTTGTCTATGATGTTATGAAGGATTACATGGATAAACAACTCCAAGCTTTTATTGAAATTAAGGATAGTGAACTCACCTTTAAAGAAAAATTGGAAAAGCTGTTTTCTCTAAAAATAGAGGGTACAAAAGAACTCAGTCCTGAGTTTCTAGAAGCAATTTTATCGGAACACAGTCAAATTGCTAAACTTTTTCAAGAATTCGCTGTTGAAAAGTCGCTTCCATTACTGTTTGAATTCTTTGAAGAAGGAAAACGAGAAGGCTTTGTATCACCAGAACTATCGATGAACACCATTCTATTTATATTACAGTCATTGACAGATAGTGTTCAAAAAGCTCCAGAAAACTTTCAAACAGTTGAGCAAAGAGATCAGTTCACCAAAGAAGTCTTGCATTTTTTCTTTTACGGAATTATGAACAGATAGGTTAAAGACAACTTATTTAGTGACGAAGTTCCTATACAAACGTATGGTTTGATTTTATAATATCCTTGTCATTAAAATAATGAGGAGATTACTTATGAATAAGACTCAGCAAGACAAACGAGAAACATTACTTTTTATTTCCTTTGGTGCATCCGTGTTAGCGCTTTTCGGAAGTCTTTATTTTTCTGAGATTCGTCAATATGAACCTTGTGTATTATGCTGGTATCAACGAATTTTGATGTATCCTTTTGTGGTTATTTTAGGGATTGCAACTGTCCTGAAAGATTACCGCATTAGTTTGTATACGATGGTATTATCCGCTATTGGAGCACTAATTGCTATTTACCATTATTCTCTACAAAAGGTTTCATTTTTAGCAGATGCTGCACCAGCCTGTGGACGTGTTCCATGTACCGGGCAATATATTAATTGGTTCGGATTTATTACCATTCCTTTTCTTGCACTTACTGCATTTATGATTATTTTTATCTGCAGCTTTATCATATGGAAGAATACTAAGGAGGCACGTTAATGAAAAAGGTTATTATATTTTTAGCTATTATCATTGCACTTTTTGTAGCCGTAGGATTATTAACGAAAATGCAAAATGAAGAAAAAGTATCTGAGGACAACCCCTATGGAAAAGACACTCTTCACCCTGAAACCATTGCTCAATTAGATGATCCAAATTATCAAAATCTAATCCTACCAGAAGAGTTGGAAGAGAAATTAGATAACAAAGAGGATGTAACTGTTTATTTTTATAGTCCTACATGCTCTCACTGTCAAAGAACTACTCCAATTGTTGATCCATTATCAAAAGAAATGGAAATTGACCTAGTCCAATTTAATCTTTTAGAATTTGATAACGGCTGGAATCAATACAACGTTAGCGAAACACCAACGATCGTTCAATACAAAGAAGGTAAAGAAGTAGCAAGAATTGTAGGTTACCAAGAAGAAGCGGTGTTTGAAGATTGGTTTAATGAGAATTCAAAGTAACTTATTAAAAAACAAAACGCCTGCAAATTTGCAGGCGTTTCATTATGTACTATACAAGTAATTCGTTTGCAGCTTTTGTGTACACACTAAAAACATCGTTTTTAATGTTTTTCGCTTCAAGAAATTGATTAAAGTCGAACGGGAAAAATAATCCGTAATCTTTTAAGATCCGCACATTTTTTTGGAAAAGGGATTTGTATTTTGGTTGTGGCTCGGAAGATTCTAAAATAGAAATAATCGTTTGTAAGCTTGTAATGACTTGGTATGCTTCCTTTAAAGTCCCAAAATATTCGAAATGTCTTGTAGAAGTATGTAAAACCTTTAACCGTTCGAATTCTTTAATATCTTTATCCGAGAAGTAAAGTGGAAAGATTGTCATGTAAAATTGACTAACTAGTACTTTAATCTCTTCTTCTTGGTCTGGTGTAGATGCAAAAACAACCTTCACTGGAAAACCCACCCTTTTAAATCCGATTATCAATTCGTGCAATATAAAATAAGAATACCATAAAACTTACACTTATTTTGATGGTAATTCTGTCCAACCATTGAACTAGCTTAATCAAAGCTAGGTTCGTTTAACCTAATACATTTAACCTAGAGGCTCAGGATAAAATTGAATTTATTCAAAGGAGAAATAAGATGATTTCCACTAAGAAGATTGGAGAATGGCTCGAGATTATAATCGCGGAACAGTGGCAAGGTTTAACCATTGATGAACTTTTAAGGGATAGATGGAAAGCCCCTAAAAAACTAATTCATCAATTACGTATGCAAAAAGAAGTCTTACTTAATGGGGAATCACCTAATTGGAATAAGGGAATGGGGTTAGGAGATCTTCTTCAAATTAAATGTTTTTCTGAAAAAGAGTTTGGAGTAACCCCTAGCTATTACGATATAGATATTTTATTTGAGGATGAGCACTTGATTATCGTGAATAAGCCAGCAAATATGGACACGCATCCTAACGAGTCTGGACAAACCAATACATTGGCCAATGCTGTCGCCTTTCACCTACAAGCAAAGGGAGAGCAGCGAAAAGTAAAACATATTCACCGTTTGGACAAGGACACTACCGGAGCAGTCCTCTTTGCAAAACACGAGCTTGCAGGTTCAATATTAGATAGAATGCTTGAAGAGCGATCTATAAGAAGAACTTATGCCGCTTTAGTAAGTGGAATTCTAAAAAAGAAGAAGGGTACTGTAAATGAACCAATTGGAAGGGATCGCCATCATCCGACTAGACGAAGAGTATCTCCTTCAGGTCAGCATGCGGTAACACATTTCAGTGTCGTTAGAACGTACATACAAGACAAAATATCCTTAGTAAAGTGCTCACTGGATACTGGACGTACCCATCAAATACGAGTTCATTTAAGTCACATCGGCCACCCGTTATTAGGTGATTCATTATATGGAGGAGAAAGCACCTACAACCGCCAAGCACTTCATGCAGTTAAGCTTGAGTTCGAACATCCATTTACACTAGAACAGATCGTTTGTCATTCTCCGTTTATCGACTCTCCACCAATATTCAAAAATATTGATGTCTTTGATTTTTAACAAGGTATCTTTTCTTATGGTTTTAGTAAATTGATGACACAGATTCCTTTGCTTTGCGTTAGATTAGGGCATGATAATTCATGATAAATCCTATCGAAAGAGCGCCCACATACATTGTGGACGCTCCATTTATCTGAACGGCTCGCAGGCCGATATTTTAATGTTGTGATAATCTTCTTCCCGTGTAAAATTTGTCCTAAACAACTAAACTTAAATTATTTAAGTTTATAAAAATTACAGTACAAACAAAAAAACTGTGGATATTAAACCCACAGCTTTTTGAATCATATATTATTGTGGAAGATCAGGTTTTTTCACCATTGGAAGTTCTCCACTCATGCTTTCTAAGAATGCAACTAAAGCACTTACTTCTGTCTCACTTAAAGATAGAGGTTGCATTAAGACACTCTTATTTGGATGTGCTCCCCCACCAGTATTGTAGTATTCTACGACTTCTTGAAGTGTAGCAAGACTTCCATCGTGCATAAATGGTGCAGTGTGGGCAACACCGCGTAATCCTGATGTTCTAAATTTGCCTTTATCATTTTCATTACCTGTAACAGCAAATCGTCCATCGTCTCCGCCCATCCCAAGATTGTGATAATTATGGTCGGATAAAAGTGGACCAGCATGACAAGAGATACAGTTTGCTTTTCCAGCAAATAGTTTCATCCCTTCTTTTGCTTCTACAGAAATGGCATCTTCCTCACCTTGTAAGTAACGGTCAAAGGCAGTATCTGTAACAACAATTGTTCTTTCAAAAGCAGCAATGGCTTTTGCGATGTTATCTGCTGTTATTTGTTCGCTAAACACATGATCAAAGCTATCTACATAACCAGGTACGCTATTTAATTCAGTAATAAGTTCATCTAAGTTTTGATTCATTTCAACTTCGGATTGAATAGGCCCTAGCGCTTGCTCTTCTAAACTGCCAGCACGACCATCCCAGAAATATTCTTCATAATACCCAGAGTTAATAACCGTTGGGCTGTTTCTATGTCCTTCGAAGCCTTCAAACCCAATAAAGGTTGCTAAGCCATCCCCATATCCTGCTCCAGGAGCATGACATGAAGCACAGCTAAGCTTATTATTTCCTGATAATCGTGCATCGAAGTATAATTGCTTTCCAAGTTCAATCTTTTCATCAGTCATCGGATTTTCAGCTGGAATTGGCATTGCACCAAGAGCTACAAATCTATTCTTCGCTTCTTCCAATTCTTGATCAACCGTAACTTCCTCAGTTTGTTCTTTATCATTTTCTTTCGGTTCCTCTTCAGTAGATACATCATCAGAAGTATTACATGCGACTAATACAAATATAGCAAATACAAAGGGTACAATTAATTTTAACTTATGCATCATAATTCCCTCCTTATATATGTATGATGGAAATTGTGCAACCTATTAAATTTCCATCCTTTACAATTTTGATTATATAATTGAAAAGATTATTATTTTCGAGTAACTTTTGAAAAATATGTGAAATATATCACATACTACCATACTCATCGTATTAACAAAAAAAAACGACTAGAAAGTAGAATTACTTCCTAGTCGTTTTTGACAAAAAACTTGTAATATCAATTTATTTAAGGCTGTTTTCGCATAGATTGTTGCTATTCGTATATGTTCTCTAACACGTATTCTATTCAACTTCGTGGCATCTTTTCTTCCCAAAAATAAGAAAACAGCACCATAGTTCATTTAAAAACAGTTTAAAGTATCTAAAAAGCAACAAAGTTTACGAAAAGAGCCTTATTTAAAAACCTTTGCTCGAATCTGAAATAGCCGAACAATAAAAATAACATGGATAATGAACCCTACGATAAAGGAAAAGCCAACTAAAAAGAGCAATTCGAACGAAAATAGATAACCTACTGGTCCCATAAAAATTAAGATAAGATTAACAATCAAGTACACTTTTCCAAAATTCTCAAGCCACTTTTTCTCTGAGTAAAAACCCTGCTCATTTACAATGATACTAAGTGCTTTTAGTACGTTCACGACAAGAAACACCTGTACCAAATGCAAAACAGAGGTGTATAATTGCCACCCGAAATGAATTGTACCCATGTGGTCAAGGGTCAATTGTGGTGGCATAATGATATCTGGCAATGAAAATATTGCTAGAAATAAAGCTGCTCCCTTTGCTAACCTCCCGTTTTCGGTAGGAGAAAAATTTGAAAGGGCACTATAGATCATAAGATAACCGATTATATCTGGTAGAATATTGAATGTTCCTAATCGAAAGTCTAGAAAAGCTATGAGGAAACCAAATGCCAGCTTCTTTAATTCTTTCTTCATTCTTTATCCCTCATTTCCTTAATGTAGTTCTTAAGAGTGCCTTGCTCCCAAGATGGCTGGTAACGAATAAGACTCGTCTCCATCTCACTTGTTTTTCCATCCTGATTTACACGGGCTGTTAAAGGAAATGATAGATAATATCCTGCAATATTTGTTTTCTTGAAATGAGATACTATTTTTAAATAATCCCCCTGCTTAATATCCATTGGGAGCGTTCCAGGTTTTCCCACAGCGAATGTCTCATCCGTATTGATATCTCTATTTTGATTTTCCTTTTTACGTTGGTCCATCTTCTCAATACTTGTCTGGTCTGTATCAATCTCAATTACTAAATGCTCATTAGTAATCCTTTCGAAGGCATGGGATAATGTTTGGAGAGTAAAATCCTCAACTGCTTGAACCGTATAAAAATCTTGGTTACCTCCGCTTCCCCCTGCAATAAACTCAATATACCGCTTGTCGGGATTAGAAAACTTAGTTATATATAAATCTCCTATATCAACCGTTTCTTGAAATCCATCAGAATAAGAAACAATTAGTGTATTTGTGTGAATCACTTTTTCTCTATCAAACTCTGGGTAGTGAAACTTTACGAAGAGTTCCTGCACTTTATACTTACCAACATCGTATGGATGTCCTTCCTCTACAGACATCATTACTTCAGGCTCCTCAGGAAAACTGATACTTATGACCCTTCGATCATCATACTGATCCTTTGCATAATAAAGTTGGAAATATCCATCCTCATCCATAGATAAGTCATAATAATGTTTAAAAAATAGCGGCTTCTCAAGCTTAGTATAATCATAATAAAGATACGATCCTGCCCAAGAAAGTAAAAGTACGCCTAATATGATTAAGAATGGTTTTAGTCTAATTTCCATCTCCCCCCATCTATTATAGTCTATCATAATTTTCCAGATAATTTATACAGAAAAAAGCTGCATACAAGTGCAGCTTTCTCAATTCGAACTAAATTATGATTTACATAAGACTTTAAACGATACTTCGGAAAACGCTTTATATCGAAGAGCTTTTTCATGAAAGGTTAAAAACTGTGTCACCTCATTTGGGACAACCACACATGTTAAACCTGCCTCAATCGCTGCTATGGAACCGTTAACTGAATCCTCAATAGCAATTGCCTCACTTGGTTCTATTTCTAATGCTTCAACAGCTTTTAAATAAAGCGCGGGATCTGGCTTAACCTTCTCCACATCTTCCTTCGTTTTAATAATAGGAAATGTCTCCGTTAGTCCGAAATGGTCAAGAAAATCTGTAATCCACTTACGGCTAGAACTGGAAGCAATCGCTAATCTTAATCCTAGTTCTTGGGCTTCCCCAATCATTTCCTGAATACCTTCTCGTAAAAGGAGAACATCTTTTTGATTTTTGAATCGGTTATACACCTTTTCCTTTAATTCTAGACGATCAATAGGAGTATCTCTTTGACTATCTATATACTGATATAGCACGTCATC
Organism: Cytobacillus spartinae; assembly: GCF_042865285.1. Taxonomy (NCBI): domain Bacteria; kingdom Bacillati; phylum Bacillota; class Bacilli; order Caryophanales; family Bacillaceae; genus Cytobacillus; species Cytobacillus spartinae. Next base: position 116,627 of record NZ_JBIACK010000013.1, on the reverse strand, counting down.
GGTTGTTCCAATGATTTTAGCGAACTCCTCTAAAGGAAGATTTACACCATAATCTTTTAGTAAAATATCTTTAAAAATGTGATACCATTCTGTCTCTGTATCAATAATGGTTCCATCAAAATCAAATATCACAGCTTTTATCATCGTTATTCTCCTTTATCCACTTTATCGGAAAAAATATAAATTTTAGGTAATTATTAAAAATATATGTATGATAGAAATATAGATTAGTAATTGATTATTATTCAACACGTGATTGGAGTTGATTGTTATGCCAGATTGGTCATATCACCCCTTATTTAAGTCATGGCTAACAAAATTGCCTAATGCATTAGGTAGAGAATTCATACATAATGGAATGAGCCTAATTGCTTCGTCCAAACTAGGTTCCTCCTTTATTGAATTTCTAGGTCACATGGACCCTTCACCGAAACTCCAGAAAGAATTTTTAAATATTCATGTATCTAATCCCATTGGTTTAAGTGGAAAAATAGATCCTCTAATGACCGGAACGAAAGCTTTTGCTCAGCTGGGATTTGGATTTATAGAAATTGGCCCTGTCGCATTGCAGCCATACAGATCTCCTGCAAGCTATGATTCAACCAAACAAAATATTTTATTTCCATTAAAACTAGAAACTCTTGGTATAGAACAGACGATTTTAAAGTTAAAAAAGTTACAATCCCTGGGTAAACCTATATTTATTCGTGTGAGTCCAGATCATTCTCTTTTAGAACAATCGGAGATCATAAAGGCTCTACACCCTTACTGTGACACATTTATTATTGAAGACAAAGATGAATTTACCTCCAATTGTCTAAGTTTAATTAAAAAGGCAGCAAAAGAAAAACCTTTACTTCTTTCCATTAAGCAAAAAGATGTAAGAAGCTCTCTTATAAAAATAAGTAGATATATTAAAGATACCATAGTTGACGGGATTGTAATTGAAGAAAACAGTGTAATGATAGGTGACTTTCAACTATTTGAAACAAAACAAGTAGATGCACTTCTAGAAAGTTTAATCATGTTAAGAAAGAACGAAATAACATCTGTTCCCATCATCATTTCAGGGGGAGTGCTTGAACCAGAGGATGCTAAAAGCTTACTTTCCAATGGAGCTGACCTTATTATTCTATCAAGTGGGTACGTAGTTTCAGGACCTGGACTGCCTAAGCGAGTGAATGAGTTATTGTTAATGGATCAGGAAGACTCAGATAAAGAGATAGTGGACGGCTGGCAGTATTATTGGCTTTTTGGATTATGTATCTTAATAGGTGGAATTCTAGCACTCCTCTTTAGCATGACAAGGGTTATATTGCCCTATGATGAAGCCTTTTTAAACCTGAGTCGGGATCAATTAATGATGATTAATAATCGAATCATCCTTTTTATGGCCCATGATCGTATGACCTTAGCAGGAACGATGATATCCGGTGGAATAATCTATATGCAGCTTGCCAAACACGGAGTAAGAAACGGGGTACATTGGGCAAGAAAAGCGATTAATATAGCTGGAATTACTGGCTTTATCGGCATTCTACTCTTTATCGGATATGGATATTTTGATTGGCTCCACGGCTTATTTTGGGTGATCCTCCTCCCTTTCTTTGTCATTGGTTATAAAAAAACAACTGGGGCATCACATACTCCTTTATCTATGAATCTTAAAAATTCCCATTCTTGGAAAAGAAGTTTATGGGGACAGCTTTGCTTTGTTACACTTGGCTTTTCATTTGTCATTGGTGGGGTTGTCATTTCAGCTATTGGAATATCCTCTGTTTTTGTAAACACTGATTTGACCTATATTTGTATGACACCAGAGCTCATGGATTCCATCAACAGCAGACTGATTCCTCTAATCGCACATGATCGGGCTGGATTCGGCAGTGCATTAATTAGTGTAGGGCTATTAGTATTAATGATGGCTCTATGGGGATTTCATGAAGGGGCAAGATGGATATGGAAAACATTTTTAATAGGTGGAATACCTGCTTTTAGTGCTGGGATCCTTACTCATTTTATTATAGGGTACACAACTTTTATTCATCTTTTACCTGCCTATTTTGCGTTAGCACTGTATCTATTAGGATTGTATTTATCGAAAGATTTCTTAACCCAAAAAAGCTAAGGGGCTTCCTTAGCTTTTCTTAATCCTCTAGCAAACTTTTCGTTACTCGTCTTATTAACAATGGTAGGACTTTAAAGCTGTAGGGCTTATAGACTCTCTCTGTCCATTTATGTCCGCCTTTTCCGTACACTCCAAAATTCAAAGCGGGTATATTCAATCTCTTCATTTCTTCTAATGGTACTGGAAATAACGTGTCCATTGCAGGAAAATTGTCTTTAAGAGACCGTATTTCTCCCTCTGAACCGTTAAATGATAGAAAACTCCCGTCCGATAAGTACGGAAAATACTTTCTTAGTTTAAAAACTTCCTTCGTTTCAGCCTCAGTAAAGGCTAATTCTCTTCGAATCTTGTTATAGATAACTGCTCCACTTTCATGATTCTCAGATAGAAAATTTGCAGGTAAAAAAGGTGGTGCATAAAACATAATGACTCTAGGCTTTTTTTCTGGATCCGCAAAATGAAGTGCCTCAACGAGTTGGAAGGCAATCAAACGATCATCGCTTTCATCACGATCTACCTTTTTTAATGCATCATTAATTACTTCACTAGCTTCTATTCCTAATTCTCTTAAGTACTTTATATGCTCTTCTAGAGTGGTTACTTCAATTGTCCAATCTAAATCTCTTTCTGGGAGACGATTGGCTTTACGGAACCTCTTGTATTGTTCCTGTTGTCTATGCCCAAATTCTTTACACACGTCTTCCGCAATTTCCTTTAGATGAAGTAATACTTCCTTTGGTGATTTTTCATAAACGAAATAATTAAAGTATAATTTAGCACTGACCGCCGTTTGCACGTCATAGCTCTTTTTATCATCTCGTAAAAATAAACAACTTGGTGGAAGGACTAATTCATCTGATATAGGCTCTACTAAATCAAAATTTTGTCCAATTCTTAAATTTAATTCAGATGAAATTAACGTGGGATCTATAGCTGACAAACTATCCCCCACATGAGCTTCTCTACCGAAGATATAGAAACATGGAAGGAGCTTACCCGCAGTCCCCGTATAAATATACTTTTGGTCATCTCCGTCAAATAAGGGAGAGATAAAATCATTGTTGATGGCTGCAACGTACTGTAGACTATGTTCGTCACGTAACCTAACTAACTCTCTTAAAGATCCCCTTATACCAGTGTGTTGACTTTCTTCATCTGGATTCAACATCACTAAAAGATTACCCGGTAATTCTTGAGGATTTTCCATAAAATAAAGAAGATTAACCAAATGAACCGCGATCCCACTTTGCATATCCAAAGCTCCTCGGCCAAAAAACCACTCTCCTGATAAAGCATCGTTTTGCACTTCTTGATCTGCTTCATAGTTCGAGAAGTATTTTTGTAGCTTATCATGATCATGGGCAATATCCTGTAGGGGACCAAAATCTTCTGTTCCAACTGTATCGTAGTGGGCATTATATACAATCGTTTTTCTTGTAGAATGGTCCTTTTTGATCAATGCAAATACATTTTTTCTCCCCAAGGGATCGTCATGAATCGTTTGTGACCAAACCAAATCTGGATGATTTTTAAAGTAAGGAAATGTCTTTAACAGTTCTATTAACCAATCGGCTTTTTTGTTTTCGCCCTCTGTACCGTTGTAGCTTTGTAAAGCAACCAACTTGTTTGTTAAAAATTCTACTTGTTCTTCAACACTCTTTCCACGAAGGTCTGGATACATACAGCCACTCCTAACTTCTTTTTATAGCCAATCATTCTACTATAGAATAAGTGCTCACCTTCAAATCTGTGATTAGAACTACTACTAAAATCTGTTAAATAAATGCAGAACATTTATCTCATACTAACAATACTTCCTAGCCTCCCAATACTAATGGAAAAAAACACTTGAAATCAACTATGAAAACGAATAATATAGAGTTTGTGTTTTAAATTGTTCGTGTTTTGAGGAGGAGAATTGTGTTTAATTTAAAAGAGAATCAGACAAGTGTTAAAACAGAATTGCTCGCTGGAATTACCACCTTTCTAACAATGGTATATATCGTTGTTGTTAACCCCATCATCCTTTCAGATGCGGGAGTTCCTTTTGACCAAGTATTTACTGCCACGATTATTGCTGCAGTAGCAGGAACCCTTTGGATGGCACTATTTGCAAATTATCCAATCGCCATTGCACCAGGAATGGGCTTGAACGCTTATTTTGCCTATTCTGTTGTTGGTACACACGGGGATATTAATTATCAAACTGCTTTCGCAGCTATTTTTATTGCCGGTATTATTTTTACAATTTTATCTTTAACACCATTCCGTAGTATGCTTATTGAAGCCATTCCTGAAAATCTTAAACATGGAATTACGGCCGGTATTGGCCTTTTTATTGCTTTTATTGGTTTACGCCTAACAGGTATTATTACGGACCATCCGACTAACTTAGTGGGATTAGGAAATCTTCATGATCCATCCGTTATTTTAGCTTTAGTAGGACTTGCCATTACCTTAATACTTATGAGTTTAAGAGTCAATGGAGCTCTATTTTTCGGGATGATCGCCACTGGATTGATCGCTTTCTTTACTGGTCACCTTTCGTTTGATCAAGGATTTGTTAGTCTCCCTACTCTTCCAGAAGGATTGATTGTCCTAAATCCGCTAGAAGCATTGGGAGAGGTATTTGAGCACGCGTTATATGCAGTCGTATTCTCCTTCCTTCTAGTAACCATTTTTGATACAACTGGAACGATGATTGGAGTTGCCCATCAAGCAGGTTTAATGAAGGGTAATAAAATGCCACGTGCGCGACAAGCTTTGCTTTCAGATTCAATTGCTACAACAATTGGTGCTATGTTCGGAACGAGTCCAACATCAGCTTATATTGAATCATCAGCAGGTGTGGCAGCTGGTGGAAGAACAGGATTAACATCTCTAACAGTTGCTGGACTATTTATTGTTGCTGCATTTTTCGGGCCACTTGTTGGCGCTGTTTCTGGATTAGCAGCGATTACTGCTCCTGCACTAATTATTGTAGGAAGCTTAATGATGGGGAGTATTTCTCATATTAAATGGGATGAGATAGACGAAGCTTTCCCTGCATTTCTAATTATCTTAAGCATGCCGCTTACATCTAGCATTGCAACGGGAATTGCTTTAGGTTTTATCTCTTATCCTCTAATGAAAGTAGTAAAAGGAAAATGGCGTGAAGTTCACCCATTAGTTTATATATTTGCAGTATTATTCTTCTACCAACTAGCGTTTTTACCGCATTAATGTACGTTGGAAGTCACTACAAGTAAATGTTCTTCGGTGCTTTTTGACTTATGTTGCTTGACTTCGATGGGCTGGGCGATGGAGCCGGACGGGAAATGCGGCACGGAAGAGTGTTAATACACACTTTTTCGAAAAACCCCTTCTTTTCAGTATTAATCGGGCAGGTTAGGACAAGTTTTTTAAAAAAACTTACATTTTGGGTACTAAAGGAGTATCTTAGTACCCACTTTACTAGAATTGTGATGAATTCGGTAACTAAGAACAAAGGTTAGTACCATTTTTTCAAGAAATGCTTTGATACTCGTAACAAGATCTCGACCAAGAAAAGCTATCCTCTAACCAAACAAGAGGATAGCTTTTTTGTTTCTACTTCACACCAATCTCAATTGACGAAAATACAATGTCAGCAAAGTGTTTACTGTTCGATTGTAACGGCTCGTTTGCCCTTTTGCATAGATAGATGGTTCGATCCATTTCGGACAAATCTTCCACAAAAATTCTTCCATAATCCTGTTCTTGGAGAATGGCTTCTACTGCCAATTCGGGAGCAAGCATTACTCCTATTCCTTGTTTAACAGCTACTACCCCCTCTAGCATCCCTTCTATTTCCATCGCCATCGGAGGAGCAGACATTCCCCTTTCTTCACAAAGACTTATTAATCGAACTCTTGTTGAACTTCCTTTTTCCCGATAGACAAAAGACTCTCTCATAAGCTCGTTTAACTTAACGATATTACCTGCAAGTGGATGATTACAAGGACATATAAAGATTAATCTGTCTTGAATGAGCTCCATTTTTTCGATGCCTTCTTCTCCCCATTCACCAGCGATAATTCCAACATCAACCGTTCCATTTAGAATTTCCTTTAGTGCACTCTTAGAATTTCGTCGAATCATTTCTGTTTTTACATTCGGGTATAGCTTTTTAAATTTCCCAAGCCAATTTAAGGCAACCGTTACACTAGGATAATGGGTTGCCACAATTCTGAGAGTCCCTACATTTCCCATTTTTAAATCGTTAAGATGTTCTTCCATCTCTTGTTCAGTCTTAAATAATCGTTTGCTATAAGAGAATAGTTCCTTTCCCTCCAATGTAAGTTCAAGCGTTCTACCTTTTTGAAAAAACAATTTAACATCTATTTCATTTTCTAAATTACGAATTTGAGCGGTAATCGCCGGCTGCGTTAATGATAGCTTCTCTGCTGCCTTTGTCACTCCGCCTGCCTCAACCACTGTATAAAACACCCTTAAAGCATTAAGGTTCATACTGGTCTCCTCTATATATAAATATTTCTTATAAATATAACAAAAACATTAATTATTTTTATCAACTAATCTCCCTTATGATAAATCATATTGGAATCTATTTCTAGGAGATGGAAGGATGAAAGAAAAAAAGTTAGTCATCTTGATGGGAGTTGTTACTGCCTTATGTTTAATCGGAGATTCTCTTCTCTATATTTATTTACCAGTCTATTGGGAGAATGTTGGACTAAATAGCCTTACGGAAGTAGGAATCTTATTATCTATTAATCGTTTTATTAGAATTCCACTTAATCCATTAGTAAGCTTTTTCATTCATCGGCATAGTTTGAAAAAATGCTTGGTGATTGCTATCCTACTGGCCGGACTCGTTACTCTCGGTTATGGGCTAGCGAGTAGTTTTATTATTTGGCTTTTCTTAAGAATGGTTTGGGGAATTAGCTGGACCCTTTTAAGAATGGGTGGAATGAAGTATATTATTCAGATTTCACCTGATCATCAAACGGGACAATTAATCGGGTTGTACAACGGGATTTTTAGGCTTGGTAGCTTAGGAGGCATGTTAATTGGCGGATTTGTTGCTCCGTATTTGGGTCTATTCCCAGTATCTATTGCATTATTTTTGATAATCCTGTTTGCCTTACCCATGATTTTTAATATGTTCAGTCAAGTAAATAACTCTTCCTATACAAAAGTGCACAATCATTCTCCCCAACTTCTCCATACAACTCTAGTTCCTGTATGGTGGATACTAGCAGGTGGTTTACTAGTTTCCCTTTTGTTCCAAGGAATCATTACTTCTTCACTTACTTTTATCATTGATGTTTTCTGGTCGGAACCATCCATTTTACTTTTCACCTTTGCTGCTGCTCAATGGGGAAGTATTTTACAAGGGGTACGATGGAGTTTGGAACCTTTTGTTGCTAAAGCTGCCGGCAAATGGGGAGATCGTTACAATAAAATCTCCATTATTATTTATTTATTTCTGATAACTGGAGTATTATTACTCATTTATGTTTGGAATATCCCGTTTCCAATATGGTGTTTTTTCTTTCTATCCTTGGTGTTAACGGGAGCCGCTTTAAATACATTGTTAGATGCCCTTCTAGCAGCAGAAGTACGTAGGAGAAATCATCAATCTTATATTAGTTTTTATACGCTTACACAGGACTTAGGGGCTGCCATAGGGCCATTGTTATTTTATCTGCTAATGAAAAACCATTTCCCGTTCCATTTCTTTATTTTGGGCTGTAGTGTTTTATGTTTGATCTTCACATTAGCAAAGCTCACTTTTTATAAAGGGGCGTATATAAAAGCTAATAATCATTTTCAATAAAAAATCACTTCTAATCTATCTCCTTTTTCATAACGTATAGAAAGGACAAGTGTTAGGGTGATGGTTATTTTCCAAAAAATCTTTGCAATTATTGTTGGTAGTTTTATTTTAGGGATTGGCATAAACGGATTTATTGTACCCCACCATTTACTTGATGGAGGCATTATCGGGATTGGGTTAATTATTCATTACTACTATAGTTTTCCAACAGGGCTTAGCATGATTGTGTTAAGTATCCCACTGTATATCATTGCATGGTACTTTAATAGAAAGTATTTTTTCTATAGTATTCACGGCTTAATTGTATCTTCCTTACTAATCGATATCTTATCTTTTATGAGAAGCCAATTTGAATTAGGTATCCTCCCAAGTGCCATCATCGGGGGCATGTTGGTTGGAACAGGGATTGGACTTATGCTTCGGTATGAAACAAGTACTGGTGGAACTGATTTAGTAGCACAAATGCTCTCAAAGGTATTCTCGCTAAATGTAGGTATCCTTATCTTTCTCATCGATGGACTCGTAATTCTTAGTGGTTTAAAAATCGTCGGGCTGGAAAAGTTCATGTACTCCTTTATTACAATCATCTTTGTTGGACTAATGACATCTCTTACTGTAAGAAAAGCAGATGCCTAATAAACAAACAAAAGCAGATATCCAAATTAGTAAGTAGTTCAGATTATGTGGAGAAGCATTAGAAATAACATAGGTAAACGAGTATGAAATCGCAAAGGTTTTATACTCGTTTTTTTGTTGATATATAAGGGCTTAGGTTTCACTTGTTAGTGAATTGACATTCAAATTAGCATAGAGTTTAACAGGATGACAATAGTTATTGTCACTCGATTATTTCATATGCATTTTCCGTTGATATTTCTAGTGTTAACATAATAGCCTTCAGAAAGGAGAAAGGTAATTTATGTTAAAATATATAAAGGATTGATGAATAGTCTTTATTCAATTAAAGGAAGTTTTATAGACGAAAGTGGAATCTTTTAAAGTATGCAAGAGGGGGCATATATGAATGCTGAGCATTATTAAAAAGTTCATTCTCGATAAAACCCAACTTTTAAAAATAGAAGAGTTGAAATTGCCTGAGGAAGCGATTAATGAGTTTGATGAAATGTATCAAAAATACATAAAAGCAGGGGATGGCAATTATATTCCTTTTTATAGTAAATACCCCTTATTTTTATTTTTGAACTATGTTATTGAGAATAAAAATGTATTAGTGCACGGCTCTAATAATTCCTTAATAAATGATTTTGAACCAAGAAATAGTTCGCTCTTCAATGGTAAACCTATCAAAGCTGTTTTTGCCTCAACTGACGGAGTATGGTCGTTATTTTTTTCCGTAAAAAATAGGAAAGGATATGTAGGTTCCATAAGAAACCTTTGTTTAACTGTACCAACTAACAAAGGAATTAAACGTTATTATTATTTTTCTATAAATAATGATGATGTAGGAAGTCCTTGGACAGACGGTACCATTTATTTCTTTTCAAAGCATCTTTTTAGACAAGGTGGTATTAGGGATGAGTGGGTATCTGAAGATAAAGTAAGACCACTGGCAAAGTTATCAGTTACTCCAAATGATTTTCCTTTTTTGGATAAGGTAATCGTCCATAGAGAAACCGAATCGATGGGAAAAACAATTTTAAAAGCACTATTTATTAAGAAGTAACCATTCTATTAAAGGGGGCTATGATGGAATATGCCTCAAAAAAAGATAAGCTCGGAGCCACAAACTCTGAGCTTTTACCTGCTGAAAACTGTGTGAGTTAATATGCGAATTACATTGTAATTTAGTATGTTTGTTATTTAAAACTTTCACCACAATAACTGAACTACTTACCAAATTAGATATCTGCTTTTGTTTTTATACAAAGCTCTTTTTATTAAACCTTAATTCTATTTCATATACCTCTGTAGATTCTGTGATCTTATAGGAGGCGTCGATTTTATCCAATCGTCTTTTCCATTTTTCCGTGTCTTTGAATGTAAAAGGATACTGTAACTTGCCTTCTCCCTTAAAATTCACCTGAATAAGAACATCTGTATCTTGAAACGATATTGTAATATGGCTGGTCTCAGAATGTTGGTAAATATGATGAAATAGATCTTGTCCTATCCGAAATAACTGGATTTCTGCTTCTGTGGAATAACGGTGCAACTTTCCTGTAACTTCGTAAGGGATGGTCATTAATTCTTTCTTACTTAAATAAGCCAAATAGGATTTAACGGTTGTCACAATTCCTAAATCCTCAAGGATTAGAGGGTAAATTTCAAATGCTGAGTCCTTCACTTTTTTGATTGTATCATCTACAATATGCTCTAAACTAGTTAGCTGGTAACTTACTTCTTCATGAAACTCCAACTTATTAAGCTTATATAAACTTAAGTATAAACTAAACAGCGCTTGTCCAATTGAATGGAATATATCTTCAGAAATTTGTTTCTTAAACCGCTCTTTTGATTGCCATTGGTTCGAACTCTCTCTTACACCATTTGTTATAAATACGTTCGCTAGGGTGGTTTGCTGTTCCTTTGTCCTTTTATTAATGTCCCGTAGCACATCACTAACTAAATTGAGTTGCTTACAACCCCTACGTATTTTCTCCTCTTCAAATCCATCCTCTTTCTGAATGGCTTCCAAAATATATTCTATTTGTAGAATAATTTTTTCATTTAGTGTAACGGCATCATGTAAATACGTTTTAATTACATCCATTTCCACCGTCTCAACCGAGCACATATGACTTTATCTCCCTTCAGATGTCCTTATTTATATTTTTACACTGAAGGTCAAATAATCATATCGGGAGATTCCCTATCATTTGAAAAAATTATCCCTTACCAGTCAATAAATAGAACACCCTAATGAGCAGGGTGCTCTAAATAATGAATAGGAATTTCTATTTTAACCTTTGTTCCTACATTAAGCTCAGAACATATATAAAAAGATCCTCCAACTAACTGTGTTCTTTCTTTCATACTATATAGACCAATTCCTTTTTCCTCTTTATTAAGAACTTCCTCCATATTAAATCCTCTACCATCGTCCTCCACTAACAATGTGAGAATTTGGTCATTGATTTTTAAATTAATGTTGATTAAGCTAGCCTTTGAATACTTAGCAGCGTTCGTCATCGACTCCTGGTAGATGCGATAAATTGCTGTTTCGATCTCAGGCAATAGCCTTTTGGGAAGACGATCGAGTTGTAAATGAACCTTAATCGCATGGGTTTGTTGAAACTGCTCGCTAAATGACCTTATCGCAGACATTAATCCGAGATCATCTAGTGCACTTGGCCTTAACTGGCTCGCAATTCGTTTTACTTCTTTCATGGAATTTCCGATCATCTCTTCCACTTGCTTAAATGATCCTGTTAACTCCTGGAAAGTTTTCTGAACCTGAATGGACTTTAAAGAGATTAATATGCTATATAATTCCTGACCAAGTCCATCATGTAACTCTCTTGAAACACGTTTTCTTTCCTCTTCCTGAGCTTCAATAATTAAAGAAATTAACTTTTGTTCATTTTTTTGAAGTTTCTTTTCTGCTTCTTCCCACATAGACTGAGCCTTTTCTTTTTCCTCAAAGACAAGATTGAACTGTGGAAAAAACAATCCCCTCATTAAGAAATAGTAACCTAGCATTTTATACACATGGCCTAATAGATTCACATTTGCGTGCACACTTTTGTATAACGTAAATACGAGCTCACCTAGAAGGAGGAAAATTAGGCCTCCTACTAATACAAGCATATCCTCTTTTTTGGTCTGCATATATTTTCGTATGATAAGAATCATGGCAATTAGATGAATAACGCTTATGATATATTCTAAAAAAATCTTTAAAGGAGTAACCCCAGTCCCTTCAATGACTAGTGGAGGAATCACGTTTGGTATCGTAACAATCGTGAATGTTATCATAGCCACTGCAGCAATGGCTCCGAAAAATAATCCATTCTTCTCTTTTACGGTGCTATTACGGTCCCTTTTTTGTATGAATACAAAAGCAAGTCCTAAGCTTTCGGTCATACGAGCTATTATCCAAAACCATGTAGCTTTCGTAATGGTAAATTCATCTTGAAAGAATGGCATCCCATTATAAAGAAGGGTGTGAATTAAATCAAAGGTACCAACTTGTAGAAATAATATACTCAGTATCATTCGATGCTTGGAAGGTACATACTTGTAGGTTAGCCACCCTTGAAAAAAGATAGAAAAAGAGACAAAAATACTAAATAATTCTAGTATCGTATGAAAGAGTAAGAAGTGCGGATGAGTATGTTGTAAATAGGTCTTACTTAATATATGTATAAGGATAAAAACAAATATCGCTATGAAAGCTAACAGAACCGTTTTTCGCTCCATTTTAGACAAACTTATAGACTTACTTAGCAGCATGCGAATCCCCCAGATTCATTACTCAAAGTCTAGTAAACCATGTTTAAGTGCATATTTTACTAGTTCAGGCCTTGTTTTTAAGTTTAATTTCTCCATGATCTTCGATTTATGAGATTCAATGGTTTTAACGGACAAGAAGAGGACTTCGGCAATCTCCTTGTTTGAATAACCTTTTGCTAACATGGAAAGAACCTCTTCCTCCCTTGCTGTTAAAAGAGCGGTTCCATCCTCAATTAACCCAGCAGCAATTTGTTCTAAATAATTCTCTATGAGAGCTTTCGTTGCTTTTGGATAAAGATAAGCTTCTCCATTTGAAACGGTTCGAATGGCAGTGAGCAGGTCCATATCCTCTGCACTTTTTAAAATGTATCCAGATGCTCCAGCCTGGAGTACTTTAAATATGTATTCTTTATCATCATGCATCGTTAAAACAATAATATGAATTTGTGGAACAAGCTCTTTTAACTGTTTCGTGGCAAAAAGTCCATTTTTACCTGGAGGCATATTCAAATCCATTACAACAACATCAGGCTTTAGCTCAACGGTCTTCCTAATAGCTTGTTCCCCTTCTTCAGCTGTTTCGATTACTTCCATATCTTCTTGACTATTTATTAACATTTGGATCCCAGAACGAACAATTGCATGATCGTCGGCAATAATTACTTTAATCAGGAAGCACCACTCCAATGTTAGGTAAATATTTCTAGATTTGGTTAATAGTATAACAAAATTATAATCGTGTTTTTGAACGATTCATTTGAAATTTTTAAACTATTTGTGACTTTTGTAAGAATAGCGCGAGCGCCTTGCTAGGCGCTTGTGCTTGACACCAATCTAACTTGAAAGCCTTATACTTTCTAACCTATAAAAAAAGTAGATAGATTCCTCTACCTACTTCGAAATAGTTATATTTAGTTTCTTAAGCTACCCCATGCCCGGTTGAAGCAATCCATACTTTAAACCATTGCTCTCGGGTTAGACGAATATCTAAAGCTTGAACAGCGGATTTAATTCTATCTATTTTTCCGGTACCTAAAATCGGCATGATTCGAGCAGGGTGATTCATTAACCAAGCTAACATGAGTTGATCTAAGGCTTCAGTTCCAGCTTCCTCTCCTATTGTTTCTAAAGCTTGCTTAATTCTATTTGTCTTCTCATCAGTAGCAGTGAATAAATTCCCTCCTGCAAAAGGAGACCAAGCCATTGGAGGTATTCTTCTTTGTAAGCATTGATCAATAGTCCCATCCTGGAAAGGAGTTAAGAAACTTACCGATATTTCAACTTGGTTTGTAATTAAAGGAAAGGGGAGGTAACTACTCAACATATCAAACTGTGATGGCGTAAAGTTAGATACACCAAAGTGTCGAACTTTCCCTTGCTCCTTTAATTGAACAAATGCCTCAGACACTTCCTCTGGATTCATATAAGGATCTGGACGATGAATGAGTAGGACATCAATATAATCAGTCTTTAGATTTCCCAAAGAAGTTTCGGCACTTTTGATAATATGTTCTTTACTTGTATCGTAATGGTGAAGTTTATGCTCAGGTCGATTATCCGAAAGTAATTTAATCCCACACTTTGTAACAATCTCCATTTGTTGTCTTAAAGAGGGCTTTAAGGACAGGCCATTCCCAAACATTTCTTCATTCGTATACCCTCCATAAATATCCGCATGGTCAAAAGTGGTTATTCCTAGCTCTAGACACTCTTCCATTAATTGTAATGTATCTTCGTTACTAAACCCCCACTCGTTAATTCTCCAAAGACCATGAATGATTCTAGAAAATGATAAATCTTCAGTAAGGTTGATTCTTTCCATATTACTCACTCCAAACAGGTAGTAGTTAGTCATTTTTTCAAATACCAAAAAACTTATGTATCTCTTAAGGTATTCTATACAATTTTTCATTAAAAATAAATAAATTAGAAATAGGGCAACCAACTACTAGGCTACCCCATCTATTATTCATTATTAACTAGTTTTCTACTAATCGCTGAAAGAGTTTCCGCTGAGGCTGAGATTTCCTGAGATGCCGATGAAATACTTGAGAAGGCAAGTGTTATATCGTTAATTTCATCTTCCATTTTCTCACTCATCTGCTGACTACTATCCATATCATGTTGAATCATATTAAAAATTCATTCGTTCCTGACATTCCTTCAATCCCTGCTTCAACAAACACATTGATTTCCCCTAATTTGCCTGTAACATTGGAAATCTGACTACTGTGATTTAAGATAAGCCCGGATACTTTAGATGCAGATAATTTTGTTTCCTCCGCTAATTTCCTAACTTCATTTGCTACAACAGAAAACCCTTTTCCTGATTCTCCTGCTCTAGCCGCTTCAATTGCTGCATTTAAAGCTAGTAGATTCGTTTGTTCCGCAATATTCGTAACCATTCCTACAATAAGTGAGATATCCTTAGAAATATGTTCAAGGATCTCTAATTCATTAGAAATCTCTACTACTTTTTTATTAATCGTCTGCATGTTATCGTTTTGTTTCTCTAGCTGTTTCTTTCCTTCAAATGATTTTAAACTAGTGTTCTTCGATAACTCAGTATTTTCTTTACTAATACTTAACATTTGCTCAGCTTGGGCTGTTAACTCTTGGAGAGACCCGTTTACTTGATTCATTGAAATGGATAAATTCATGACCGTTTCGTTTACACTCTCTTTGATCTGAGTCTGTTTCTCCTCAAACTCTTTCCGAATACGTTCATTTTCTTTTTCATACTCTTCTAAAACAAGCTGCTGTTCAAAACTGATTAACTTTGTAATTGATTTTATGTAATCAATTGCCTTTGCTTTATCCCCAACTTCTTCCTGTACCATGTTGATTAAAGAAATTAATAGGTCTTGAAACGCGCACATATAAAACTTTGTTTCAAGTCCAATTTTCACATGCATATGAGCAATTCTACTTCTTTTCATGATAAAATCCTTATCAATATTTCCATCAAATAACTCTATGATGTGCTGTCTTAACGTATTTTTCAAGCGGTCAACAGAACTGTTTGACTGAATAATGGCCATTAATGTGCTTTCATTTTCGAGATTTTGATAAAAGGCACCGACGATTGATTCAATATTTTGGATAATTGCAGGCTGTAACTGTCTTGCTAATGTTAAATCACTTACATTTAGGTCAGTCATTTTTAACTGAGTCTTGATGGTAGTAGGAAGGTCTGAAGCAATTTCCCCTATAATTACTTGGCCTTCACTTGATTCTACATTTTCTTTTTTTCTAAATAGCTTTAAACCCACGTCTCTTCCCCCTAGTTTGTAGATCCTCCCAGTTTATCTCCCTTTCCCTTTTTACTAGTTCACATATTCTCTATTTTTAAATTATTTATCTTATATAGTTAAAATCTACTATAGTTATAGCTTAAAAACAACAAATTATGAATTAATTGGTAATTAAAAGAAAAAAATTGATCGTCTCCTTTGTAATTTGTACGGTTAGGAGATGTTTTGATAAGACTTTAATACTACTTGTAGTTCAAAACAAAATATTTTTGCAATAACTTTAGCTAATACTCTTGATTGTTCTTTGCTTTGCACCTCTTCTCTTAATATGCAGACAAGGATTAATTGAATTACGTTCTGAGTAGCAGCTATATATCCATCCAAACTTAACCCTGTTCTATATAGTAGATATGCCAAGTCCTGACTGCTTTTTATGAATGCTAAATCCACTCTTCCTCTAAACAACTGTGTTAGGTGGTTCTGTAATACATTATGAATTTTATTGCTTGTCTCTTTCGGATATAAGGGATCTCTTATAAGCTGTTCTAGGTAGTCATTAATCATTCTCTCTAGGTACTCTTTTATCACAGGTTGTAAACTTCTTAAAACACCAAGATCTCCCTCTCTAATTTGAAGCATATCTAACTGAAGGATTATTTCTGCCGGTAATTTAGGATCAATAAAAACATCTAGATCATTTATAGTTTCAGAGTAAACAGAACTTTTCTCCCCCAATTCCTCCATTTGTCCCCTCATACTCTACAATCCTCCTAATCCATCTACCAATATCCAAGAGTTTTTTTCACATTACTGTCACATTTATTATTACTATTTTACTAGTTTATGAACATAGGGAGATTCCCTTATTCTGATCGATAATTTCCCCTATAGTGCTTTAGAATCACTTAATCCACAAAAAAATACAGGTGGCAATCACCTGTATTTCTTCATCTTATAAGAACCAAACCTTAGTAATGATATCATCCTTGATTTCATATAGTGCTGTTGCATGGAAAGGCTCTTTTTCCTTTCCTGTTATATATTCGTGATCTATACAATAAGGTGCTTGCTCCACGCGTTTTACAACATCGGCATTTAAGTTAGGAAATGCTTGAAACATTTTATCGTAGTGTTCTCTCATTTCTTCTTTCTTTGAAAACCTTAACGTATTCGGAAATTTATAGACTTGGATGTCCTCTGAATAGCATTCCATGAAGGCATCGATATTCTTTTCATTATATGCTTTAAGTTGTCTTTCTACTACATTCATAGCTTTTACTCCTATATATTTCGATTTATTTTTCACCTTGGGGAACCAGAACCTGACCTACTTTCCCCATATTGAGAAGAGTTTGCATAATCGCTTTTGAAAGATGCATTGGCTTATATGGTTTTACTAAATAATCTGTTGCGCCTAAAGAGAATCCTTTTGCTTTTTCATCCAGAGCTGATGAAATGATAACAGGAATATTCTTTAACTCTTCATTCCCTTTAATCCATTCCATCATACGCCATCCGTCTATTCCGTCTTCCCCTAACAAAATGTCAAGGACAATGGCGTCTGGGACGGTCATACTTAAGGCTTCAAGGGCATCTTTTCCGTTCGAATAGTGGTTGACTTGAAAACCACTATCCAGCAATTCCTGTGAAATTAATTGCACTAAGCTGGTATCATCCTCTACCACCATTATGGTATAGCGACCATTTAAAGAATCTTTCTCCGTCACGATTGCTTCTAGTTTTCCTTCTATTAGCGGAAAGCTGACCGTAAACGTACTTCCTTTCCCAAACTCAGATGAAACTGAAATTTCTCCATCATGCATCTTCATGATTTCCTGTACAATAGACAAGCCTAATCCTGTACCACCAATTTTCCTTCTATCAGAGTTATCAACTCGGTAAAATCTAGTAAACAGTTTAGGTAATGCTTCTTCAGGAATCCCTAATCCCTCATCCACTACGTCTACCTTTAAATCGCCATCTTTTTCAGACATTATTATCTTAATTTCTCCCCCAAGTGGAGAGTATTTAATAGCATTATGAACTAAATTTGTGAACACTTGTTCAACTTTCGCCTTATCACCGAGGATATAATCACTCTCAACATATGATTCAATCTTTAAGGCGTGTTGATCCGTGTTTATCTGCTGACTGTCAATGACCTTTTGGATAATAGGTAAAAGCTCGATGTATTTCTTTTCATAAGTCTGTTTGCCTGCTTCCATACGTTGAACATCCAAAAAGTCATTAATCAAGGCTGTTAATCGCTTTGCTTCATTATAAATAGTTGTTAGGTATTTTGTTTGTCTTTCTGGCTTTAACTGGCGCTTTAGAAGCAATTCAGTAAACCCAAGAATACTAGCTAAAGGTGTTCTCAGCTCGTGACTTACTGTACTAACAAATTCTGATTTCATCTGATCCACTTCATATTCCTTTGTAATGTCCCGATGAACAAGAATGGTTCCGACTCTTTCATCGCCATGATATAAAGCTTCACAATATACCTTAATAACATGGTTCTCATTTTTCTTTTTATAAATAAATGAGTTGTTTTCTGGCTTGATTTCAGCTGAAATAGATTTAGTTACAAATTCTCTAAATTCTTCTTTCTCCTCGATAAAGTACAGCATAATCTCTACCCATTTATCTTGTGTAATTCCTACTAAGTCATTTACTTCTTTAGGTAAGTGGAACATGTCGGATAATTGATTATTTACTTGAAGAATGGTTCCAGTTAAATCGACTAACTGAATCCCTTCTTGAACCGTGTTCAAGATATCCTGGTTCAGCCTTCTATCCTCTTCAGACTCTTCATACATGCTAATTTTATCGAGTGATATTCCTATCTGTTTCGCAAGTGCCTCATATTCGTCCATATCTTTTTCCAAGAACGACTGGCCAAATCTAGAAAACGACATGACAGCTACTACATCATTGTTAGAAGATAAAACAGGCAGGTACAAATCATAGCAAAAACAGATTGAGGTATGGAACCCTTTATCTAAGTCATCAACTTCCCGTTTAATTGAATATGGCTTTTTAAAGGCTATTAGTCTTTCAATTAAACCGCTTTCCATATTATCTTTAAATTGTCTAACCCCTTTTTCAGAAACGCCGAATGCACTGTAGGTTTCTTCATTTAGCATAATCATTAGACCTTTGTCAGCTTCAATGATCCTGCTCATATTTGTAACAATACTATCTAACACCACCTGTTTATCTAATGAGTTAGAAACTTTGTTGATTAGTTCATTTCTTCTCTCAAGCTTCTGTTCATTCTCTCGGATGGTCTCAAGGACTTCTTCTAATTCTGATTGTTGCATTTGAAGTTCATCTTGCTGGGCAATGAGCTCCTCATTTTGTGCTAATAAATCCTGTTCCTTTTCTTGTAAACTCGTAATCATTTTTTTAAAAGCTACCGAAAGAGATCCTATTTCATCTTTTCTATTCTTATCTACTGAAATATCTACTTCTTTACCAATTGTAATATCATTTGCTGCAGCTGCAAGTTCAGCTAAAGGTTTCCCTACTTGAGAAAGCATCAGACGAATGATTTGGAAAAAAATCAAAATAATCGCTAATAAGAAAAAAAGGAAGCCAATTTGTAAA
This sequence comes from Cytobacillus spartinae, assembly GCF_042865285.1. NCBI lineage: Bacteria > Bacillati > Bacillota > Bacilli > Caryophanales > Bacillaceae > Cytobacillus > Cytobacillus spartinae. The sequence continues at coordinate 97,402 of NZ_JBIACK010000013.1, read as the reverse complement.
AATGATTGTTCACGGGACAATTTAGCTACTTTTCCTTCTAGTTGACTCTCTATACTTTGTCTATATTTATGCGTGTCTTCTTGAAAGGCATTAACACGTGCTGTAGCGCCTGAAGATGATATTTGTAGTACCTTGTCTTGCTGTCCAGCCTCAAAGTATCTAAATACTTCCGGAGCAGTTTCGATAAAATAGAAATCAACAAAATTTCGAAGTTCCTTTACATATTCTCGATCCTCATCATTTGTTGCTAAACGGTCGAGCTCCTTGTTTAACCTTCGAATTTCTGGATGAGCTGAAAGTGCGAGAGTCTTTAATTCTTTATTCCCGAACGCTAGATACCCGCGAACATTGAAAAGAACTAAATTAACAGCGTCATCTAACTCTTCTACTACCTTCTCTTTCTTCACTAACTCAGCACGCTCTTGAATGTATTCTTTATTAAGATGTTGTTGAGTAAAATATATGAAGGCCGTTCCGATGATAAAGGCTAGGATAAAAAGGCCCATTACACCAACGAATTGCCTTGACAAGCTTTTAGTAAAATAATCCTTAAGCTTCATCTAATATTTCCTCAACTTTTTCAAATAACTGAAGTGGACTAAATGGCTTTGCCATAAAAAAGTTGGCCCCAGCTTCCATCACGCGTTCCTGTTCAAATTGCTGGCTTTTAGCTGATAGCATTAAGATTTTTACATCACTGCCTAATTCACGAATTTTTTCAATAACTTCTAACCCTGTTACAGTAGGCATCATGTAGTCAAGTATGACTAAGTCATATTCATTATTTAAGAAATACTGAATAGCTTCCTGACCATCAGCAGCTTCATCTACTTCATATTCTTCACTATCTAACGTATCAACTATAAGCATTCTTAATATTTCTTCATCTTCTGCCAACAATATTCTCTTCATTATGAATCTCCCTTTATGCTTATGGTTTCGTATGCTTCCTGCATCATATCGTACGATTTTTTCAATCGCTCGTGGTACGTTGGTGTATCCCATTGATCCCAGCTATATTGTTTTGTCTGTTGTTCTGGAATCACGTTATGATTTAACTGCGGGAATGCTCCTTTCACTTCATGTTGTTCAGTTACAATTACAGATAAACGAATTCCCTCAATTGATTTACTACTACTTAAACCATTCTTCTCCCACATGTCTCCCATTACTTCTCTTAAACTAGGATCCTTGACATTTAATAACAGCCATGGAATTCTCAACTCTATTGTTTTGTGATCCTCACTGATACTAATATCGGTTAAAGAGTTAAAGTCTTTATGAGACGGGTTTCCGTTTCCGTATACTAACTTCCCTGTTTCATAGGATTGAAATGGGATAACCTCTCCAGTAGAGGGAATCGTTAAGGATTTATTTAAAGCGTACCTTATTGGATGAAATTGTCCATTATCCTTTTGACTTGCATACGATACTTTAGGAATCATATTCAATGCTTGACCGTATTGATAATAAAAGGAGTCATAATAACTATCGACCAGTAAGCGTGTCTGTTCTTTTTCCCCAATCTTGGCTAGAAAATCCACCCCAAAATCAGCATGAATTTCCTTCCCATTATCAAGTGGGATCGATGTTTGACCTTGATCGTCAATCGTATCGAATAAAAGATAGGTTGTTTCCTCACTTAAACTGATCGGCCGATTATAGTCAAAGCGAACGTACAAATATCCTTCATCTGACGTCACATAAGTCTTTTCTAATATAGTATCCCTATCAGTCTCGTAAAAAGGATTAATACCTTGTCGTTCCCAATCATGTCGATCACCATCTACGAGGATTTTTGGTGAAAATTCCCCTGGTTCAAAACTTAACAGCCCAAAATGCTGCTCATTTGTTTGCATATTGTTCCAGAATGGACGGCGATCTGGGTTATCTAGATCCATCGTATTCCAAGTCCGCTTAAACCACTCATCCTGCCACGTAAATACTAGTCCACCACCGTATCCTTCCGAGACAATCGACTGAAACAATCGCTTATTTATTTCACCTTGTTCTTGTTCAGAATGGAAACCTTGGTCCATCCCGTACACATTTTTATGGGTCATTCCCCTAGAAGAAGGCACCCCAAACTCTGCTACAATTACAGGCATGTCATGTGCTTTAAGCAAATCATTCAAATAACCTGCATAGTTATTCTTTTCACCCTGCTGATCCACATAATCAACATACTGTTCTTCGTAATTTAAGAAATCTGGATAATACGGATAGATATGATAAGAAGCGAACAAACCAGCATGAAATTCATCCGTTTGCTTAATATGATTCGGATTCACCGATACCATATCTTCCTCTTCTGCCGGCTCCGCTGGATGCTCTAATAAGTCAGTTGTAACCCAGTTTGTAAAGCTCATCGTATGCTGCCAGTTATATTGATTAACCTCATATTCAGCCGCGAAATCCATCATCTCAGTAAGCCAAATCTCAAATGGTGACCCTTTTACACTCTGAAAATATTTACCAGTATGCTGACTTTTGCCTTTATTTTTTTCATTGGTACTTAAGACCATTCCAGGGTCCCACTCAATTCCTATCATGTATCCTAAAACATAGGGAGATATATTGTAGTTGTACTCTCCTGAAGCATGTCCCGGCCTAGCTTGGATTTCTGCATTTCCATGGACAATATCAATCATCTGTTTCATTTCACTCTTAAACTCTTTTGTAACCTCTTCTGAAAAAGCATCCTGCGATTTTACTAACTTTTCTTCATTTACCCAAGCCCCATGGAACAGATATAGTGGTTCTTCTGCTATTTGGTTATATTGATAAAAGGCCTCGTAAAAAGCTGGTGGGTGCAAGGTATAGATTCGGACAGCATTTGCATTCATATTTCCAATCTGTTTAAACCATCGGAAATATTCTGCCTTTGTAATGGCCGTCTCACCTGGGAAATATCCTGGCTTTGCAATCCCCATATTTACTCCTTTTACAAGCAAATCTTCCCATTGTCCATTCTTTAAGACTTGGATGTAAGAAGTGCCAGTTTGGCTATTAAGTTTAATTCCATTTCTTTCAACAACTACAATTTCTTTTTGCTTTAATACATCATCCAATCCGTTTTCAAACAAAGCTTTCATCATCGGCACATATGCCTTCCAATAAAATGAACCTCTTGAAGCAAACTGTTCTTTCCAGAGGGCAATTCCTTCCGTTTGATAGATACCTGGGATTTCCGCTTCATCCGCAAAGTCCCCTGCAAAATAATAAGAAGAAAACGCTGCATTTTGGTGATGAATTACAGCAGGGAAGGTTGATGGAATTCCATGTATCGCCAATTTATTTTTTGCTTCATTTGTAATAGGCAAATGATAATTGGCTAAAACTTCATCTCCATCTCTTGCCTCTACTACATCGAACCAATATTGATATTGTGCTTTTATGTCTTTTTCAAAAAGAGCTTCCCCTTTAGGAGTAAATTCAAATTCCACACCATATCCATTTATATCTTTTTTTTCTAGAACAACGATATAATCATGTTTGCTAACAAAAACAAACCCTTCTCCACTAAAACTCCATTCCCCCGTTTGAGATTGGTAGTTTTCCTTCACCCAGATTGGGACTTCCTTAGCGTTCAAATCTGTAAAATACCTACCAATCCAACCACTCCAATCTAAGTTAAGTAGATTAGAGACCTTCTCTCTAACAAGGTCAGAGGTCGGAGAAGCAAACGTATTAAATTCAGCAATTAATGTTTTACCTTTATTCGATAAAAGGGCTTCCTCAAGTTTTAGTATTTCATCCTCTTGAAGTCCCCCGTATAAGCTACTAGATCTTTCTCCTAATTCATTAGAGCCATAGAATTCTTCCTCATATACCCCATATTGATCTGCAATATAATAAACATCGTATGGATTTAAATCTTCCGGTAATGATCTAGTATCATACTTATTGTTGTCTTTAGGCAGAAACCCTCGATAATCAGCTTGTATGGAATAAGCTTCCCCATTATCTTTTAACAACTTTTCATTATTTAATATCCAAACTAATCCCTTATGTTCTCTGTAGGTTTGGTCCGGGACGGTTTTATTAAAAATAAGAACATCAAGCTCGCCCTCTTTTTTCAACTGCCATAACCAGAACGGACTAGTTAGAAGGAATAATAAAATAAATAGATAGATAAAAACATATACTTGTGTTTTAGTCAGCTTCTTAATCATGAAGAAACACCTTTTCTTTTCATTTCTCCCCAGCCTTTTTCTCCCGTAACCATTTGCCATATTCCTAGACAGCGCCAGAAAACGGTTAACGGTCGATACCAAAGCGTTTCCGTCATGGAGTAGAAAAATAATTTAATGATATCCGACACTTTAGGATATTTTCTTAAACTCCATTCTTCAAGTAAAACGGATGCCATGGAAAAAAGTGATCCGTATAAGCAGGACAATAAAAAAATTAGTATTCCAAACTCAATATATATGCCACCAAGAAATAACGATAAGATGACAAATATATAGCCAAATAATTCAACAATTGGACCTAAAAACTCGACAATCCAAAAATATGGAAATGAAATCATCCCAATAGAACCGTACTTAGGGTTAAACGTAATGTTGCGATGTGCCCATAGGCTCTCAAATAATCCTCGGTGCCATCTTTTTCGCTGTCTCCCTAAATACGTTAAGCTCTCAGGCACTTCTGTCCAGCATACAGGATCTGGAACATACACAATTCGTTTGTTTTCTCCCTTTTCTTTAAGGATTCGGTGAAGCCTTACAACAAGCTCCATATCCTCTCCTACTGTGTCCGTTTTGTAGCCCCCTGCTTGAAGGACCCAGTGTTTGGAGAAGACACCGAACGCTCCTGATACGATTAAGAGAAGGTTATGTCTACTTAATCCAATTCTCCCCATTAAAAATGCTCTCAAATATTCAATCACTTGCATAATGACAATCGGATCCCTTGATAGTCCAATTTTTAAAATATGGCCATTGTCAATGTGACAGCCATTTGCAATCCGAATGCTTCCGCCAGAAGCAATGACCTCTTCATTGGAATCAATAATAGGTTTCATCACCTTTAAGAAGGCATCACGCTCAAGAACCGAATCACCATCAAGAGAACAGATATATGGATAGTGAGAAAAATTCAATCCTACATTAAGCGCATCAGCTTTTCCGCCATTCTCTTTATCAATTAAATAAAGCTTTGGAAGAATTCTAGACTGATAGACTTTTCTAATCGGTTTTGTGTCTAACTGTTTTCGGACAACTTTATGAATTTCTTTCATATCATAATGTTCAATCATCTTCTCAAGCGTGCCATCTTTTGAACCATCATTAACAACAATTACTTCGAATCTAGGATAGTTAATGCTAAGTAGTGACCTAACACTTTGAATAATACCTGCTTCCTCATTATAAGCTGGCACAATAATGGATACCGGTTTTGTAAATATATCATTCATATAATCTTCGTAGGCTTGGTCACGGTCAAGCTTGTACTCTTTCCGTAATTGCAACATGGATAGAAATAAAATAATCGTATAAAAGCCGATCACACATACCATGTATATTGCTATAAAGGAAGCAAATGTAACACCTATATTTGCCCATAGTTCTGATGTCATTAGATTTCTCCTTTATTTATCCATTCCCAAGCCATATCACGAGCAAAAGAATCTTCAGTTGTAGTCAAAACATGCTGTAAAATTTCTCGCCCATTTGGATAAAGCATTAGAGATTGCGCAGCCTGAGAGCGAACCCACCAAATGCGATCATGTAACAAATCAATTAAACAAGAAACAGTGTCTTGTTCTTTCAATGTGCCAAATAGCTTTGCCGCCAACATTCGCTCCTGCCATTTTTCAGCTTTACATAGTGGAATGTATTTTTGATATTCTTTTACATATCCGATCCCAGCTAATGTCTTTAGTGCTCTTAATCTTAATTCACCTGTAGAATTATGAAATACCGACTCAACAAAAGGAACATAGTTTAACTCATTCTTCATTCGAATAACCTCTAGAATAGCGACTTGAAGATCTTCAGAACTTTTATAAAAAGAAAGGACAAACTGATCGAACTCATCTACATTCAACTTCATCAAAAAGCTTCTATACTCAAACTCGGAAAGTTGACTAGCATTCTGATTAATTAGTTTATGTAACCCCTTATATTGAAAAATAGAAAGGATTCTAAGAATAATCACTAGTTCATCCTTCGTAATCCTTTTATTTTTTCCCATTTCGACGACTTCTTGCTCTAGATTTTCCATCCGAAAATCTTCAATATGGTATAGAGCATTCATCCGGATGCTCCATCTCCTACTTCTTAAACTTTTTTTATAGTAATCTCCTAAGTATAATTCTGCCAACTTCGTTAGGTTGCTTTTTTCTGACTCGCCTTCTAAAACATCTGAATAGCTCTTTATTAAATCCTCTACAGCTTTAATCTTTAATAGTGAATCAACAGTAATTTGTCGAGTTAATTGACCTTCATAAACACTGGAAAAAAGGAGGGAATTGTATTTCTGTTTGTATTGCCCAATCTTCTTTTCTTGCCTATTCTCAATTGTTTTTCGAATAACTAAGTAGGTCAGAATGATGAATAAAAGAATTATAATGAAACCAGTAGCAGCTAATAGAACTTGGATTTCATTTACCATTTCGATTATGCCATCCTTTGTATCAATCGCTGTATTCTAGCTTGGAGCTCGGTAATACTAAATGGCTTGGTTACGTAATCGTCCGCACCAAGCTTAAGAGCTCTTGCAATGTCGTATTCATTCTTTCTTCCTGTTAACATTAGAATATGAAATTGATGCGCATTCTTCGCTTGCTTAACCTTTTGCAATACTTCCGTCCCATCCATGATCGGCATTACCCCATCTAATATTAAGAAATGTTGGCCCTTTTCTTCATGGCGATTTGAGTGGAAAAATTTTAATCCATCCTCATATACCTGAATGTCTAAATCAATATGCTCGAACTCCATTGATTGTAGGATTTTCATTAACATCGTTCGAATAATGGCATCATCGTCAATAACAGAGACATTTAATTTCTTTTTCGCAATTCCTAGTTCTAGTTTGTTAGCACTTTCTACACGTGCTCTCCCCTTCTCTTTTGCTTCATACAATGCCTGATCAGCCGTTTTAATAATTGAATTTGCTGGAATTTCAGAGTCATCTACCATATAAACACCCGCAGAAAATGTTACAGAAAAGCTCTCATCGTTTTCCTTAAACTTCTCTAAAGAAAACTCTTTTAAAATTCTACTTAAGATGTCTTTTGCTTCACTATCCCTAGTTCTCGGGAAAAGAATCATAAACTCTTCTCCACCATAACGAAATACGGTATCAGAGCTCCGTATACTATTTTTCAAGAATTGAGCAAACCTTGCTAGCACTCTATCCCCTGCTATATGCCCATATGTATCATTGATTCTCTTAAAATGGTCTAGATCCAATATAGCTAGAGTGAAATAAATGCCAGACCTTTTCGCTTCATTTAATAATCGTTCAAGTGAATCTTTTAAAAATCTTCTATTGTATACTTGTGTGAGCTCATCTATTAGGTTTGAATGGTCAAACAGCTTCTTGCGCTGAATATGCCTGTCGACTCTAACAATGAACTCTTCAAGATCAATCGGCTTAGGAATAAAATCATCTGCTCCATTTTTATAGGATTTGATCCTTAACTCCCGATCGTTTTGGCTACTAATCATAATAGTAGGAATAAACTTCTTTCTTGTATGATTTTGCAAATCTCTCAAAAGTTGTACACCACTTTTTGAAGGGAGATGCACATCTATTACTAAACAATCCGGTCGCAAATCAAAGTACTGCTCAGCGGCTTTCTCTGCCTCCGTATTGGCAATAACCATAAAACCTGCTTCTTCGAGCGCATCCTTGAGAAGAATTAACATCGAAACATCGTCATCAATGATTTGGATAAGAGCTTCATCCTCTTTTCTAACAATCTCAGTCTTTTCCTCTGCAACATGGAAATGCTCATATTCATAACTTAAGCCAATTAGGTCATATAAAAAATCTCTTAACTCTTCTCGATCCCATCGTTTATGTTCAATACTCTCTATTGTTTCCATTAGTTTAGTAGCCAATTGATAGAGTCCAACTAGTTCAATCGTTCCTGCTGTACCTTTAATGGAATGTAGAAACAAGTAGACATCTTTATTTTCAATTTTTTCTGATGTTTCTACTTCGAACCAATCAATCAGCTGCTTCTTAACTTTTTGGAAAAGGAGCGTTCTATATTTCTCCATATTCACGAACAACACCTCATTTTACTATTTCTCCTGTTTTAATCGTGTATAAACGAATAATCTAGCTCTTTTTATAAATAAACCGGCCAACTCGTATTACTTGGCCGGTAGTCTATTGCCCTTATTCTTTTAGTGATTCTTGTGATGTTACTGAAATGTTAAATAAATTTACAACTTAATTTTAAACCCTAACATCACTTTAGACAAGATTTGACAAAGTTTGATGAATGGTAAATATATTCAATTATTTGGTTTTTATCTATGGTTTCTAAAAAGTGCTTCAGTAGTAACAACTTTGTTTAATGAAGATATAGTCGTGAAAAAGGCTACATGAAAAAGGGATAAGAACTCTCTTAATTGGCTTGAGAGGATCTTATCCCTGCTGTTATGAAATATTTATTTTTGAATGTGCTTAGTAACCCAGTTTTTTAGGATACGGATTAAGTCAGGGTCTGTAGGTTGACCAACAAGAGTCTTATACTCCTTCATTAATCCTAATATAGTATGATTCTGTTCATACTTTCTTAGTAAATGGTTCATATTAGGGACAATGTGCCATTCTGCATCCCCCTTTACTACCCCTTCAATATTTTTTACATCAGTTGGTGGGACTTGAACATCTTTATCCCCTGTAACTGCAAGGACCGGAATGTTAACGCCATTTAATTGTTCTAATCCATTAAATTCTTGGCTTTCTCTCATCCACTTTGCGTTTAATTTTGTTCCCTTATACTTAATAACTGGTTCATCGGAACTCATAACCTTGCTTAGCATTTCTTCCTGGTTCTTCTTCAATTTGTCCGAAACTTTTAATATTCTAAACAAAAACCCTTTAAAGCCTTTTGCCTCTTCGACTTCTTTTTGCGCCATGGTATTTTGAACAGAAAGCATCTCTTTTGAAGGTCCAAAAAATCCTGCTAATAAAATTAGAGCATTAACCTCTTCTTTCTTATGGACGGCAGGTGCGATAATAGCCCCTTCACTATGCCCCAGAATCACAATATTGTTCGGATCAACTTGAGGCTGTTCCTTTAGAAATCTTACAGCCGCTGTTGCATCATCAATTAGATCCCATACACCTGTTTCATGGTAATCTCCTTCACTTTCATGAGTACCCCTTTTATCATATCTTAAAGTAACAAATCCTAAGCTAGTAAAGAATTCTGCTAATTCTTTATATACATTAATTTCGATTCCCTTTACATTGCCATCACGATCACCTTGCCCACTTCCACTGATAATAAGTAATCCAGGGAACTTCTCTTTAGACTCCTCAGGAACCGTTAACGTTCCTTTCAATAAATACTCACTGTTAAACGATACAAACTTTTCTACCATTTTTACCTCTCCTCTTTTCTATCAGGAATAATGATGGTTGATACCACTCTTTTTTTTCTATCTGGCGTTGGTTCATTTTGAACTGCCCTCTTAAATGCTTTCCCCATATCTTCTGCAAATTGTTTAAACTCCTCGTCAGTTAAATACAAGCCCACCTGCCGATAACCTAAACCATCTTTCTCGAAATCCGTATTTTTTTGGTCTATATATTCCTCAAAGCTTTTTAGGATTTGTGAAATAAATAACATAAAATAATTTAAATGTTCTTCCTTCGATGTCTCTTGTAAATCATCTTTAGCTAAATTTGCCTGACCAAAATTTAAACTAAAGACTTTCTCAATCGTTCCCCTAACTTGATTTTCTTCAACAACTGTTAGGATCCCCGATTGAACTAATTTATCTATTTGACGGTATAGAGTTGCTTGTGGGACAGAAGGAAGTCTTTTTAAAAGATCCTTTGATGTCAAGCTCTTACTTCCAAGAAATTCTTGAACGATTTTAAGACGAACAGGGTGAAGTAGCACATCCGCTTTACTTTCTTTTTTCATATAAGTTTACTCCTTAAATTCGTTATCTAATTTGATTATATTATCATATTTGATAATAATAAAGGGGTTTTGTTCGACATTTTTCTACATAATGGTAACTAAGTGTGTTCCCTCCAAAAAAATAGAAGATGTTTATCCACATCTTCTTTAATTCATTATGTAGTTTTTAATCTTTCGATAGACTTTTCGTTTTGACTGTACAGCTCTCCATAGCAGCTAAAACCGCCGCTCTTAATCCTTTTTCTTCAAGTGTTGAAACAGCTTCAATTGTGGCTCCACCCGGTGTACAAACCTCATCTTTAAGTTCACCAGGGTGTTTCCCGGTTTCTAACACCATTTTGGCAGCCCCTAATACAGCCTGGGCCGCAAGTTTGTAGGCTTTTTCTCTGGATATCCCTTGTTTCACACCACCATCCGCTAATGCTTCTATAAACATATAGACATAAGCAGGCGATGAACCACTGATTGCTGGAATACTATCCATCAGACTTTCTTGAACGAGTTCCACTTTTCCAAAGGTTTTAAAAATGTCAATAATTTCTGCCTGTTCTTCGACATTCACAAAATCGTTTACACAGATGGCTGTCATTCCTTCACCTACTAGGGAAGGAGTATTCGGCATCGATCTTGCGGCTTTTATTTTCTTGCCAAATAGATCCTCTAAGGTATGTAACGTAATCCCCGCAGCAATCGTAATAATAACTGTATTTTCACGAATATAATCTCTTATCTCTGTGATTACCTCATTATGTATATCAGGCTTAACAGCTAAAAATAATACATCTGCCCATTCAGCAACTTCTTGATTTGTGTTCCCAAAAGGAATGTTAAAACGTTCTCTTACCTTTTTTTCTGTTTCAATCGTTTTAGATGTAGCTTTAATTTGTTCACTTGTTAAATAGCCCGATTTTAATATGCCTTCAATGATGGCTTGTGCCATTTTTCCGCAACCAATAAATCCTATTTTTAAACTCAATGGATCACATCCTTCAATTTGTCCTAAAAACATTATACTTAAAAAGTGATTAACTTTCTAAAATCCTGTCCTTTTGTATTATGGTTCTTCTACATTATTCTTTATTTAAATTGGAACTATAAGAGGAGAATGTTCAATCAAGGAGAGAACCAATGGAGCAATTTTTCAGCATGGTAAATGATGATGGAAGCATGTACGAGGCTAGAATTAAGGATGAGTATTTTTATAAGCAGCCCACTTTACAACTGGCAAGGTCCCTTCTTGGCTGTCTTTTAATTAAACAAACGGATGAAGGAATAAGTTCTGGTTATATAGTTGAAACCGAGGCTTATAAAGGCCCAAACGACCGTGCAGCTCATAGCTTTAACAATAGAAGAACAAAAAGAACTGAAGTTATGTTTCACTCGCCAGGCATCGCTTATACGTATTTGATGCATACACACTGTTTGGTAAATGTAGTTAGCGCTGGCATAAATGAACCTGAGGCCGTGTTAATTAGAGCATTAGAGCCTTACAGTGGACTAGAATTAATGAAAAATAGAAGGAAAACAGATCACATCATAAATTTAACCTCTGGGCCTGGCAAGCTCACAAAAGCACTGGGGATTACTATGGAGGATTATGGCCGTTCATTTATAGAACCACCTTTGTTAATATCAGAAGGATTTACTCCAGAAAAAGTTTCTGTTGGTAAAAGGGTTGGCATTGAAAATAGTGGTGAGGCAAAAGATTACCCATGGCGTTTTTGGGTAAGTGACAACCGTTTCGTATCAAGACATAAGATTGAGCTATAGGGACTTTTATACGACCTTTTTTTGCTACTTTTTTCTTGAATGATAACAAACTTGAACAACCATAATACAATTGTATGGCGCTCGCCATTACATTTTTTTCAGGCAGCTAGGTTCTTACTTTATAAAAATAATCCCTATGTGGAGGTAGATGAAATGCAACAGCAAATGAACCAAGGTATGCAGAAAACTTCAGAAACCATTCCAACACAAATGAACCACGGTGGGCATGAGGTATTCGATATTCATGAATTATTATCAGGTACAATTGGAACTTTAGATCACTTTTTAATGTATGAGCAACATATTAAGGACCCTGAATTAAAGGGGATTCTTAATAGACAACGTCAATTTATAACAGATACGTATAACATTACAGTAGAGTGCTTTAGATCAGGTCAAGATCCGTCTCACCCTACAACTAGTTATAAAATGGATCAATCCAACGACGTAAAATATGGTTTAACACCGTCTAAACCTAAGTCTCCAAACAATAATGTATCTGCACTTAATGACCAATGTATATCAGGCCTAATGCTTAGCTGTGCAAAGTCTCTAGCTACTACAACTACGATGGTAGCTGGTGAGTGTACGAATCCAGTGGTAAGACGTGTTCTTCAAGATAGTATTCCAAACTACCTTGAAATGGCTTATGAAACTTTCTTATACCAAAACAAGCATGGTTACTACCAAGTTCCACAATTACAGCAACAAGATATGCAGCAAATGATTAATGCTTATGCTCCAGCAAATGGGATGCCGATGAATCAACAAGGAAACATGATTCAATAACTATAAAGTAATCTAGCTGAAAGCTGGTGGGACCCCTTTTATGGAGTCCCCCTTTTCTTTTTCTTCATTTTGAAAGCTAAAATGGTGATGATAAAAATCAACCCGAACCATAGGACTTTAAGTACTTTCATAAATAATTCACCTCAGTAAGCCACTATTATAATAAATTAATCATAGCCCGAGGTTAGAAGATTCCGGTACGTCCTCGGGCTTTATTTTACTGTAAGACCTAGGTCCTATACCTGCAACGATTTCTTTATTCTGCATGAATTTTAAGAAGTTAGCGATTTTAAACCGGTCATCCCACCTATAAAAACCACTAATAAATGGGTAAAATGCTTAAAAAGGTGACAAACTTTATGTATATGGTTAATAGGAGGCAAAAGATTAGTGGAACACCTAGTTGATTTTCTGAAGGTAATCGGAAGAATTGTAACCATTTTACCACTTCTTCTTTTCGTTACACTCGCAATGGGAAAAAGATCAATAGGAGAACTTCCGGTATTCGACTTTTTAGTCATTTTAGTTCTAGGTTCTGTCGTTGGTGCTGATATCGCGGAGCCAAAAGTGAACCACTTTTTCACTATGATTGCTGTCATAGCTATCGGCGGTCTGCAATTATTTGTATCTTATCTAAAGATTAAACATCGTTCCATTGGTAAAATTCTTACCTTTGAGCCTACGATCGTTATATATAAAGGGCAATTTCAAGTTGAAAATATGGAAAGAATGAAATATACCATTGATAATGTTCTTCAAATGCTTAGAGAAAACAATGTTTTTAACGTAAAAGATGTTGAGCTTGGAATCGTGGAAGCCAATGGAGAGCTCTCTGTAAAACTACTGCCGGAAAAAGAGGTTGCTCGTGTTGAAAATTTGCATTCGGTGTCTCCGGATAAAGGTATAGAACTGCCGGTTATCATCGATGGAATTATTTATACAAAAGTATTAACCTCTCTTGAACTGAATGAAGTTTGGCTAAAAAAAGAATTATTAAAGAAGGATATAACAGATGCTAAGACGGTCTTTTACGCTTCTGTTAATCAAGCAAAAGAACTTCATATTTCTCTGAAAGTAGATAAAAACAAACCAAACTACCCGTTAATATTACATTAATTCCACACTATCTAATTGGTAAACGCAGTTTACAGTTAGATAGTTTTTTTATTTTGCGATCTTAATCACTAACTCACCTTTAGTTAACCAAAAATAATAAATGGTTGACATTAAATGAGTGCCCCTATTATTCTTAAATTGTAAAATAATTTTTTGGGGGAGAATACATGAACGGGAAGCTTAGAACCATTGACATTACATTAGCTGGGATGTTCGTTGCTCTTATGGCAGTAGGGGCAAATATTACATCTATAGCGCCATTCATGGTTGTTGGAGGAGTTCCAATAACGTTACAAACTTTTTTTGCCATTCTAGCAGGGGCTATTCTAGGAAGTCGATTAGGTGCCATTGCGATGTTGGTTTATGCTTTAGTAGGATTAGTCGGTGTACCTGTATTTGCGCAATTTACAGGTGGAGTTTCTATTCTTATTAAACCAACTTTCGGCTTTATTCTTTCGTTTATTTTAACTTCTTATGCAACTGGAAAAATTATTGAACAAAAGAAAACGCTTGGAACCTTTATCTTTGCTGCCATTATTGGGATGGTCATAAACTACGTAATCGGCACAAATTGGATGTACGGCGCGTATAAACTGTGGGCGGCAGCTCCAGATGATTTTACTTATAAAGTCGCTTGGCTATGGATGGTAGTACCATTACCAAAAGATCTTATTCTAGCTGTTTTAGCCGGTATGATGGCATTCCGATTAGAAAGAACGGTTTTATCAAAAGGACAATTTAAGAATTTGAGAAAAGTAGCTTAATAGAATAAATGGAGGTATGTTATGGGGAACTGGAAGCAGTTAGCTATTGAAGTTTTAAATGGGAAAACGTTATCGAATGAGGAAGCTCTAAGTATATTACATTCTACCGACGAAGAACTACTAGAGCTATTAAACGGCGCCTATACCATTCGTCACCATCACTACGGGAATAAAGTTAAGCTAAATATGATTATTAACACAAAATCAGGTCTTTGTCCGGAGAACTGTGGCTATTGCTCTCAGTCGAGCATTTCAACAGCTCCGATCGAAAAATACCGAATGGTTGATAAAGACTCCATTTTAAAAGGTGCGGAACAAGCCCACCAATTAGATGTTGGTACATATTGTATTGTTGCAAGTGGTAGAGGTCCAAGTAACAAAGAAATCGATCAAGTTGTATCAGCTGTAAAAGAAATAAAAGATAAGTACAATATGAAAATTTGTGCTTGCCTTGGGCTACTAAAGCCTGAACAAGCTGCACTACTAAAAGAAGCTGGGGTCGACCGTTATAACCACAACATTAACACGTCTGAAAATCACCATGAATCAATTACTACGTCCCATACATATCAAGATCGTTTAAACACAGTTGAGTTAATTAAGGAACAGGGAATCTCGCCATGTTCAGGTGTTATTATTGGAATGAAGGAAACGATGCAGGATGTTATTGATATGGCATTTAGCTTAAGAGCTTTAGATGCCGATTCCATCCCTGTCAATTTCCTTCATGCCATTGATGGTACTCCTTTAGAAGGAACGAATGAGTTAAATCCTAGGTATTGTCTAAAAGTATTGGCCTTAATGAGATATGTAAATCCTACAAAGGAAATTCGTATCTCTGGTGGACGCGAGGTAAATCTTCGTAGTCTTCAGCCACTAGGGCTCTACCCAGCTAACTCTATCTTTGTAGGAGATTATTTAACTACTGCTGGCCAAGAAAGTACATCTGATCATCAAATGCTAGTAGATTTAGGATTTGAAATAGATGTGGTAAAAGAACCAATCAATAGCTAAACAATTTAAAAACCCTAACAACAAATGTTAGGGTTTTTAATTAATTATTTTTGTCACTCGGAAAAACAACGCCGATTTGTTTTCGAACTTCATCCATAATTTCCATTGTCCACAATGAGTGTTCATATGAATTAATACTGGATTCCAATTGCCCTTTTTTAATCAAATTGACAAACTCTTCAGCTTCATAGTACATGGAGTTAGATTTCTGAGGCTTTGAAAAATCCTCTATGCATCCATTTCTTAAGTACAGTTCAACCTTCTCTGGTGTGTGTATTTTATCTATGACAATGCTTCCCTCTTCACCTTGTATTTCAGAAGGAATATATGAATTTGAGATTTTAGAGTACATAATGACTGCTTCCATGTCAGCGTACTTCAACAGTATACTTCCTTCCCCATCCACACCAGAATCTAGCAGTAGTCCACTTGCTTTAATTTCTGTTGGCTTCCCGAACAAAACAACTAAAGGATAAATACAGTAGACACCGATATCTACCAAAGCCCCATTTGATAACTCCGGTTTAAAGGCATTTAAGACCGTACCTTCCTTATAAGCATCATAACGAGAGGAATATTGACAATAGCTGGCAAAATACCTTCGAACTGTTCCAACTCTATGTAAATTCTTTTGAACTTCCTTAAAATTCGGAAGGAAAGTAGACTTCAAAGCTTCCATTAATAGTACTTGGTTGTCTTTCGCTGTCTTTATCATTTCTTTTAGCTGCGAGGCATTGGATGCGATGGCCTTTTCACAAATGACATGCTTCTTATTGTCCATAAACAATATAGCCTGTTCTGCATGAAGTGCATTTGGACTTGCAATGTAGACGGCATCTATCTTATCGCTGTTTGCCATATCTTCTAAGTCAGTAAACGTTGTTTCCACACCAAACTTTGCAGCAAATTCAGCTGCCTTTTCCTCTGACCTTGAATATACAGCAACCAATTTAAAATCCTGTAAATCGCTCGCTGAATGAATAAAGCTTTCCGTAATCCAATTGGTTCCAACGACTCCAAAACGTATCAAATTTAAGTCCTCCTTGATGTTTAACAAGGCTGTTTTCACATAAATTGTTTCTATTCCTATATGGTCTTTAAAACGTATTCTATGCTGCTTCATGGAGTCTTTTCTTCTCCAATATAAAGAAAACAGCATCATACTCTGTCTAAAGACAATATAAAGTATTTAAATAGCAACAAAGTTTACGAAGAGAGCCTTTAACAATAACTTGTAACTACTATATTCTTTAAAAAAAGAAAATACAAATCATAACTAACTTTGCCTTTAAATAATTTATGTTAAGCATTATCTTTTATATTTATAGGTTTTTTATGAGACAATACTATTGTTGTAAAATGAATTTCCACATAGGAGGTTACCTTATGCCAAAGAATTTACAAGATACAGTAAAGCTACATAATGGAGTAGAAATGCCTTGGTTTGGTTTAGGCGTTTTTAAAGTAAAAGAAGGGTCCGAGGTTGTAGAATCTGTAAAAGCGGCAATTAAGAACGGCTATAAGAGTATTGATACTGCTGCCGTATATAAGAATGAAGAAGGCGTTGGCCAAGCAATAAAGGAAGCCGGCGTCCCTCGTGAAGAATTATTTATCACGACTAAAGTGTGGAATAGTGACCAGGGGTATGAATCTACGCTTGAAGCGTTTGAAACAAGCCTAAACAAGCTCGGCTTAGACTATTTAGATTTATATTTAATTCATTGGCCTAAAGAAAAATCGAAAGACACTTGGAAGGCACTTGAGAAGTTATATAAAGACGGACGTGTCCGTGCCATCGGAGTAAGTAATTTTCACGTACATCATCTAGAAGATTTATTAAGTGTTGCTGAAATTAAACCAATGGTAAACCAGGTAGAATACCATCCTCACCTAGCTCAACTAGAACTTCATGATTTCTGTAAAAAGGAAGGAATTCAACTAGAAGCCTGGTCTCCTCTAAAACAAGGTGTGCTTTTAGACGAGCCAACGATTGTGGAAATTGCTGAAAAGCATAAGAAATCACCAGCACAAATTATTTTACGCTGGGATTTACAAAATGAAGTAGTGACCATTCCAAAATCTATTAAAGAACATCGCATCATTGAAAATGCAGATATCTTTAATTTTGAGCTATCTCAAGATGATATGGACCGATTAAACGCTCTAAATAAAAATGAGCGAATTGGTCCTGATCCAGATAATTTTGATTTCTAAATTTGAATGTACGGGTTGTCCGGGTATACCCAGGGCAACCCTCTTTTCATTAATGTTTAAGATTAAACATTTCCTCCATTAACTTCTGCGTTTTTAGCCCTTCTTGACCATTCACCATAGGTTCAGTATCACCTAGCACGGATTCAATAAAATGATGCACTGCACCAACGAACCCTTTTCCTTGTAGAATGGTATCCCAAGAACCTAATGTTTTGGTTATTAGCTCCCCGTTCTCTTCCACTTCCAACATTTGTAGGTCCTTTACTCTAACAATCCGGTTCTCTCCTACTAGTTCAAATACCTCAAGCCCTGTACCTGCATTTCGATGCATTCCTGTAAATATCTGTTTACCCTCTTCCATATTGAAAGCATGTTGAGTATAGATTAATTGATCTTCAGGGTTAGCGTTGATGATTCCTGTTTGTAGCTTGGTACCATCTCCCCCTATCCAACGTGCTAGGTCGACAACATGGATATAGTCGTCAAGCATGGTTACACGATAATCACAATTAGAGATGTCGTTTATCCGATGCTTTTCGATTCTTGTCCAAGCGATATTGTCCATTAGTTTTCTGGCCTCTATGTATAGTGGAGCAAACCGACGATTAAAGCCAACCATTAGTTTTCTTTTATAAGTTAGACTCAAATCCACTAGCTTTTCCGCTTCTTCTATAGATTCAGCTAGTGGTTTATCCACATATACATCCTTCCCATTCTTCAAAAGCTCGCTAACAATTTCATAATGAGTAGACGTAGAACTATGAACAAAAACAGAATCGCATTCATCCATTAGATTTTTTATATTACTAAAAGGACGAATTCGATATTGATTACAAATGGAATGACGTTTTTCCTCATTCGGTGTGTAAGCCCCAACAAAATTCCAATTTTCATTACTTGAGAGGATGGGTAAATATGCCTTTTGAGCAATACTCCCCAAACCAATCATTCCAACTTTAAGCTTTGTCATACATTTCCCCCTACTCTGTTTGTTTTATTACCTCTATAAAGTGACCAAGAATTCTAGCCGTTAATCCCCAAATAACCTTGTCATCATAATAGTAAAAATGCTCCATCATTTTTCGAGTTTGCCAGTTATAGTCTTCTCCCCCAGCTATTTGGTCAAAAGGGAAGTTGGATTCCGGCTCGAGCTTAAAGTTAATTTCATACGTATCAGGGCTATTCTCCAAAAAGTAGGAAAGTGGCACAGTAAACACTTCACCCACCTCTGCTGGATTCGGAACAATGTTCTCCGGTTCGGTAATCACCCCGACAAAAGGATAAATCATCGTTCCAAAAGGTGTAACCATAAAATCTAAAGGATACACATTTTTAATGAGCTCCCTGTCTAATTGTAGCTCCTCGGATGTTTCACGTACAGCTGTCTCCATTTCATCTTCATCCGTTTTATCAACTCTTCCCCCTGGAAAACAAATTTCACCCGGCTGTCTTCTCAACTGTAGAGACCTAACCTCAAATAAAATATGGATTTCTTCGTTTTTATATAGAAGAGGTAAAAGAACGGCATATTTAGAAAAACTCTCACTCCCTAAAATAACAGGAGATCGGTTTTTAAACTTAGAAATGATGTTCTCAATCTGCAAAAAAATTCACCTTACCTTCTTAAAAACTTTTACGGTTCAAACTAGTAGTTTTATTATATCAGCTTAGACAGTAAAAAAGACGCCAAACCCTTTATATAAAAAGATTTGGCGTTCTTTATTGTTATGAATTATTTTACTACTACCGGTACCACTCTCTCACCAATAGCTCGAATCAGCTCTTTCGGCATCGGGAACGATACAGCCGCTGGATCACCGGCTACTGCTTGAATCGTTACATCCAAGTGTTCCTCACCTATATTGTAGGCTGCAAAATCACTTGGAAGCCCAAGTTTGTATTGAAGGAGACGAATCTTTTCAATTGCGCCAGCTAACAGCACTTTCGGATCATCGCTCTTTACATCTACATTTAATGCCTCGGCTAGTTCCTTCGCTTTAGGCAGATATAAATCTGGGATGCACTCCATCACTACAGGTAGGAACACTGCATTCGCCAAGCCATGAGGAATACGGAACAAAGCGCCGTATGCATGTGCAAAGTTATGAACCGGAATCGCATTTAGGGCAAAGCTAAACCCGGTAATCCCCATTAAACTTGCTTGAAGCATTTCCATTCTAGCTTCTACATCAGATCCATTCTCTACGGCTGCTGGTAAATACTTCTCTATTAATCTAATAGACTGTAAAGCGAATGAATCTGTTAATGACGTCGCCTTTGGAGATGCAAGTGCCTCGATTGCATGCGTTAGTGCATCAAATCCTGTAAATGCAGTAATGAATGGAGGTAATCCTACTGTTAAGTCCGGATCTAACACAGCCATGTCTGCACTAATGAATGGATTAATAATGTTTGTCTTCATATGAATTTCCTCATTATAGATTACCGCAATTGGTGAGACCTCTGATCCAGTCCCAGCCGTCGTTGGAACAGAAATATGTGGGATTGGCATATACGTTGCTTCAGGGAATTGCTCGTATAGAAATCCACCAGGAATGGCTTCCTTAATGTCCGTGAGCCCTTTAAATAATGAGTATTTTACACCCTTTACAGCATCAAGGACACTACCGCCTCCCACTGCTAAAAGCGCATCTGCTCCTACTTCTCTAGCATATTTTGTTGCCTTGTTAACGCACTCACTTTCAGCATCTTGATTAATATCTAAGTATACACCCACAAGTTCCGGTCCGACGCCATGTGGAGTCAAATCAAAGATTTGAGCAACCTTCTCAACTACACCTGCTTTTTCAAGTCCTCTATCACTAAATAAAACTACTCTTTTTGCGCCAAGTCCTCTAAAAAGATCAGGAATCATCGCGCGGGAGTTCGAGCCACTATATATTCCAGTACGGAGCATAAATTGGGAAAGACTTGTTTTCATCATAATTTCCACCTCTTTAACGTTTTTTATAAAAGAAGGAAGGCATCTATCATCTGCAAAGAAGTTAATTGACGTAACTGTGTGTACCACTTTCCTCGTCATGATTTGCTCTTTTCGAACGTTACGCGGCACGAATGGCGCTTTTGCTTACCGCGATTTTACTTTTTTAGAACCCTTCGCGGCTCGATTGGTAACCTTTCTTACCGCGGTTTTACTATTATCGAATACTTCGCGGCTCGAATGGCGCTTTTGCTTACCGCGATTTTACTCTTTTAGAACACTTCGCGGCTCGATTGGTGACCTTTCCTACCGCGGTTTTACTCTTTTAGAACACTTCGCGGCTCGATTGGTGACCTTTCTTACCGCGGTTTTACTATTATCGAATACTTCGCGGCACGAATGGCGCTTTTGCTTACCACGATTTTACTCTTTTAGAACACTTCGCGGCTCGATTGGTGACCTTTCTTACCGCGGTTTTACTATTATTGAATACTTCGCGGCACGAATGGCGCTTTTGCTTACCGCGATTTTACTCTTTTAGAACACTTCGCGGCTCGAATAGTGACCTTTCTTACCGCGGTTTTACTATTATAGAATACTTCGCGGCTCGAATGGCGCTTTTGCTTACCGCGATTTTACTCTTTTAGAACACTTCGCGGCTCGAATAGTGACCTTTCTTACCGCGGTTTTACTATTATCGAATACTTCGCGGCTCGAATGGCGCTTTTGCTTACCGCGATTTTACTCTTTTAGAACACTTCGCGGCTCGAATGGCGCTCTTGCTTACCGCGATTTTACTCTTTTAGAACACTTCGCGGCTCGAATAGTGACCTTGCTTACCGCGATTTTACTCTTTTAGAACACTTCGCGGCTCGAATAGTGACCTTTCTTACCTCGGTTTTACTATTATCGAATACTTCGCGGCACGAATGGCGCTTTTGCTTACCGCGATTTTACTGTTATTGAACACTTCGCGGCTCGATTGCCCCTTTTGCTTACCGCGACTAAACTCTTTTCGGGCACTTCACGGTAAGATCACTTCCCAATTTCATCCTTATCAAGTACTTGTAAGTACGAATGAAGACAGTTCTTCACACGACTTCTTCATTAAGGGGTTTTCGCGGAAAGAATGAGGCTACTTATTTATTCCACGTTCGAGAATAAAATCTGATACCATTTCCGTTGCTCAAGTTCTGGAGCCATAGATGTGTGTACATGCTTAAG
This sequence comes from Cytobacillus spartinae, assembly GCF_042865285.1. NCBI lineage: Bacteria > Bacillati > Bacillota > Bacilli > Caryophanales > Bacillaceae > Cytobacillus > Cytobacillus spartinae. The sequence goes on along the minus strand of NZ_JBIACK010000013.1, from coordinate 75,444 downwards.
TTGGGTATAGGCATCTAAAGAATGTTTGCCCATTTCACGTCCGATCCCACTTTGCTTGTATCCACCAAATGGAGCGTCGTTACGAAGCAAGTGCCAATCATTAATCCATACCACACCAGCACGAAGTTGTCTTGCAACGTCATAAGCTTTGTTAACGTCTTTCGTCCATACTCCCGCAGCTAATCCATAAATCGTATCATTTGCGAGTCTAATAGCTTCTTCTACATCCGAATAGCGAATAACCGATAGAACAGGTCCGAAAATTTCTTCCTGAGCAATCTTCATATCGTTCTTAACATTGGTAAAAATGGTCGGTTCGATAAAATGACCGCCTTCACATCCTGGTACGGTTACTTCTTTTCCACCACAAACTAGAGTAGCACCTTCATTCTTACCAGCTTCAATATATGAAAGGATTGTGTCACGCTGTTGTTTAGAGATAACTGGTCCAACATCCGTGGCGATATCTAACGGATTTCCTAATTTTAATTTAGCTGTTAACGCTACAAGCCCTTCTACTACTTGATCATGAAGTTTGTCAGGAACAAATAGACGTGTACCTGATTCACATAGTTGACCTGAGTGTAGGAATACCCCAAATAAGCTACCAGGAAGAGCAATATTTAAATCGGCATCTTCTAGTAAAATATTTGGTGACTTCCCTCCTAATTCAAGAGTCGTATTTTTAACGGTACCTGCAGCTAACCCCATAATCTTACGGCCAACCTCCGTTGAACCAGTGAATGCAATTTTATCTACTTTCGGATGTTGAGCTAGAGGTTCACCCACTTCCGTACCAGAACCTGTAACGACATTGATGACTCCAGGAGGTACGACAGCAGAAATTAGTTCCGCTAGTTTTAAAGTAGACAATGGTGTGTAGCTTGCTGGTTTAATAACAATCGTATTGCCCATCGCTAGTGCAGGAGCAATCTTCCATGTTGCAATGACCATCGGTAAGTTCCAAGGAGTAATGGCTGCACACACACCAATCGGTTCACGCCATATAAAATTATGTGCTGGTCCTGGGAATGGCGGAGACGGTAACGTTTCTGAGAATGGGTAATCGACTACAAACTTAGCTAGTTGTTGAAACAAATCAGCCATTTGTAAAATATCACTGGACGTAACGCGTCTTAACGTTCCACCTGAACTAATAACCTCTAAATAAGCTAACTCCTCTGCATTCGCGACAATTTGATAGGCAATTCCGTTTAATACTTTTGCACGATCCTTCGGTTTCATATCGCGCCAACCGCTGTTTTCAAAAGCATCACTTGCAGCTTGGACAGCTCTATCTACATCTTCTTTATTTCCTTTAGCTACCTTAGCCACTAATTCACCGGTAGCAGGGTTTTTCACATCAAAGGTTTCTCCACTACTGGACGGCTCCCATTTTCCGTTAATAAACAAAGGAAATGTTTTTACTTCCACATTAACTGACATGATTTACTTCCTCCCTTTAAAACTCGAATTTTATAGTACGCCAACTTCTGTTTCTGATAGTCTATAAATCTCTTCCATCTTTTTACCCCTTGCTCTTGCTAAAATTTCCATTCTGACTGTTAACTGCCTAGTAGTAAACTCCATGACTTCTTCAATTGGAGCCCCAAGTCTATTCTTATCGTTAACGACACCTTCTTGGTTTAGTTGGAAAGCGTATGGAGTTAACGTCTCCATCTTTTGAGCTACTAAATCAAATAAGTGCGGATGCTCACATATTAAACGTTGAAGGAGGAATGTTCCGTACCCAATATGTCTTGATTCATCTCTCTTGAGAAGCCCAATTCCTTTTAACAATCCAGGCATAATCCCTTGTTTTTCTAGTGCTTCGTAGAAAGAAAAGTATCCAGTTTCAGCTAATACTCCTTCTACGAACATGTTATATACGGTAGATGCCTCTGCAATAGCCTCTGGAGATTGATCATCCATTAGGCGATCCATCGCCGCTGGCAAAATATCATAAAAGATAGTCTTATAGGTTTCGGTGTGATAAACGGATAAATCCCCCGTTTCCCCAAGTGCATTTAATAGAAGTCGGAAAAACTCCGTATGCTTTGCCTCTTCAAACAAGAAAGTAGTTAAATACATTTCTTCTTCCAATCTGCCTTCTTTAGCAATCGCCATGATTAAAGGTAATAAATCTAAAGTAACCGCCTCTTCACCTGCTTGAAACTGTGAGATTAACCTTAGAATATCCTCCCTTTGCTCTGGCTGTAGTTTTTTCCAATCTTCAACATCTTGTGAGAAATCAATGTCAGCTGGGTTCCAAACTCCGAATTTTTTCGCTTTTTGGTATAACTTAAAAGGCAATGATTCTACTAATAGACCTCTTGAACTTGTTGTTAAAATCGTTCTTCTGTCCATTTAACCCACCTCACTAATTGAATTTTAGATGCCCAAATTGTATAATGGTATTAGTGTTTTTTGAAAATTCAGTATTATGTAAACATAACAATGTAAGGGCTTACATTTACTCTAAAGGAATTAGTGCTAGATTAAAATATCTGAAAATATAGGGGTGAGAAATGTCGGATGTTGGATGTCAAAGTGTTTAATTACATAAATGATATGAAAAACGTAGATGACCCTTTATACAAGGCAGAGTTAATTATTCGAGGATTTACTAATTTTTTTCCTTTTGAAAGAGCATCATTTTTTACATATTCCCCTCTTACCTATATGGGAGAAGGACTCGTACAAATCGATCGTGGTCAACTGTACCCTATTCAATCGATCAAAGAAGATGTAAGAAAAATATTACCTGTATATCAAGCTGTAACTCAAAATATTCCAAACTATATTCATATCGAACCCACCAAAGAAAATTTCCCTCAAAAATACGTTGAACAGTTTCAATTAACATCTCTGTTAATCATTCCAATAAGTTTTCTCAAAGCAGTCATCGGATGTGTCCTGATTGACAAATACACAGGTCAAGGTCCTTTAAACAAAAAAATGATCCAAACCATCAATCGCTACTTTCAATTGTCCGTTGAAGGCAATACTCTCCTTCCCAATCATCAACATTCTCTAAGTAAAAGGGAAATCGAAGTACTTCAAAATTTATCAAATGGACATAGCATAAAGGAAATGGCAGGAACCATGGAAATTAGTGAATTTACAGCAAGGGATTATATTAGTGCAGCAGTCCGGAAGCTTGGTGCTAGGACAAGAACAGAAGCAGTCGCCATTGCTATAAGAAATGGCATTATATGCTGAAGATTTTATTATTAAAAGATGTGTAGACACCCTCTACATATCTTTTTTACTTTAATCTTACTAAACACTCTCTTTATCCTCTGGTGTGCGTTAATAAACTTTTTAACGAAGATTGTTAATAAAAAGTTATATAGAAAATAGCCTTGTAAACCTTTGCAAACGGATATTAATGGAAATTGACAGCTATCTATGGTAACATACACTTTACATTAAATTAGTTGCTACCTCAAATACTTCCTAATAGTCACAACACAGAGCAGTCTTATCAACATCTTTTAGGAGGAATTGGATGAGCAATAATCAAAAATTAGCGATTAACCTTCCCCTAGTAGCTATACTATTTTTGTGGTTAAAGTCTTATATTGCTTACAAATTCCACTTTAATCTTAGGATAGAGAACTTTCTCCAAGAATTAATCTTATTCATCAATCCACTTAGTTTTTTAGTACTCGTATTAGGTGTAGGTTTGGTATTAAATAAGAAATTACAAAAAATCTATACTTTATCCATAAGCTTAGTTATTTCTATAATCCTCTACTTAAACGCAGTATACTATCGAGAATTTCATGACCTCATTACAATCCCACTTTTAAAACAAACCAATAATCTTGGTAGCCTATCCTCAAGTATCTTCGAATTAATACATTGGACAGATGTTTTCTTTTTCCTTGATGTAATCCTGCTTTTTCTATTGGCCTTACTAAAACCTAAAAAACTAACACTTGTTTACCTTGTAAAAAAACTCAAATTTAAAACACTATGCTACTTTGCCATTGGTTTAGGATTTTTAAATCTCTCCCTTGCTGAGACCCAACGTCCCCAATTGCTAACTAGAACGTTTGATCGAGAAATGTTAATTAAAAACATCGGTGCTTATTATTTCCATATATATGATATCTTTTTGCACACAAAAACGGTTGCACAAAGGGCTTTAGCAAATGGGGATGATTTGTCAACAATCAAAAATTATACACATGCTCGTTATAAACAGCCCAACCCCGACTTTTTCGGTGTAGGCAAGGGAAAGAACCTTATCATCATTTCAATGGAGTCTACTCAAAGCTTTGTCATCGGAAAGACCATTAACGGAGAGGAAATTACACCATTTCTGAATCATTTTATTAAGGAAAGCTATTATTTTGATCAGTTTTATCATCAAACTGGTCAAGGGAAGACCTCAGATTCTGAGTTTCTATTAGATAATTCCATGTACCCCTTAGGGAGTGGGGCTGTATTCTTCACACATGTAAATAACAGTTACCAGACCATGACAAAGAAATTAGTAGAAAATGGCTATCATACAGCGAGTCTTCACGCCAATAATAAAAGCTTCTGGAATCGGGACCTCATGTACAAAAATTTTGGTTATCATGAGTTTTTCTCCATGTCAAACTATAACATCTCAGGACAAAACTCTGTCGGTTGGGGAATGAAAGATATTGATTTCTTCGATCAATCGATCGACTATTTAAAAGAGCTGTCCCCACCTTTTTATACAAAATTAATTACCTTAACCAACCATTTTCCATTCGAATTAAATGAAGAAGATCGCTTTATTGATGAATTTAACTCTGGAAGTGAGGTTTTAAACCGTTACTTTCCAACGGTAAGGTACACGGATGAGGCGATTAAACTATTTATTGAGGATTTAAAAAAGGAAGGATTATATGATGATTCCATTATTGTCATTTATGGAGACCATTATGGAATTTCAGCGAATCATAACAAAGCAATGGAACAATTCCTTGGAGAACCGATTACTCGTTTTGAAGAGGTTCAGCTCCAAAAAGTCCCTTTAATTATTCACATTCCTGGAATGAAAGGAGAAACCATATCCAACATCTCAGGGCAGATTGATTTAAGACCCACTTTATTGCATTTATTAGGCATTACGTCCAAAAGAGATATACAATTTGGAACTGACTTATTTGCAAAAGATTCTAAAGACTTTGTAGTCCTAAGAGACGGGAGCTTTGTAACGGAAGACTACCTATTTACAAAGGAAACTTGTTTTAAGAAAGACACAAAGGAAGTGGTGAACATGAGTCACTGTGAGCCTTACAAAGAACAAGCGGTAAATGATTTAAACTACTCGGATAAGATCATTTACGGGGACCTTTTAAGATTTAGCAATCAAGATAAGTAAGGAAAGCTGCACACTTGTGTAGCTTTTTCTTATAAACAAAAGCCCCAACTAGGTTGGGACTTAAGGAAATTCAATGGATCATATTTTTGCCGTAGAAAATTTCATCCATTTCCTCTTTTAACTTCTTCGTTATAATCACTTGTTCTTCCTCTGAAAGATCGCTTTTTGTATGCTTAAAAAGATAATTATTTAAGTCAAATTGTTTTAGCTTACATTTTGTGTGGAAGATATTTTCTTGGTAGACATTCACATCAATCATATCGTACAGCTCTTGAACATCATCTGGTATATAGTTTTGAATCGAGTTAATTTCATGATCAATAAAAAGCTTATGCCCCGTTACATCTCTTGTAAATCCGCGAACTTTATAGTCAATCGTCATTACATCTGTTTCAAAAGAATGAATTAAGTAGTTCAATGCTTTTAACGGCGAGATTTCACCACAAGTGGAAACGTCAATGTCAGCACGAAACGTACTAATTCCTTCATCTGGATGTGATTCAGGATACGTATGAACGGTAATATGACTCTTATCCAGTTGTGCAATGACTGACCCAGGGATAGGCCCCGGAGATTCTTCAAACGCCTCAACTGGTGATTCATCAACAGGACCTTCAGAAACCAAGATTGTTACGCTAGCCCCTTGAGGAACATAATCCTGTTTTGCTACGCTTAAAATATTTGCACCAATCATTTCAGTTACATTCGTCAAGATTTTTGTTAATCGATCTGCATTATACTGTTCATCTATGTAATTTAAATAAGCTTCGCGCTCTTCCTTTGATTTTGTATAACAAATATCATACATATTAAAACTTAATGATTTCGTAAGATTATTAAATCCGTGCAATTCAATAATTTGTTTCGGTGTTAGTTCCATTTTTTAAGATCCCCTTTTTACTAAAGTAAAATCTTCCAATACCATTAGTGTTATTGAATTACTGGAATATATGCGTTTAGATTACAATATGAAAAAATTTCCTTAGAAATAACAGACTGTTCTTAGAGTTGCACACTGATTTACTGGGCTAGATGTGAGGCGGATTGGTTTAGTTCAAAAAATAGCTGTACTAAGCAAAAAATGGTCTTAATATGGAGTATTGATACTAAATATCTTACTTTATTCAAAATTTAGGTATTAACACGCCATGTTACTACCTAAAATGTCTACGGAAACCAAATTCAGCAACTAAGTAGCTTTCTTAGTTACCAAAAATGCTTCCTAATCACAAAATTACGTACTAATACTTAGAGATTTATTTTATCTAGAATAGATCTTACAAAATCCGTTTTATTTTCTGTGTATTTGAACTTATCATTACTATTTAATTGTGATAGCTTTACTTTAAGTTCTTCGTATTCTATCCGAGCTTTTGCATTAGTTCTAAGATAATCTCGAAATGCTAAGTGTTCCTTTAAATAGTTGTTACCTTTTTGAAACATATGAATTTGGTGAGTCCGAGGTTCCCCTTTATTAAAATAATAGCGCTCAGGCAACACGTCCTCTATGAAAGTGTAGCCTAGTTGCTCTAAAGGAGAAATAAACTTAACGCCGTCTTCGTAGTGTTCTATTTCAATAGCAATATCGATAATGGGTTTAGCACTTAAGTTTTTAATGGACGTGCTTCCGATATGATGGATAAGAACCTTCTCATTTAACCTATCTAGAATTCGTTCCTTTTCCATCAAAAACTGTTTTTCCCACTCCTCAGTCCACGGCATCAAAAAAACCTGACCCTTTGGCAATCCAAGCATCGTCCTACCCCCTGTAAAAATATTAAAATGATTTATAAGGCATAAAGAATTTTAAGCTTTCTATTACATCAGTTCAATAATTCCGTTCAGTTTTTTAAATAAATTAAATTTTTTATAAAAAATGAAGCTATTACAATTATCGTTTCGTCTATATGTCAGAATTAAAAAGCAAAGTGCCTAGGAGCTTTGCTAAAAACCTTTAAATAACTCTATAAGTTTATTTATAAATTAATTGCTACTTAATGGAATATAAGGAGGCTTCGAAAAAGTGAGCCGTGAAAATCAAATAGAACAACAGATAGCATCCACTGTTGACCGGAGTATTGCTCTTGAGATCATTATGGATGAATACGGTACTACTCTCAAAAGACTTATCTACTCATATGTGAAGGACTGGGGTATTGCCAGCGACCTCACACAAGAGGTGTTTATCACCGTCTACGAAAAATTAGATACGTTCCAAAGACGTTCATCCTTTAAAACGTGGATATTTACCATTGCAGTTAATAGAAGTAAGGACTATTTAAAAAGCTGGCACCACCGAAATATGGTCATGAATGAGAAAGTGTTCTTTTTTAAAAAGGACACTGAAAAAAGTCCTGAAGCAAAGATGGTAGAGGACGCTGAAAACAGTGAATTACTCAGTATTATATGGTCATTACCAGTGAAATACAGGGAAGTGTTCCTCCTGCATTATTATCAAGATCTTTCCTTGCAGGAGATTGCCGAAACATTAAAAATTCCTGTGTCCACCGTTAAAACTCGACTGTATAGAGGACAGGAAAAAGTTAAGAAACTTTATTCGAATGTAGATAGAGGTGAGCAGCATGGATAGGCTAAATAGACAAGTTAAAGAAGCAATGAACAACACCATGCCAAAAGAAGCCGTTTTTTCAGAGTTTGAAAAACAACAAGTGTTAAACCGAATTAAAAATAAATCGGTAACTTCACATAAAAAGAAACGCAATATTATCCCTAAAACGTTAACTGCTGCCGTGTTAGCTGGATCAGTTTTATTAGTCGGAGGCATTGCAGGAACGCAACTTGGTCTAATCGGAGGAAATGCTGGTGAAGACACAACAAGATTAGAACGAGATTTACAGAGTTTTTATCCAAACCTTTCTGTTGGAGAAATGTTAAACGGATGGGAACTTGTAAGTAAAGAGCCTTATGAAGGAAAGGAACCTGAAAAATTAGGATTATTATCAGCAGAGTTTAAAGGTGGTGCCCAAATAACTGGCACACTTAAGTATCATGATGAGACTCATGAAAAGTATCCAGGAAAGCTGTTGTTTTTACCTGATCAATTATCTTTAAATTCACTTCCCGTTCTCGATGGGTATTATCCCGACTTAGCTCTTTCTTCTGAGGATCAAGAATATGTGCGAAAAATATTTGGAATTAATGGAGAAGTGAATATACCAAACATTACATTAAAAGTTGATTCATATAAGGCTACTTTTATAAAAGGACAAACGATACCTGATGAGGTTGGGGTAAAAGAAGTGATGTTACCAGAAGAAGACAATGATATTATTGCAACACCATTTGAGATTCTGAAAGATAACAATAATAAGCTTATCTTGCCTGAAGACTTACAAAATATATATTCACAGTTTGCAGAATCTAAGAATGATGGTGTTTTAGCCGGTCTATCTCCTGCTAAAGTATTCCAATTATACTTCTATGCTGAGGAGATTGAAGATTATGAAACACAGTATGCATTGTTTATAGATGATGAGCAATATATTAAAGTGTTTCCAACATATGAGGATTATTTGGACGCAGTCATGAATCCACCGGTTCCTGTACAGGGTGAGACGTTGCTTGATAAAGTAAAACGGAGTCAGTTAGAAGAAAGAATTATTAATGAAAAAGAAGCTGGAGTATCAATCTCTTCTGGGGAAGAGGGCCTTGGATTCGGATTATCAAAAAATTCTAGAGGTATCTGGCGAGTCAATTGGATGCCAATTCAATAATAGAAATAGGGGTGAACTAAAAAGTTCACCCTTCTTTATTTTACACCCTATTAAGATGTGTATCTTTAAAATCTGTGGGATATTTTAAACCGTAACCCAGCACTCGATCCATTCCTATGTGGGAAGTCCAAATGATTCCGATGGACAATAACGTTTGATTTTCCATGACAACCCCCAAAACCAGGATCAGAATAGGAAGACTATATGTATGAAAAGCATTATAAACAAGTGCTCCTATCTTCTTATTAAATGCGTATCCCATCATGGAGAGGTCTGGAACAAATAACAAAATGAAAAATAGTAGCCAGCTATAATCTTGATAAGCATAGACAGTAATACTAAGAATAAGTACGGTTAGACCTTCAATATGCAAAAAGAGCTTATTCAAACATACCCCACCTTATTGGTACTTTTTCAAAAAATCAAAATTTAAATCGAGTGAATAGTTGTGTTCCAAACGAAGTCTGTATAAGTTAAAGATTCTAACCTCTTCTTCTGTTAATCTTTCTTTATTCAAATACATATGCATTAAACTATATTCAAACATTTCTTTTAGTTTAAGGAAGAGTGGGAGTTTTTCTATCATTTCAAATGGTATCTCATTTTCCTCTAGGTATCCCTCAATAAGAGCTTCCATAATGGATTGAGCATAATCCTTTATATTGCCGCTCCCTGCAAACGTAAATTCAAGTGCAGAATATAATGGTACGGCTAAATCAAATAGGTAATAGTGTTTTTCACAGTCTTGAAAGTCAATAACCGTCAGTTTAGAATGATTGGCAACAAGCACGTTTTCTAGCCATACATCACCATGGAGTAATCCATAGGTGTCCCTAGTCTTTGGCAATGCTTTCACTTCCGATAAAATTCTATCCGCTATCCCTCTTATCATCTTCTCTTCTTTTGGGATGTACTTTAGAAATTGATACTCTTCGTTCTCATGCCAGTCATTTAAATGAAGGATGGGATGGGTTGCTTCGTACTCTTTTGTCACGCGATGCATGGCGCCTATTTGACGCCCTAACTTTTTTAAAATCGAGGCATTCCAATCCATTCTCTTAACATGTGTTCCTTGTGCAGATTCAAATAATACCAGATATTTTTCTTCTGGAATGAGGACCTTCTCAACAATATTTCCATCTAGTGAGGTAACAGAAGGAGCCACGCCAATTTGATGATCAGCTAAATAATTCGTCCAACTAACCTCTTCCAATTGCTCATCAAAAGTCTTGTATTTTGTAACACGAGCAAACCAACTGCCATCTGCACCAAGACAACGATACATTTCATTTGTTACTTTTTCTATGGTTTCAATTTGAACCGGATACTTTTCATTAATTATTTTTAATAGCATCTTTTCCAAGGTGCACTCCCCTAACTCTCAAAGACTAATAACCTTTCCCATGTCAAAAGAATAAATATACTCCTCTACAAAGTGTTTTACTACTTCACCTGTATCTTCGAACCCAACAGACTCGTATACCGTTTTCGCCCGCTCGTTTTCTGTATGGAAAGTAAGAAGGACACGCTCACAATCTTCATACTGTTCTTTCATTTTTTTCAAAATCAACTTTAGCGCTTGTTTCCCATATCCTTTTCCTTGATGATTATAATCAATCATAATTCTACATAGCTCATACCCTTTAAGTTCGTCGGAATACCCATACATGGTAAAGCCAACTAGCGTTTCATCATTGTATATGGCCTTCGTTGTCCAATTGTGATCGATGCTAGCTTGCGCTAAGGAAAAACAGTTGGAGGCAATGTCTCTCTCAAAAATCTTATTCTTCATATCTTCAGCACTTCTAAGCATAATCACATCAAACCAATTGTCTTTGTTTACATCTTTTAGAATAATCATCATCCTATTCCTCCGTAATCTTTGTATACTAATATCCTAAACTTTAACAATATAAAAAACAATTTCCAGTTTCGTTTGTTCTAGATCTTTCGTTTGACTTTGTCGAATAATCGATATGTGAAGAAAATCGTGCATATATTTCAATTTTTGTTGCATAAATTCTGGAATTTGTTACATAAATGATCTTTTCTGTTTGATATATTAGGCAAAACACTATTTTGCTATGTAAAAACAACTGAAAAAAAAGCCTGGAAACATAGTTCCCAAGCTCTTACTTAATTTCTACCACAAATGGATACACAGAAACCTTCCCGTTTTGTTTAAATTCTGCCCAAATCTTGTAGATTCCAGGCTCTGAAAACGTTGTTTCAAAGATTGGTTGTTCATGATCGGCAGGATGAACGTGCAAGTATTCATTTGCTGCTTGATCTAGAATCACCACATGACCCATTGCTCCTAAATATGGCTCTAATTGAGCATCTTTAATGTCAAAGTTAAGTGTAACAGCTTCACCACTAACTAACGAACTAGGGATTAATGTTACTTGGTGACCATCCACCACTTTAGTAAGAGATTCATCAGCTGTTAATTCACCATGTGCGTGCCCTTCGGATTCTTCACCAATTGTAAAAGCAATAGGTGATACTACATAATTTAGATGGCTAGGTTTAATATCTACAAAAGCCTTGTATGAACCTTCTGGCAGCTCTTGATTCACCTGGAACTTGCCCTCACCAACTTGCTCTGGATGTAAATGATAGTATTTATCCAGATGTTCATCCACCACAATTAAATGTACCAATTTTTCATGGTTAATTTCTAACTCAGATACGGGTTTTTGATCCATATCCTGAATATCAATAATCATAGTATCGTTATCTACATTTAAGGCTACGTTAACTTCACTAACACCGTTATCAGTGCCCTCTTCATGTTCATGTGATGCACCTTCCCCATGGTCCTCGGCATTTGAATCCTCTTCTTCATGACCATGCGACTCCTCAGCATTTTCATCATCCGTAACTTCCTCATGTTCCTCCCCGTGGTTATTTTCCACAGGTGGTTCTGCTGCAACGGAATCATACACCATATAACCTCCGATAACGACCAGTAAATATACAATGGCTGACAACATCCATTTTTTCATAAAAAGTACTCCTTCACTAAGGTAGTTGGGCAGGTACTACGTTTCCTTATAGTAGCCCGCCCTTCAAATTATAACTTTACTCTCTGCAAACGAAGTGCATTCAACACAACCGATACTGAACTGAACGCCATTGCTGCTCCTGCTAGCCAAGGTGCTAGGAAGCCAAGCGCTGCAATCGGAATCCCTAAAGTGTTATAAGCAAATGCCCAGAATAAGTTTTGTCTAATATTTTGTATTGTCTTTTTACTCATAAAAATCGCATCTGCAATACTATTCAAGTCGCCTCTGATTAGCGTAATATCTGCTGCTTCCATGGCTACATCTGTACCAGTACCAATTGCCATTCCAATATCAGCAATTGCCAATGCCGGAGCATCATTAATTCCGTCCCCAACCATCGCAACTTTTTTGCCCTGCTCCTGTAGCTTCTTAACTTCTTCCGCTTTTCCTTCTGGAAGGACTTCTGCAATAACATGATCAATTCCAGCCTGTTTTGCGATCGCTTCTGCTGTACGCTTGTTATCTCCAGTAATCATGACAACTTCGAGGCCCATCTCTTTTAGTCGGGCAACCGCTGCTCTAGAAGTTTCCTTAATTGTATCTGCAACGGCAACTAAACCAGCATACTTACCATCTATAGCAACGAGCATAGCTGTTTTTCCTGTACCCTCTAACTCTTCCATTATGGATAAAGCATGTTCTACACTTACATGATTTTGAGCCATTAATTTTCTAGTACCAATAAGTAGAACAGAATTGTTTACAGTAGCTTTAATTCCATAACCAGGAATTGCTTCAAATTCACTAACATCTGTTAGCTCAATTCCTTTTTCCTTGATGCCTGCAACAATAGCCTCCGCTAATGGATGCTCGGATTGTTTTTCAGCTGTTCCAACAAGCATTAAGAAATTCTCTTCATCTACACTATCTTCAACCATAACATCAGTTAAGACTGGAGCACCGTTTGTTACTGTACCAGTTTTATCTAAAAGAATCGTTGTAAGCTTGTGAGTCATTTCCAGGTGTTCTCCACCTTTAAAAAGAATTCCAAACTCTGCTGCACGCCCTGAACCTGCCATTATAGAAGTTGGTGTCGCTAATCCTAGTGCACATGGACATGCAATAACAAGTACAGCAATAAGTTTTTCTAAAGCTTCGGCAAAGTTACCTGGGTCTACCCAAATAAACCAGACTAAAAATGTAATAATCGCAATCCCAACGACAATCGGTACAAAGATTCCAGAAATTTGATCGGCTAGGCGTTGGATAGGTGCTTTGGAACCTTGAGCCTCTTCTACCACTTTGATAATTTGTGCTAGAGCCGTGTCACGTCCTACCTTTGTTGCTCTAACTTTTAAGAATCCATTTTTATTAATAGTTGCACCGATTACGGAGTCCCCAACAGTTTTATCTACAGGAACGCTTTCTCCTGTCAGCATGGATTCATCAAGTGCAGAGCGACCTTCAATAATTTCACCATCAACAGGAACCTTCTCACCAGGCTTAACATAGAGAATATCTCCAACCATTACGTCCTCTAAAGCAACTTCTTGCTCCACACCGTCCCGAACAACTGTTGCTGTTTTTGCTTGTAGACCCATCAGTTTTTTAATCGCCTCTGATGAGCGCCCTTTAGCTCTTACTTCAAAAAGTTTCCCAAGGATAATAAGTGTAATCAAAACAGCACTTGTTTCATAATAAAGCTCTACCATATGTGCGCCTGATCCAATAGACATAATAGACAAATATAAGCTATAGAAGTAAGCTGCAGAAGTACCTAGCGCAACTAAAACATCCATGTTGGCACTTTTATTCTTTAGAGCTTTATATGCTCCCACATAGAATTGTTTCCCTACTACAAACTGAACCGGTGTCGCTAATGCTAATTGGACCCATGGATTCATAAACATATCTGGTAAGTAAATGAATGATGTAAAGCTAAAGTGACTGACCATCGCCCATAATAACGGGAAAGATAAAATGAGTGAGAAAATGAATTTACCCTTTTGATTTTCAATCTCTTTTTCTCTAAGTTCAGCTACATCTTGTTTTTTATCACTCTTAATCGTCGCTTTATATCCTAAAGCTTCGACTTTTTTGATCATCGCATCGACGCTAGTTTCTGAAGGATTATATTCGACTGTTGCAGTTTCTAAAGCTAGGTTAACAGTAGCTTTAGAAACTCCATCAAGTTTGTTAAGCCCTTTCTCAACCCTTGTCGAACAAGCTGCACACGTCATCCCTGTTATATCGAACTCAGCTTTTTCAGTAATGACATCATAGCCCAAATCTTGGATTTTTTTCACAAAGGCATCTGGCTTTATAACGGTCGAGTCATATTTAATGTTTGCCTTTTCTAATGCAAGGTTTACACTAGCGGTTTCGACGCCTTCCATCTTATTTAAAGACTTTTCAATTCGGTTTGAACATGCTGCACACGTCATCCCTGTAATTGGAAAGTTTATCTCTTTTATTTGCTGACTCACATTCCTCTACCTCCTTATACCCCTTATAGGTATATAAAACTCCAAAGAGAAACGTGCTTAAATCGCACGTTCTCTCTTATTATAAAAAATTAAGCTACATCGTAACCTTGATCATCAATTGTTTCTTTAATCGCTTCTAATGAAGTTGTAGCTGAATCAAATTCTACGTCTACAGTACCTTCAGCAAGGTTTACTTTTACACTTGAAACACCATTTAATTTTCCAACGCTACCTTCTACTGCATTTACGCAGTGTCCACAAGACATTCCGCCAACATTTAGAGTTACTTTTTCCATGAATAATCTCTCCATTTCATATGTTTTCTATTATTTGTTATTAATTGTGATAATACTTAAAGACCTTACTTCTTCATTAATCGTTGTATAGTAACTAGAAGCTCATCTACCACTTCTTTGTCACCCTCTTGAATTCTTTCTGTAACGCAACTCTTCAAATGAGCCTCAAGTAGTACTTTCGAAAAACTATTTAGCGCTGATTGAATAGCCGATATTTGAACAATTACATCATCACAATAAGTATCTTTCTCAATAAGACCTTTTACTCCACGAATCTGTCCCTCAACTCTATTCAAGCGGTTAATTAAGCTTTTTTTCACTTTTTCAGAGTGGTGACTAGCACGATCATGGTGACCAGAACAACAAGGTTCTATTTCTAAGATTTCATCATTAGAATCATCAAAATTCATAAGATAACCTCCTTATGTTTATAATTTACCATACCCCCCTAACCTATGTAAAGACAAAAATATATTTTT
Organism: Cytobacillus spartinae; assembly: GCF_042865285.1. Lineage (NCBI taxonomy): Bacteria > Bacillati > Bacillota > Bacilli > Caryophanales > Bacillaceae > Cytobacillus > Cytobacillus spartinae. The sequence continues at coordinate 60,073 of NZ_JBIACK010000013.1, read as the reverse complement.
TTCCATTTTTTTTAAAAACGATTAAAATCCACTGTTTCAAACACGTATTTATAAAGCAAATATTAGCCTTTAAGAATCCGTCCAATTTATTATACAATTCTAAAAGTTTTGCAACTGTATGAAAAATCAACAAAATAATGAATTCATTTATTGGTAATTCTCTGCAACCTTCTGAATTTTTTCCGATTCGTATATCTTAATTCCATTCTTGTTACTTTGAGCAATTTTATACATTGCTAACGCAACAGTGGATGCTTCAATGGCACGATATTTTTTTAGCGGTCCTAAAAATAGAAATGACAATGGCTTAGAAAGGACACTAGCAACCCTTTCCCCTAGACGAAACTCTTTGCGGTGACCCAGTAGGAGAGAAGGTCGCATGATAGAGATGGTTTCGAATGGGATCTTCTTAAGTTCTTGCTCTAGTGTTCCTTTCATCTTTGAATACCAAATCGATGAATTTGGATCTGCCCCCATCGAACTAACAAGAAAATACTGCTTTGCATTTCTTTCACTTGCTAACCTTGCAATCGACAAAGGATACTCCACATCAATTCTGAACATATTCTCTTGAGTTTTTGCTTTCTTAATCGTGGTCCCTAAACAACAGAAAACATCGTCTACCTCAAAGACTTCCTTATATGTCTCTAATTCATTAAAGTCTACAATTTTCTCAATCAACTTTGGATGACTAATATTAAGAGGGGAACGAACAATCGCAATTACTTTTTCATATTCAGTTCCATCTAGCAAATTTTGAAGCAGTGAGCTACCAATTAAACCGGTCGCACCGGCGATAAGAGCAGATTTTTCTTTCAAAATAATCCTCACCTTTTTACTCTTATTATGCGTATATTAAGTAGTAAAAGACAAGGAGTTACCCTTGCCTTTTCCGAATAGTTTTAAATTTTATTTCCCCTTGACCATTTCTGCAATACTTACCGTTCTTTTTGCTTGGTGTTTTACAGCCGCTTCTACATCTTCTTTCATTTTTCCATCTTGATCAACAGTTACACTAGTTCCATAAGGATTGCCTCCTGCTTTAAAAATAACAGGGTCTGTATATCCTGGGGCAGCTACAATTGCTCCCCAATGAAACATCGTTGTATATAAGGACAATATCGTTGCTTCTTGTCCTCCATGTGAATTTTGCGCAGAGGACATAGCACTCACCACTTTGTTAGCAAGCTTCCCACTAAACCACAAGCCCCCTGTAGTATCTAAGAAGGATTGCATCTGTGATGGCACATTCCCAAATCTCGTCGGAACACTAAATATGATAGCGTCTGCCCATTCTAAATCATCCAAGGAAACTTCTGGCACATCTTTAGTGGCTTCAACATGCTTTTTCCAAATAGGATTGGATTCTATCGCTGATTGAGGTGCTGTTTCAGGAACTTTTAATACTTTTACTTCTGCCCCTACTTCCTTCGCACCTTCCTCTGCCCACTTTGAAAGTTGATAGTTTGTTCCACTTGAACTATAGTATATAACTGCAAGTTTTACATTTGACATATGTCTACAACCCCTTTTCCTTTTCCGTCTTAAAGCTTTTAACTGACTTGTCTATTTCTTTAATTCCACCTTAAAAATTGCGTAAACCTCTTTTTATGCTTAATTTGGGACTGCCCCACTTTAATTTTCAGTATGGGGCTTTCTACGGAAAAAAATCTCTGGTACCCAATCGTTGTATGGATGCGACCGATTTTGAGATGGAATAATCGGAACCCTAGGTGCGCTTTCTGGTTTGTCTTCGCTTTTAGCAGCATCTATTAAGGAACGATTCAAAGGATTCCATCTTTTTAATAGAAGTACGATAAAAAATAAACTAACTCCTGTTAAAGCATAGGTAAGCCATGGGGTCACACTTCCCACTTCTAATAATCTACTTCCAACAGATTTTCCAGCGGCCTCCCCTAACCCTGATACTACGTTCGCTAAGGCAAAGAATACTCCAATTAATTGAGCTTTAGACAACTGCGAAACCGTACTATCTACAGTTGGCAAAATCATCATCTCTCCAAACACAAAGATTGCACCACTAAACACCAGATGAATGAAGCTACTTGAGAAATATAAAGAACCTACTCCAATCCCAACCACTAAAACGCCAATGGCAAGTGCGGTTAATGGATGGAGGCGATTTATAAAATACTTTGTCACAGCCCTCTGAAACAAAATCACTATTGCACTATTTATGGTCCAAACAAGAGCCACATTTTTAGGGTCAGGCAAAATTTCAGTTGCTACTAGAGGTAATGCTAAAGAGAGCTGAGCGTACAAAGCCCAAATGAGAATACTAACTCCCCCAAATACTAAAAAAGGTTTGTTTTTTAGAACTTCTCCGTAAGACTTTATTGGTACGGGAGGACATGGTGCTTCCCCACATCGATTAGGGATAAAAAACCAACTAACTAACGCCAAAATGATATAAATGATCCCCGCTATCCAGAAAATGATCTTTGTAGAACCAGTAATGAGGAAAAAAATAATTAATCCCGCTGAACCTACTCCTATATTGGCAGCAATTCCTCTCATTGAAAAGGCAGTGGTTCTGTTTTCAGTTGATGCTAAAGCAGCTATTGCAGCCTTTGTTGACGGAGCATTAATTCCGTTCCCTAGCCCCGTAATTACAGCCATTACTAGCAGCCATGTAAATCCCTCAAAAAAACCAAATCCGATAAATCCACCAGCTGCAATAATCGCCCCCAATCCAATAACGACTCCTCTCCCTAGACGATCTGCCAAGACACCACCAATAATACTTCCAAATTGAAAGGAAATCGCAATAGCAGCTAAAATGGCTCCGATTTGTACCAGAGTCAGACCTGCATCCATTTTTAACGTAATGGGTAACATGGGGGTGACCATATATGTTCCTAGGTGAGATAATAAAACACCTAATAATAAGAATCTCATCGGTCCATTCAATTTCGACTTGTTTGTTACTTCCATCTATATATCCCTCCCTTGTTTCACTTGAGAAAATGTTATTGGCTAGTGTACCTTAACTAATCTTCTTATTAAAAGAATGCTTTATTCTCATTATGTCCCCTGAAATTCTTATTATGTTCAAGGATTATGTTGTTGCTGGAGTTCTGGATAAAAGTGTTGCTTTAAAAGTAGGCTGAACAATCCCTAAACGACCATACTAAAGCATGTAGGGAATAACCTACTATTCGTTATAAAGGAGTTGGTGGAATGACCTCACAAATGACTCAGGAAAAAACAATGTCTATTAAAGAAGCTATTGAAACTAGACATAGTATTAGACAATACAGTCAAGATCCGATTCCAAAGGAGCATATTGAGGAGATTCTCGAACTCGTAAGATTATCGCCAAGTGCCTGGAACCTTCAACCATGGCGAATACATGTTATAACGGATTATAGTTTGAAGGAGAAATTGCAGGACGCCGCTTATGGACAAAAACAAGTGACTTCTGCTCCCGTTGTTTTTGTCGTTACGAGTGACATGGAGGATGTCATATCCAATTTAGCCGATACGGTACACCCTGGGTTACCTGACGAGAAAAAGGAGCAAGAGGTTGCCAATCTCGCACAATTTTTTAATGGATTAAGCATTGAGGAACGTGGACAGTGGGGACTTACGCAAACAAATATCGCACTTGGAATTATGTTAGTTTCGATACAAGGACTAGGCTACTCAAGTGTACCGATGCTTGGTTTTGACCAAAAGAAGGTTAAAGAACTACTAAACCTTCCAGACCACGTACATTTTGCTGCCATGGTCCCAGTAGGAAAGCCAGAAAGCGAAGGCTATCCTCATCATCGACACCCTTTAGAAAAGATTGTAAAGTACCATTAAACTTTTTGTGAGACCGTAAATTTACCATTAAAAGTTTTGTAACAAGATATAAAAAAATCGCTAGGGTATTTCCTAGCGATTTTGCTATATAATTTAGCACCAGTCAGTAAAAAGCTGTGTTTATTTTAATTCATTAATACTTGGTTCATCAAATGAAATGACATCAACTTTATGTTCAAAACAAGCCAAGGAATAGTGAGTAAGCTTTTTACGAGACAACTCCGGACCTAATCTATATTCTTTTTCAATAAAGTTAAGATAATTTGACTTTTTGTAAATCCTAAACCTATTCCCAATAAATTCGTCCCTTTCATTCCACGTTGTGTAATTGTCGTATACGACAGAATAGGTTACATAATTAGGAAAGGCTATTTCAAGTGTCTGAACGTTACAATCACCATCAGGGTAAATTAATAGGTCTGTTTCATTTTTACTTACATTGATTTTAATCCGTAATCTTATCCCATTTGTTCTTGGTTCGGAGATGTCTTCAAACGCAATATACTCGTCCATTTCCACTAAATCCTTAAATTCCAAGCTGTGCACCACCTCAATAAAATCACGGAAAGATTTTCTTCATTCTTTTTTGCTACTAACACCTCACATATTTACGCTTGAACCCCAGTCTCCCTTTATCCTTATCCTTTTGGATGCTTTCAAAAGCATTTAAGATACTACTTTTTTTCTCGTCCTTTTTCATTTCTACGATACCTATCTCCATTGCGGTTTCAACTGCCTTTTCATGTAGCGGTATAAATGAAACACCCACCGTGTATAGAAAATTATTCATAGCAGATTTTGTCCGCTCTGGCGAATCATGAATTGAACTTTTCACTATATCAAGCATGTTAGAAATTTTACTTTCGTTAAATTCATGGTCTTTACGATTCCCTAAAAGCCAGCAGTAACAACTCCAGCCTGCTGACATTCTCAACTCGTCACCACTTGCAATCCATTTATCAGCAACCTCTTGTGCAAGATCTGATTCTGATAACGTTACTGCTACCACATAATCGGACAACATGTAAAAATACGCTCCATCCATCCAACGATCAAAATCCGATTCTGTCATAGATTTAGGGTCTGCAATAATCCCTGCAAAGTACATAGCATCATAGTTACCTGTAGCATAAAGCTCTTCAGCTAGTGGTTGATTCATTTTGATTTTCTTAGCGATTGGTTTCATTGCACCAGTTGCTACGCCAAAAAGTGGCTCTTGTGCACCATTAGAAATGTACATTTTTTTAGTTCGTTCCTTGCCGAGGGCTTCAAGTTCCCTCATAACGATTTCGAAATCCATAATTTTAGACTTCCTTCCGTATCTATTCCGTAGACAACTAATTATTTTTCAATTCTATTAATTTTACCATTAAATTAATTCAAATATAAAAAAGCTTCCATTACTCACAGCAAAAAACACACCCATGCGGTGTGCTAAAAATAATGCTATTATTTATAACTCTCTTTAGTTAATCACCCTAACTCCTCTATTCACGCATTAAACCCCTGGATAAACATTCCTTCATCTTTTTCCCATTCAGCGTAAAAGATATCCTTTGTCTGTGTATAACCCTGACTTTTTAGTTGATTCATAAGCCACTTTTCATCAAACCCTAGTTCACGTAAATTGTCATATACGATTTCACCGTCGTTCACTAGTGTGACCGATAGATTAACACTTTTTGGGGTAAGCTGTAGGTCCTGACGTTCTGGTTGACCATAGTTGAATTTATTTAAAACACTTACAGATCCATCCATTTCTAAAAGAGCGAATTCCACCTCACGAATGGAGAAAACGCCTTTTCCTCTTAGCAGTTGTTGAAGTTGATTAATATCGAGTTTATGCTTCCTTAGATTCTCTCTAATAATCTTCCCTTCATGTATGACCATTACTGGTTTTCCCTCGAAAAAACCTCTAGTACTCTTAACTTTTTGAGTAGTATATTCAATCAGTAAAACGAGAATCCCCCACAAGGCTAAGGCAAATAAAACTTGAATGACTTTTACTTCTTTATCAAAAACAGCACTTCCGACTAACTCACCTAGCACCAGAGAAGAAATGAAATCAAATGGAGTAATTTGGGATATTTGTGTTCTTCCTAAGATTTTTGTTAATAAAAATAACGCAATAAAACCAACAATGACTTTAAGTGCGATTTCACCAAAGCTCACCATATCACTCCTTACTCGAAATTGTTCCTTTGCTATTATAAGTTCTGTTAAATGAATGTCCTCTATTCTTACTTTCGTTACGTTTTACCTTTGAGGTCTTCAAAACTATAACAACTGGCTAACCCATTAAAACCAGACAAGTTAAAAATGTGGTTATTCTTCGGATTAAATATGCGAATACTTGGTATTGTAAGCATCTAGGAGGTTATTATGAGCACATTAGGCAAATTTGTATTTCATTATCGAAAAAGTGTTTTACTGATCTGGGTGTTAGTCATTGTTGCTTTTAGTTTTTATGCAATAAAATTACCTTCTGTTTTAAGTGGAAATGGCTTTAACTATGATGGTGAATATCAGCAGACAAAGGCTATTTTAGAAAATGAATTTGGACAGTCAGCTTCTACCATCATACTTGTTTTCGAAAAAGAACCGTATGTCGATTCGTCAGAATGGAAGGATTTCATCAATCAAGCCTTCAATAATATAGAAGAGATAAGTGGTATTCAAAAGTCAGTGACACCTTATGATCAAGAAGGAATGATAAAAGATCAGATTGCGTATGGCATTCTTTCATTCAATCAGCCCGCTGATCAAATGGGAGATGTTGTTTCGCAAATCCGTGAAAAGCTCCATCATGCAGATGGGATGACGGTTCAAATTACGGGAGAACCGGTTATTGCAAAGGATTTGAACGAAGCTAGTCAGAAAGATTTAGCAAAGGCAGAAATGATTGGCTTACCAATTGCGCTATTGGTTTTGCTTTTTGCATTCGGGAGTATTGTAGCAGCTACCATTCCACTAGTGATAGGGGTCGTCACCATTTTAATTACGATGGGAATCGTATACTTTTTTCATTATCAATTCGATTTGTCTATTTTTATTTTAAATATCGTTCCTATGATTGGACTAGCACTCAGTATTGATTTTGCTTTATTGTTCATTAACCGATTCAAGGAAGAGATAAAGATGCACTCAGTTGAAGAAGCTGTAAAAATTACAGTCGCAACTGCGGGGCGGTCTGTAGTCTTCTCGGCATTATGTGTATTCATCGGGCTACTTGGATTGATGTTTATTCATATTGATATCTTTAGAAATGTAGCACTCGGAGGAATGACCGTAGTATTTGTCTCTACTTTATGTGCAATTACTTTTTTGCCTGCCATTTTAAGTTTACTTGGTCCAAGAATCAATTCACTCAGTGTTTTAAAAGAAACTGGAAACAAAGAAGGAATCTGGACTGGTTTTGCAAGATTTGTAATGAGAAGACCTATGATTATGCTTATTTTTTCCCTTAGCATATTGTTGATAGGTTTAATTCCTGTTAAGGATATGAAGCTTTCGGTACCTGGTATCGACTCTTTACCAACGAAGTATGAGTCAAGGCAAGCTTATGATAAGTATCAAGAGTATTTCGTAGATGAATCCAAAAGCGATGAAAACAAAGTTACCATCGTGATGGAAACTAATGATGGAGGGCAAATTACGGGAGTAGAGCAACTAAAAAATGCTCAGCTAGCTATATCAAAAATTCAAGAAGATCCGTTTGTATCAATGATAGAATCTCCTTTTTCCCTTACCGGGGTTGAAGAACCCGAAGTATTCCATTCAATGGTGAAAAACGGTATTCCACCTGAAATGAAACCAATTTTTGATCATTATGTTAGAAGTAGTATGATGGTAGTTAATGTCTATTTAGATCAAGATATAACAAGGAATGAAGCCCAGGAATGGGTAAGAACATGGTCAGAGGAAGAGTTTGAAGTAATTACTTACTTAGGTGGAACAGCCAAATTTGAACAGGAGATATTTGATGAGATCATTGACAAAGCTCCTTATGGGCTTGTAGTGGTTCTCTTATCAACTTTTTTTATTCTTATGTTTGCATTTCACTCACTACTAATCCCAATTAAGGCCATTATCATGAACGTCCTAAGCCTTAGTGCTACTTTTGGTATAATCGTTTGGATTTTTCAGAGTGGACATTTTGGAGTAGAACCTGTTGATATTGCACTTATTTTACCCGTTTTTGTGTTTAGTTTAGTTTTTGGACTAAGCATGGATTACGAAGTTTTCTTAATTTCACGGATTCATGAAGAATATTCCGAAACCAGAGATAATGACCGTGCAACACTGAACGGATTAGTCTCAACGAGTAAAATTATCACCTCTGCTGCAGCTATTATGATTGTCATTACAGGAGCCTTCGCCTTTACAGGAGTCATGCCGGTTAAGCAGTTGGGAGTGGGGATAGCGCTAGCCATCTTCATTGATGCAACCATTGTTCGAATGATTTTAGTCCCGTCATTGATGAAACTAATGGGAGACTGGAACTGGTGGTTTTTCGGCAAGGAGATACAAAAAGGAAAGAGCTGGCATTAGTGTATTCTGACAGTCTTAAGCTCTTTTCCTTTTCTTCTGTCAGAACTTGGTTTGTCTTCCGACGCTTCGCTGCTTTTTCTTTGTGTTTCTGTCAGAACTTGGGTTATCTTCTGACTGTTCGTTGCTTTTTCTTTGTGCTTCTGTCAGAACTTGGGTCATCTTCTGACTCTTTGCTGCTTTTTCTTTGGGCTTCTGTCAGAACTTCGCCCATCTTCTGACTCTCCGCCGTTTTTTCTTTGTGCTTCTGTCAGAACTTGGGTCATCTTCTGACTCTTCGTCGTTTCTTTCTTCTGCTCTTGTCAGAACTTAGTTTGTCTTCTGACTCTTCGCTGCTTTTTCTTTGTGCTTCTGTCAGAACTTGGATCATCTTCTGACTCTTCAGCGCCGTTTCTTTCTGTTTCTGTCAGAACTTGGGTCACCTTCTGACTGTTCGTTGCTTTTTCTTTGTGCTTCTGTCAGAACTTGGGTCATCTTCTGACTCTTCAGCGCTGTTTCTTTCTGTTTCTGTCAGAACTTGGGTCATCTTCTGACTCTTCAGCGCTGTTTCTTTCTGGTCCTGTCAGAACTTGGGTCATCTTCTGACTCTTCAGCGCTGTTTCTTTCTGGTCCTGTCAGAACTTGGGTCATCTTCTGACTGTTCACTGCTTTTTCATACCGCTTCTGTCAGAACTTGGGTCATCTTCTAACTCTTAACCGCTTTTTCTTTTTGTTTCTGTCAGAACTTGGGTCATCTTCTGACTCTTCACTGCCTTCTCATTCTGCTTTTGTCAGAACTTGGTTTACCTTCTGACTCTTCGCCGCTTTTTTCTTTCGATCCTGTTCGAACCTCGTTCTACTTCGAATTGCTGCCGACTTTTGCCTTCTACTCCTGTCCGAACCTGGCTCAACTTCGAACTGCTGCCAGCTTTTTGCCTCTGCTCCTGTCCGAACCTGGCTCAACTTCGAACTGCCGCCAGCTTTTTCCTTTCGCTCCTGTCCGAACTTGGTTCAACTTCGAACTGCCGCCAGCTTTTTCCTTTCGCTCCTGTCCGAACTTACTTCAACTTCGAACTGCTACCAGCTTTTTGCTTCCTCTCCTGTCCGAACCTGCTTCTACTTCGAACAATTGCCGACTTTTCTTCCGCTCCTGCCCGAACCTGCTTCAACCACTTCAGATTGTAGGCTATAAATGCTAATTTAAATTTGCACATAAACGATTGCAATAAAAATAAGCAGACCTCCACCAATAGTAGAGTCTGCTTATAAAAATTATTCACCTAAATCAACATTATGATAGACACGTTGAACATCTTCTAGATCTTCTAGTGCATCTATTAATTTTTCAAATTGTACTTGAGCATCTTCAGGAAGTGTAACATCGTTTTGAGCAATCATGGTTAGCTCGGCAACTGTAAATTCTGTGATCCCAACGTTTTTGAACGCTTCTTGAACCGCATGGAATTGGTCAGGTTCTGCATAAACAATGACAGAATCCTCTTCTTCTAAAATATCACGAACTTCAATATCGGCTTCCATTAACAATTCTAGTACTTCATCAGCTGACTTTCCTTCTATACCAAAAACCGCTGTTGCATCAAACATGTAGGAAACGGAACCACTTACTCCCATGTTTCCACCGTTTTTTCCAAAAGCAGCGCGTACATTTGAAGCAGTACGGTTAACGTTATTAGTTAGGGCATCAACAATTAGCATAGACCCATTTGGTCCAAATCCCTCATAACGTAACTCATCATAATTCTCTTCCGTACCACCTTTTGCTTTTTCGATCGCACGGTCAATAATTTGCCTTGGCACGTTATACGTTTTAGCACGTTCAAGGACAAATTTTAAAGCTTGATTTGATTCTGGATCTGGTTCACCTTGTTTGGCAGCTACGTATATTTCTAGTGCAAATTTTGAATATACACGGCTTGTATTAGCATCTTTTGAGGCTTTTTTCTCCTTAATGTTGTTCCATTTACGACCCATAAAAATACATCTCACTTTCAATTTTGAATCTATATAAATATAAGGATGTTATATTGCGACAACAATCCTAAGTGCAATATTACTAGATAATATTATACCTTAATCTTTTAAGTTGTTAAGAGTTTAAGCATTAAAACATTCAAATTAATAGTAACAAATATATCCACTTGGTAAGGAGATATACTCTACAAGGGGTTATAACTAAACACCTATATTTCCTCACACCGATTAGGGTTTTATCCTTAGAATTTATTGAAATGGAAATATGGTCAATCTTTTGACTGCCAATCTACTTGTGTATTATTAGTGATTCCACAAAGTAGTAATAACCTGTTAATATCCAACAAGAAAAAGGCCCTGAAAACAGAGCCTCTATTCTTACTTCCGATATACCCTTGCTTCATAAGGGTTTAATGTAATAGTTTTTGTTGCAGAATGTTCGTCAACGTTATAATTGCTTAACATTAGCTTATTGAAGTCAAGTTCAAATCCATCTGTTTCAAATTCCGCAGGTTCTTCAGATATATTTGATATAACTACAACTTGGTCTTCAGTAAGCGTCCTTGTGTAAGCATATATTTGCGGATGATCTTCTAAAATTAGATCGTAATTTCCGTACGTAAATATGTTATTCTCTTTTTTCACTCTAATCATCTTTTTATAAAACTGTAGAATGGAATCTTCATCAGTGAGCTGCTTCTCAACGTTGATATCTACATAATTCGGATTCACATCAAGCCACGGTTTTCCAATGGAAAAGCCAGCATTTGCTGAATTCGACCATTGCATTGGGGTTCTTGAGTTATCACGGCTCGTTGTCCAGATGATATCCATGATTTCTTCCTCAGAAACTCCATCTTCTTTTTTAATACGGTATAAGTTCTTTGTCGCTACATCATTGTATTTCTCAATTGAATTATAATGTACATTTGTCATACCGATTTCCTGGCCTTGATAAATAAAAGGTGTTCCCTGCATTAAGAAATACATGGCCCCTAATGCAGTTGAACTTTCACGCCAAAACTCTTTATCATTTCCCCATGTAGATACAACCCTTGCTTTATCATGGTTCTCAATAAATAATGCATTCCACCCTTTATTTTCTAACCCTTTTTGCCAGTTCGTAAAGACTGCCTTAAGATCAGCAAGATCCATCGCTTTTTTCTCCGGATCCCACAGGCTTAAGTGCTCAAATTGAAATACCATATTGAACTTCCCAGATTTTTCGCCGACCCAAAGCTCAGCATCTGAAGCCTTTACTCCATTTGCTTCGCCGACAGTCATAATATCGTATTTAGCAAACGTTTCGTCCCTTAACTCTTCTAAGAAGGTATGAATCCCGTCTACATTCATGTGCTTATCAAAGGAAGAAACATATTTTAACCCTTTAGGATTTGGTAGGTCTGTAAGTCCTTCTTCTTTTTTAATATGGCTAATGGCGTCTACCCGGAATCCATCAATTCCTTTATCTAACCACCAGTTAATCATATCGTACAGTGCGTAGCGAACATCTTTGTTTTCCCAGTTTAAATCTGGCTGTCTTCTTGAAAAAATATGCAAGAAATATTGATCTGTTTTTTCATCATACTCCCATGCAGATCCACCGAAAATACTTTCCCAGTTATTTGGCTCTTTCCCATCTTTTTCATCTCGCCAAATATACCAATCTCGCTTTTCACTTTCCTTTGATTCACGTGATTCTATAAACCATGGATGTTCATCACTCGTATGGTTTATAACAAGGTCAATGATTAATTTCATCCCTCGTTTATGTGTTTCTGCTAAAAGTTGATCAAAGTCTTCCATCGTTCCAAAGTCTTGTGCAATATCTTGGTAGTCACTAATATCGTAACCATTATCATCATTAGGTGATTTGTACATAGGACAAATCCAAATAACGTCTATTCCAAGATCTTTTAAATAATCCAGCTTTGAAATAATACCTTGTAAATCTCCAATTCCATCTCCGTTGGAGTCCATAAAACTTCTTGGATAGACCTGATAGGCTACTGCCTCTTTCCACCAAACTTGTTTCATATCGAATCCTCTTTTCTATTCCGTCAGTGAAACACGTTATGAGCTTATTTTTTGAAAAACTCTTGTGCGGATTTCTTCTAGTTGTTATTTATCCACTAAACAGTTGGCAACTTACAACCTAACTGAAGATATCAATTCTAATAATATGTGATACAAATACGTGATGTATTAACACTTTTTATGTCTTATATAAAAAAAGTAAATATTGTTATATTTAAGAATATAGTTCCAATAAAGCTATGGTTAGTGCTTTTTATGAATAGCTATAACTTCTACTTAACAGACCCTTCTGAAATTCCTTTAATAATTTGCTTCTGCAAGAAGAAGTACACAATAATGACTGGAATAATCGCAATAGTTAGACCCGCTAACGCAAGGTGCCATTGCTTTGTATATTCTCCAAAGAAGAAGAACATTTTTAATGGAATTGTCTCCATACCAGGCTTGTTAATAACAAGGGAAGGTAATAGATAATCATTCCAAATCCAGATAACATTTAGAATCGCAACAGTTACGGTTACTGGTTTTAACATTGGGAAGATAATGTACCAAAAAACTTGCAATCTACTTGCTCCATCAATAGTTGCAGCTTCGTCTAGAGATTTTGAAATTCCACTTAATGTACCATGGTATAAGAATATGGATAAGCTCGCACCAAACCCTAAGTACATAAAGATTAGTCCAGCACGATTAAGAAATTCTAATTTCCCAAAAATCGTAACTAATGGTATCATGACCGATTGGAAAGGAATTAACATCGCTCCTACGAATAGGAAAAAGATAATCATACTTACTTTTCCGCCTCTTCGTGACAAAGCATAGGCTGCCATAGATGAAAAAATGACAATGACGACAACTGCCACTGCTGTAATAAGCACGGAATTAAAGAATGTCCTTATGAAGTCTAGCCCTTCAAACGCTTCTACATAATTAGCAAAAGTAAATACATCGGGTAAAGCAACAGTATCTGTAAAAATCTCTTTTTTCGTTTTAAATGAGTTTACAATCATTAAATAAAAAGGGGATAGCCAAAGAATTGCCAGTAACGTTCCTAGTAATATTGCTATATATTTTGGCTTGTTTCTTTTCATTACATTTCAACCTCCCGCTTTTTGTTAATGTAAACCTGTGTAAGTGAAATAGCTGCGACGATCAAGAAAAAGATAACTGCTTTAGCTTGTGCAGATGCCATTAAATTCTCAACAAACGCCGTTTTATAAATTTCCATGGCAACCATTTGAGTGGAGTTGTAAGGTCCACCACCCGTTAGAGATAAGTTCTGGTCATAAAGCTTAAATGAATTCGATAGCGTTAAGAATAAACTAACGGTAAACGCCGGCATAATTAATGGAAACGTAATGTGATAGAATCTTTGGAAAGTGTTAGCCCCATCAATTTCAGCAGCTTCTAGGAGCTCCATAGGTACGCCTTCTAAGAAAGAAATATAAATGACCATAATGTATCCTGCTAATTGCCAACTCATTAAAATAGCTAATGCCCAGAATCCAGTTTCAGGTGTTGCTAGCCATCCTTTAAGAGCTTCGACCCCCATTAAGTCCCCAATTCCTGCAAAAACTTTAATAAAAATAAACTGCCAAATAAAACCTAAAATCAAACCACCAATCAAGTTTGGCATAAAGAAAATCGTTCTTAAAATTTTGTTTCCTCTAAACTTTTGCGTTACTAATAAAGCTAGTGATAGTCCGAAAAAGTTAATAAGGAAAACGGACACAATCGTAAATTTAGTGGTGAACCATAGAGAATCTTTAAATTCTTCATCGCTAAATAATGCCTTATAGTGTTCAAAACCGACAAACCCTGTTGCCTTTATTCCATTCCAATCTGTAAAAGAATAATACACACCGTATAATAGTGGTAAAATGACGACAACACCTAAAGCAATTAATACTGGAGCCAAAAACAGCCAGTACCAAAGATTGCCCTTTTTCATGTGAATTCCTCCTTGGATGGTGTGTTAGCACCTAAGAAAAGCATAAACGAACTGATTAACCTTTAAACCAAATTATTTTAACTAGTTAACAAGTATCTTCGAAATAACTTGTAAAAAAAGAGAGGAAAACAAAGTGTTTCTTTGTTCCCCTCATGGTTAGTACCTTAATTATTTTCTAGATTCTTCCCATGCAGCTTGAGATTCTTTAACTAAATCTTCCCATTTCATTTCGCCGCTTACATACTTCTGAATATTAATACCAAGCTTCTCTTGTCCCCATCCAGTTGGGTAACCCATGAACGTCCAAGCAAGAGTTTTACCATCTTGAGCGTACTTATAGATGTCTTTCGCTAAAGGATCTGTAAGTTTGCTAGAATCAAAGCCATCGTATGCCGGAATAAATTTGAAATCTTCTAATACTGCAGTTTTACCAGTTTCAGAAGTGTATAACCAATCTAAGAATGATTTAGCTGCATCAATTTCTGCTTGATCTTTATTGCTGTTTACAGCCCAGTACATTGGTACACCAACTGGTACTGAATCTTCTTTGTATCCTTCAACTGGAATTGGAAGCATACCGATTCCGTTGTTTGCTAACTCTTCGTCAATACCTGCAATTGAACCATAAGCCCAGTTACCTTGTTGAATCATAGCTACTCTACCAGTTGAGAATAACTCCTCAACTTGTTGTGAGTAGTCAAGACTTACAGTTGGTTGAGCTGAATAGTCGTTTTGTAAATCAAGAACTTTTTTGAATGCGTCACCGTGAGTAAACTCTACAGAAGGCTTATCAAATGCTGTTAATACGTTTTGATCAAATTCAGGAGCTAAGAAAACGTTAGATAAGTGTAATCCAGTTACCCAAGTTTCTTTAGCTGGTAAAGCAAATACTGCATCAAGGCCTAAGTCACCTTTTTTGCTATCTAGTGTTTTTACTGCTTCTTCTAAAGCAGCGTAGCTAGTGATGCTAGCTGGGTCAATACCAGCTTCTTCAAATACGTTTTTGTTATAAATGAATCCATAACCCTCTTGGTTATATGGAAGACCTAATACTTTACCGTCTTTTGTTACACCTTCAAGTGTTCCGCTAAGTGCAGCACCTGCAGCTTTTGTATCAGAAAGGTCAGCTAGTTTGTCTAACCAGTCTTGAACGTCTTGTGGTCCACCTACGTTGTAGATCGTTGGTTCGTTACCAGAAGCGAATTTTGATTTAAGAGCAGCACCGTAATCTTCTCCGCCCCCAACTGTTGTGATGTTGATTTTAACACCTTCGTTTTCAGCTTCATAAGCTTTTGCAACTTCTTCAAATTGATCCTTGAATTCTACTTTAAATTGGAAGATATCAATGGTTACTTCTTCAGTTTTGCTTGCATCGTCTTTATTAGTGTCGTCTTTTTCTGTACCTGTCTCTGTGTCTGAAGAACAACCCACTAAAGCAATGCTTAGTAAAAGAACAAGCGAAAGAATTGCAGGAAAAAATTTTGCTTTCATGAATGTCTACCCCCATAATATTTTTTGTAGTACTACACTCTTACATCACCGAAAACGTTTGCACAAATGGTAAAAAAAATACCTTTATGTAGAATGGTTTGTCACTATTTATGAAACGCTTTCAAAATGCTGTAAAAAAATAAAAACCTACTAATACAGAACTTTATGCAAACGATTGCAAGTTCCGTGATTTAAATATAGCACACTCCATTTTACCTGACAACTAGAAAATATAAAAAAGTTACAATGTAAATTTACGATCTTAGTTGCTAATTTCTCTACAAAAACACTCTATGTTAACCTACTTTAAATTATTCTTCTCCTTTCCTACTATTCTATTTTGTATAAAACAAAAAAATATGCCCTACAAGAGATATTTCTTGTAGGGCTTATCATTAATTTTCTTGTAACTCTTTTCTATTTTTCCTAAATATCTTAGATAATACCTCATAAACAATTGGTACAACAATCAATGTTAATAATGTCGAACTTGCTAATCCACCAATTACGGTAATCCCAAGACCCTTAGAGATTAAACCGCCTCCACCACCTGATCCAACAGCTAGTGGGATTAGTGCACCAATCGTAGCGATTGCTGTCATTAGGATTGGACGTAGACGGGTTGCACCTGCTTCTAGAACTGCTTCACGCATGGTCATTCCATCACGTTCCATATGAATGATACGGTCTACCAGTACAATGGCGTTTGTTACAACGATACCTATTAACATTAATAGACCCATCATAACAGAAACAGAAATCGTTTCTCCGGCAATCAATAATCCAACAAAGGAACCAATTACAGCAAACGGTAATGAGAATAGGATTGCAAAAGGTGCTACCCCTTCACCAAAAGTGACAACTAGGATGAAGTATACGATAGCAATCGCTGCTAGCATCGCTAATCCAAGTTGAGTAAAGGTTTCTGTCATATCAGCAGCAACCCCTGCCACTCCTAGAGTTACACCTTTTGGTAGTTCTAACTCATCAATGGCTTCGTCTATTTCAGAAGTTGCTTTTGAAATATCAGCATCAATGATGGTGCCTGATACCGTTGCATGATACTCACCCTTACTTCGAGAAAGAGTATTTAATGTAGTTCCTTCCTCAACAGTAACCAAGTCCGATAGTGGCATAGTAGTTCCCAGTGCTGTAGGCACTTGAGTATCTAAAATATCATCAATTGATTTTGGTTGTTCTTTTTGTTCTTGCTGAACAATTACCTCTAAGTCGTTCCCGTCTTTTTGAACGGTTGTTAATATTTCTTCCGTACGATTAGGACTTAGCATCATAACAATTTGACCTGTTGTCAAACCATATTGGAGCAACTCATCTTGCTCTACTTTGAAAGTATACTCAACGTAGGCATCCTCAGCACTTGAAGAAACATCTTCTAATCCGTCATTTTCCTTCATAACTTCTTCTACCATATCCACAGCTTTATTTAGATTGTCTAAATCTTCACTGTAGAAGTTGTAGCTAACTTCATTTGTAGATGCAGACATGGAAGTGAAATTTTGACTCTTCCATTCTCCCGTTTGACCAATATTAAACATGTATTCTTCAATTTCTTCGCGAACCTCTGGGAAATTCTCCATTTCAGGATCAAAGATCAGGTACATTAACGCACCGTCTCCTCCTCCACCCATCATCGCAGCCATCGGGTCTCCGCTTTCAGTTACAGATAATTGAACAATGTCTATATCGTCACGTTTAAGCATTTCATCTTCTACTTCTTCAATGTTTGCTAATGTATCTTCCATTAGCTCACCTGTTGCTGGTGTGTATGTTAAGTACATCACCTTCTCTTCTTCGCTACCCATAAAACTAAAACCGATTAATGGCGTTAATGCTAGGCTACCTGCTAGTAAAACGACAGAAATAATAGAAGTAATAATTTTATGATTAAGTGTCCAAGCCAGGATTCCTTTATACCAATTAGCTAATTTCCCAACCTCTTTATGGCTGCTTTCTGTTTTTTCGCTATATAGCTTCTTCTTAAATAAGAAGTGAGATAGTGCAGGTACAATTGTAATCGCAACAATTAAAGATGCACCAAGCGAAAATGCCATTGTTAAGGCAAACGGTGTGAATAGCTCACCAACCATTCCACCAACAAAGATTAGCGGAGCGAAAACTGCAACCGTTACTAAGGTTGACGAAAGGATTGGTTTGAACATTTCTATCGTTGCTTCACGAATTAATGCTCGACCTGTTAATTTTTCTTCTTTTAAATGTAGACGTCTATAAATATTTTCAACAACTACGATGGAGTCATCAATTACACGACCAATAGCAACCGTAACAGCTCCAAGCGTCATAATATTTAAAGTGATTTCCATCCAGTTTAATATCATTAAAGCCATAAATATAGATACTGGAATAGATACAATTGATATAATCGTAGATTTGAAATCACGTAAGAATAATAGGATAATCAATATAGCAATTAATCCACCAAACAATGCTTTTTCAATCATGGTGTGTACAGACTTTTCAATTGGCTCACCTTGATCAAGGGAAACGTCGATGATAATACCTTCAAGATTCTTCTTTTCATCTTCTATTAATTCTTTTACCTCTTTTACAACGCTAACCGTGTTAGCTTGTTGCCCTTTAATAATTTGAATGGCAATCGCATCTTTACCATTTGTACGTGAAACTGACTGCACTTTCCCAACGAGTTCAATCGTAGCAATATCGCCTAGTTTCACGAATGGAACAGGGTTTGTTTCTGACGGTGTGACAGGAATTAACATTTCCTTAAGTTCATCAGCCGTCATGAACTTACCATCAACCGCTACCGCCTGTTCTCCTTCTTCAAACTCATAAAGACCTAATGAAACAGCAAGGTCACTTGCTTGAATCATTTGCTTAACTGACTCTTCAGTGAGGCCAAGCTCTTCCATTTTTGCTTTGTTATAAGTAAGTTCTACTTCCTCAATATGCTGACCGGTAATGGTTGCAGAAGCTACCCCTTCAATCTTCTCAATTTTCGGAAGAAGGATTTCTTCTACCGTAGAAGTTAATTCAACAATATTTTCATTCTCACTACTTACACTTAATGCAGCTACAGGCATCATGTTCATACTAATTGCTGTAATTATAGGCTCCTGTGCTCCTTCTGGTAAGCTCACGGATTCTAAAGCAGATTGTAATTCACGCTTTGCCTCATCCATATCTTCTCCGTATTCGTATTCAACTTGTAAATTTGCCATGTTAGAATAAGAATTAGAGTAAACAGATTTTACTCCCTCTAAATTTTCTACAGCTTTCTCTAATGGGATAGACACATCTTCCATGACTTGCTCAGGAGTTGCACCAGGATATACATCCATGACCATAAGGTAAGGAATTGATATATTTGGGATTGTCTCCATGTTCATTCGTGTCCCTGAATAAATACCAGATGCAGTGATGATAATGGTAAGCAACCATACTGCTAACTTATTTCTTAGAACAAAATTGACTAGTCCTTTCACTGTTACACCTACCCTTAATTGACTAATTAGACTCAATTATTTATACTAATGACTAAGCAGTCATTTGTCAATTAATAATCGTTGACCTAGGAGTGATAAATAAATCTATGGTTAAAAAACAATTGATAATGGAAAGAGCGTTAGAACTTTTTGCTCAACAGGGAATTGATGCTACTTCTGTACAGCAAATTACAGATCATTGTGGGATATCTAAAGGAGCGTTTTACTTAGCTTATAAGTCAAAGGACGAATTGATTTTAGCCATGATTGACCACTTCATGATGCAATTCACATCTGACCTTGACTATGTAGTCAAAAACACAAACAACGACCAGCTGTTATATGAGTTTTATTACACGATCTATAGTACTTTTCAGAAGCATTCTGATTTCGCTAAAATTCTAATTAAAGAACAATCACAATCATTAAATAACGATCTTTTTCTTAAAATTCAATACTACGACAGTCTGATGGGGAAAAGTATCTTACTAATGCTTGAACGCTTGTATGGGGAAGAGATTACGCCTATAAAGTTTGATTTGTTTTTTTGCATTAGAGGGTTTATGAATACGTACTCGCACTTATTTTTATTTTTCAACCTCCCATTAGATTTAGAAATACTTTCTAAGTCACTCGTGGAGAAAACAAATCTATTAGCGAGACACTCTACTATCCCTTTTATATCAGAAGAAGTTATCCAACTCGTTAAACATCCGAAAAGTGAAGAAGTTTCAAAAGAACAGCTCGTGGAGATGGTTGTACAGAAAATAGACGAGATAGAGGAACCTATCGAAAAAGAATCTTTGATCTTGCTTAAAGAACAGCTTGTGAATCAGACATACAGCCCAGCTATAATAAAGGGGCTATTAGAGAATATCAAGGATCATCCTCAGTGTAAGTGGATTTCTTATTTGTTACGGAATTATTTTGATTTTTGAAGAATCGGTGAGGGAGTATTCCTCACCTTTTTATTTTGCTCATTTATTTTGTATTTTGCTAAACTATAAACACTTTTAACTTTTTCGAAAATTCTCTCTGAATTATGCTACCATTGTAAGAGATATTTTTTCAGGAGGAACTACTGTGAATCACAATTTATCATCAAAAGAAATACTCATCATCGGCTTTATGCTATTTGCTATCTTTTTTGGTGCAGGTAATATGATTTTCCCGCCCCTTTTAGGTCAACTAGCTGGAGAAAATGTTTGGATTGCTTTATTAGGTTTCCTATTGACTGGTGTTGGACTACCTCTTCTAGGCATCATTGCAATCGCTAAATCTGGTGGTGACTTACAGCATCTTGCTAGTAAAGTACACCCTACTTTTGGCATTATTTTTTCTATTATAATGTATCTAGCCATCGGTCCCATGTTTGGGATACCTAGAACTGGAACGGTTTCTTTTGAAGTCGGAATCAAGCCATTTTTAGGAGAACTTTCATCCAATGGATGGTCTCTTTTCATCTATTCACTTATTTATTTTTCAATAACAGCATGGCTATCGCTCAATCCAAGTAAAATTGTTGATCGAATTGGTAAAGTGTTAACACCACTATTATTTCTAGTCATTTCTATACTTATTATAAAAGCGCTTACTACACCTATGGGAAAATTTACTGAACCAAACAATGATTATGAGACAAGCCCATTCTTCCGAGGTTTTCTAGAGGGTTATTTTACAATGGATACCATTGCATCCCTTGTTTTTGGAATTGTACTCATTTCTGCTATACAAAATAAGCATAGCTTACCTAAAAAAGCCATTATGAAAATTTGTATTCAAGCTGGGGTCATTGCGGCAATAGGACTTGCATTTGTTTACACATCGCTCGCATACATGGGTGCAGTTAGTGTAGATTCAATTGGCTATTTTGATAACGGTGGACAAATTTTATCAGGTATTTCAAATACACTATTTGGCCCATTAGGAATGATCATACTAGGAACAGCCATTACGTTTGCATGTTTAACGACATCTATTGGACTCATTTCAGCATGTTCTCAATACTTTTCAAAGCTATTTAAGATATCTTATTCAAAGCTAGTTTTGGGTCTTTCAATCTTTAGTTTCATTGTTTCAAATGTTGGATTAACACAATTAATTTCTTTCTCGGTTCCTGTTTTACTTATGATTTATCCACCTGCCATTGTTTTAATTGTTTTATCCTTTTTTCATTCACTTTATAAAAATACAACCTATGTCTATCGTTTGACACTGATATTAACGTCTATCGTTAGTATTCTGGACGGTCTGGCACAATCAAAAATTCCATTTGCTGAGTCTATTAAAGAGTTTCTTCTCTATCTTCCACTTCAGTCAATCGGCATCGGCTGGGTGATTCCAGCTTTACTCGGGGTACTGATCGGTTGTGTTTTACAAATGAATTCAAGAAAAACTACTAACTAAAAGTAAAAAATGACCCATAAATGATTGGGTCATTTTTTTGCTCAAAACATGAACTAATAATACATAGCTCCTTTATGAGCAGAAGGACTTTTTTTATTAGGATAATTGTTGCTCCACTTTGACTCTTTTGAGAAACAAACTAATGATAAACCCAATCACTGAAACCACAATAGCAAAAAGAAATGCATCTTGTACTCCGGATGTGAAAGCTAGTATTGGATTGAGAGGATTCGTTGCATCAGGCACATTTTTCATAAAATCCTCAACCCCCGACGATAAAATTGAAATGGCTACGGCTGTACCAATAGCCCCAGCTACTTGCTGCAAAGTATTCATAATGGCAGTACCATCAGGATACAATTCACGAGGTAGCTGATTTAGCCCATTCGTCTGAGCAGGCATCATAATCATCGACACCCCCACCATTAAGACAATATGCATAGAAACAATGAACACTGACGATGTTTCCAAGTCAATCGTTGAAAAACCTAACAAAGACACGGTTACAAGGACAAGACCTGGAATCACTAACCATTTAGGACCAAAACGGTCAAATAAACTTCCCATAATAGGAGAAAGCAAACCATTTATCACTCCACCTGGAAGGAGTAGAAGCCCAGCTGCAAATGTACTTAAAGCAAGAGAAGTCTGTAAGTATAAAGGCAGCAAAATCATAGAAGATAATATAACCATCATACAAGTTAGAACGAGCAGTAACCCTACGACAAACATTGGGTATTTAAAAGCATTTAGATTTAACATAGGTTGGCTCATTTTAGTTTGACGTACACAGAAAATAACTAATGATAGAGTTCCAACCGCAATAGAAATTATGACAATCGGATCTCCCCAGCCTCCACCTTCACCAGCACTACTAAATCCGTAAACAATCCCACCAAATCCAATCGTCGATAATACGATGGAGGTTATATCAATCTTAGGTTTCGTAGGGATCGTAACATTTTGCATAAATATAGTACCAAATATAAGTGCAGCAACTAAAAACGGTAGCGATATCCAAAAAATCCAGTGCCATGAAAGGGTCTCAAGGACAAGACCTGAGATAGTCGGTCCTACAGCAGGAGCAAACATAATAACAAGACCTAACAGCCCCATAATTTTTCCACGCTTATACGGAGGAATAATCATTAAAATCGTGTTGAACATCAATGGCAACATGAGAGCTGTCCCCATTGCCTGCACAACTCGAGCAACCATTAAGATAGAAAAAGTTGGAGCAACCGCTGCAATAAAGGTACCTACAATCGAAAAGGCAAGTGAAACGATAAATAGTTGTCGAGTAGTAAACCATTGTAGGATTAATCCGGAAACTGGAACCAAGATACCCAAAGTTAATAAATACCCTGTTGTCAACCATTGAACGGTTGTCTCATGAATACCGAAATCCTCTATTAGGCTACCTAATGCCATATTTAAGGCTGTTTCACTAAACAAACCAATAAAGCCCCGCAATCAGGAAAGAGACAAGTATCGGAACAACCTTATATTCTTCTGTTTCCCCAGCCCTCGTATTACTCATCTGAGAGTCCATATTCATTCTGTTATCCTCCTGTGTTTTTAAAAAGTATGGTTTATTGATTTAGCCATTATACAAAATGTGCCCCCTCTTTTCACTTAAAATGACCTGCGAGAAAAAAGATTTGAAATAAACATTTTAATCGCGTAAGATTAAATCGTACACGATTTAAATAGTTAACCATATTTAATTAGGAGGAATGATGATGAAAACTGTATATGAATTCACTGTTAGAAAAACAAATGGCGATGAAAAATCTTTACGAGACTTTGAAGGGAAACCTATACTGATTGTTAATACTGCTAGTAAATGCGGACTAACTAATCAATTCAAGGGTCTACAAGAGCTTTATGATAAATTTAATGATAATGGTTTAGAAATTTTAGGGTTCCCATGTAGCCAGTTTAACAACCAAGAGTATGATAATATTGAAGAAACTACCCAATTTTGTCAGCTGAATTACGGTGTCTCCTTTCCTATGTTTGCAAAAGTTGACGTGAACGGAAATAATGAAGATCCTCTTTTTACTTTCCTAAAAGAACAGAAAAAAGGTGTGCTATCGAAAGAAATTAAGTGGAATTTCACTAAGTTTCTCATTGATAAAAATGGGCAAGTTATAAAACGCTATGCACCAACCACTGAACCACTTAAAATAGAAAAAGATATCACCAAACTACTATAAATATTTCGTGAAGGATGAGCCATTTGAATGATTTTTTGACCTTAGAAAACCAACTTTGTTTTGCCATATATGAAACGAGTAGCCAATTCAATAAATTATACTCTAATGTACTTCATTCATTTGGGATCACGTATCCTCAGTATTTAGTATTGTTGGCATTGTGGGAGCAAGATGGACTTACTGTTAAAGAGCTGGGTGAAAAATTAAGCTTAGGAACTGGCACTTTAACACCAATGATTAAAAGGATGGAAATGAACGGTTGGCTAAAAAAAGAACGTTCTACAACAGATGAAAGAAAAGTTTGTGTCTCTCTTCAACCAAAAGCCTTAGAAGAAAAAGAAAATATTTCACAAAAAGTCGCGAAGGAATTGTTATCTTGTAACATTGAATATCAAGAATATGAACAATTAATGAATCAAATAAGGCTTCTTCAGAGAAAATTAAAGGGCAGACAAAAGTAAATAACAAAAGGAACCCATTGTGAGTTCCTTTTGTTATGTGCAAAAGCCTCTTTATACGCTAATTTTCTTTTCAGAATCATTTATTAGCCATTGGTCTTTAGTGTTTTGAAATTTCGTAGAACCAAACCCCTTGGACGAGTCAGTTTCATTTCTTTGCTTAGTAATTTTTAGATCCTTCAAGCCTTCACCAAATAGATTTAGACCGATAATCATTATAGCAATTGATAGTGATGGGAAGAACAAGATCCATGGTGCTGTCCGTAAATCTACCATAGCGTTACCAAGTAAGGAAGGCCAAGTAAATGTCTGGCTCACAGCGACAAACCCCCACTCGTTTACGTCCCATACCATATCTTGGGCTAGATATACCTCTACTATTCCCAATCCACCGAGAAGAACCATAATTCGTGACATATCACTGATGAAAATATAAATGAGTTTTTGATAGATATTTGGAATGTAATATCTAACAATCTTCTTATACCAACTGGTTCCAATGGCCATGGATGCTACCAAATAATCAGTCTTATTGATTTTCGTAAATTCCTGTCTCATGATCTCACTAATTCTACCTATATCTAATAGGGCAATAACAATCAACATGGTTACGTAACGACTATCAGACTCTCTTAGAGATGGTAGGTTTCCAATAATCATGACTAAAATAATGGTTGGTAAGAAGGAAAGCAAACTGTTTAAGAAAACAAGAAGCTTCCTTGTACTTTTTTGAACGGTAGCAAAATACCCAAGCGGGATACTAATGGCAAATCTCAGAAGCACAATTATGACTAATTCCGTTAACGTTTCTCTTGCCCCAAGGATAATGATGCTCAATAGATCACGGCCTTCTCGATCGGTACCAAACCAATAACCATCCCCAGGTGAAAGAGGAGCCTTAAGCAATTTACCATCTTCATCGTAACGTAGCCTAAAACCCTCTAATTCAGTATCAACAAAAGGAAGATGTGGCCCAATGATTGCCATGAAACCGAGACCGGTTAGGATAAAACCACCAATAACAAAAAAGGGGTTTTGCCTCATGAAGATAAGGATGTTCTTAGGTGTAACCCTCTTAAAACGGAACATTTTAAAATATTTTTTACAAAACCTAAAGAATCCTATTAAAAATAAAAATAATAAAATAGCTAAACCAATATATATAACTCTATTATTCCCTTCTGTTTCTAAATGAGGCTGAATTCGATTGTTAATGGTCATGATAACCATTCCTGCCAAAACGAATAAACCCAAAGTAAGAATCGGTTTTTCCTTAGAAAAATCAAGGACAGTTCTAGCCATTTTTCTAAGTGAAAAAATCTTGATCCAATTATATACGCTCTTGATAGCCTTAAATCTATTGACTTTAGATATAGTGTCTTCCGCTAGTTCTTGGTCAAGGCTAGAAGGGATAAAAAATAGTTTAATAATATCAGTCACCCATAAACTTAGTAAAACTAATAGTAGAAAAGGAACTAGTAGTCCCAAGGTTAAATATGGATCATCGTTCTTTATTGCCAGAATTAAATGGTGCCCGGCTCCACCTTGATAAAAAGTTAATCGTTCAATAATTGGTAAGCTACTAATAATGATTAACATGATCGTTTGCGTGTAACTAAGAATAGTAGGCCACGCATTCCAAAGCATATGCTTTAATGTAATGACAAGTGATTTTGTTCCTTTAGAGAAAGCCGTCGTTACATAGTCTTTGTTACTTTCATTTAACAACGAATGGTAAGTAATATTTGCAATGTAAAAGAACGGAATGATACTAATAATTGTTACAGGAAAAATGATATTGAACAAAGACTGGTCACCAAATAAATCTAGCTTATTAATGAAACCTGCATGCAATAGTAACACAAGTCCATATTGAGCCATAATTAACAGGAAAAAATCTGGTACAGTACCAAAAAGGAGATAGTTTAGTTGATGTAGTTTCCCCTGAACCTTTCTCTCTCTAACAATAAAATGAATAATGCCATAGATAATACCAAAAACGATACTGATGAAATAAGCCGGAACAATAATTTTTAAGCTTTTCCAAAACATCTCTGGAACAACTTCCTCTACAGGGACTGAACGTTCCTTCACTAATCCCAGTGACTGATTACTAATCATTTCTCGATAATAATCAATGATTGCTTGAGACATAACACTCCAATCCGTTCTATTTAGAAAGAGTTCTATATCAGTAGATATAAACACTAAATACACAATAGGAATAGTAGCTAGAAGAAGAAGAAAGAAACTTCTTAGCATCTTTGACATTAGTAAGAGCAATAAATTTACCACCTCTCTAAAGAATTCAAAAATTCAAATTTTTAACATAAATTTAATATATATGTTAAATTTGTAAAAATCAACCAATTACTTTTGACAAAATATCGCATAGAGGAAAGGAATAAGGTCCTTTTGAGCTAACATTTTTATCTAAATGGAAGATAAAAAGGAACTCACCTATTGAAATATCTGTAGATGAGTTCCTTTGTTTTTAGTAATGACAACCGATAACCTTATACACCTACGTTCCCTTTTTGAGCAGGGGTAGCCCATCCTTTTCCTGAAGAACCATACTCAGTTTCATCAGCCTCTTGTTTTTGCTTATCGATCTTCCGTTTTTCCATGAAATCCTTCAAACCTGCACCGAATAAATTTAGACCAATAATGGTAAGAGCAATGAATAAGGATGGGTAGAAGAGTAGCCATGGTGCTATTTGTATGTCATATAAAGAGTTTGAGAGCAATGATGGCCAAGTATGTGTCAGACTCATTGCAAAGTATCCTCTTTCTGGAGTATATACCATGTTTTGCGCTAAGAAGACTCCTAAAATACCAAGACCGCCAAGCAGAACCATAATTCGCGACATGTCACTGATAAAAATATAAATAATCTTCTGATAGATATTTGGAATGTAATATCTGGTAATTATGTCATACCAGCCCGTACCCATGGAAACTGCCGCTACAAAATAGTCCGTCTTATTAATCTTCGTGAATTCTTGCCTCATAATTTCAGCAATTCTTCCTACATCTAAAAGGGCAATGGTAGTTACCAATAGAGGGTAACGACTATAAGACTCTATTATAGATGGCATACTACTGACTAACATAACCAATAGAATCGTTGGCAAAAACGATAGCATGCTGTTGGTGAAACCAAGCAAATCTCTTGCCCCTTTATGTACGGAAGCCAAATACCCGAAAGGAATACTAATGACAAATCGAATAATAACAATGATGGTTAACTCTGTAAGGGTTTCTCTAGCTCCTAATACAATTTTACTGAATAAATCACGTCCTTCTCGATCCGTCCCAAACCAGTATCCATCACCCGGTGGAAGAGGAGCCCTTATTAACTTTCCATCCTCACCATATTTAACTCCAAACCCTTCTAATTTACTGTCAACGAAAGGCAAAATCGGCCCAAGTACAGCCAATATAATCATCACTGCCAATATGAATGACCCGATAGCAAACGAAGGATTTTCCTTACTAATTTTATATACGAACTTAGCTGTTTTCTTATAAGGGAATGTTTTAAGAAAATGATATACTGCCTTGACCGTCCTAAATTTATTGGATTTAGATATCGTATCCTCAGATAATTCACGCTCTAGACTGGTGGGAACAATAAAGAACTTTATAATATCTGTAATCCATAAGCTAATTAATACGAGAACAAGAAAAGGCAAAAGCATTCCTAATATTAAATATGTATCTTTTTCCTTAATGGCCAGGATGAGATGATGTCCTGCCCCCCTATAAAAGCATAGTCTTTCGATGATCGGCAAACTGCTAATAATAATTAACATGAGTGTCTGTGTATAACTAAGAATGGTTGGCCAAGCATTCCAGAGCAAATGTTTCAAGGTAATAGCAAATTGGCCAGTTCCTTTGGACAGAGCAGTCCTTACATAGTCCTTATCTTTTTCGATTAGTAAAGAATGGTAGGTGATGTTCGAGATGTAAAAGGTAGGAGTTATACTGAGAACAATCATAGGAAATAAAATATGGAACCAGGTTTCATCACCAAATATATCAAGTTCAAGCAGCTGTGCCCTCATTAATAGCAACAGGATATATTGCACCGTAATTAAAATAAAAAAGTCTGGAACTGTTCCAAAGAGGGTGCTGTTAATTTTATGCAAACTACTTTGGATTTTTCTTTCTCTAACAATAAAGTGAATAATTCCTAAAAGTATCCCCAACACAATACTGATGACGAATGAAGGAATAATAAGCTTTAAACTTTTTATAAGAGCTTCGGGGACCACTTCAATTACAGGAGCTTTACGTATATTAAACCCTAGTGAATGGTTTACGATTAAATCACGATAATAGTCAAAAGCAACCTTAAACACTCCATCAGGGCCGCCCATAAAAATCATACCAGTAGACAAAAAAACAAAATAGACAATTATGGCTGAAGCGAGAATTACAAGAATGAGACTCCTCAGCATTTTGTTCAATAATAAAAGCATAGAACCACCCCTCTGTAAAAACACTATAATATTAATTTAATATAATTGTAATTTTTGTAAAAATCAAACATTTTTTCCATTTGTTTTCAAAATATGAATGTGGGTCTATAAAATAAGAGCGTTAATCCAAGTTGGATTAACGCTCTTTATTTTTGAGCAAATGCCGTCTACTTTATATAAAATCAGCATTTATTAAATCTCTATACGGTTAGCGAGATTCTTTGGATGGTTGGCATACATCACATTTGCGCTGGTGATTATTTTTAAACTTGGTAAAGGTCTTTTCAAAGTTATTACCACATGCACATCTAAAAAGTAATTTCTGAGAAAAGCCGTGATATTCCGTTGTAAGTAGCTTACTTTCGGAATTCTTCTCAACAAATTCTTTAATTTTCCCGATCGTCCATCGCTTGTTCACTCTTACACCTCCAAATCCCTTAACTTACGGAGGCTTTTCTCAGCATCCGTACAATGATAAGTAGAATTTGTAATTTTCATAAGTGCCTTATTATACCATGCTTGTACGTAATTCAACAAAGGAAGGTGTATTAATCATACTTCTTTTTACTGTAAAAATCATACAGATTAAATTTAGAAAAAAGAAAAGATAGCTGATTTAATTCCAGCTATCTTTTCAGTAGTTATTTTATTTACTCTTTTAGATCTTCAATTGAGTCAATATCCATATATGCTGGTACGACTAATCCTAGTTTCGTTCCAGTAAGGTTTGCACCTAGGTCTTCAAACTTACCTTCATATTCAGCATAGTAATCAGCGTGTGTTGTTGGTAACCATGCACCTACCATTGCATCACCGCTGCCATCAGCGATACCAGCCCACATTGGACCTGCATCAACTTGAACTAATTCTACATCATATCCAACACTTTCAAGCACGTTTTCTACAACATGAGTACTAGCGATTACATCATCCCAAGCTACATAGAGCATCTTTAACTCTTTACCGTCAACCTCGTTAACACCTTCAGTCCAAGTGCTAACTAAATCTGAATTTTCACTAACCCACCCAGCTGCTGCTTCAGCAGGTTCACTACCTTCTTGAATTGAATTCATAACGGTTTCAATATGTTTTGGCTCCCAGTTAAATTGATCTAGAAGCTTATAAGCATCCGGATGATCTTCCTTTAATCCTTGGCGGACAATTGTGTTAACATCTTCTGCTCCACCATAAATGCCTTTTGGATCTTCCAAGTATTTTAAGTCGTAGCTAGCAAATTTCCAGTGTGGGCTCCAACCAGTTATGATGATTGGCTCCTCTTTATCATATGCCTTCTTCAATGCAGCTGTCATAGCAGCTCCAGATCCTTCTACTACTTCCCAATCATCAAGTCCATACTCAGGTAAGACTTGATCAATCGTAATTTTCATTAATCCTGCACCTGGGTCAATTCCCACAATCTCATAATCAAGCTGTTCTCCTACAGAACTAGATGAACTTCCTGCTTCCTCTCCTCCGCAAGCAGTTAAACCAATCGTTAGTGCTAGTGCTGATGTTGCTCCTACTAATCTTTTTAACATTAAGCTGTTCCCCCTTGTTTTTTCTTACCTATATTTTGAGTAATGCGGTCTAGTATAATAGCTATTACAACTATGGCTAGACCAGCCTCAAACCCTACACCTGTCTTAATTTGCGTAACAGCACGATAAACCTCCGTACCGAGTCCAGGAGCTCCAACCATGGAAGCGATAACTACCATTGATAAAGCTAACATGATACTTTGATTAATTCCTGCCATAATGGTTGGCATGGCAAGTGGTAGTTGTACTTTTAAAAGCTTTTGCTTGGTTGTAGAGCCAAATGCTTCTGTTGCCTCAATTAAATCTGCTGGTACCTGCTGAATTCCAAGGATGGTTAGACGAATGGTTGGCGGCATTGCAAAAATGACAGATGCTACAACCCCAGGTACTACCCCTATACTGAAGAAAAAGATAGCTGGTAGTAAGTAAACGAAAGCTGGCATAGTCTGCATAAAATCAAGAATAGGTGTGACTACCTGTCTTGCTCTTTCACTTTGTGATGCCCAAATCCCTACTGGAATCCCAATCACGATGGAAATTAGAACAGCTGTTAATACAAGAGCCACCGTTTCTAACATGTCTTCCCAATATCCTAAGTTATCAATAAGAAATAAACCTAGTAATGCAAATAAAGCAATTCTCCAATTACAAACCTTCCAAGCTAGTAAACTTACAAGAATAATTAGTAAAATCGAAGGGATAAAGCCTAACCCTGCGACAATTCCTTCAACAAAGAAATCAACCCCAGCGGATATGCCATCAAACAATCCACCAAATGTTGCAGTCATCCAATCAACCAAGACATCTATCCAACTTGCTAAAGGAAGCTTCGGTAAAATTCCTTCCATTTTACAACACCTCCTTAGCCGCTGCTGCTACCTCAGGTTCAGCAACCTCATTTATATATTGCTCATTACCCGTAAGGGCACCAATCACTGCACCTTTGATGAGAATACCTTTTAATCTATTTTTCTCATCTGTAACAGCAACAGGAATGTTTGCAGATGATACGATTTCAAATAAATCGATTAATAACGTTTCTGTTCCAACCACATTAATGTTCTTATCTAAATAAACATCTAATGGATGATTTGATTCTGCTGCTCTTGAAGCATCTTTAGCAGTAATTGCTCCGAGAAGATTTTGCTGCTTATCGACAACATAGATAGAAGAGATTCCTAGATCTTTCATTAGTTTAAGGGCCACACGAGGGCCTTTATCCACTTGAACGGTCTCAGCACGCTTCATAACATGCCCGGCAGTTAGTACTTTTGAAAGATCAACGTCCTCTACGAATCTCTCAACATATTCATTTGAAGGATTCATTAATATTTCTTCTGGTGTTCCTATTTGTACGATATTCCCATCCTTCATAAGGGCAATTCTGTCACCAATACGAAGGGCTTCATCTAAATCGTGGGTAATAAATACAATCGTTTTTTCCATGGTAGATTGTAATTCTAGCAACTCATCCTGCATGTCTTTTCGAATCAATGGATCTAATGCGCTAAATGCTTCATCCATTAAAAGTACATCAGGATCATTTGCCAGTGCTCTCGCTAGTCCCACACGTTGTTGCATACCACCACTTAATTGACTTGGGTACTGATTCTCATACCCCTTCAGACCTACCAATTCTAATGCTTCTAAAGCTTTTGTACTTCTTTCACTTTTTTCCACACCTTGAATTTCTAAACCGTACTCTGTGTTCTCATGCACTGTTTTATGTGGAAACAAGGCAAATTTTTGAAAGACCATGCTTATTTTCTTTCTTCTTACTTCCCTTAATTCTTCCTTATTCATCTTCACTACATCTTTGCCATCAATTTGTACTTGGCCAGATGTAGGTTCAATAAGACGATTCAACAATCTTACTAAGGTAGATTTCCCACTACCAGATAAACCCATGATAACGAATATCTCGCCAGCCTTTACATCAAAGGATGCTTGATTCACCCCAACTGTTGAACCTGTTTCCTTTAATATTTGCTCTTTGGATTTACCGTCCTTTATTAGCTGCAAAGCCTTTTTAGGTGATTTACCAAAGATCTTGGTTACACCGCTGACTTTGATTTTTATATTATTATCTTCCATTCTTTCACCTCATTCAATTTGCCACTTTGGACTTTTTAATTATAGCCTTTTTGCTTATTTCAGTTCAAACCGCATATTCAGTGATAATCGTTTATATAATACGTACAGAAAAAACTGTACGAATAATACAGTAAATTTACTTAAAAATACTCCTATATGCTCCATATTCCTTCATGGGCGAGGACTTTACTTTTCCCTCACGAATATGTAGTCTAGAATCTGAACAGTCCTAACAACTAATATTGGATGTGAGATAGATGAAAGACAATGAAATATTAGATAAAACCAGAACGATGGTTATAGATGCGATAGCTCAAAATATGAATCTGTACGGCATTACCCCCTCAGCTGGCCGATTATATGGTCTCCTTTTTTATTCCGATAAACCGCTTACACTTGATGAAATGAAGGAAGAACTCGGGATGAGTAAAACAAGTATGAGTACTTCGGTTAGAAGCTTACTGGATTTAAATATGGTGGAAAAGGTTTGGGTAAAAGGGGAAAGGAAGGATTTATATACAATCAAAGAAGATTGGTATCAATGCTTCTTTGATTACTTCACAATCAAATGGAGAACAGCAATCACGATGAATGGTACTGCAATGGAAAAATCTATTTCTAAATTGAAGGAACTTATTGCTAATCCTGAGACATCTGATGAAGTTCGTGAACAAGCCTTATTAGATCTTAAGAAGCTAGAAGATAGAATCGACTATTACGATTGGCAAAACAGGCTTATCGACAGTTTCGAAACAAAGGAGATATTAGACTTCATTCCGATTGAAAAGAAGAAGGAGTAAGTAGGGAGAAGGAGCACCTCTTTCAACGCAATATTAATACTATAAAAACGTTATAGTGCTATGATTGTACTTCCATTAACAAATATTTTTTCTAATTTTACGTCCACTTCAAATATAAAATATCGCTCATGATGAGCTAACATTAAAGGACTGCCAATGATCATTAGCAGTCCTAGTTTAATGGAGATTCATCATAATTTTACTTCATGGCCCCCCCAAAGATCATTTCAATTTCTCACTACTTTCGAAATGATTCCTTGTGAAATGCTGTAATATAACCGAAGGCCTCCCTCCCACCGTTCATCGGTACTGTATCTGCTTTTAGGGGATGCCACATCGCCTTGTACGGTTCCGGAACCCAAATATAGTGATGCGTGTAATCGTCTAGAATTTCGAATCCACCTTTCTTCCAAAAACGGATTCTTGCCAGATTATCAGGCGTTTCTTCACTTTCTGCCTCAAGAAGGATACCTTCAAATTTCATAGAAAGCGCCCACTCCTTTAATTTTCCGACACAGAGAAGTCCAATTCCCTTTCCCTGTAGTTCCCGCCTAACCGCTAAATAATCAATTAACAAAATAGGAGTTCTCTGTACCCTACCAGTTAGAGCCATTGCAACGGCACTATCCGCTTCCACCCAAACATGAAGATTACAAATACCTTTGGAAAACATGTTTTTAATTATTTTCTCAGGCTTCCCACCCTTGTCGCCGAATGCATCTAGATAGATCCCCTTAGCCTTTTTCCATAATGTTTCGTTCCATTTATCAGTAGTAAAAAAATCCAAGTAAACTCCTCCTTGATTACAGGGGACTTAGTCATTAAACTAGATTCCTCTATAATCATTCCCGAAAAACAATCTAAAGAATTTGTTCTTTGATATCATTGATATTCATTTTGTAGGTCTTCCCCAATATGATTCTTCAATTAATTTGAGTATAGTTTAGAATCCAGCCTTATTTAAGAGCTCTTCTAAAATTTTTCTTCCTCCGGACATTTTCTTTTTTTAACAAGTTGAAAAAGGGATATGTGCGCTATTTAAATTTCCCAAACCTATTGACCTTAAATATACGCTTCATTTGGGTCATTACCAAGTTCTTCTATTGTAAGAAAACTAAAACGTACTTTTTGTTTTTCTCCTTGAGGGCTACATGCATACACTCCTGCTTTAATAGTAGAATCTGATTGGATATCTAAGTGAGCAATTCTTATTTGATTCCATACTTCTCCATTCCATGAGAAATCAACATAACAATTTTGTTCAATTTTAGAAATTCGATAGTATAATTTTATATCCTTACAATCTACATATTGAGTTGACCAATCAGAATATCCTCGGTTTGTCACTACTGCTCCAAGCTTACTTAAACCATTTGGTATGTATTCTAAAGATGTTTTCACCCATACATCCTTTGAGAATCGAATCATTAAGCCTGCTTGATCATACTTTGATTTTGGAAAGGCTTCTACCATTGTTGTCATTCTAAAATTTTTCATAGTCTCTGTGTACAGAAAATGTCCATTATCCACCTGAAAGCCGTAATGAGTTTTTTGCCAATAATCTGTTCCTTCGTCCGTTTCTAGTATCAGTTTTGAAGAATTAACATGCCAGTTGCTTGGTTCGCAACGCCACTTTAGAATGTCACTCAAACTTTCCCCTTTAAAATCCTCATATAGAATCCAGTTTTTGTTCATGTCATTTCTCCATTCAAAAGTCTTTTTATTGATTATATATTTTAAACTTTTAGTAATCATAAAGAGCAGTTCTAGTTAACTAGTAGATTTTTTGAACAATTTTAATATTCATTTATATATAAATTCAATTAGAAAGAGCATTTCCCTTCTAGAAGAAATGCTCCCTTAAAAATTTCACCTTAATTCAATTTGTTTAATGATTCTTGCTGGATTCCCACCTACCACTACATTTTCTGGAACATCTTTCGTAACGACAGCACCTGATGCAATTACAACATTGTCTCCTACCTTAACTCCTGGGTTAATAACTGCATTTCCACCAATCCATACATTGTTTCCAAAAGTAATTGGTTTTGCATACTCTTTACCTGAATTCCGCTCAGTTGGATGGAGTGGGTGTGTTGCTGTGTAGATTTGTACGCCTGGTGCAAGCATGCAATTATCGCCAAATCGAACTTCACATACATCTAAAATGGTACAGTCAAAGTTTGCAAAGAAGTTTTCTCCTACGTGAGTGTTATACCCATAATCAAAACGTATATTAGGCTCCATATATACATTTTCCCCCGTTGAACCAAGTATTTCTTTTAATAAACTTTTTCGATTTTCTCCCTCAGTTTCTAAAGCTTCATTATATTTCCTAACTTTGCGTCGGACTTCCATACGTTCCTTCAATAAAACTGGGTCAGCAGGATCGTACATTTCTCCAGCCAGCATCTTTTCTTTTTCAGTTTTCATATGACTTCCCTGCTCTCTAGTGTATTTGACTTCATAAAGTTAACTGCTTCTGATATTTAACGATCTTCACTTTGCTAAAAGTACGAAACTGTTTAGAGAGTTTTCTTCTCCATTTGATGCATTCATAAGTTCGTAGTAACTATTAATCAATGTCTGAATCATTAGGGGAGCTTTTACGAATTCTTGACGAAGGCTATTGGCAAAACTCTTTTCCCACTGTCCATCCTGTAAATATGTCGCATCGACTGTACTTAATTTCTCAATGCTAAAACCCGCAACTTTGAGCAATTCTTGAATGTGAGTTTTATGAAACACATTCTGGATGTTTCCATCATTATTTACGTAGTTGGAGTACATAGCAAGAATGGAAGCTGCACAAAAATGTGCACGCTGCCTCATGCAGGTGAAGTCTAGATCCCAATCTGCGAAGCATATAGATTTTGCCATTGAGCGCAGTTTCTTAAAATATAGCAGTAAATCCTCAGGGCACTTGAAATACCATGAGCAATGAGACAACACCGCTATGTCAAATGGTTCATCCGATTTGAACGTTATAAAATCTGTTTCAAAATTGAAAGTAATACGTTCTCCTAATGTAGACTTCTTTATACGCTCTGTTGCTTGACCTAACGTTAACGGTGCACCATATTCAGGATTAGCAATATCTATTGCGGTAACATGTCCGTTTTCTCCTACTGAGTCTGCAATTGCTACAGTCGTATCTCCTTGACCACAGCCAATTTCTAATACTTTCATTCCTTTTTTAATCCTAAATGCCTTCACTAAATCCAAACGATGCTGTAATTGAACTTGCTGAATGATATCATCACCAAATAAGTTATATGTCAATAAGAAAGCTTCCGTATTTTTGTTTAGTTGAAATGATGTCATGTTGGCTCCTCCAGTTCTCTAATAAATCTACAACGAAAGTACTTCATCGTTGCTTGTTTTCATAGCTAGTATATAGACACCATCCATTCATCCACTCCCTATTTAGATAAGACTCGCTTAATCACGAATATATAGTAATGTAAATGTTAGTTGTAATCAACATAAAGCAAGCCAACTACTTTTAGTTTTCGCTTCCTTCACACTTTTTATCTCGAGACAAAAAACTAAGGACCCAAAATCTATGTTTTGAGTCCTTAAAATCATTTTATTGAATTTCAACTTGTCTATAAATGTCGTCGATACCAAAGCGTTCCACAAATTTGGCAAAAGGTTCTCTCTTTTTTCCATTAAGTTGATATAGTTCAATAATCTTATCTATTGTTTTATAAAGCATTTCTGGTGTAAGTTGCTCTAAAAATAAACTACCTACTTTAGCATTTTTTCCTTTCGCTGTTCCCCCGATATACAGGTCGTAATGATCTTTCACTTTCATCACACCAATATCATTAACTAGTGGCTCGCCACATCCCACTGGACATCCTGTATATGCTGGACGGAGTGTGAAAGGTACTGGTCTACCAGCAATTAGTTTATTTAGTTCAATAGCTACTGGCATCCCTTCCTCTTCAGCACCTTTACAAAAATTACAGGTTCTTAGACTTTTAATGTAGTTTCCAACAGGATAACTTGATAGTCCAACCTCTTTTAATTTAGCCATTACTATTTCTAGCATATCCTCTTCAACTTCAATATAGAGTTGTTGAAATGTTGTTAATTCAATATCTTCGCCTTCATTCAAGAACTCTGCTATTGTTTGAAGTTGTCTTAAATTAAGTTTCGCACCAAAGGAAATTCCACCGTTTATTGCTAATTTTACTTTTGTTTTTGAAGTCATAAGCACCCTCCAGTTAATTTCCTCTTTATTTAGTTCGTGTTAAAAATCAATCGGTCACTTTCATTTATATGGGCCTTTTCTGCAATTTATCAGCCACTTTCATTTATATCGGTCTGTTCGCAGATTTACAGCTACTTTTCATTTATATCGATCAGTTCCTAGAATAATGATTTCTTAAATAACCATTCATGTATTTCTTCTCTGTTATTTTCATAACCAGTAAAATGTTTCAATAGCTTCTTTCTACCAAACAAACCTGTTTGATAAAACACAAATAATGGGACAATTCTATTTCCAGCTATCTTTCTCATATCTTGCTCTAACTCTTCATTCCTACTAACATCTTTATCTACATAATTAATATGGTTAGATGCAAGGAATTTTTTTGCTTCCTGGCAATCTGAACAAGTAGGTCTTGTATAAAGTTCCATTAATATTTCCTTCTTCATTTGAAAAACCTCACTTTTTCAATAGTGTAAATAATCCTAAAGAAATGATTGAGAGTCCACCTAGTAAAATACTTAAATAAAAGAATCCATCTGTTACTGTAGCCAAGATGATACCAGCAATCGTTGGTCCAATAGTTGACCCAAGTGATCTAAACAAACTAAGTAATCCTACAGATGCCCCTGCTTCTGCCATTGATGTTGCTTGTATAATCAAGATGTTTAGTGGAGCTCCAATAATGATCCCAATACCAAAACCAATAATTCCTGCTACCATTAAGAAAGTATTATATGTTGTTGGTACTGTCAGCGATAAAGTTCCTAATGCTGTAATAACAAAACCAATGAACAGAACTTTTTTAGCACCATGCTTCGTTACCATATTTCCACCTATTAATGATGCAATCATGGATGTAATAGCTAATGGTGTAACTCCTAAAGCAGCTGTTGATTTATTCACTTCAAATGTTGTTTCTATAAATAAAGGTAATAGATTAATGGTTGAAGCCATAATAAATCCAGACATTAAGGAAAAGAACAATATCAACAATGTAATTTTCGAATTGAAATAATTAAGCTTAATAACCGGATCTTTTGCTCTTCTTTCAATTACTACTAACATTGGGATTACAACTAAACCAATAACCAATAAAATGATATTTTTCATCGTGATGCCTAACATAATCAAGAATATCACTGTAGTTAGAAGTACAATCCCTGCAAAGTCTACAGGTTTCTTCATAACAACTTGTGGGAGCTTTAATGCACTCATACTTACCAATACTAAGATTGATATAGGAATATTTATTAGAAATATCCACGTCCAGTCTAGATTTTGGATAATATACCCACCAATGATTGGACCAAGAATGCTACCTAGACTAAAAATGACACCTATCAAGCCCATTACTTTTGCTCGTGCCTCTTGTGGATAGCTGACTGCTATGAATGCAGCTGTTATTGGAAATATACCACCTGTTCCAATCGCTTGAACACTTCTCCCAACCAAGAACATTAAATAGTTAGGAGCAAATGCTGCTAACAAAGATCCGATTCCAAAAAGGGCTATGCCTAACATAAATATTTGTTTTCTTCCAAAGCGGTCAGAGAATTTCCCCATAAGTGGGATACTTACCGCAAAAAGTAAAGTATATATGGTAAAACTCCAAACTCCCCATGATGTACTGATGTTAAATGTACTTACTATTGAGGTCAGAGCTGGACCAACAATTCCATGATCAAGTGCCCCCATAAAAATTCCCATTAGATAAATACTTAATGCAATATTTCTAACCTTAGTTTCCATTGGGTTCCTAGTTAAAGCTACAGTTTCCATTTCTACAACTCCTTTTTTACAGTCCAATTATTTCTATATCTATTTTATACCATACCCCCCTATACTATGTAAATAATTAATTGTAAAAAATTAGTGAGAAATTAACAAAGGGGAATTGTAAATTTGTAGATACACTCTTAACAAAGGGTTTTCACTAAGCATGAATCTAGTTTGAACACCTTTAAACAGAAGTACACAAATTACTGTACCGGATAAAATTCGATTGTTTTTTAGTGGGAATACAGGGTAAATGTACTTGTAATAGTTCTGAGGGGAGTGATAGTGTGTCAGACTATAAGAAAAACAGTATTTCACTTATAGGAGCTGTGGGGCTTGGAACGGGAGTCATGATCAGTGCTGGTATTTTTGCACTTTTAGGACAAGTTGCAGAACTTTCTGGGGCTTGGTTCCCACTAGTCTTTATTGCGGGAAGTATTGTGACAGGTTTTAGTTCCTATACGTATGTAAAAATGAGTCAGGAATATCCCTCAGCAGGCGGAATTGGGATGTTTTTGGTCAAAGCATATGGAAAGGGATCCATAACAGCAACGACTGCATTAATGATGGCAGTTTCAATGATTATTAATCAAAGTCTTGTGGCTAGAACTTTCGGTACATACACTCTGCAATTATTTGAAGGTTCAATAAAAAGCTGGTTAGTTCCAACACTTGGTGTTGGATTAATTATCTTTTCTTTTTTAATTAACGTTTCAGGTAACACTTTCATCCAAACTTTCACATCTATTGCTTCACTAGTAAAAATCATGGGGTTATCTGTCATGGCAATTGCAGGAATATGGATTGCAGATTTTACCTTCACAGCACCTAAGCGAGGAAATAACCTACAAGAAGTGGAATTATCTAGTACGATAGCAGCGATTGCCCTAACTATTCTAGCCTTTAAAGGATTTACTACCATTACCAATAGTGGGGCAGAGATCACCAAACCGAAGAAAAATGTTGGTCGAGCCATTGCTATATCAATTGGAATTAGTCTTATCGTCTATTTATTAATTGCATGGGCCGTGTCGAGCAATCTATCAATCAATGAAATTATTCGTGCAAAAGACTATGCACTTGCGGAGGCAGCACGTCCGGCTTTCGGGGATTACGGCCTTTGGTTTACTGTTATACTTGCCATTATTGCAACCATTACCGGGATTATAGCTAGTGTCTTTGCTGTATCACGTATGCTAGCAATGCTAACGGATATGAATTTAATCCCACATAAACATTTTGGAATGCCAGGTTCAATTCAAAAACACACGCTTGTCTATACAGTCACGCTTTCTATCATTTTAACAGTAGCCTTCGACTTAACTCGAATAGCCTCAATTGGTGCCATACTTTATCTGATTATGGATATCATCATCCATTGGGGAGTATTTAAACACTTACGGGATAAAATTGGGGCAAACCCTATGATTGTTCTGTCTGCGATTGTACTTGATTCCATCGTTTTGTTTTTCTTCCTTTGGATAAAAATAAGAGCAGATTTATTAGTTGTAGTCGTTGCTTTATTAATGATTGTTTTGCTTTTTCTTGGGGAACATTTTTTCATTAAAAAAGAGCGAAGTAGTAACTAATCTTCGAGAAATACACCTTGCAAAATTCAGGAAGATATCTAACTGGTTTAAACTATATAGAAGAAGGAGAGGCTTTTACCCCTCTCCTTCTTATTACATGCATTTTACTTACTATCATAATTTCATTTTTAAACGCTCGTATTCATCCTCAGAAATTTCTCCTTTTGCCAAGCGCACTTTTACTATTTCAATAGGGGTAATACGGTTAGGTTGACTTTTTCCACTCATATAACTCTTCATTAAATAAAAACCCAAGAAGACTAACAAGCCCCAGAAAAGAAACATTCCACCCGTCATTAATCCTCCTTGAAATGTACATCCATCTATCATGTTCACTTTCTTGTCATCTCCTTTCTTACATTAAATATAAGAAAGAAGTGTGCAGAATTTATTGAGAAATCATTCCCATTTGTAGCCGACACCCCAAACAGTCTTTAAGTGTTCATCAATAGGAAAACCGACTTTACGGCATTTTTCTCGAATGTTTCGAACATGTGAGTCGACCGTTCGATCTTCTGTATCTGAATCAAAGCCCCATATGATTTCAATTAATCTTTCACGACTGTAGACCATTTTTTTATGTTTTAAGAAAATGCCTAACATATTAAACTCTTTTGGGGTTAATAAGATATCTTGACCGTTATACTTTAATTCATGATGCTCTTCATCCCATAGTAGCCCCTTAAATTCTACCTTTTTTGGATTATTACTTCTTCTTAAAACCGCTTCAATACGGGCGAGTAAGACCTCTTCCTCAAACGGTTTTGTGATATAATCATCTGCACCGATATTAAGCCCTTTAATGATTTCGTTACTACTGTCTCTTGCTGTAATCATAATGATAGGTGTATCGGAAAAAGTGCGAATTTTTTTAGCAGTCTCCCAACCATCCATTTCAGGCATCATGATGTCTAATAATATTAGATCCACTTCGTCTTTTTCTAACAACTGAATAGCTTCTCCTCCTGTACTTACCATGTAACAATTGTAGCTTCTAGGTTCTAAGTATAGTTTCAGAAGCTGCTGCATTCTTCTTTCGTCATCAACAATTAATACCTTCTTCACATGAATCACTCTCACTTCGGTAAATAAATATTAAACTCAGTCCCTTTCGCTACTCGGCTTTTCACTTCAATCTTCCCTTTATGGGCTTCAATGATTTCTTTTGCGATTGTTAATCCTAAGCCACTTCCACCTGTAGCACGAGACCGGGATTTATCAATTCGATATAAACGATCCCAAATGTAAGGGAGTTCATTTGGAGGAATGCCCTCTCCTTGATCTGATATTTTTAAAATTACTTGGTCACTTTTCGTTTCTAAGGTTAGTAATACCTTAGTATTTGGTTTAGAGTACTTTAACGCGTTGTCTAGTAAGTTATTGATAACTTGTCCAAATCTAACTGGGTCAATGGCGATATAAATATCTTTTTCACAAGAGTATTGGAGCTGTATATTTTTTTCCTCATACGCCGTCTTAAATTTCCTTGAGATTTCTAAAAGGTATCCTGCAAGTTCAACTGTCTCTTTGTTAATATTGAATTGGTTCTGATCCATTTTAGCTAGGTCAAATAGATCTTTGACCAACTTGGCTAAATTGGAGGCTTCTTCTTCAATAATCGTCACATATTCCAGACGTTCT
The DNA here is from genome assembly GCF_042865285.1 of Cytobacillus spartinae. NCBI lineage: Bacteria > Bacillati > Bacillota > Bacilli > Caryophanales > Bacillaceae > Cytobacillus > Cytobacillus spartinae. The sequence continues at coordinate 17,538 of NZ_JBIACK010000013.1, read as the reverse complement.
TGTTCAGTTAAAGTCGGCCGCTTTAAAATATCTGCATAGCCCTTTAAATAAGTAAGAGGTGTTCTTAATTCATGTGAAATACTAGACAGGAATTCGGATCGCTCTTTTTTTAATCGTTCCAAATCATCTGCTAGTTTCTGGATTGATCTTGCTAGATCACCTAGTTCATCATCACGATTAACATCTAATGTTAGCTCACTCTTCCCATTACTTAATCTCTCAGTTACGCTTTTCATTTGGATTAGTGGAATCGTAATGAACCGTGATAAAAAAATAATAGATATAATGGATAAAACAACTGTGATTCCACCAACTGTAATAAATTGAACGGTTAAATTTTGAATCATACTTCGGATGGTTTCTGTATTTAGGAACATATATACATAGCCATTAATTTGTCCATCTATTTTTATGGGGCTTGCAGTTGCTAAATAGGGGGCTGTTTTCCATCGAGATTCTATAACCACGCCGTGATGGGAAAAATCGATTGCTTTTCCTTTTTGAATAAGTATTTGCTTACCTTCGCTCACTCGGTCAGATGATTTCATAATTTTAAATTGATTATCAGTAATAACAACCATAGTTTTCGCTTCAGATTCCATTAATGCAACATGCTTAATCGTCATAGAGTCAAAATTTTTCTCTAAGACATTTCGATGACTCATTCCTCGAGATAATAGGTTATTTATTTCGCTTTCAACCCTCTCATTCACAATCGTAAAATAAAGAAGAAAAAAGAGAATGGACTCAATCAGTAAAATAAAAATGAAAAATAGCATACCTATTTTAAAAGAAAGCTTTTTTATTTGAAATCAACTCCTTCCAGACTCTTGAGCACTTTACCTTATAAATTTATAATTTCCATCTTATCATGCTACATTAAAAATTTGCATTTTCTATGGAAATACTTCATTTTAGGTAAGTTACAAACAAAAAAGTTTTGTGTAATCACAAAACTTTAAAAAACTAATACCTTTATTTATTCCTTATAGGTGATTCTAGTAATCCTTAAAAATAATGATAGATATGGGGCATTTTTGAGATTTTTTTTAAAAGGGAGTATCCAACAGACACGTTCCCTTTACTATTTTAGATTTCCATCATCAGCAATCAGTTGCCAACTTGTAGCTCCATCAACAGTTAAATATATATCACCATTAAATGAAATAAAAATCATTTCTTTTTCATTTTGTGGGTTTACTGCGAAGTAGAGAACAGCGTCTTGATTAAGCTCTGGCAATTTGATTTCTTTCTCAGATTGATCCGTTAATGAACGTTTAATTAACATAGGTTCTTCATTGTAGGCACCATAAATGAGTGACCCTTTTGTGAAAAATATGGATGTACCATGAGCTCCATTTGTTAACAGTCTAAATTCTTCCCCTTTGTTAGAAGAAAGAAAGATTCCTTCCTTCCCTGCAGCGGCCATTAAGTTTTCATCATTAGGGTGTACAGCCAAGGAAATAATTTCACCATTTAGCCCTTTAGCCGGAACTTCCCGCCATGAACTCCCTTCATCTTCACTAATATAAAATTTGTTCTCCTCCATTATAGAACTTTTATGTGGGCTCTTTACAAAGATGACATTGTTATCATAGCCAACACCCATTAAATGAAAGTCAACTTCTCCTTCGAGAGCTATGCTTTCTAGACTTTTTCCGAAATCGTAACTTTTTTGGATACCAATCGGATTTGGTAAACTTGAGTCTGCTCCTGGATGTCCACTTGAATAAAATCCATTTGCGGTTGCATTAAATCCCATATAGTCATTATTTTCTTTCTTTGTTTTGTACCATTCGTTACCATCAAAAAGCTTTAACCCATCATGACTCGCAAAAAAAGCAACTCCTTGATTTCCTACATAACCTAAACCATGAACATGTTCAATAGTTCCTTTAAAAGGCTCAAAAAATTCATTCTTTACAATAGAGGTCGTTTCTTTTTCAGACTGAGCATTCTTCTCTGCATTGTTTTCCTCTGTCTCTTGCTGATTCTCCTCTGTTTTAGGTTTCTCAGCTGTCTCTTGTTCTAGAGTATCTTCTTCTTGGCCACATGCTGTTAGCGCAAGAATTAACCCTAGTAATGCAATTGTCAATGACTTCTTCATATGTGTTCCCTCCCTATAATTAACTTGTCCAAAAAAGAAAACAGGCAAAAGCTCGCCTGTTATTTTTTATGTTGAAATTAATGGGCGTGTCCTCCGCTTGCATCTTTAGGTGATATTTCAAGCATCTGGTCAATCATCCCTTGAGTTTTCATCGTAACTTCCTCAATTGACCCTAGAATGTAGGCATGATTATATGGCCCCACAGTTGGATCATCTTCAAACTTAGGCTGAAGTGCACCAAGAAATTCATGAGTTTCTGAGGATAACTCTCCATTTTCTAGCCAAATTAATGGTGCGTGTTTTCCTAAATGAGCAAAAGGAGCACCAGCGATTGCAAATTCACTGTTATTTGTAGAGATTAGACTAAATCCATGTCCGGGTTCCGTGAATCCCCAACCAAACCCGGTATTTAAATCCTTAAATTTAGCAAATTCAATTGATAATTGTGATGGTGTATCCCCTAATAAACGAATAACTTCCCCGTACTGTTTCAGTCCATCTATAACTTCGGTTGATATAACTTTCTCTGGACCAAACACATAGATATTCGCTTTGCTCTCTCTTAACGCTAGGGCTTCTATAGTGGCCTGCGGAATTTCATTTTTTGTTACATAAAGGACTGGCTCAGGTGCATGTGCAATCCAGTTTGATGCTACTAAAGAAAAAAGCTTTGCTTCTTCTTCTGATGAAACGATAATCACACCTTGTGGAAGTTCTCCTGCTGCCTCTGCATATTTGCTATCAACAGTTGCAGCAAATTCTGCAGCATCACTTTCACCAATCTGTTCAACGGAGAATTCTTTAAGATTTGTCGTTAAATCTTCTCCATCTCCCATTAACATAACTTGAGTTCCTTGCTTATTTCCTTTTGGACTAAGACGTTTAATTTCATTCAAAGTTTCTTCAGATAATCCATCACTTGTGTAAAACAAGACAGGACCATTGTTTGGATGATGAATCAAATCTGTGCTAGCAAGAGCTATTTGCCAGTTATCAGCAGGTGCTAAAATAACTGTTCCTGGACGATTTTCTTCTTGGGTAGCGGGCCAGATCATTTGTGATACCTTAACAGCAGCATTTTCAAGCTCGTCTGCTTCTATTCTTGTTACATTCTTCGTGCTTGTTATTTGTAGTGAATGATTATTTGAGTTCTGGTTTTCTTCGGTAGATTCATTATCCATATCTTCCATATTGTGTGATTCATCGCTATCTTTTGACTCTCCATTGTTATCATTTGATGTACAAGCAGCCAGTGCAAGTACTAATAAAACTGAAAAGATTAAAGCAAGAAATTTCTTCATGTTTTATGCTCCTTTTATTGTTGATAAAGAAATCCTACAATGAAATATTGCAAAATTTGTGCAGAAGAAAGGGAAACACCCTGTGAATTGTGGCGGATTGGTGAAACTTATAAAATTTTTAACTACTAGAGTAGAAATAAAACCCTATTCTTGTATAGACAGAATTTTTAGACTTGCACTCCATAATTTAATTCTCCATAAAATAATCATTATTCAATCATTTTTGATGTATGAACAATCACAACGATCTATATAGGCCAAGGAATTAAACAACTTGAAGAATATATAATTCAGGTGAGGTGGAAATATGGAAATGAATAAACCTGAGGGTGTTCTAGAAAACTGTGTCCTTCCATTTTGTGCACAAACCACAGATCTAGCACCTTTATTTGAAGCTGAAGCTTACGATAATGTAGAGAAAAGTATTAAGAAAATTAGCTTGGAAAGTTATCGTGGCAAATGGGTTATCTTATTTTTCTATGCAAGTGACTTCACTTTTGTTTGACCGACGGAATTAGCAGCGGTCGCTGCCATATATAATCAACTGAAATTACTTAATACAGAAGTCCTTGCTATTAGTACAGACAGCGTATATTCTCACAAAATTTTCACTGAGATTTCTCCATCTGCGTCAAAAGTGAGGTTTCCACTTATAAGTGACAGGACACATACAATTAGTAATGCATACAGAGTTTTAAACGAGAAAACGGGAGCTACATTCAGAGCAACGATTATCATAGATCCTGAAGGAATTATCGTTACAAAATTCGTAAACCCTTTAGAAGTTGGCCGCAATGTCTATGAAATTTTAAGGGTAATCCAAGGTATACAATATAGCAGAAGAACCGGAGAAGGTATACCGGCTAATTGGATTCCAGGACAACCTGGAATTATTAGAGACCTAAAATACATTGGAAAAATTTAATTTAAACTTATTTTATTGGAATCTATGGCGCCAACGGGTATTAATGGCTCTGCGAACATGAAAAAGAGAGGTTTGCTCCTCTCTTTTTCTGACAATATTTCATTTTCTACTTTTATATAACTTTTCTAAAGAAATTACATAGGTACTTCGTTAATATACATTTTCTGCACATAAATAACCTACAATCTTCCTCCTAAACGAGTATGTTGTTCAATTTAATTCTTATTTATGTTCTATTCCCCCTTAATCAATCATATCTTTATCTGGGCGCATAGAAAAAGAGGGGACTCTCCCCTCTTATGCATACATCTTATTTTCTTCTTGTTTGAAAAAGCTTCTCATGGCATGGAATACATCGGCTTTTTGCTTGAGGATATAGTATCTGAAGTGTTCATTTTTGATGTTTTTATACGCGGACATAAGTGTTGAGTGGCGGTTGTATTGATTAACTTCCCCATACCCGAACATATTGGAGACTTTCATTAGCTCTTCAACCAACTTTACACACCTTGCATTATCTGAAGTTAAATTGTCACCGTCTGAAAAATGGAAAGGATATATATTATATCGGGTTGGGTTGTATTTATCATCAATAAGCTCTAGTGCTTTTCGATAAGCTGAAGAACAGATTGTACCTCCACTTTCACCTTTAGAGAAAAAGTCCTCTTCAGATACGACTTTTGCTTCTGTATGATGAGCTATAAACTCAATATCCACGGTTTCGTATTTTGTTCGTAAAAACCTAGTCATCCAGAAGAAGAAACTGCGCGCCATATACTTCTCCCAAATTCCCATACTTCCACTCGTGTCCATCATCGCTAATACCACAGCTTTTGAATCAGGTTTTACGACTTCATTCCAAGTTTTAAATTTCAAATCTTCTTGATAAATTGGATGGAAGCTTGCTTTCCCTCTCATCGCATTACGTTTAAAGGCAGTCATCATCGTTCTCTTCTTATCAATGTTTCCCATTAAGCCTGTTTTACGAATATCATTAAACTCAATGTCTTCTATAACAATTTCATCTTTTTCCTTGCTTTTCAAATTAGGTAGCTCAAGCTCTTTGAATAAGGCCTCTTCAATCTCCATTAATGAAACCTCAGCTTCAAAGTAATCTTCTCCGGCTTGATCTCCCGCTCCTTGACCTTTCCCAGGTCCTTTTTGACCACTGGAACCATCATGAGCAACTACATCGCCAACCTGACTGTCTCCATCCCCTTGGCCAACATGTTTGTTTTTATCATAGTTATAACGAATTTTGTATTCATCTAGTGAACGTATTGGTATTTTAACCACATCACGACCGTTTGACATGACGATACTTTCTTCCGTTATTAAGTCAGGTAGATTGTTTCGTATCGCATCTTGAACCTTTTCTTGGTGGCGTTGTTGGTCATCGTGGCCTTTCCGGTGGAGGGACCAATCTTCTCTTGAAATCACAAACTGATGGTTATTGACATCTGTCATCTTAACCCCTCCTTCATTTAATTTTTTTTCACACTTTTTACCTTACTTACATACAATATCGCGAGTGTCAAAAACGTTCGGGAAACGTTGATTACTCTATACTATGCAGAAAAACAAAATAATTTACAAATAATTTTGACAATGAGACATTAGCCTATGATAGTAGACAAGCTTATTTTTACAAACGATCATCCTGCCAAAAATTCACAGAAGTGTGGTGGTTCGGATCATAAGGTGCACATTCTAAGCCTAGTCCATGAATATAATCAATAATTTCAGGTAAAACAGAAGCTGTCCCTTTATTCACATGCATGAGGATGACAATCGGTTCATTGCCGTTTTTAAGATTTTCAATACCCGCCTTTACATTTTCAACAATCATACGAGGATTCGACTTTTGATATTTCCAATCTACAGTATCAACGGTCCAATCCCACATTTTAAAACCATTCTCTACTAGACCATTTCTAAGAGGATCTTTCATAAATGGTTTACTTCCATATGGAACTCTTGTTAATTTTGAATCAACCCCTGTTAACTCCAGCAATGTTTGCCTTGTTTTTTCCATTTCTTTTGCCACATTTAATGGATCCCCATAATAGAGCTTATTTCTATCATGAGTAACACTGTGTAAAGCAGGATAATGGCCTTCTGCAACTAATCTTTTGACGCTATCACTATACTTTGCCATTAATGGCTCTAACATAAAAAATGTTGCCTTAGCTTGTTTCTCTGCAAGCGTATTTAGAATTAAATCTATATGCTCGTTCGGCCCATCATCAAAAGTTAAATAAACCTTTCTTGGCTGAGGTTTTTCCTCTACCTTAACAACTACTTCCTGCTCCATCTTTGGAATCATATCATTTTCAAGATCACCTTTTAGTGGATTAGTACTTGGTTGAGTCTCTTCTTGAATAAATTGAACATCATATCCAAAGTATTTCGCTACATATTTTATAGGAATATATATATTCTCATCTTTAAAAAACACCTTCTCTTGATGCACATCACCTGATGATGTTTCCACTGTTTGGTCATCATGAGCAAACTTTAACCATCTATCTTCCTTAATAATTGTTAAACTCTTCGAATTACTAGCTAATTCTCCTTCAACCGCTTCTAAAAAGCGCCAAATAGGTATGTATGATTTCTCTTCCTCTATTAATTCTATACTTTTAAAGAACGAAAGCGTTTCTCCTCCGTTACTTGTTTCAACTTTATCCAATGCAATAGCCTGTCCATTCGTGAGTGTGAAAATAACTAAAATCATTAGTAAAAACATAGATAATACCTTTTTCAAAACAACTCTCTCCTCTCTCACACTAGTATTACTATAAGACTATTAAGAGAGAGTCAGAAATATGATATATTACTAGTCTTTATTAATAAAAAAGTAAGGCCTTCGCTCCTCTGCGAAGGCCTTACTTAATTTTCGTGTTGGATGGGATCAGGGTACTTATTATCTTCCTTCAACTCTTTGTTCGTTCGTAATTTTTCTATTTGTTTACCTAACTTTTTCATGTCTTCTTCATTCTCTACCATTGAACTATTTTTCGGCTTATAGTCCTTCTTTAGTTCATTCTTTGTCATTCTACCACCTCGTATAGTTTATATACCCTGCTATCTATGAATTAAACTTTTAATCTTGTATATTTAAATAGAAGACCAATAGGAGGATAAGCATTTGTCTATATTAACTGAACGTTTACAGATTATTCCTTGCACATTTGAAAATGTTGCTGAGTTTGGGCATAACTACGAAATTGGCCCTCATATTCACATGTATTTAGAAGAATTAGAAAGAGACTCCTCATACAACGGGTGGGGCGTTTGGTTTGTCATTTTAAAAGATACAAACGAGGTTATTGGAGATATTGGTTTTAAAGGGAAACCTCTAGATGGCCAAGTAGAAATTGGGTATGGGATTATCCCTACGGCTCAAAATAAAGGATATGCAACAGAAGCTGTCCAAGGCCTAATAGATTGGGCCTTTTCATCTGGAAAAGTAGAGAAGATAATTGCTGAGTGCTTAATAGATAATGCTGCTTCTATTAAGGTTTTAGAAAAAGTAGGAATGACTAGATCCACTTCTAATAATGAAATGTTGTTTTGGGAAATCGTGAAAAATTAAGTTTATCTTTTTTTCTCCGCTATGAAAGACATTTCTCTATCTATTTTTAATCGCTTTGTCCTTCATCTCCGCTATGAAGGACATTTCTCTAGCTATTTTTAATCACTTTGTCTTTCATCTCCGGTATGAAAGACATTTCTCCATCTATTTTTAATCACTTTGTCCTTCATCCACGCTATGAAGGACATTTCTCCATCTATTTTTAATCACTTTGTCCTTCATCTCCGCTATGAAAGACACTTCTTCATCTATTTTTAATCGCTTTGTCCTTCATCCACGCTATGAAAGACATCTCTCCATCTATTTTTAATCACTTTGTCCTTCATCCACGCTATGAAGGAAATTTCTCTATATTTTAATTACTTTGTCCTTCATCCACGCTATGAAAGACATTTCTCAATCTATTTTTAATTACTTTGTCCTTCATCTCCGGTATGAAAGACATTTCTTCATCTATTTTAATCACTTTGTCCTTCATCTCCGCTATGAAAGACACTTCTTCATCTACTTTTAATCGTTTTGTCCTTCATCCACACTATGACGGACATTTCTCCATCCTTTTTTATCCGCTTTGTCCTTCATTTCCACTAACAATAGAAATATCATTTTTTCCTGGACCCTCACTTTGAACAACATAAAAATCCCCCAGATATTAGAATCTGGGGAATACTCATTCACTCACTATCTATTCAACAAGCTTCCTACATAACGTAGTAATTCGTTTGCAGATGTAGAATTGTACCCATGTTCATCAATTAATCTTGCCACTACCTCATTCACTTTCTTCAACTGCTGTTCATCCGGAGTTTTTGTTGAAGTTGTAATTTTTACAACATCTTTTAAATCAGCAAATAACTTCTTCTGAATTGCTTCACGTAGGCGATCATGTGAATTGTAGTCGAATCGTTTCCCTTTCCTTGCATAAGCAGAAATCCGGATTAAAATCTCTTCACGGAATGCTTTCTTTGCATTTTCTGAAATTCCGATTTGTTCCTCGATAGAACGCATTAGCTTTTCATCTGGATTAATTTCTTCACCAGTTAACGGGTCACGAAGCTTTGATTTATTACAATATGCTTCCACATTATCCAAGTAATTATCCATTAATGTCTTAGCTGACTCTTCGTAAGAATATACGAATGCCTTTTGAACTTCTTTCTTGGCAATATCGTCATATTCTTTACGAGCAAGTGAAATATAGTTTAGGTACTTCTCACGCAACTCAGCAGTAATCGATGGATGCTGATCTAATCCCTCTTTTAACGAACGTAACACATCTAATGCATTGATAGAGGACATATCCTTACGAATGATTGTTGAGGAAATTCTGTTGATGACATAACGCGGGTCAATACCGCTCATTCCTTCATCCTGATACTCTTTCTTCAGCTCTTCTAAGTCAGCTGTATTAAATCCTTCAACGTTCTCCCCATCATAGAGACGCATCTTCTTTACTAAATCAATATCACCTTTTTTAGGTTCCTTTAGACGAGTTAGGATTGTGAACATCGCAGCCACTCTCAAAGTATGTGGGGCAATATGCACATCTGACACGTCGCTTTCGCTAATCATCTTCTCATAAATCTTCTCTTCCTGACTTACTTTTAAGTTATAAGGTACTGGCATTACGATAATACGTGAATGCAATGCCTCATTTTTCTTATTGGAAATAAAGGATCTGTACTCCGTTTCATTCGTATGAGCAACAATTAACTCATCCGCAGAAATTAACGCAAATCGTCCAGCTTTAAAGTTCCCTTCCTGCGTTAAAGATAATAAGTGCCACAAGAACTTTTCATCACACTTTAACATCTCTTGGAATTCCATCATCCCACGATTTGCTTTATTCAGCTCACCATCGAAACGGTAAGCACGAGGATCTGACTCTGACCCGTATTCCGCAATCGTTGAAAAATCAATACTTCCTGTTAAATCTGCAATATCCTGTGACTTCGGATCTGATGGACTAAATGTCCCTATTCCAACCCTGCGGTCTTCAGAGAAGAATACTCTTTCCACAATGACGTCTTCAATTCTTCCGCCATACTCCTTCTCAACACGCATCATATTCAGTGGTGATAAATTACCTTCTATTCGAATCCCATATTGATCATAAAAATCTTTTCGTAAATGATGAGGTATTAAATGCAAAGGATCTTCGTGCATCGGGCATCCTTTAATGGCGTAGATGGCTCCTCTATCTGTATGAGAGTATTGCTCTAACCCACGTTTTAAAAGTGCTACTAATGTAGACTTACCTCCACTAACGGGTCCCATTAATAAAAGAATTCTTTTTCTTACATCTAACCTTTTGGCTGCTGGATGGAAATACTCTTCAACAAGCTTTTCAAGCGCCTCTTCTAGACCAAACAGTTGATTGCTAAAGAAGCTGTACCGCTTAACCCCTTTAACCGTTTCAATCCCTGCATCCTTAATCATATTGTAAACGCGAGAATGTGCTGACTGTGCTACCCAAGGCTTTTCTTTAATAATCTCCAAATACTGTGCAAAAGTACCTTCCCACTTCAAAATTTCCTCTTCATGTCGATGCATCTCAATCTTTTTTAAAATATCCATATAGACCTCCCCTGTAGCTTGATCAGAGACGATTAATATAATCTATGCGCTTGGATATACGAACATGCGTAAACGAGAAGGTCTTTGGTTGTCCTTTTTTAGCAAACGAATTTTTTTGTTCAAAAATTCGTCCCTTTACAAAAGTATTTTTATATTGTAAAAATATAGCCATACTTTCCATTCACAGTTACGATTTATTAGGATATAATAAAGCTATATGTTTTTAAATTGGACTTTAAATTTTGAGGAGGATTACATAGAATGGGTACAATTTTAATTCTTGGCGTAATGGTTGCATTCTTATCTGCAATTTTCACTGCAGGCTACAATGACAAACCAGGTATCAATAAATAATATCAAAAAGCTGCTGAAAACCTCAGCAGCTTTTTATATTACCGTTTATTAAAATTAACCCCTTCAACAAATTCCTTCATATACATTCTTGTTTTTCGTTCTAGCATGTTCCCCATTTGATTCGTCCAAGTGTCGGATCTTTGTCCTGCCGTTCTTGCTTCATAATACTCTGAAATGGTTTTATTATACTCGTTTAACTGGTTGATATATTCTTCTTCATTTTGTTGATATTCATTTTCGTGATACACGTGCTGTAATGGTAATCTCGGCTTCTGATCAACTATTTTAGACGGATACCCCACTGCTATCCCAAATAACGGGATGACTCTTTTAGGGGTTTTTAATAAATTACAGACTTCTTCTAAGTGGTTGCGAATTCCACCTATATAACAGATCCCTAACCCCATAGACTCAGCAGCAATGGCAGCATTCTGTGCGGCTAAGGAGGCATCAATAAGCGCAACCATGAATTTCTCTGTGCTTTCTAATGTTTCCTCTACATCTTTATTTTCCATCCGACCAATTAGCTCATGGCGATAAAGATCCGCACAAAATACAAAAAAGTGTCCGTTTTCTTCAACATAAGATTGATTACCGGCAAGCTCTGAAAGCTTTTTCTTTTTATCTGGGTCGTCTACCCCAATAATGGAATAGGCCTGGATAAAACTAGATGTTGAAGCAGCCTGAGCACTAGAAACAATCTGCTCAATTTGTTCCTTCGTCAAACGTCTATCTTCAAAGCTTCTAACTGAACGATGATTTAGAATTGTTTCAATAACTGTATTCATTCCCGTCCCTCTTTCCTGATTGATTATCCTCATTCAATCAAATTTTCGGCGAGAATTCAAATATCGTGATTCACGTAAAAAAAGACCTGATATAATCAGGTCCAGAAATACTTCTATTTGAGATGACGAAAATCTTGCTGCCTAAGTGCTTCGTAAATTAAAATCGCAGCAGTATTAGAAAGATTCAATGATCGAATATTCTCATTCATTGGAATCCTTAATGCTCTATCTTTATTGTTTTCTCTAACCTCTTTTGGTAAGCCTGTCGTTTCTTTACCAAAAATGAAAAAGTAATCTTTTTCTTTATCACTATAATCAAACTCAGTAAACGGAATCTCACCAAATTTAGTTAAGTAAAAGAACTCTCCAGCCTCATTACTCGCATAAAAGTCATCAAGAGAGTCATGATACACGATTTTCACATGCTCCCAATAATCTAAACCAGCTCGTTTTAACATTTTATCATCTGTTGAAAACCCAAGTGGTCTAATCAAATGTAAAGTAGTATCAGTTCCAGCACAAGTTCTGGCAATATTGCCTGTGTTTGCAGGAATTTCAGGTTGATATAGTACTACGTGTATTGCCACTTATTTCACCTCATCATAAAAACTCTATTTTTTATTATACCACTCTGAAAAAGGCGTTCAATACTGTTAATCATTGTTGATAATATGAAAGAATTTATACTTAATATTAGATGTGTAAGCAGTAGAGTCCTCATATGCCCAATATCTCATTCGGCTATTTGTCGTGTGAGCATTGACCAATGGCATTCCATCCGAATCCTTAGCTGTCACTATCGTTGTATGATCAAATCGTCCATCACCTTGAAAATCATAACAAATAACATCTCCAAGATCTAATAGATCAGGGGAGCTTACTTCTTTTGCCTTTAGTCCCTTATCAGAACCAGGAAGATACCATCTCATCGAATTCGCAACTGACCAACTAAAGCTCCAATTATTGCTTCTCATCCACCAGCCATTCGTACGATTAGGATATCCCCGCATCGGTGCCCCACCTGCGTGCAAACACTGCGAAATATAATTCGTACAATCTACATCAAACTTCTTAAATTTTGGGTTATAATCATTCCACCATCTTTCAGCATATTTGACTGCTTGAAGACGATCATAATGAAACTTAACCCTTTCATCTGTTAAGGTTTCCCCTAATTCTGGTTCTTTAGGCTCTTCACGGCTTATATCGTATACATTAAGCTCTTCATCATCTACTAAAACACCTTTATAAAATTCAGCAACTCTCTCTTCGACTTCTTCCTCAATATATAGATTCCCTTTATGATTAATCAAATATTGAAAGTGCACACTATAGTAGGCTCTTTCAATATCATCTTCTTCTTTATTTTTACTTTTTAGTATCCCCTGCCCTTTTGCTTTTACAATCTCTGCCTTCCGATTAGATAAACACTCCCTTTTCTTTTCAATCTTTGGGCAAGTTGAGTTGGCCTTTCTGGACAAATGAACGCACTGCTGTACTCTCTCCTCAAGTCTTTTTTGAAGCTGTTCCCTCATGGATGCACTCTCCTTTCTCTATATACATATGAAGGAGGGCTTTTTTATACATCAAAAAAAGTGAAGGCTATTAACTGCCCTCACTCTCTAAAAAGAATTTCATTCCTTTGTCAATCTCTGCTAGAACTTCTTCATCCCTTTCTTTCTCCTTTGCTGCTTCCAAAGCTTGTCTACCTTTTTCCACACCAATTTTCCCTAAAGCCCAAGCAGCTGTTCCTCTTAAGACAGGTCTAGGGTCTTCGGTTAATACGGCAATCATTTCATTCACCGCTGATTCATCCTTATAATGAGCCAAAGCGATAAGTGCATTTCGTTGAATTGGCTTTTTGCCTCTCCATGAGCCTGAAACATGTCCAAACTTCTCTTTAAACTCCTTATTACTAATGCGAAGCAAAGGCTTTAATAAAGGTTTTGCGATTTCTGGGTCTGGCTCCATTTCAGCATGGATATGAAAGTCCTTCCCCTTATTTTCAGGGCAAACCGTTTGACAGGTATCACATCCATATAAGCGATTTCCAAGTTTATCTCGAAACTCATCTGGAAGAAAGCCTTTTGTTTGTGTTAAAAAAGCGATACAACGTTGTGCATTTATTTGTCCCCCTTGAATCAATGCTCCAGTTGGGCAAACATCAACACATTTATTACACTCACCACAGCGGTCTTCCATAGGCTCATCTGGCTCAAACGGGAGATTTGTAATCATCTCAGCTAAATATACATAAGAACCGAATTCCGGAGTAATAATCGCACAGTTTTTACCACTCCAACCTATTCCAGCTCTTTGAGCAACTGCACGATCCGATAGCTCTCCAGTATCAACCATCGATTTAAGTGCAGCATCAGGAACCTTTGATAAAATATAGTCCTCCAGCTTTTTTAAACGGTCTCTTAAAACCACATGGTAATCCGTTCCCCAAGAGGCTCTACAAAAAATGCCTCTACGCTCACCCTTTTTACTCACTACTCTCACCTTCATCTTTGAAGGATACGCTAGAGCGATAGAAATAATTGAACGAGGTTGATCTATTAGTAAAGCTGGGTTTACTCTTTTATTAATATCAGGCTCTTCAAAACCAGATTGGTAATTTAACGCCTGCTGTTGTAGTAATCTATTCTTTAAAGTGTCAAACGTTCTAGCTGTCGTAAAGCCAATCTTATCAATTCCAATTGTCTTACTATATTCGATAATATCCAACTTCAATTGGTTATAATTCACTTGTATTCCCCCCTTTTTACATCATCATGTAAAAAACAGTAGTTATAATTAAGAAATCAATGATTAATATGATAAACTATTTTCATTAGATTTTGGAGGTGGAAAGTTTGGAAATCATCATTTCATCTGAACTAAAAGCACTTGTACCTGATTTTAAGGTAGGAGTGATAAAATATCAAAATATTGAAGTAGGTCCTTCCCCTCAAATGCTAAAAGGACGCTTACAGTTGTTTCAAGAGTCTTTGTTCTTTGAGCTTGAGGAAAAGAATGTTGCGGAACTAGAAGGGATAAAAGAATGGAGAGGTATTTTCAAAAAGACTGGAAAAGATCCAAATCGATATCGGCACTCTGCAGAGGCAATGTATAGAAGGGTTAAAAAACAAAGCTTTCTTCAAACGGTTAATAGCGCAACTGATATGAATAATTTCTTATCACTCCAGTACCAAATACCTCTAGGGATTTATGATACTGACAAATTAACTGATTCTGTAACGATTAGAACAGGAGAGGATGGAGAAGAATATCTAGGCTTGAACGGAAGAGTAAACTCCCTACATAACTTAATCCTTTCCGCTGATAAGGAAGGTCCGTTTGGCAGTCCTTTTGTTGACTCCGAAAGAACAGCTGTTACAGAAGAAACCAAAAACGCTCTACATATCATCTATCTTCGTCCATCAATAAGTCGAAACGATGCTTCCGAACTAGTAGAATCAATTATGAAAATGTTTGTACAAATCCATGGAGGAGACAGCAGTTTCGAAATTAAGGGATGCTTGTAGCATCTCTTTTTTAATCTATAAAAGTGAGTATTATATTCCATATATAAAGTGCTACTTAAATCAATCATATATTAGATATAACTCTAAATGATACACATATTAAAAAACGCAATGACCCGTTTTTATTTGAAAACGAACCACTGCGTTAATATATGTATGGAGCGGGTGATGGGAATCGAACCCACGACATCAGCTTGGAAGGCTGAGGTTTTACCATTAAACTACACCCGCAAGTAAAGATTGGTACCGGTGGTCGGGGTCGAACCGACACTCCAGAGGAACACGATTTTGAGTCGTGCGCGTCTGCCAATTCCGCCACACCGGCGTTATAAAATTATTAGTGGTGCCGAGGACCGGAATCGAACCGGTACGGTAGTCACCTACCGCAGGATTTTAAGTCCTGTGCGTCTGCCAGTTCCGCCACCCCGGCTTATGAAAAATTCAATTAAACAACATAGAATGGAGGCGGCAACCGGATTCGAACCGGTGGTAAAGGTTTTGCAGACCTCTGCCTTACCACTTGGCTATGCCGCCATATTGTATTCTGGAGCGGAAGACGGGATTCGAACCCGCGACCCCAACCTTGGCAAGGTTGTATTCTACCACTGAACTACTTCCGCAAATAAATGGCTGGGCTAGCTGGATTCGAACCAACGCATGTCGCAGTCAAAGTGCGATGCCTTACCGCTTGGCTATAGCCCATTAATATACTATGCAATCAATTTTAGAAATGTGAATGGGGCGACTGATGGGAATCGAACCCACGAATGTCGGAACCACAATCCGATGCGTTAACCACTTCGCCACAATCGCCATAAAGATTGGCAGGGGTAGTAGGAATCGAACCCACACCAAAGGTTTTGGAGACCTTCGTTCTACCTTTAAACTATACCCCTATATTATAAGCTGCCTCACTACTTAATTGAAAGCTTTTTAAAAGCTATGGTGGAGGGGGACGGATTCGAACCGCCGAACCCTAAGGAGCGGATTTACAGTCCGCCGCGTTTAGCCACTTCGCTACCCCTCCAGATAATTAGCATTATATGCAGTCTTAAATACTAAAATGACAACAAATAAAATGCCGGCGATAGGAGTCGAACCCACGACCTACTGATTACAAGTCAGTTGCTCTACCAACTGAGCTACACCGGCATAATAAAACCCAGTATACAAACTACACTGAGCACTCATAAGAATGGTGGCTCAGGACGGAATCGAACCGCCGACACAAGGATTTTCAGTCCTTTGCTCTACCAACTGAGCTACTGAGCCAAATAAAATGGCGGTCCCGACGGGAATCGAACCCGCGATCTCCTGCGTGACAGGCAGGCATGTTAACCGCTACACCACGGGACCAATTTAGATAAATAATTGCGGGGACAGGATTTGAACCTGCGACCTTCGGGTTATGAGCCCGACGAGCTACCAGACTGCTCCACCCCGCGATAATCATATTATGGTGGAGGATGACGGGATCGAACCGCCGACCCCCTGCTTGTAAGGCAGGTGCTCTCCCAGCTGAGCTAATCCTCCGTATAGGATGTTTAATTAATCCAGTACTTTTTGTGAAAAACTTGGTGACCCCTACGGGATTCGAACCCGTGTTACCGCCGTGAAAGGGCGGTGTCTTAACCGCTTGACCAAGGGGCCCAAAAACTTTGTAGATATAAAAATGGCGGAGAGCAAGGGATTTGAACCCTTGAGACAGGGTTACCCGCCTACACGATTTCCAATCGTGCTCCTTCGGCCACTCGGACAGCTCTCCTAATGGCTCCGCAGGTAGGATTCGAACCTACGACCGCTCGGTTAACAGCCGAGTGCTCTACCACTGAGCTACTGCGGAATAATTACTACCGCCTGGCGACGTCCTACTCTCACAAGGGGACAGCCCCTAACTACCATTGGCGCTGAGAAGCTTAACTTCCGTGTTCGGTATGGGAACGGGTGTGACCTTCTCGCCATCATCACCAGACTATTTATTAGAGACAATATTTATTATACTGCCTTTTATAACTTTTTCAAGAGGAAAATTCAAGGAAAATTATTTTCTATTATTCCCTCAAAACTAGATAATGTTATGAAGAAGAAGTAAGAATTCAAGTAATCTTTGTCCAGCTACGGCTCCTAACTTCTCGGCTGTTTCAATCCGCCCCCACAAATCCAAAACCGGGATTTGCGCGGTCGGCTTTCCAACATCTGTCGAAGTTGTACAGTCGCCTTCGCTTTTCTATTTGGTTAAGTCCTCGATCGATTAGTATCAGTCAGCTCCACACGTCACCGCGCTTCCACCTCTGACCTATCAACCTGATCATCTTTCAGGGATCTTACTAGCTTGCGCTATGGGAAATCTCATCTTGA
>NZ_JBIACK010000012.1:0-145084 GCF_042865285.1 Cytobacillus spartinae | reverse complement strand
CCCGTCCGCCGCTAAGATTCAAAAGCAAGCTTTTAAATCTTCGCTCGACTTGCATGTATTAGGCACGCCGCCAGCGTTCGTCCTGAGCCAGGATCAAACTCTCCAATAAAGAGTAAGATTAGCTCTTGTTTAAAACAATTTTAAAACTTACGTTGACGTATGATTTGTTTAGTTTTCAAAGAACAAAAAATGGAGCGGGTGATGGGAATCGAACCCACGACATCAGCTTGGAAGGCTGAGGTTTTACCATTAAACTACACCCGCGATAAAAGTATTATTATTAAGAAGTAACATGGTCGGGAAGACAGGATTCGAACCTGCGACCCCTTGGTCCCAAACCAAGTGCTCTACCAAGCTGAGCTACTCCCCGTAAATAGTATGGCGCGCCCGAAAGGAGTCGAACCCATAACCTTCTGATCCGTAGTCAGACGCTCTATCCAATTGAGCTACGGGCGCATTTATCATATAATTTCCAAAGTTTGGTGCGGCCGAGAGGACTTGAACCTCCACGGGGTTGCCCCCACTAGGCCCTCAACCTAGCGCGTCTGCCATTCCGCCACGACCGCTTTATGAGCGAGATGTTATCATATCATGGTTTGAAACAACAATCAATGGTAATTTTTGGTGCGGGTGAAGGGAGTCGAACCCCCACGCCTTGCGGCGCTAGATCCTAAGTCTAGTGCGTCTGCCAATTCCGCCACACCCGCATAATTTCCAATTTTAAATGGTGAGCCATGAAGGACTCGAACCTTCGACCCTCTGATTAAAAGTCAGATGCTCTACCGACTGAGCTAATGGCTCAAAAAGATGGCTGGGCTAGCTGGATTCGAACCAACGCATGTCGCAGTCAAAGTGCGATGCCTTACCGCTTGGCTATAGCCCAATATTTAATGGCGGTCCCGACGGGAATCGAACCCGCGATCTCCTGCGTGACAGGCAGGCATGTTAACCGCTACACCACGGGACCAAATAAAATTATATAATATTTTCAAAAAAACAAATGACCCATACGGGATTCGAACCCGTGTTACCGCCGTGAAAGGGCGGTGTCTTAACCGCTTGACCAATGGGCCATAATATTATGGCGGAGAAGGAGGGATTTGAACCCTCGCGCCGGTTACCCGACCTACACCCTTAGCAGGGGCGCCTCTTCAGCCTCTTGAGTACTTCCCCATATGGCTCCGCAGGTAGGATTCGAACCTACGACCGCTCGGTTAACAGCCGAGTGCTCTACCACTGAGCTACTGCGGAATAATTTAAAACTAACCCTACATTCAGTACGACTTAGCCGACTGTCCTCATCTCAGGAAGATAAACCAAGTAGCGGCTCGATGAGTACAACTCGCAGAACTTTCATAGATGTTTTGCTCGTTGCTCTACCACTGAGCTACTGCGGAATAACTCATTCTCGTCTTATCGACTCTTCATATTATAAGAAGTTGTTATTTAAAAGTCAAGAATTAATTTCTTTCAGCACCTCTTACCGAAGCGCGGAATAATAATTTAACATGTTTAAAACGACTTGTCAACTTTTCATTTTAATTAATTTCCCTCGACATATACCACACACGTATCTAGTTAAATTGATTGATCTTTTTCTTCTATATAACTGTTTGCATTGACTGCAAGAATAAATATATAACTTGCTACTACTTGTTCTATTTGGTCGATCTGGCAGAGTAGAACAAAACCGAGGGGCACCTACTGCATTCAATAAATTTCTAAAATCAGCATCACGGTGTTTATACCCTTTTCCTTCTTGATGAAGATGATAGTGACATAACTCATGCTTAATAATACCTTCAAGTTCTTCTTGGCCGAGCTGCTCAAAGTATTTTTTATTAATTTCTATATTTCCTGAATGAAGCATGTAACGTCCACCAGTTGTACGCAGTCTGTTATTAAAGAAAGCTTTGTGTCGGAATAGTTTTTTAAAGAATTGTACTGAGAGTTTTTCAACTAAACCTTGCAACTCTTTATCATTCATACAATATCCCACCTTTTGCTTCTTTTTGTGAACATGACAACCTATTATAGCATACATTATATATACCTTTTGAATCCTAAAATGGGAGGTATGATAATGCCTACATGGTTTCAGAATCAAATGCAAAGGGCTTTTTATGAAAAGAATCATTATCAAATAAAATTACTAAACCAATGCTGGTTTTTCTACAGAAAAAAACACTGCTCTTAATCAGCAGTGTTCTTCTTTGTTATTCTGAAGGCGAAAGCATCGTTAATGCAACTCTTCCCTTATTCGTGTCTACCGAATCCACCCATACTGTGACAACATCCCCAACAGAAACTACATCTAAAGGGTGTTTAACAAATTGTCTTTTTAATTTGGAGATATGAACGAGTCCATCTTGTTTTACACCAATATCTACAAAAGCCCCAAAGTCTACTACATTTCGGACTGTACCCTGTAGTTCCATCCCAACTTTTAGGTCTTCAAGTTGGAGAACATCTTTCTTCAATAGCGGCTTCGGCAACTCATCCCTCGGATCTCTTTCCGGCCTCATTAATGCATCTATAATGTCTTTCAAAGTAAGCTCACCAATCCCTAATTCATTAGATGTTGAAAGTATATCTAACTTTGAAAGTTCGTCTCTTAACTGTTCAGTTCCTAAATCGGCGGATGTAAAGCCAAGTTTTTTTAGAAGGCTTTTCACTTCATTATAATTTTCTGGATGGATTCCCGTTCGATCTAATGGCTCCGTACCATCAATAACTCTTAAGAAGCCAATTGCTTGTTCATATGTTTTTGCACCTAGACGAGGAATCTTTTTCAGTTGATCACGTTTTACAAATTTGCCTTCTTCCTCACGCTTCTTCACGATATTATTGGCAACTGCTTTAGATAAACCAGCTACATATTGAAGCAATGATGATGAAGCTGTATTTACATTTACACCCACCTGGTTAACTGCTGTCTCTACAACAAAGGTTAGCGATTCATCTAATCTTTTTTGTGATACATCATGTTGATATTGTCCAACTCCAACCGATTTCGGATCTATTTTTACTAATTCCGCTAATGGATCTTGGAGACGTCGGGCAATAGAAACTGCACTACGCTCCTCAACCTGTAAGTTCGGAAATTCTTCACGAGCAAGATCCGATGCAGAATATACACTTGCACCTGCCTCGTTTACAATCAAATAGAAAATTTCCTCAGGCTGCTCTTTTAAAATATCTACAACAAATTGCTCTGTCTCACGAGAAGCAGTTCCGTTTCCTACCGCAACCATTTCAACATCAAAAGACTTTAAAATACTTTCGATTTTCTCTCTAGCTTCTTTAGCCTTTGAAACTGGGGGATGCGGGTAAATAACATCTATCTTAAGCACTTTCCCCGTTTCATCAACGACTGCAAGCTTACAGCCTGTTCGATATGCCGGGTCTACTCCAAGTACCACTTTCCCCTTTAAAGGTGGTTGAAGAAGTAATTTCCGTAAATTTTCAGAGAAAATATGAATGGCTTGCTCTTCTGCCTTTTCTGTTAGTTCATTTCGAATCTCACGCTCAATAGATGGTTGGATGAGACGCTTATATCCATCTTCTATTGCTGATTGAACATACGAAGAAGTAATTGCTTGAGTATTTTTAATCCATTTTTTTAATAAGTAACTCATAATCATATCTACATTAGGTTTGATTACGACCTTTAATATCGTTTCTTTTTCTCCACGGTTAACAGCTAAAATTCTATGGGGTACTATTTTATTAATAGGCTCTTCATACTCGTAATACATCTCGTACACTTTTTTCTCATCTTTTTCTTTATCTTTTACCAGCGTCTCAATCGATCCCGTTTTAAAAGTTTCTCTCCTAATCCACTTACGACTATCAGCATCGTCAGAGACCATTTCGGCAATTATATCCTTTGCACCATCCATTGCCTCTTCAATACTATTTACCTCTTTTTCATCAGACAAAAACTCTCGGGCCTTCTCCTCTAGCGACCCAGTTGTAGGGAATGTCATCATCCACACAGCTAATGGCTCTAATCCTTTTTCTTTAGCAACAGTCGCTTTTGTTCTTCTCTTCTGCTTATATGGGCGATATAAATCTTCTACTTCTTGCAATTTAACCGCTTTCTTAATATCCCGTTTTAGTTCTTCCGTTAACTTTCCTTGTTCTTCAATTAAGCGAATGACTTCTTCTTTTCGCTGCTCTAGATTTTGTATGTAATTCCATCTTTCCATAATGTTACGTATCTGAACTTCATCTAATGCACCGGTCTGCTCCTTACGGTATCGAGCAATAAACGGCAGAGTATTTCCTTCTTCAAGTAGAGTGATAACACTCTTGACTTGCTTTTCAGTTAAAGATTGTTCAGTAGCGATCATCTTAAATAGTTGATTTTGTTTTTCGACTAATTGCTCCAATAGATAATCCTCCAACTTCATATATGTATTTATATCATTTTAACAAAAATATAGTTGCTATACATAATTTGCTTCTAACAGCTTTATGCAACACCCAAAAATAAAGAGCTGCCAAATGCGACAGCTCTCATAAAAGGTTTCCGATAATAAAAGTAGCATCATCTGCGGAAGACGAATATTTGCTTTTAATTTCTTCCGCAATATTCTCAATGGAACTATATGATTTAAGCAGTCCTTTGACCCCTTGTACGTCAAAACCATCAGAGTAAAGCAGAAACTTTGAACTTGATTCATAAGGAAATCGTTGGGTATTAAACCTTTGGGGCTTTCCGGATAAATAACCGGTTACGGGTAATGGATAGGTGAGTTTCCCCATAGAGGAATAAAGAAAAAATCGAATATTACCGACACAACTATAGATAAATTCATTATTTTTGTAATCAACCTTAAGGATAGCAACAGCTGCTCCTCTCTTTTGAAAAAGAACATCGTTACAACGCGTCATCATAGAATTCACATCTTCATGATGATAATTTTTCACAACTTTTATAACCTCAGACGATGACTCGAACGCATTTGGCCCACTTCCAAGCCCATCAGCTAGTACACATATAAAATAATCCTGATTCTCGGAAAAATAATAATCATCTCCGCATTGTGTCTTTCCCTGCTTTGTTGTTTGATGTGCAATTACTTCAATTCTCTGTTTAGATGAGTTGGTCATGAAAGACACTCCGAGTTATTATTTTCTGCATTGATTGCATCTTGAAGCTTTTTAATGGCTCTTCTTTGCAGTCTAGAAACATGCATTTGAGAGATTCCTAATTTTTCACCAGTCTCTTTCTGACTCAAATTTTCCAAATAAGTATACTGAATAATTTCTCTTTCACGGTCCGTTAAGACATGGAGTACTTTTTCAAGAACAAGCCTTTGATTGACCTTTTCAAAACCAGAGTCTATATTCCCAACGATATCTAATAAAGTGACTGTTCCACCTTCGGAATCAGCTTCAATGGAATGGTCTACAGATAACGCCTGATAACTTTTTCCCATTTCCATTGCTTCTAGAACTTCTTCTTCGGATACTTCTAAAGCTTTTGCTATTTCTTCAACTTTAGGGGACCTTTGTAAAACTGTTGTAAGCTCCTCAACCGTTGTCTTTATTTTAGGACCTATTTCTTTAATCCTTCTGGGAACGTGCACACTCCACGTCTTATCCCTTAAAAAGCGTTTAATTTCACCAACAATCGTAGGCACTGCAAAGGCTTCGAATGTTTTTCCATATGTCGCATCGTACCTTCGAATAGCCCCTAATAATCCTATAATCCCCACTTGAACAATATCCTCATGATAGGATCTACCTTTGGAGTACTTTCGAGCAATTGTTTCAACAAGCCTTTGATAATTTAGAACAAGCTGTTTTTGCGCTTCCTCGTCTTGATGGACTTGGAAAGCCTTAATATATTTATTGATTTCATCTCTTGTTAGCTGATTAGGTTGAGATTCTTTCTGCATTCCTCTCCACCTGCTCCCCTTCTAGGTACTTAGTCATAAAGACCGTAACACCCTCTTTATAATGGACTCTCACTTCATCCATCAATGTTTCAATTAGGTAAAGGCCTAGGCCTCCTTCTCTCAAAATCTCAACGGAGTCATTTTGGTCATAAGGACCCATCTCCTTACGTGCTTTATGAAAATCAAAGCTCTGACCATTATCAGCAACCATCACTTCAATGCGATCGCTAAATAACCCAAACCCTACAATATATTCACCAATCTCATTTATTTTATATGCATGTTGAACAGCATTTGTACACGCTTCACTTGTAGCTATTTTTAAATCTTCTATTTCATCATATGAAAAACCCATTCTACTAGCTATTCCTGATAAAGTTAACCGAATCACCCCTACGTACTCGGGTTTGGCCGGCACCTTCATTTCTATATAGTCAAATGGTTCATTCATTATATTCCACCCTCAATCTGGCTGTTGATATCCATAATATCTGCTAGTCCCGTTATTTCAAATAGTCTTTTCAATCGGTCAGATAACCCTCTAAGTTGGAATTGACCGTTATTAGAACGAATGTTTTTAAATACACCAACGAAAACCCCTAGCCCTGTACTATCCATGTAATTAACATCAGATAGATCAATGATCATGGTAACTGATTCCTTTTCAGTTAGTGGAAAAAGTGTTTCACGCAGTCTCGGAGCAGTATAAGCATCAATTTCTCCGCCAACCTTTACTTCCACCAAACGATTTGTTTCTTTTACATCTATTGAAATATTCATCTACTGACCCACCTTTGACATGTCAATTGGTTTTATCTTTTACCCTGAGAAAATGGTCGTTAAACCTTTCTTCTTAAAATAATTAAAGTAAAATCATCCCTCAATTGAAAATGTTGAAGTTTTTCAAGTTCTTTGTAGATATTGTTCACAATCTCTTGAGCACCTAAGTGACTGTACTTCTTTATATATGAGATTAAGGTTTCTTTTTCAATAAAACCTTCTTCTGTCCTACATTCTGTTACTCCGTCCGACATGAGGATAATCATGTCCCCGACTTTCACTTGTTTCTCATATTGAATATACTTCGTTCTTTTTTCGACACCTAAAAGTAAACCCTTTGCTTCAATTTCTGTAAACGCTTCCGTTTCAGCATCATAAAAGAATCCTGGTTCATGACCAGCCGAAGAAAATGAAAATAAATGATTTTCCTGTTTATACATGCCATAAAACATCGTGATAAACATACTCGGGTCAACGTTTTGCTCGACGACCCGATTTAAGTTCTCTAGCACTTGACTAGGCTCATTACGGTTTTCCGGTAAGCTATCCATCGCATATTTAATCATGGACATACAAAGAGCAGCCGGAATTCCCTTACCAATGACATCAGCTATAGCAATACTGATATTATTGTTTTCATCTTGAACAAAATGAAAGTAATCTCCATTCATATGTTTGGCAGGAACACTGATGGCTCCTATGTCCAAATCATCAACGGATGGAATACGCGTTTCCAGTAGTGTTTGTTGAACATTCGCAGCAATCTCAATTTCTGATCTTAGTTCCTGCTGCATATGCCTTAAACTTTGATGTTCACGGTAGGCAAGTCCATAACCAATCATAACTTCCAATAGAATATCAAAGGAATTCATGACTTCTTCAGGTAGCTCCGGGTACATATCTACAAGAAGCATCTTATGAAGGCTGATAATTTCCTCAGGTGATATATTATTTTCTATTGATTTTCGACTAAACTTCTGCCCTTGATAAAGAGCTTGTTCAGAACGTTCCGATATATAATGTTGCAGTATAGCTCTGTATTTCGATTCCATCATTTCTCGAAAATCCATCATTTCACTTCCTATCGGAGCCATTTAGTAGTCTTTATACTGGTTCCATTTCCAGGTGAAGAATCGATTACAAAATCGTCCATTAATCTCCGAACACCAGGTAATCCTGCCCCCAGTCCACCCGAGGTCGAAAATCCATCTTCCATCACTTGACGAAGATCATTGATTCCAGGTCCACTATCTGTAGCATCAACTTGTAAACCCGCTTTGCCACCCTCAAAGATTTTCTCAATACAAACTTGCCCTTGCCCTGCATATAGATATATATTTCTAGCTAATTCACTAATTGCTGTTGTAATTCGCGCTTGGTCAACCGTACCAAAACCAAGCTCCTTTGCAACGTTACGACCTAATTGTCTTGCTGCAACAATGTCCCATTCATTAATGATTTTAACGCAGGATTGGTTTGTCATTCGATTAATCCCCCAATTCCTGTTGTAATTTCTCCAAGCCTTTTTCTAGATCTAGTGCTGTATGGACATCATCTAAGTTTATTCCTAGTTCAATTAGGGTTATTGCGACAGCAGGTTGGATGCCGGTAATGACAACTTTAGCACCCATTAATTTAGACATATTAATGACATCCCCAAGAACCTTAGCTATAAATGAATCAATAAAATCAATTGAAGTTATATCAATGACAACTCCGTTTGCATTCGTTTCATGAATTTTATGTAGCAAATCTTCCTGAAACTGTAGAGCTGTCTGGTCATCCAATTCCCATTGTATGGAGACTAACAAGCAATCATAAAGCTTTAAAATAGGAATTCTCACTATTCTTCCCTCACTTTCACGATTTTCCTGTTTGTAATCTCCAATGCATCCTCTATCCCTTTCTTCAGTGTATTTTTCGTTGTGAATTGTTGCAGATTAATCCCTAAGTTTACAATCGTTTGGGCAATTTCTGGGCGTATTCCAACTAGCATACACTTTGCTCCAACTAGGCGGACTGCATCCGCAGCTTGAATAATATGATGAGCAACCATCGTATCAACGACCGGTACCCCTGTTATATCTATTAAAACAACTTCAGATCTATGCTTCACAACTCCATTCAGGAGGTTTTCCATAATTTGTTTAGCTCGTTCAGTATCGATAGTACCGACTAAAGGCATAACAGATATACCTTCAAATACTGGTATTAAAGGTGCAGATAGCTCTTGGAGGGCAATTTTTTGTAGGGAGACCGTACGTTCCCAAGTAGTAGAGTACATATTGACAATTTCATTGGACATCGGAGTTAACCAACGATCAAGCTCATAGTATACTTTCATTTGGTCGTCTTTGGAGATGTTTTCGGAACTTTCTATTCCTTCAAACACGATACGTGAAAATAAATGTAAGCCCTCTGTAACAAAACTTAAAGGCCAAGCAAGTCTAACTACCTTTTCAGCAAAATCACTAAGTCTTTCGTTATATTCCTCGGTAGAGTCTCGTAAATTAGAAATGATTAGTTCAATAAACTCTCGGCTTGTCCCCACAAAAACCTGATCAGAGACTACTCGAAGAACTCTTTCATCCGATTTTTCCTTCATTTTTTCAATCCACTTATTTAAGATTTCATCCTCATGACTATGAATGTAGCTGATAATTTTCTTATTCATTTTATCCTCCCCCATGATAGTGCAAAGTGTGTTTTTAATAAGTGTTGAGTGACTTACCATGATTGTTTTATTACAACTCATCTGGGTAAATATCATAATAGCTATCCATTTGCTGTATATCTATATAAACCTTTATATGAGTAAACAACATCAAGGTATACTTAATATAATGATAACAATTATATAGAAACATTTAAAATATTTATGCTTGCATACACGTTTTTAGCACTCGCCTTCTATTATAAAAATCGTAAGGACTCCGCATGATTTATTGGATTGAGGAGCTTGGAATGGCATCACAAAAAATAAGGACGAGTATAATAACTCGCCCTTGCAGAAACACATATGTTATTTTTTGGAATAGGCTATGTAAGGGAAAGAAATTCCCCTATAACATCTGAAAAAATAATATTTTTGATATACCTGTATATACTTATATACCAAATACATATTTTCTGACGTTATAAAAAAACGCCCTTTTTTATGAAAGAGCGTGATTGATTAAAATTCGATGAGACCCAGGCTAATTTGCAAAGCTTCATCCACTTTTTCCATCATTTCGTCATCAAGATGGGTAATTTTATCGGTTAACCGCTGTTTATCAATTGTACGAATTTGTTCCAAGAGAATAACAGAATCCCGTTCGAAACCGTATTTCTTCGCATCAATTTCAACATGAGTAGGCAGCTTAGCTTTTTGAATTTGAGCTGTAATCGCTGCAACAATTACTGTGGGACTAAACCGATTCCCGATGTCGTTTTGTATGACAAGTACTGGACGGACGCCACCTTGTTCTGAGCCAACCACTGGGGATAGGTCTGCAAAATAAACGTCACCACGTTTGACAATCAAAGGATTATCCCCCGCTTACTAAACGTTCGACTGTGTGTTCTGCTTCATATTCTGCTTGGAACGCTTCAGAAGCAATAGTTAAGTTGATTTTCGCCATTTCCATGTAGCCTCTTCTCATGGATTCGCGATTTTGTCTCTTTTTCCGCTCACGCAAGTACATTTTTGTTGCTTGATAAATGAGTTCATTTCTGTTTACATTCTCTTGATTAACAAAACCATCTAATTCGGTTAAAAGATGTTGCGGTAATTTTACCAAGATTTCTGTTGTTGCGCTGGACTCAGACACAAACATACACCTCCACCATCACTACACACCATTTTTATCTCTTCTAAAGTACATATTTCAAAAAGTATGATGCCTAATCGAAAGATAAGTCTTTATTTTTTATAAGAGGTTTATGCTTTTCAATTAAGATTTACTTAATGAAATCCTTCTACCATATTTAATATTAACATCATTCGGGCTTGATGCAAAGACAATTCATTAATTCTTCTGTATTATCAGCCAAAAAAATACCCTTTTATGCATAATTACGCACATCTATTATAAATATGTTCAAATTTTAATAAAATTTGAAGCTTTTTATGAATTCATGCACGAATCATAACTACAATCAGACAAAAGAAACAACATATTTTACGCACAAAACCTAAATAATAGAACCTAATCCCTGCATTAAAATGTAAGAACTGAATTTTTTAATTCAACTGCTCTTCCATCTCGTTTGTATATGCGCGGAACTCGGTCTGAGATGATACATGGAATTTCATAATTAATGGTATCAAGCCGTTGGGCAATTTCATTTACACTTACCTTCTCATCACCTTGTGATCCAATAAGGGTAACGACTGTGCCAACGTCTACTTTAAAAGGGAGTTTAATCATACATTGGTCCATGCATATTCTACCCACAATCGGAACTCTAATACCATTTATTATTACTTCTTGTCCTTGAAGTTTTCGAATCCACCCATCAGCATAGCCAATTGGCAAAGTGCCAATCCACTCATCCTCTTTCGCTTCATAGGTTGCCCCGTAACTAATCGTCTCACCTTTAGATATTTGCTTCACATGAATCAATCTCGAATGCAAGGAGAAAGCTTCTTTCAAAGGAAAGGGTAAATGTGGTTCCATTTCTAAGGATGGCGTTAGTCCGTACATACCAATTCCGAATCTAATCGCATTAAAATGAGCGTTGGCTCCTTTCATGGCTCCTGCACTATTACTCGCATGAATCATTCTAGGCATAGCATCTAGCCAGGATATCATCGTACGGAATCGCTCTAATTGCTGATTATAAAATAGATTATTATTCGGCTCATCTGCTGTGGCGAAATGAGTATACATTCCTTCGATTTTGAACCTAGAGTCCTCCAACATGATGGATTCAAGTGCTTGTAACTCTTTTTTCTCTTTAATTCCGATTCTACCCATCCCAGTATCAAGTTTAATATGGATCGTTACATTGGCATTTTGATTCAGCAGTTTCCTTGCTTTTTCAAGCCAATCTAGCTGAAAGATAGTTAACGTAATTTGGTGTTGAGCAGCTATGTTAACATCTTCAGGTCGGCTAGCTCCCAAAACCAAGATAGGTGCTACAATACCTTTTTGCCGTAACGCAATTGCTTCGTCCATAAAGGCCACCGCTAAGTAAGAAGCTCCCTCTTTAAGAGCGGTCTCAGCAACCTGAACATCCCCATGTCCATATGCATTTGCTTTTACAACAGCCATTAATTCCACATCGTTAGACAGGTACTTTCGCATTTGTTGGACATTCTCTGCAATACAATCCAGGTCTACCTCTACCCATGTATCACGATAAAATAACCCTTGACCATCCAAGTCACATTCACTTCCTTATAGGCCTCTTTTGGAAAAAGAATGTTTCAATCTAAGAAGCAATAATACCAAGAGACATCTAATTAAAATTAAGTTTTACAAAGTCGAGTGTTGAATCAATTTTTTATAATTTTGATTATCAAACTCACACTGCTAACTGTCAAGGGTAACGAATGACTTAAGAAAGTATTATATAATTTTTTCTAAATGCCCGAAAGTGTTTAAGTGAAAAAAGACTTCAAAAATTATCTGGAAATTTATTAGGAGGAGATTAGGAATTTATAAGAACAGTTTTAGATCACTTTTTCTGAAAAGTGTTGATCAACAGTTCGAGCATTCTTACAGCGCCATATAAACTTGAATCCTTCGCTTTCAAGCAAGAAAAAAACAGGCCCCTCTGGAACCTGTTTTTAAAAATTCTATTTCACCATGCTTGCCTGTACTTGTACAGATTTTGCAACGGACACCAATTCTTCTTCCGTTAAGTCATTCGATGCAAGTGTGTAATCAACACCTTGGTAAGACCAAGTGATCGTTTTATCTGTTTTTGCACCAATTGTATAGCCTAAATCAACCGGCTCTCCAACGACAGTTGTTGGTGATGCTGTAGCAGGCGCAACTTTCGATTGCTCTTGTACAAGAGTGAATGATTTCTCACCATCGTAAGTTAAGATGATTCGCTTACCATCTTCCATAGCCATTTCTTTTTCTTCAATTAAGCTTGCACCAGGAATTTCAGCTGTTGGATATTTAACCGTAAATTCTTCATCACCTAAGTCTGCCATAACAGGAACTTCTAATTGAGAACGCGTCATATTTTCAGCCATATCGAAATCAGAAGCATCAAAGCTTGCATCAAATTGTACTTTCGTGAACTCAACCGTTACTAAAGCTTTACGATCTGGATCTAATACTTTCACACTAATAGGAGCTAAATCTTTCTTATTAAGAGTGATTTCTTGGTAAGGAAGCATTTTATTATTTTGATATCTTGTTTTTGTCTCGAACACGTAATGTTCTTTTGTAGAGCTAAACTTAACCTCTTTGTCCTCAATAATATCTTTTACTAAAGACTCATATAGGTAAGCTTGGCTACTGTTTTCTGGCCAATCACTTTGGAAGCGGAAGCTTTTATTAAGAGCAGGTGTTAACACGAACACTCCTTCATCGTTGCGAAGGATCATTTGGCTTTGGTCTTTCTGAGCGTTTTTCAGGTTCACTCGGTAGTAAGTAGGCTCCTTATGCCAAATTTCCACATCGTATGTTTGTGGCTCTGTCCCCATTTGCAATGTCATCGTTGCATTTGCCTTGTACCCTTTTAGACCATCGAGCTTACCGTTTAAGTCACTAACAATGTCTTCCTTTGATTTGGACCCGCAGGCTGACAACACAAGTACAACCATTAGTCCGGCAAGAAGTAGTAAAATATTTTTCTTCATTCCTTCAACCCCTTTTGTCTCATTTCATGTGATTGGCTAACTCCTCCAGTGACTACCCACCTGCCAAGAGCAATACACCTTCGTTACACGAGTGAGGAGAGAGAAAAATAGGAAACACACTAGGGTTGAACCTCTTCTTTGATCCGTCCTACCATTCAAATAAGAGGTTCATCCCATATGGTCTAAGTAACCTAGTCTTGTCTCCCCTATTGCACTATGAATATATGAGACAACCTTTAAGAATATGTCCAAGTAGTTGATGAATTTTAGATTGTATTTTTTTGTTTGGGGTAAAAAAGAGATGGAACATTCTTGTGTTTCTCTTTTATTGAGGGCGTCGTTTACGCATTGAATGTTGTTATTGGCCGAGTGGGCCCTTCTTCAGCCAGCACCACGTTACTTTCTGCTTCCGCTGTCCGAAGTTCACTCTACTTCAGACAACACCACACTTTTTCCTGCTTCCGCTGTCCGAAGTTCGCTCTACTTCAGAAAGCAACACACTTTTTCCTGCTTCCGCTGTCCGAAGTTCACTCTACTTCAAACAACACCACACTTTTTCCTGCTTCTGCTGTCCGAAGTTCGCTCTACTTCAGACAGCAACACGCTTTTTTCTCCTTCTGCTGTTCGAAGTTCACTCTACTTCAGACAGCACCACGCTTTTCTCTCCTTCTACTGTCCGAAGTTCGCTCTACTTTAGACAGCACCACGTTATTTTCCGATTCTACTGTTCGAAGTTCGCTCTTCTTTAGACAACAACACGCTTTTTTCTCCTTCTGCTGTCCGAAGTTCGCTCTACTTCAGACAGCACCACGTTATTTTCCGATTCTACTGTTCGAAGTTCGCTCTTCTTTAGACAACAACACGCTTTTCTCTCCTTCTGCTGTCCGAAGTTCGCTCCACTTCAGACAGCACCACGCTTTTCTCTCCTTCTACTGTCCGAAGTTCCTTCACCTTCAGACACCACGGCGCTTTTTTCTGCCTCCACTGTAAGAAGTTCGCTCTACTTCAGACAACAACACGCTTTTTTCTCCTTCCACTGTACGAAGTTCGCTCTACTTCAAACAGCACCACGCTTACTCTTAACAAAATAAATTCGCACATCCACAAATACCCTTAAAAACAACGGTTATCAATAATCAATTTTTGAATAATCCAGCCTAGACATCACCTTTATTTAAAAAACGCTCCAACTCCTCTGTCTTTTCAATGGTAACTTGCGCAACAGCATACTCTCTGCTATGAGAGATAGATAAGTGAACTCCCTCGCTAAAAGGTTTAACAATAGCTGGCTTCCCATTATCACTAGTTGCCACTTCAATATCTAAAAAAGAGAGTTCCTTTCCAATACCCGTTCCTATCGCCTTTGAAAAAGCTTCCTTTGCTGCAAACCTCCCCGCTAGGAACTCAACTTTTCTACTTTCTTTAAGCATTTCATATTTTTCCTTTTCATAAGGAGTTAAAATGCGGTCAGCAAACTTACTTTGGCGTTCAATTAGTGTTTTAATACGATGTAGTTCAACGATATCAATCCCAGTTCCAAAAATCATATTTCATCTTCCTTCTAATTTTCTATGTACAAGCATACCTATACATAGGAGTATAGGTTTAAATTCTAACTTCATATACAAATGTTCTATTTGTCAAAATGTCCAAAAGTAAAACGTATTACGTGATAACATAATACAATTAGGGCTATTATGTTAATAAGAAACTTTCGTATTTTCATTTAATACTCAAATAGAAACCAACCTTAACGCTAAGGGAGTGACTTTAAATGTTTACCAGGACAGAGAGCCTGAAAGAATTTATGCGCTATTATCCAATTGTCACAGCGATTTTGTTCATTCACATCATACTATACGCATTAATGGTAGTACCCATTTTTCCAAACCTTTGGTTAATGGAGACACTTGCTGGTGTAAACCTATATATTGTTCAAGGTGAAGTATGGCGCCTTGTTACACCAATATTTGTTCATAGTGGCTTTCCACATATGCTATTCAACAGCTTTTCACTTGTGTTATTTGGACCAGGACTCGAACGAATGCTAGGAAAGAAACGTTTTATCATTCTATATTTGGCAACGGGGATATTAGCAAACATCGCGACCTTATTTATACAGCCTTTAACATATACCCATGTCGGTTCAAGCGGTTCCATATTCGGGTTATTTGGAATATACATTGCGATTGTCATGTTTAGAAAGGATCTGATGTCTCGTGAAAACTCCCGAGTAATCCTGACGATTGCCGTCATCGGACTCATCATGACCTTTGTTCAATCGAATATAAATATTACTGCCCATGTTTTTGGACTAATTGCTGGCTTCCTATTAGGAGTTCTTACATTCGGAAAAGGCCAGGAAATGATTACTACCTTCCAATCCATTTCTACACGTAACAGAAGGTATAACAGAGGATCCAGTCCATCATTCTCCCCCCGGTTTCTTCTATTTGGTGGAATTGTTTTATTAGCCATTCTGGGGTTCTTATCTAGGTAGTTATAAGTAAAAAAGCGCTATTAGAGCGCTTTTTTTACATACCAGAATTAGAATACCAATTATAGATTTGAAGACTATCCGATTCTTCTAAATCCACTACGGTTCCTCCAGCGCCACCACCACCAGATTTAATTGTAGCTTGAATGGAAGCAAGCTTCTGTCTCCTTTGAAAATAACTGTCTTTTAGGGTAACCGACTGAACTTTATTTTTTTTCATAAAAATAGAATGTTTAATAAGCGTCCTATATCGCAAATTCAGTTGATGATTATTAACATTCCAACCTGCATCTTTATATTTCAAATAAGACCATAAAGCTGAGAAGATAAGCAAAATAAGCGAGAACAATCCAAGGAATTTAAAAAGAATAATCGGCACGACAAGGAATGGAATGAGGTACAACCAACCTCTTAAAATATACCTCCCTAGTGCTCTTTTCGGCACAGGTACAAAGTTTTCATCTAGTTTATATTCCTTTAAATAAGGCTCAAGCAGGCCCGAGATTCGCTCTTTTTTAATAATTGGTAGCACCATAACCTTAGAGCTCTCACTGTTAGCTGCCGAACCCCCAGCACTTTCAAGAATGACAGCTCCATAACCGATAGGCTGTCTAATTAAATTCTCACTAATGCGTACAGCCTGTATACGATGCAGAGGAATCGTGATTTGCCTTTTTTCTAATAGCCCTCTCGAAATAATTAAATCGTCATCGACCTTTCTTACAGTAAAATCAGCATACTTTAACATCGTTCCGATTAAGGCAATAACCCAGGCAAAAAGAAAACCAACAAATACGATAATGCTCACAAAAATAATCCCATTCGAAATAAAGTTCTCTACCCCTTTAAACACTCTTTCGTAAGGAATAATCTCCTCAAATTGAAAAAAGAAGGCTAAAACTGCTGAAATGACAACCCCGACTCCACCTGAAGTAGTCGCAAGCAATAAAAGCTCACCAGGAGATATTTTATAGATTACCTCTTCTTCAGTTGCTGTATCGGATTCTTGAGCATCATCTTCATCTAAAGTTTTTCCTGACTTTTTGAAAGAAGACAAGATCTCCTCAATGGATTCTGCTTCTTCTTTTTTTATAGCTGTAAGAACAGCTTCTGCATCCTGCGCCCTTATTCCACTAGAGCCTGCAGTCTCGACCTTTACTTTTACGAGACCAAAAGGACGGTGTAGGATTCCTTCTGAAAAATCTAAACTTTGAATCCGATCAAAAGGAATATATCTCTTTTTTCGTACGATAATTCCATATTCCAACCGTAGTTCTCCATCTTCAATCCGGTAAGTAAAACGTAGCCACGAGAGAATTCCTATTCCTAAAATTAAAACTAAAACTGCAAAAGAACCGATAAAAAAGAGAAAATCCCAGTCAGTCCCTTTACTTCCAAACACAATAAAAACGAGAAACGGTACGATTAACTCCTTTAACTGTTTGAAAAAGTTAATTAGGGCAGCTATCGGATGTAATCTTTTCGGCTCAGACATCCTCATCAGCCACCCTTGCTAGTCTAGAGATTATCACTCTTAATTCTTCTGCTTCTTCCAATTGAAGGGCAGGAATCTCATGTACAGTTGCAGCTGTCGAAATAGAAACAGTTGCTAAGTCGTACTTCCTTAATAGAGGCCCTTGATTCGTATCAACGTGCTGGACACGAATCATTGGTACTAAAGTTCTTTTTATAATAAATACACCGTACTGAAGTTCAATTTCTTGGTCCCTCACTTCATACCGCCAACGATTCCACCTAAGCTGCGGGAGTAAATAAATCATTAGCACACAATAGATCATTAAGAATAATACGGCGACTCCTATAATCCACGATGGCCAATCAAATATAATGGTTAGGCTAACCACACCAGCCACTAATAGTAAGGTAAAAATTGATTGAAGGGCCCCTGATATACGCCAGACTGTTAAGGCGCGGTCAGAAATCCTTTTTTCCGGTTCATAAATCATGTATACTTCCTCCTGCTTCTTAAAACTCTCCCTTTCTATTACACCATATTTTGTATTTATTGGATAATTATTTATTAAATTTGAAAGCTCGAGTTGTCTATCCTCTCTACACCCTCAGCATTTTTTAATTCTTCTGCTAGCTTGAAAAGTGCTTCATCTTTCTGTTTAGCCTCAATCATACAATGAATTTCAGGCACGGTTCCTTTTATTCCGTTTAAGAACGTTAAGAACATCTCGCTATCGATAAAATCTGCATGTGCTCGAAAGTCTTTTTCGGACTTAGGACTTGAAATATGCATTTTGACAGGAAGTTTTGAATAGCTCCAAGTAGAAACAATTCGCTCCCAATCGTCTAGCCAGTTTTCGTTTTCAAAATTAGCAAGGTGATGGTGATAGTCAAATACTAAAGGGATACCAAGTTTTTCACATAGATATAACGTATCTTGTAGAGAAAAAGTGGTATCGTCGTTTTCGAGCATCACCATTCTTTGGATTTTCTGAGGAATCACACCCCAATTATGTATAAATTGCTCTAAAGCCTTTTCTTTGTCCTCGTAAGCTCCTCCGACATGAAGAACGCAACGGTGTTCTGTATCAATCCCCATTCCCTTCAATAAAGCCTCATGCATAGCTAATGTTTTTATCGACATATTCAACGTATCAATCTTTTTCGTGTTTAACAGCACAAAGTGATCAGGATGAAAATCCACTCTCATTGGATGATTATTTAAATAATCCTCTATCTCATGTAAGGCTTCTTTTAAAGGTCTCATATACTTCCAGTCGGCCAATTCCTCATGGTTTGCTAATGGGATAAGCCTTGAACTTAAACGAAAAAAATGGATATCGTTTGCTTCATTGTGTTTGAGTAATCGTAAACAATTATGTAAGTTAGAAATAGCAATTCGCTCTAATTTATTGATAGCCGCTTCTCTATCCTTAATTTGCGAAAACTGACGATAGGTCATTGTCTGTGAAGGAGAGCAATTTTGAAGCTGGACACTCATTGCTACATATCCTAATCTAATAATGGTCATCTTAATTCACCGCCCATTTTGTTTTTATAGTAAGGCTCATTTCGTGAGTCTTTATGAACAAAGGGGTTCCATGGATTCTATAGAAACCTCATCATTAGTATTAGGATTAGCCTATTTCATTATAAGAATTTCACAAAAAAGAGAGAGCAATTTTGCTCTCCCTTCTATCTTAACGATAACTATTTGATTTTGGCTTACTACTAGATGGACGTTTTCCACCTTGACCTTGGCCTTGTCTAGGCTTATAAGATCCACCACGGTCATTGTTATTGTTTCTTCCGCGATAGCCGCCGCCTTTGCGATCATTTGAACGATTTTCACGTTTCATTGGCAGTGGCTTCTCTTCTGAAAGCTTAACCGGTGTATTGTCTGGCTCTTTTGTTAACATTTTTAATACTGCCGCCACAACTGTTGCAGCATCTTGTTGCTCTAATAATTCCTCAGCTGCTTGCTTATAGAATTGAAGGTTATTGGACTCAATGGATTGTAGAATCTTCTCCATTGCTGCTTTTTGTTGGCCTTCAAGAGCCTCATCTAATGTTGGTGGCTTCATGCGCTCCATTTTTCTCTTCGTCGTTTTTTCAACAACATGTAAATAAGACTTCTCACGTGGTGTAATAAACGTCATCGCTACACCCGCTTTTCCTGCACGACCTGTACGTCCAATTCGATGAACATAACTTTCTGGGTCTTGCGGAATGTCAAAGTTATAAACATGTGTTACACCCGATATATCTAATCCACGGGCTGCAACATCTGTAGCAACAAGGACGTCGATAGATCCTTCTTTAAACTTCCTTAATACAGACATGCGTTTAGCTTGGGTAAGGTCACCGTGAATTCCTTCTGCCATATACCCTCTTAGATTCAATGCTTCCGAAAGTTCATCAACTCTTCTTTTTGTACGACCAAAAACAATCGCAAGTTCTGGAGATTGAATATTAAGAAGTCTAGTTAGAACATCAAACTTGCTCTTCTCTTGAACTTCTAAATAATATTGGTCGATTAGTGGAACCGTCATTTCCTTTGCTTTTACACGAACGATTTGCGGATCTTTCATGAACTTCTCAGCCATTCTTTGAATAGGTGCTGGCATGGTTGCAGAGAAAAGTAGTGTTTGGCGCTCTGCTGGAGTCTTTGAAAGGATAGACTCAATATCATCAATGAATCCCATATTTAGCATCTCATCCGCTTCATCTAGAACAACTGTGCTAATATTTTCAAGGCGAATGGTTTTACGGTTAATATGGTCTAAGATACGT
The DNA here is from genome assembly GCF_042865285.1 of Cytobacillus spartinae. Classification (NCBI taxonomy): domain Bacteria; kingdom Bacillati; phylum Bacillota; class Bacilli; order Caryophanales; family Bacillaceae; genus Cytobacillus; species Cytobacillus spartinae. Next base: position 124,827 of record NZ_JBIACK010000012.1, on the reverse strand, counting down.
CCCGGAGTTCCAACGATAATATGAGGATGATTCTTCAAAGCACGAATTTGGCGGTTGATATCTTGGCCACCAAAAATTGATAGCACTCTTACTCTTTTTCCGTAACCAATTTTGTAAAGTTCCTCAGACACTTGAATAGCTAGCTCTCTTGTAGGGGCAATGACAATGCCTTGAATCACGGTTGAGTTCGTATCAATCTTATCGATCATCGGAATTCCAAATGCAGCTGTTTTCCCAGTACCTGTTTGAGCTTGCCCAATTAAGTCTTTATTTTCTAAGCTTAAAGGGATCGTTTGGGCCTGTACTGGCGTTGCTTCCTCAAATCCCATTCTTTTCAGCGATTTCATTGTGGCTGAACTAATTCCTAAATCTTGAAACTTTGTCGTCAATGTGTTCATTCTCCTTCTACTTGAGTAAATTTCATAAGGTACTTAGTCAGACCGAAAAACGAACAGAACTAACATTGTGTTAAAATCACGCAAGATAACCCCCGTCAAACTACGTAGTTACCAAAAATATGGTCCGTTTTCCAATTTTTAAAAATACTTATGAATCATTCACTTCATTAAAAATATTATTTCTCGTTCACCGTTGACCATTGTCTCCTCACAACGAAGTAAAGAGACTCGAGTGAAACTTACCAGCAGAGGGTTATGTTAAACAATCAGGGTTTATCGTCCTTTATATGTTCGTTTGAAAAACGAATAACTGACAGTAGAACAGAACTAACCATTAAAAAGTGAAGAAAATCCTCCACTATATGGAAGTTTCACGTTATGTTCGTAGGGTTACATCTATGTGTGTAACGTAACCTGTAATGCAAAGTCGGCCTTTAGGGCTTTCCTAAACATTCTAGTCTAAAAAGTGAAAAAAGACATTCTCCATCATGGAGCATGCCCAGAGCTGTAAAAATTCTCGTTGACACTTTGAGGTAATCTTAACATTTTAGCGGTTTGAATGCAATAAAAGGGATTAAAGGGATATAACGGAAGCTAAGATTTTCCATTTAAAAAAGCAAGGATTTCTGTAAACAGTTTTTCACGTTCATCACAGTGGCAAATCAAGTGTTTGGAGTTCTTAAAATATAATAGTTTTTTCTCTGGTGTACTTATTCGTTCATACAAGTATTGTGCACTTTTAGGAGGTACAACGCCATCAATCTCTCCCTGTGCAATAAAGGTTGGAACACTTACTTTTGATAATACTGGTCTTACTTGTGCAACCAATTTTCGAAATTGTAAGGTTGCGGTAACAGGAGTTTCCTTTATTTTTCTTTTGTATCTAATATACAACTCATTATCAAATAGTTTCCCCTTAAAAGAATCCCTAACCATGTCCTTCACATCGAGAACGAGCTGTTTAGGGTTAACATAGTATGCAGCTGCACTTAAGAGTACGAGCTTATCTATAGGATAATGAACGGCAAGATGACTTGCTATTAAGCCACCCATCGAAAAACCAATCACATATACTTTTTCGCACTCATCTAATAGCTTTTCAAGTTCTTTCTCGGCATGCTCAATCCATTGATTATACCGTATACCCTTCAAAGAAAGTATTTCTCCATGTCCAGGTAACGTTGGCACAACTAAACGCCAATTCGTATGTGATTTTAAATGTTCAACCAACGGCTCCACCTCAGATGGAGCTCCTGTAAAACCGTGTATACATAAGCAGCCAATCACAAAAAACACCACCTCATCGCTACTTCAGAACACATGAAGATTACGTTCTTAACTCTGTATATTTTACACCTTTCCCCATAAAAAATTCTAATTAAACGCTTTAGGGCACTCTTTTTTAAAATGGATATAAGCCACTCAAAGGTTTCATATAAAAAAACTTGCACAAAAGCAATCTTCGATTAACTTTTACACAAGCCTCTTGTATTCTTATGATTTTATGGCAGCAAACTGATCGATCTTGCAGATCTTCAAAATATTGTGGACCGGCTCACTAACATGGACAAGTTCAACACTTGCTTTTGTCGTCATCGGATGAATCCACTTAAGAAGCAGACTTATCCCAGAACTATCGACAAAACGAACCCTAGAAAAATCAATAATCACCTTTTTTATTTCATTTGGAAGCTGAAATTTTGCTAATTCTTCTTCTATTTGACGTGATGTTTCAAAGTGCAAGTCACTATAAAAGCTAGCACAGAGAACATCATCTTTCCCTAATATATCAATTAACATTCGTATACTTCCTCTCCTTATCAAACCTCATTTTAATCACTTGTCCCATATTCTCATAAGAAAGATGATCACAAATGTGTTGAAGAATATATAATCCTCTTCCTCCTACTTGATCATTGTCAGGACAATCCATCCCTTTATATTTTTCCCAATCAAACTGGTTGCCTATTGATGTAATGGTCAAAGCAATCTCTGTCTCCGTCTCATCAATTCTTACCTGGATGTTGCATCTTGAACATTCATTGCCATGACAAATAAAATTCGTGAAAACTTCCCATAATGCCAGCTTGATATTATAAACGAATGTTTCTGAGCAGGAATAGTCACTTATATAGTCAATTTTCTCTAAAACAGCATTCACACATGAAGATAAATTCGTTTGTTCTAGCATTGTGATTTCAAAGATTTTCATAGCTTTACAGTGCGTAAGCGCTCTAATAGTGTTTTTAAATATGGATTTGTATAATTCCCTTGATGTTCTAGGCGATAAAGCTGACTCCATAAAGAATTATAGATAGACCGATAACTTTCATGAACATGCCCCTCATAACATCTTTCTATGTGCATAAGGCGAAATTTTGCGTAATTCCTCTCTTCACGTTCATTTGGTAGTTCACCAAGATCAATACGAATAATTCTTTCATTTGCATCATTTAAGAGCTTTATCGTCATTTCCTCCAAACTTAAAAACTCTTCGTGCTCAAACTTTAATCGTACTTGTTGATTCATACCCCCATACCCCTTTTCAATACAGATAAAAGCCTACTATCGATTTCTATATATATTGGTCTTTAACCTTGTCTGTAAATCCCCCTACATACTCCATCATCACACAAGGATGAACAAGATTTTCATATAATCTGGCTACTAATTTCGAAACTTATCTGTTAACTGATTGTTTAAATAGCTCAATTGCTCTGCCATTTCGGCTATTTGGTATGAAGCAGTCGAGACTTCCTCAAAAGTCTTTTTAAAATCATTAATAAAGCCATTAAAGTTTTTTATTCTGCTATCGCTAGATTTTACGCTGTCCACGGATGTCTCAAGAATTTGAATAATATTCCGATTTGTTTCTCTAAACAGACTTGTCTCTTCAACGATGTGACTAAAACTCTGTTCAAATTTTTCGATGGTTTCTTGAACCGTTCCGATCTGACCTTGAATATGGTCTAATGCTTGCTCAGTTTGATGAGCTAACTTTCTAACCTCTTGTGCTACAATCGAGAAGCCTCTCCCATGCTCTCCAGCTCTAGCCGCTTCAATCGCCGCATTTAAGGATAAAATATTCGTCTGATTAGAGATTCCACGGATGGTTTTTACCACTTGCCCAATTTTGGTTGAACTTTCACTTAACTCATAGGTTAATGTTTTCGTTGTTTCAATCAAGTCTACAACCTTATCAACTTTTGTTAATGCAGAAGATACATCCTGTTTTCCATCCTCAACGGAAGAAATCATCTCCTTAGATGAACTTACAATGGAAGAAATCTCAGAAAGCATTTGTTCTACTAATTCTTCTTTATCTGCTATGGAAGAAGTCGTCTGCTCTGCACTTGCCGCTAATGTCGAAGCAGAATCGTTTAATCTGTATTGAAGTTCTTCAATTTCATTCAACTTCATCATTGAAGAAGTGTACGACTCAATATAGGTCTCTATCCCAATTTGCATATCAAAGGAACAAAGTTTTTGGAAGGATGTATAATACTTCATAACTTCTTCCCACGTGTCTAACTCCTTTGTTAATATACGAAGTGTTTCGTTCTGAATAAGGGTATATGCCCCTATATACCATTCTGGGAAAAGCCCGATTCGATTGTGAACATTTCCAATAATTTTTCTTCGTATCACATATTTTTCTCCGATATCCCCAGAAACCATATCAAGTAAATATTGAGTAAGCGTCTTTTTTAACTTATCGATTGTTGAGTGATGATTGATGATGTCTAATAAGTTAGGCATTTCTTGAAGCCGGGTATAAAAAGCATCGACAATAACTGGAGCGTTTTTCTCCATAATTGCACGAATCTGTACTAGGTTTTGAATATCCTCTTCGGTTAGTCCAACAAAATTTATTTGTGCAGCTTCTTTTCCTCTCAAGAGTTCCCCAAAGCTCTTATTTATTTGTCTATCAGAGCCCCCTGTCTGCTGCAGGCTAGGTACTGGTTTGCTTTTTGAAAAATTAAAAGCTCCTTTTTCGTTTTTTACGATTGATTTAAATGGACATCCACCCATGTTCGTCCTCCTACTTCCTACTGAAACTTTTTACCTATTCTATCCCTAGTATAATAGAATCAGTTTCACTTTCTATTTCCATATATAACAAAATTATGAATTTTTTATTAACATTGCTTCTTAAACAATGGGTGTCTAGCAATCTATGTTAGAATCAGTCTAAAAGGTGAATATGAAAGCAAGGGGAAACTTTGATGGCAATATATTTGTTGAATACGAATCCATCTGAGATTAAGGTAATGAAGGAGATTTTATATCGGGAGCATGAAGAGGTTTATTTGGTTAATCTCGAGAGCCTAATCGTGAATTCGGGCCCCTCAAGAATAAAGCCTAGTTCTCTGCTTATTTTTAAAGGAAAGCTATTTGGTGAAACCATTCAAAGAGCCCTTCAGTTTTGTCGTTATCACCAACTTCCCCTACTTGCCATTACAAATAAAGCTTCTTTCTATGAAGATGTGTCAGTAACTCCTGATTTGCTGTTTGACGTCGTTTCCGAACCTACAGACACTGAACTGTTGCTTCGTGTAAGACTCTTACTAACTTATCAAAAAGAAGTTAATCGAAGAATTAAAAAGGAAAAGGAATTAGAAAAGGCCATTAACGCTTTAACCGAAGAACTTGAATTTGCCAAGCGAATTCAGCAATTAGTTTTACCAAATGAATTCACGAGAGACGATATAAAAATTCGAGCAATCTATGAGCCATCTGAACTCTTATCAGGGGATCTTTACTATTGGACAAAAATAGCTCCTCACGAATATGGGTTAATTCTAATTGATGTGAGTGGCCACGGGGTTCATGCAGCTTTAGTTAGCATGGCAATGCGTTCATTATTCCCAGGGCTGTTTAAGCGTGTAAAAAACCCCTCTATCATTGCAAAAGAACTTAATGAACATATGCTTAAGATGTTCGAGCAGATTGGAAAAGAAAAGTATGTTACTTCATATTTCACCGCATTTATCATGTATGTAAACACACAAGAAAGAAAGATTTCATATGTGAATGCCGGTCATCAACCTGGTCTTCTTTTACAAAACGGAAAACTCTCATCTTTAGAGAAAGGAATGGTCCCTATTGGGCTAATTCATGAACCACAAATTGAATGTGAAACGATTTTTTATGAAGCACCAGGAAAGCTCCTCTTATTCACCGACGGATTAATTGAAACTCCATATTCTTTAAAGGCTAATTATCTAGAGGATGTAAAAAATTATCTTTTCACTTATGAACATAAAGATGAGCAGCATATGCTAGAAAAAATTCTTTCCGATCGCAAAAAATTAGCACCGGTTAGTGATGATATATGCGCGATTGCTTTGACCGTTTTATAGCGTTACCGACTGTTTAGATCATTTTTCGAAAAAAATAAAAAAATATTGAACCATTCCTTTCTTTCGTTTGTATAAGATGTAAACTGAAAAAGAAGGGAATTTTTTTATGGATAAAGGTTTTATTATTTCAATGATTGTTCAAGCCATTTTAATTGTTATTATTCTAGCAATTGTGATTCCAATGGATCGAAAATATATTGTGAGAGAAAATGGAAAAATCAACTTTCAAAAGTCGAAGATTCTTTTTCGGTGGAATGTATTTGATACACTCTCGGTAACAGTGGCCATATACGCGATTGTATGCGTTCAAATCTTAAATTTCCTCATTTCATCAGGAGAAACCATTGAGAGCCCTTATGTTCAATTTTTTACTAACCAGGGGCAATCATGGACGATTGTGGGAGCTTTATACTTAATTATCCGACTGTCATTGGTTTTAAAAGGGATTAAGGAGATATACGGAGATGACCGTTAACCCAGATGCAACAACTGAATTAATGCTTCAGTTCCAAAATGGCGATAAGGAGGCCTTCAACCGGTTATATGTGTTGCTAAAGCCTTCTTTATATGCGTTTTTATTCCGATTTACAAAAGATGAACAGCTAAGTATTGATCTCGTTCAAGATTCGTTTATTAAGCTTCACACGAACAGTCGCAACTACAATCCCTCAAAAGCTAGTGTAAAAACCTATCTCTTTCAAATCGCTTATCATCTTATGATTACAAAAGTGAACAGAAGGAAAACTTGGCAAAGAATCGTCCCTTTTTTAGTACCTCGAACAACGGATACACCCCTTTATGAGGATCGAATTACGATTAGGGAAGCCATTTCAAAGTTACCAGAATCACAAAGAGCAGTGGTTTTATTAAGCTATTATCACGAAATGACACACTCTGAGATTTCCGAAGTAATCGGGATTCCAGTTGGGACTGTGAAGTCAAGATTACATCATTCTATTAAAAATCTACGGCAGTTATTGGAGGTGGACACTATTGGAAAAGAACGAGCAGAATAACAACTCCCTTGAGAATGATCCCATTTTAAAAATGCACTTGGATTCCTACCAAGTTGACACCCCTGACTTCCCAATGAAGAAAAGCCGTTTTTCTAGACTTTTAGGGTACTTGGCGTCACCGTCTCAAAATCCATTTGAACCCATTGTGAATGCGTCTGGAAGTTTAGTTCGGTTAGCCATTACACCTTTGGTTATTGGGACTGTTCTTGTACTATTGCAGATCATTAGTGTATCTCTTTAGATAAATGCGGGAGGGCCGCTTGGGAGTAAGTTGGAATAGAAAAAAGCATACCAGACCGGATACGATTGGTATGCTTGTGTGAAGAATTATAATAATAGGAACTTAACTATTCTTCTGACTCGACCAAGCGATTTTCCTCCGCTCCTGTCAGAACTCGGCTCTTCTTCTGACTCAACGAAGCCTATTTCCTCCGTTCCTGTCAGAACTCGACTCTTCTTCTGACTCAACCAAGCCTATTTCCTTCGCTCCTGTCAGAACTTACCTCTTCTTCTGACTCAATGAAGCGGTTTGCCTCCGCTCCTGTCAGAACTCGACTCTTCTTCTGACTCAACCAAGCCTATTTCCTTCGCCCCTGTCAGAACTTACCTCTTCTTCTGACTCAATGAAGCGGTTTGCCTCCGCTCCTGTCAGAACTTCACCCTTCTTCTGACTCTAACAAGCGATTTTCCTCCGCTCCTGTCAGAACTTCACCCTTCTTCTGACTCTACCAAGCGATTTTCCTCCGCTCCTGTCAGAACTTCACCCTTCTTCTGACTCGACCAAGCCTATTTTCCTACGCTCCTGTCAGAATCCTTCTGGCTCAGCAAAGCTTTATTCTCCTGTTCCTGTCAAAACCCGTCTCTTCTCCTTTAACGACTCTGCTGAAGGTCATGAACTACATCCTCAAGCTTCATCCCTCTTGATCCTTTTACTAAAATTAACGTACTTTGAGTAATATGCGGTTTTAAGCTTTCACTTAGTTCTTCTTTATTAGTAAAAGAAAATACACGGTTCTCAGGGAAAACCTTCTTAGCTCCTTCCGCAATAAATTGCCCTAACTTCCCATACGTGAAAATATAGTCAATCTTACTTGAATCCAAGTTCTCTCCTACTTCAAGATGAAACTTGTTTTCCTCCGGTCCTAGCTCCAGCATATCTGCCAAAACAAGAATTTTCTTCTCAAATCCAGCAAGCTCCGTAACAAGGTTTATAGCTGCCCTCATTGATGTTGGGCTAGCATTGTAAGCATCGTTAATGATTCTTTCGCCAGCTGCTCCTTCTAAAAGTTCCATTCGCATATTGGTTAACTTTAACGTCGAAAAGCCTTCGTTTACCTTCTCAAATGCAACTCCAAAATATCGAGCTATAAGCATAGAGCCTAGGGCGTTTAATACATTGTGAATGCCTAGTACAGGTAGGTGAAATTCCGCACTCATCATATTCGTTGTGAATGTGCTCCCAATATCTGTTTGTTTTACTTGGACAGGATACAGATCATTCTCTTCGCCTTGACCAAAAGTCTGCGTAGTCGCTTTTCTTGTTAAATTTTTCAATGGTTCTTTTAAAAGTGGTTCATCCCCATGATAGACAATTAACCCATTTTCCTTCAGACCTTCAATAATTTCTAGTTTTGCTTCAGCAATAGCCTCTCTAGAGCCTAGATCTTGTAGATGTGCCTCGCCTATGTTAGTAATAATCACCGCTTCGGGTTCAGCCAGCTTAGTAAGGAACTCTATTTCCCCTCTACCGCTCATCCCCATCTCTAAAACAGCAATCTCTGTATCTTCTTCCAAACTTAAAATCGTGAGAGGAAGGCCGATATGATTATTGTAGTTCCCTTCAGTTTTCTGAACCTTGAACTGTAGAGAGAGCAGGTTTGTAATCATATCCTTCGTCGTAGTCTTCCCGTTACTTCCCGTAATCCCAACGGTTCTCACTTCAAGTTGCTTGCGGTAGCTTCTAGACAATTCCTGTAAGGCCACCAAACAGTCCTCCACCATTAATATTGGTAAGTGTAAAGGTGGGTTGGGGACATCTTTTTGCCAAAATGCAGCGGCAGCTCCTTTTTGAATGGCATCTTCCACAAATTTATGACCATCGATATTCTCACCCTTAAAAGGAACAAACAACTGACCTTGTTCAATTTTTCTCGAATCAATAGAAACTCCTTTAATAGATACTTCCCTAAAAGCTGATAGGTCATTTTCTATTTGAATCATATTTTCTATTTGCTTCAGTGTTCTTTTTATCATAAAAAATGCACCTCCTATATGTATAATGAGTAGTACTAAATCCTTATCGTTATAACCTAATTAATTCTTTTGTAAAAGCGTATAAATGGTTGTTATTCTTAATTGTCTCAAGCACAGATTGTTCTCGAAAAGTGCCTTGTAAAAGGAAGAGGGAATCCTTTTGACAGATCCCCTTACCTCATCACTCAATCTGAGCCCCTTTTAAGCTGAGCTTATTAAAATGTATATTTAATTTTTTGCTTCTCTTCATGTCTTTCTAACGCGAGATTTACAAGACGCTCAATTAATGACGGATAATCTACATCTGTATGCTTCCATAGAAGCGGGAACATACTGAATGGAGTAAACCCTGGCATCGTATTGACCTCATTAATATATGCCTTCCCATCTTTTGTTAAAAAGAAATCCGCCCTTACTAATCCAGAGCAGTCTAGTGCTTTGAATGCTTTTACAGCCATTTCTTTTAACATTGCATATTCTTGCTCTGTGATTTCTGCCGGTATAATTAAGGCTGTGTTGCCGTCTTCATACTTAGCTTTATAATCGTAAAAATCTACCTTAGGAACAATTTCCCCTGCTACTGAGCACTCAGGATTGTCATTCCCTAAAACACCGATTTCCACTTCTCTAGCTGTGATTCCCTCTTCGACAATTACTTTGCGATCAAATTGGAAAGCTTCTTGGAATGCCACTTCCAACTCTTTTCGGTTTCTACATTTGCTAATTCCTACACTTGATCCAAGGTTAGCAGGTTTCACAAAGCAAGGATAGCCTAGTTTCTTCTCAACCGTTTCATATGCGGTATCGCTATCACGTTCCCAGTCTGAACGGATAAACCACGAGTAATTTACTTGAGAAAGCCCTGCTTGAGCAAAAATGTTTTTCATGATGACTTTATCCATCCCTGCGGAGGAGGATAGTACACCATTTCCTACATAAGGAAGGTTTAGAAGCTCAAGTAACCCTTGAACCGTTCCGTCCTCACCATTCGGCCCGTGGAGCAGAGGAAAAATGACATCAAATGATCCTTTTTCACCTTTTGTTTGTAAAGTAGGAGCTAAAGCTGTTGGGGCTACGGATTCTCCTTCAGAAAACTCCAGTTGCTTAACAGTCTCTACTGGTCCATTTAAAAGTGCACCTTTAACCCACTGTCCTTGTTCAGTTATATATACAGGATGAATTTCGAATTTTTCAAAATCTAGAGCATTAATAACGGCAAGAGCTGTTTGCATCGAAACACTATGTTCAGCTGATTTTCCGCCGTATAATAAACCAAGCTTTGTTTTCATTTAAGTACCTCCATTTTCTATGGGTCACACCTCACTATTTTACCATCTTCCGAAAAAAGTTAGTGAGTAAAAAGGGGTGTGTTTATGAAAGGAATTTTTTCCTATCGATATTTTTTGTTCTTACTTATATATGTATGATGAATATGGCTTGATTCAAACCTTACAAACGTTAGCGGAAAATGTCAATAACCAACAATTTTTTTAGACATTATAAAAATAAAATCTAAATCCATAACAAAAAACGCAGAATGATCTGCGTTTTACTTTACAATCATGACAGGGGCCTTTACCCTTTTGGCCACCTTATGACTTACACTTCCCAATACCATTTCTTGCAAGGAATTTAATCCCCTGCTTCCGACTACAACGATATCAAAGGAGCGTGCATTTGCGTATTCAACGATGGTTGGTCCCGGTTCACCATGTAGGATTTCAATTTTATAAGGCAACTTCTTATCTTTTAAAACGCTTTCAAGAGGAGCTAGTCGATTTTTCCTCGTTTGCTCCACTGCTGTTTTATCAAAATGATGTAAGATATCTTCTTTTGATTTTTGCCCATCCACTACGTAGATAATGGTCATTTCAGCACTAGGGTTACTTTCAACTAAATGTAGTGCCTTTTCAAAGCAACGTATTGAATGGTCAGATCCATCAGCCGCAACTAAAACTTTATTGAACATTTCATCACCTCATAACGTGGATTTGCCTTTACCCCAACAACCAAAACGTCTTGTCGATATTGTCAAAGGGTTAACTTGCCTCAAAAGGATTAGCGTAAGAGACAGACATTTATAAAAACCATTATAATCTATTAACATATGGTGGAAAAAGAAATCTTTAACAAATTTAAGAACATTGTAATATAACAAACTTATAGAGTTTGACTCCCTAACTGAAAGGCTCCCTTAGGTTGGCTCAATAAAGCTATATTGTCTTAAATTCTAATTACCCTCATCCAAAAGTATGAGTCCAAAAGTAGACTTTTGAAGAATTTCTCAAATGGATAAAAAATGTATATTCAAGATACCAAATTAAGTTAGGGGAATTTCAATGATAAAAGGTTTATACGAGGCGCATTTACCAGTTAGCAATTTACAGGCTTCCATCTCTTTTTATAAAAAGTTAGGCCTAACACTTACGAGGGAGCCTCAAGAACATGATAAGGTTGCTTTCTTTTGGATAGATCCGGGTAGAAGTTGGATTGGTCTATGGGAGAATGAGCAGGCTGTTAAGACACCGTATCACCCTTCCTTGAGACATATTGCCTTTGAAGTTTCATTGGAGGATTTAAAAAATGCGAAAACACATTTACTTTCCCTAGGAATTGAGCTAAGGGAAGATTTTGGTTTTGCACCGATAGAACCGATTGTCATGCCAAGAGATGGCCACGCAATGGTCTACTTTAATGATCCTGATGGAAATAGTATAGAATTCATTTGCAAACTAAACAAAACATCCCAAGAGCATGAAATGATGTATTTAAGTGACTGGGAAAAAATATAAAAACAAGCATGATTTTTTTCATCATGCTTGTTTTTTAACCTTAATACATTGGTTTACAGCAAACAGTCGACTTGGCCATGCTTTCATTTAAAAGTTTGACAGACTTTATAACAACTTCCTTTTCAAACTCACTCATATGGGAGAAAACTTCCTCAAGATATTGATTCATATCTGTGCTTATAGCAGTAGCTACGTATTTCCCTTCAGTTGTTAATGATAGAATGAAAGCTCGTTTATCTTCTGAATGTTGACTTTTTGTTACTAATCCCATTTTTATTAAGGTTTGAATTTGTCTACTAAAGGTTGACATATCTATGCCTAGTCTCTCTGCTACCTGGTTCATTAATGGCTGTTTGTCGTGATCGATTTCGAATAAAATATGACTTTGAATTAAAGATAATTCAGCCCCACCTACTTGGCAGCAGTTTTTATTTAATAATCCAAAACGTCTATTTAAAGTTTGAAAAATTGAACGATAATTCTCCACTTGCTCACCAACTCACTCTAATTATTACATTAATTCTAATGAATTTTGTTGAAGAACTCAATTATTTAGGTATTTACATTCTCTTTTTTACTTACCTAAAAAAGATAGACTGACAAGCAGCCTATCTTACTTTAAAAAATACTTTTAATCTTATCCCAGAGTCCTTTTTCTTCAGGCTCCTCTTTAAAAGGTTGTTTTACGTAGAAGTCTAATTCACCAATTAGTTCGTCTTTTAGATATACTTCCACTTTTCCAACTGGTTTGTTAGTGTCCTTCCCTTTTTTTGGAACAACCTTCAGACTTATACCTTCCCTCTCTTCACCCTTCAAAGGGAAAATAAAGTCCTCTTTTGTATAAACGTTTCCTACAAGCGAACTATCTACATTAATCTCGTCGTTATGATCAATTATTTTTACTGATTCGTATGTGCTAAATCCTTGATTAAATAAACTCATGTGGTCTTTCCAATCATTTCTGTCATTAATCGTTACCACGATTAGTTTTAAACCATCTTTTTCAGCTGTTGATACCAGTGTTCGTTTCGCCCTTCTTGTATAGCCGGTTTTACCACCAGTGGTATATTTATAAAGACCTGTTACAAGTCTATGTTTGTTATTCCAGGTAGAGTTTAAAGACTCACATTTGTATTGCTTAGTTCCCGTTACTTTTGCAAATGTCTCATTTTTCATAGCGTATTGAGTAAGAAGAGCCATGTCATAAGCGGTGGAATAGTGATTTTCATGATCGTCTAAACCGTGAGGATTCGCAAATATTGTATTTTTCATCCCTATTTCTTTTGCTTTTTTGTTCATTATCTTTACAAAGTCCTCAACACTTCCGCTAACATGTTCAGCAATGGCAACGGCTGAATCATTCCCTGAACGTAGCATTAAGCCATAAGTCAGTTCAATGAGTTTTACTTTATCCCCTGGTTTTATATAAAGAGATGAGCCTTCGGTACGGGCTGCTCTTTCACTTATTTCCACTTCTTCCTCGAGTTTTCCTGACTCAATCGCGAGTATGGCTGTCATGATTTTTGTAATGCTTGCAATTCTCATTTGCGTATGAGCATTTCTTTCGTATAAAACCCGTCCTGACTCTTGTTCCATCAGGATTGCGCCCTTCGCCGATATCGCATGTCCAACATTCGTTTGACTACTCGCTATAGTAAACACCATAATTAGTGTGGAAATTATTTTAAACTTTTTCATCATATCCCCTTTCTTGGTCAGTTAGTACGTTTATTTTTTACTGTTTCTTCATGTGATTATTCAAATTTGGGCAAAATAAAAAGCCCCCAGAATTGGAGGCTCAATTTATCAATGACCAGATAATCTAGCACCTGGCTTACGGTGAACTGCTAAACGATCTATTAAGTTTGAACTTGGTGCATTTAATCCGACAAGTCGAACTACAACACCATTATCTCTTAGTTTTATAACAATTTTATCAATAGCTGCAACAGCTGAATCATCCCAAACATGCGCCTGACTTAAATCAATTTCTACTTCTTTTGCATCTTCATTAAAATCGAAAGCAGCAATAATTTCGTCAACTGACGCGAAGAAAATTTGACCTGTTACTTTATATGTTTTAATGTCTTTTTCAAGTTTTGAAGTAATGTGAACTTTAGAAATTTTAGCAACAAAGAAAATTGCACTTAAAATGATTCCGGCAAATACACCGATAGCAAGGTTATGAGTAAACACAACTGTAACTACGGTTGTGACCATTACAATGGAGTCTGTAATAGGTGCTTTTGAAAGACCTTTAATGGACGACCAATCGAAAGTACCGATTGAAACCATGATCATAACCCCAACTAAAGCAGCCATTGGGATTTGTACTACCACTTTTCCTAGTACTAAAATTAGGAACATTAAGAATACCCCGGCAACTAGTGCAGAAAGTCGGCCTCTACCACCAGATTTAACGTTAATAACAGATTGACCAATCATCGCACAACCAGCCATACCACCGAAGCATCCAGCAACGATGTTCGCAATTCCTTGCCCGCGGCTTTCTCTGTTTTTATCACTTGATGTATCTGTCATATCATCAACAATTGATGCTGTTAATAACGATTCAAGTAAACCAACGATCGCTAACCCAAACGCATAAGGAAAGATGATTTGTAATGTTTCAAAATTTAAAGGAACATTCGGGATAAAGAATGCAGGTAATGCGGACGTGATTGCCCCCATATCTCCTACTGTTCTAACATCACTTTTAGTAGCAATAGCAATAATCGAAATCACGATAATCGCAACTAAAGGAGAAGGAACAGCTTTAGTTATTCTCGGGAAAATGTAGATAATAGCTAATGCTCCAGCAACCATTGTATACATAACCCAAGTTGCATCAACAAACTGTTCTAATTGAGCCATAAAAATAAGGATGGCTAACGCATTTACAAACCCAATCATAACGGATCTAGGTATAAATTTCATATATCTGGCTAATTTAAACACACCAAATAAAATCTGAAAAACCCCAGTTAAAATAGTCGCAGCAAATAAATACTGGAGACCATGATCTTTTACCAATGTGATCATTAATAACGCCATCGCGCCAGTCGCAGCAGAAATCATCCCTGGTCTTCCACCAACGATTGCAATCGTAACTGCGATACAGAATGAAGCATATAGACCCACCATCGGGTCAACTCCTGCGATAATGGAAAAAGCAATTGCCTCAGGAATAAGCGCAAGGGCCACAACGATACCCGCTAGAACATCGCCTCTAACGTTACCGAACCACTGTTCTTTAATTGTAGTAACTCTCAAACAAACAACACCTCTTCTAATCTATTTTTGTTGACTTTGAACTCTCATCAAAGTCCGGGCCGTCGAAAACATAAAAATCATATCACATCTGGGTAAATTCACAACTATTATGAAAGCGTTTATATTACTATCATTCTTTGGTTTTCTTTCAATTTCTCCTTTTTACTATAAAAACAGTTAAAAATACGAATACCTAAATGTTTAACTATTCGAGCTTATTTAATATCATCTTTTACCATATTCCCTGTGCTATTTATTAGTTGAAAAACCAGAAAAAATGAAAGACCAAATCGTGTATGATTTGGTCTTCTTTGAAATTTGTCTGGTTAAACAACCTTGTTGACTCTTTGGTGACACTTCATATGTAATTTTATGGTAAAATAAAACCAAGGTCTAAATTAGGAGGTTATTTAATGGAAGAATTTATGGGTCTATTACTAGGTTCATTGAATTTGTTTTACCCTTTGTTAATTGCTTCAATTATTATATTGATATATGCATGGATAAAGAAATCATGGATTGGCATATTGGTTAGTGCCATTTTAATCTACCCTGTTGCTTGGTTATTTAGTGGCTACCCACCTTTTCCCTGGGCAAAATTTATTCCGTTACTTCTAGTCATATTGGCAGTCATTTTTTATCTTAAGAAAAATCCGTTAAGATCCTAGGTGATTAAGAAGGGGAGTTTTAGAGAACAGTTTAGATTCTTTACTATTCCATACTAATATTGATACTTCCCCCTCCGGTAACTTCATGCATGCCTACAAGTTCCACTATCAAATGATCGTGAAGAAAAGGTCTGTCTATTTTCCAAGTTAAAGAGAACTTTTGCGTTTCATTAAACTTGTTTTCTTTATTTTCATTTATATCGTACCCAATGAGTCGTCGCTCCCACCAAGTCTCAGTTCCTGTGGGAATAAGCCAAAACAGCACCGTTTCTGTGTTCTTGGCTTCTACAGAAATAGTGATTTCTTTCGTACCCTTCGGTATGGTAACCCAGTTATTATCTTCAGGTATATTTGTATATACTGTCTTAATAACTTTTGGCGGTGGAACATTAACCTCATTGTTTACAGTCATATAACCCCAATTGAATAAAACACTTAAAGAAATGATTGTTTTTAAAATCAACCTACTTATCACCTCACAATGAATAGTATGGTCTTCTTTAGGGGAACTATGTGTTTTCGTAGAGGGTCTTTACCAAATGGCATCATATTAAAAAGACATTGAAACAAGTCAATGTCTTTTGTATGGTGTCTATTATAGTTCAATATCTACTCCGATACTGTCCACACGCCCAACCTCTCGAATAAATGCTGCAACAGCCTGATGATCTTCATTTACCGTATAAGCATCTAATGCAGCCTGATCCTCAAAGCGAACCATAAGGATCACTTGGAACTCCTTACTTTTTTCAGCTATATTTAGCCCTGCTTGAATTTCAACTATTCCTGTTAAGACGGTTTCTAGTGCTTTAAAACGGTTAACAACCTCAACTAGTTGCTCTTGTGTCGTGGTTTCCGCAAATTTCACAAGTACAGTACGTTGAATCATATATAATTCCCTCGATTCTAATTAATTTTGCTTTTTTATTTTACATGTTAGATTGTCCAGTATCAATTATCCAACATGGGCATGTCCTTTTAATTCTCTATAGACATCCAAAGGAGATGAATAAGTTGGATAAAAATTATACAGACAAACATTTTTGTATACCTTTTCCCATACAATTCTTTTAGAGGTGATTAAAGGTGGCTAGAGTAAAATACAACAACAGCGACATTGACTTGATTGCTAGGATGATGCGAGCGGAAGCTGAGGGCGAAGGAAAACTAGGGATGCTCATGGTAGGTAATGTTATCGTAAACCGACTTAGGGCCAATTGTTTGGATTTTAAAGATCTAAGGTCCATACGAGACGTGATTTACCAAGTTCAAGGAGGAAATTACTCTTTTGAAGCCGTACAAAAAGGCAACCTTTTTTATAATCCAGCAAGAGCTGTAGAAAGAAGATTAGCCGAACAAACCTTAAAATACTGGAGAGAACATCCTTCTAAGTATGCTCTTTGGTATTTTAATCCGTTTGGTGAATGTCCCCCTACATGGTACAATCAACCCTTCACAGGACGATATAAATTACATTGTTATTATGAGCCAATCGCTAATACATGCGAAGGTGCCTATAGTTAGAAATAACACCCCACAAAAATGTGGGGTGTTCCCTTTTGAAATATCATCCCATCGGAGTACAAATTTCAATATAATGTCCATCCGGGTCCTCTACATACGCTACGGTTTGTCCCCAAGGTTTTTCCATTGGCTCCATTAATATAGATACTCCCGCCACTCGGAGCTTTTCGACCACACCTGGAACATCTTTTGTAACAAACCCAAGTTCAAAAGTTTGTTCCTTTCGTAGCCCATCGGGAATGGGTAGGTTCGTTACCTCTCTTCCACCTGCTCGAGTGTTCATCGAAAGAATCGTGGACCCTGTGTTGTATTCTATGTATGACCCATATTCTCCTCTAAGCTCTAACCCAAGTAGATCACCGTAAAAATGTTTAGTTTTTACTAAGTCATCTACATACAAAATCACATAACCCATTTTAAGTTCCATCATTTCACACCTTCTCTTATGTATTATAATTGATGCTGAATCCAGACATTAGGTTCAACATAAACAGCCTTATTGTTCTCAATATCCACCTTTAGTGGAACTAGCCCACCCTAAAAGGTACTGAGCAGAAATAGGTAACTTCAAGCTGATCCAGCTTTTCCACTCTGAAACCGATGCCTCTATGACCATAGATGCTTCTGCCATTTTCTCCATTTCAGCACCTGTCTTACAGTGTACCCGTATCCATGGATCAAACGGTCGTTCCTTTAATGTAACAATCTGATTGTCCACATCATGCATCCCCAAGTAGCTATAATACTTTAAATATATATGTAAAATTTGGCATTCGCAATGGGACCTGTTGACTTAATGTCTGAGAAATCATAAAAATAGGAACTAACATTAAATATTAGTTCCCCCTTTAGTATAAATTTTTAAAAACGTGCATTAACAACCAATCTTAATACCTACTTACACTAAAAAAATCAACAAAATTGGTACTAGCTTATCCAATCACCTTCAACCCAATAGCACCCGCAATAATCATCCCAATAAAAAAGACTCTTTTGCGATCCCTTGATTCCCCGAAAAAAAGCATCCCCAATAGTACACTTCCGGCAGCTCCAATTCCGGTCCAAATTCCATACCCTGTTCCAATGGGGATTTCTAATAGGGCTTTTGAAAGAAAGTAAAAGCTAAGCCCGCCTGAAACAACAGAGAGCGCGGTATACCGGTGGCGAGTAAATCCCTCCGATAGCTTCATAAAAATGACAAACCCAATTTCACCAATTCCTGCAATGATTAAATAGATCCACGCCACTTTAATTCTCCCCTACTCTTTCAGTCTCTTCATCCGGGGTGGTCATCTTCAAGCCAATAATTCCACCTAACAACAAACTTAGGAATAAAACTTTTAGCCACCCTCCGCTTTCATTTAGAAAAACCATCCCGACAATCGCCGTTCCTGCTGCCCCTATCCCGGTAAAGATGGCATACGCCGTCCCAATTGGAATGGTTTTTATTGATTTTGAAAAAAGCGTAAAGCTAACCAGTATGAGAATGATTGTAATAATAGTAGGAATTACCTCTGTAAATCCCTTTGAATATTTCAGGCCGAATGCCCAGCCTATTTCACTTAGACCAGCTAACAATAAGTAGAACCAAGCCATTTTTTAAACCCCTTACGAAAGTTATAGTAATAAACCTGCCCCATGCCCGGCATAAAATCTTCAAAATGACGCGTAACGTGGGCAAATTGCCGCGTAGCTCTCTAAAAAGCCGCATACCTTTAAAAAAAGTCTCATAAATCTTAAAATTGACGCATACCACTGATTGCGAAAACTCCCGTAGTGATACATATGCTGATAAATCTGATCATGTAAACTCCATTAGTGACATCACATACCTAGATGAAGTTAACGTATTAATACCAAAATTAATAAATTACTCCCCCAAATATACCAAATCCAAGCCACAAAATAAAAAAATCCCCCTTTTTATAGGGAGATGCTCTGATTTTCACCTTTCACTGTCCACTCATGAACAATTGTAATACCCTCTTCTTGAAGTGCTCGTATCGCCTGTGAGAAGTTCAACTCTTCATCCAATATACTAACTTCTATCGAACGATATGTTTTCTCTTGCTTAGAATCATGAAAAATTTCATCATGAATAGCATCCATAAAATGACGATAAGCATCTTTATTTTCCCATAGAGCAATAATATGAGCCTTATCCACTTTCCATCCGCCAATCTGACAAACAAAACCGGGAACAGCACTTAATTTTCCCCAGTCAATCTGAGCTTTGTGGAAATGTTCTTTCTGACTCTTATCAACAGTACAAGTAATCCGCTTAATCAGCATGTCCAAGTACCTCGTCTTTATGGGATGTATCTCCTTCAAGAATAAGGTCCATTTTTCCATTTTGAATTTTAATAATTGACAGGCTTGTTCCATTAATAAAAGGTGGATCCCAAAGAGTATCCAACGTATTATTTTTACAAATCATCAGTAATGTTTTAATCACAACAGCATGACTAACGACGAGTACATTCCCAGACTGATAGGTTTTCTCGATATCTTTAATTACCGTTTCCACTCGTGACTTTACATCATAAAAGCTTTCTCCTGGATCATTTCTAAATTCCAGTGGGTTATTCCAAAAGTTATCAAAATCATTGGGGGCCATTGCTTTTATTTCATCATGAGTCTTCCCTTCCCAAGTAGCCAAGTGGATTTCCTTCAAACGCTCATCTTTCTTTAATGGGAGAGTTCGATCTCCTATAATTTTTTCAGACGTTTGCATCGTTCTAACACTTGGACTTGAAATCACGGCTTCAAATTCTACAGAAGCTAACCTTTTACCAAGTAATTCGGCATGAAGGAGACCCTCTGCCGTTAAATTGGAGTCTAGATGCCCTTGCATCCTTTTCTGTACATTCCATTCTGTTTCACCGTGTCTAGTAACATATAAATATAACATTATTCCTTCTCCAATCTATGCGGGATGAATCTCGTGGTAAAAATAACCCGCACACTTCTTAACCTCGTCTTCCACACTATGATCATAAGCAATAATAAAACAAGTTGAAGGTCCAGCGGATTTCGCAACATCTAGCTCGGCAACAATCTCACATATCTCTACCTCAGGAAACATTTGTTTAACCTCAAGCAAAATCCCTTTTGATCCTACAGGCCAAACCGTCACACCTTCCATACTAGAAAGCTCTTTAAAAAGTGAAAGAGGTGCAACCCGTTCCCCCATAGTCACAACTTCATTTCCTACTAACGGCATTCCTATGACTGCTAGATTTACTTGATCGAAGATTGGTCTAACACGCTTTTTAACTTCTCTTTTCCCAACCACAATCATCCCAACAGCAGATTGCATGAGAGAAAAATTACTCTCTGAACTTCCGGTAATTGGAATTTTAAGCATACTGACTTCTTCTAGTCCTTGTTTGACTCCTTTTACAAGCGCCCCCCAACTCTCGTCCCCTGAAAAGTTATGAATGACAACCGAGATCGGAGTCGCACCAGCCGCTAAACATTCCATTATTGCTACTCTAAGAGAATAATAGCCAACCACATCATAGGGAACTTTCACGAAGTCCCCCTCTTTTAAGCCAATTCCACCGCTATTATCGGTAGCCAATACCAACTCCTCTTTCTCACTAAAAGGAACCACTGTTACATTTCTCATTTCCTAGCTTCTCCCTGCTGAAATTGACGTGAAACAGTCATAAGTCTTGGTGCCAAAAGAAGGGCTAAACCAATATTAAGTAAGGACCCAACTAAAAGGGAGGGAACAATCCCCATATAGAAGGCTTTACTTATGAAAAATATGAACGGCAGTGGAGCAGCAAATGTGTTTCCTAAAACAAATAACGATCCTGCCAACACCTTTTTTCCTTGTTGGTATAACCTACCGTAAATCCAGACAAGTAGGCTCATTTCAAGTGCGATAAGGATATGGAAAGGCCCGAGCGGGAGCCCTCCCACAAGAGCTGACACTAGATGACCTATTCCAGCCACAACTGCACCCAAACCCCCACCAAATAAACTCGCAGCAATTAACGCAGGAAAGGCATCAAGGGCAATACTGCCTACAACCGCAGGAATTTTTAACATTGACCCTACAACTGAAAGGGCAATTAGAAGTGCTAGCCAGCTAATCTTCCTTCCAGCCATTATTTATCCTCCTTGCGCTTCCCTTCTCTAAAAACCTTCGCGCTTCTTACATACTCAACATCTTTTACATTCAAGCGGAAATTCACTACTCTAGCAAGGGCGAAGAAATAATCTGAAAGTCTGTTTAAGTATTGTAAGCACACTTTCGGTGTTTCTGGATCAACTTTGCGTAAGCTTACCACTAATCTCTCTGCTCTTCTTGTTACCGTTCTTGCAATATGAATAGATGCGGAAGGCTTCGATCCTCCTGGTAAAATAAATCGCTCTAATTCAGGAGCCTCTTTAATAAATTCATCTATTTTCGTTTCTAAGTACTCAATAGACTCTTCTTTCAGTTTCGGTTCTCTTTTATCAGTTACCGTAGCTAAGTCTCCACCACAATCAAAAAGCTCGTGCTGAATTTTTTCTAAATCATCTAACACATCTTTAAAAAGTTCACCATCTAGTTCTGTCATCGCTTGACCAACAAAACAATTCACTTCGTCTACTGTCCCGTAGGCTTCCACGCGCACATCGTCTTTATCAACTCTTCCACCTATAATACTTGTTTGCCCTTTATCACCTGTTCTAGTATAAATTCTCATTTTAAATCCCCCTTAATGGTCGTATTTATTCCATACCAAATTGCATCTACTCGACTAGAGTTTAAAGCTAATACTTGATATACCCAACCTGTTATATCACGCCACAACCGATCCTCTTTGCTAATTGGCACAATTCCTTTGCTTATATCTGTACCAATAATAATTACTTGGCGATTTTGTTTTTTATGTTCCCAGTCTATCCATTGTTCAATAATTTCACGCCATTTATCTAATGCTGTTCTGCGATTAAGCCCCGTAGCATCATTCTTGATCCATTGCTCAATGCCTTCAAATACAACACACTCGAAATGTTCTAAATTAGAAAGGTCAACGAATGTCTCACCCTTGTAGGCGGACACCCAATGGGCTTCCGGGTACTGTTTTGTTACCCAGTCTCTTTTTCCGTTAAAGGCACCACCCGTAACAAAGTGCATCGATCTCCCCTCCTAATCCCACTTAAATCAAACGTTAATTCAAAGCCATTTCCATGTGGGGTGCTCCACTCCCAGAAGTTCTTCTCTTCAGGAGCAAACCTTGTTAGTAAATATTTTATGACGCCACCATGAGTCATGATAAACGCTCCGCGAGCCTGTTTTTCTAGCAAAATATCTAATATTCGGTTCCACCCCGATATAATCCTTGCGGAAAACGCCTCATACGATTCGCCACCAGGTGGAGAATATGAAAGCCAATCCTCGAGCCAACTCTTGTATTGAACATTTTCTTTTAAATCATGATAAGTTTTTCCCTCAAACTCCCCAAAGCACATCTCTCTAAACTCCGGGACAATGATTGGATCTACCTTAGGCTCCAAAAGCCTTAAAGTCGCTAAACACCTTTCTAAATCACTTGAGAAAAATAAATCATACTCCTCTGTTAAGTGAAGGCTTGCTAATCTCTTTTTCTCTTCTCCACATAGAGGGGAATCATTCCAGCCGAGGTATGCTTTCCGTTTATTTTCTTCGGTTACCCCATGACGAAATAATGTAATAACCACACGGTCATCCATAGCACTAGTTCAGTCCCTTCTACTGTTGCTCCAACTACATCCCCAGTGATCCCACCAAACCACTTTACTGATTTTCTTCGGCTAAAAAAATAGCAGGCAAAGGAAACAACCAATAGTAAAAGTGTTAAAATTAGTGCCTCCATACTCACTAAGGAGATCAGTCCCAGGATTAGCAGAAAATAAACCGGATAAATGAATAGCACATTGGAATCAGCGGCTTTTTGAAACAGCAAGGCTAATCCTTCATCCTTTGCAGATTTCACTGTAACTAAAACAGCTCCCATTATTCCTTTACTTAATAAAGGGATAATTCCAATAAGTAAATAAGATAGGTTTGTTATAGAAACCGTAATCTCATAAATAAATAGAAATCGACAGCTTAATAAAATGATGATCGATATAACTCCAAAAGCTCCTACCCTAGGATCTTTCATGATCTCCAGCCGCTTTTCTTTATCACGATAAGAAAAGAACGCATCGCTTGAATCCATCCACCCGTCTAGATGGATAGCGCCTGTTAAGACGATCATAAATAGCCAAAGCATAAAAGAACTTGCAAGCGGAGAAAAAGAAGTCCATTCAATGAGTAAATACAGTAGTCCTGCATATAGAACCCCTTGTAATAACCCTAAAATAGGGAACGTTCTTACTGCTGCTCGTAAATGGAGGTGATCCATTGGCATTTCTCTATGAATGGGAATCATCGTAAAGAATTGTAGATTAATTACTAATCCTTTTAGAAAAATCATAGAGAATCACCGTCTATAATGTCTTTAACTTTTACCCAATTAAGATGAGCTTTTATTTGAGATGCCAATAGGTCATACTTCTCGTCCTTTTGGTTTTCTACATGGACGATACTTTTCAATGGAAGGTTCTTCTTTTTGCGAAGTTCATTTAACCATATATTCCGCCACTCGTCATTATGAAACAAATGGTGAAGGTAAGTTCCGATAATTTTTCCATCCTCGCCGTAATATCCTTCTTCCTTACCATTCTCTAGTTGTAAGAAGAATCCCTGCTCTTGCTCAGTTTGTCCTAAATGAATTTCATAACCTTTTACAGAAGTACTTCCTGTTAATTCTGTGCTTGGGTGATAGTTTCCTTTCACACGAACGGTCTTC
This sequence comes from Cytobacillus spartinae, assembly GCF_042865285.1. Classification (NCBI taxonomy): domain Bacteria; kingdom Bacillati; phylum Bacillota; class Bacilli; order Caryophanales; family Bacillaceae; genus Cytobacillus; species Cytobacillus spartinae. Next base: position 100,704 of record NZ_JBIACK010000012.1, on the reverse strand, counting down.
TTTTCATGATAAAAATTGGTTTCAGCAGGAATGAAACCCAACCCGTTTACCTTTGTAAAAGGGACACCTGTATCCGAACCAGCTAAATCGGTAATCGTTGTTCCCAACATTTGATAGCCGCCACAAATCCCAACAATATGACCACCATTTCTTACATGATTCTCGATTAACTTATCAAGCTTTGTATCTCTTAAAAAGTTTAAATCACTTATGGTGCTTTTTGTTCCGGGTATGATTACAGCATCTGGACTACCAAATTGAGAAGGGTGTTTAACAAACCTGATCGAGACATCTTCTTCAAAAGTAAAAGGCTCTACATCACTATAATTAGAAATATAAGGTAGATGAATGACCGCAATATCCATGTTTCCATTCTGCTCCTTAGAAAATTGACTACCAATTGACAAAGAATCCTCTCCATCAATCATATGGTTATGAATATAGGGCAATACACCGAGCACAGGGATACCCGTCTTCTCCTCTAGCCACTTAACTCCATCTTCAAACAACCCGATATCCCCGCGGAATTTGTTAATGATGACTCCTTTGACTCTTTGTCTCTCCTCAGGAGTGAAAAGCTCAAGGGTCCCTACAATCGTTGCGAATACACCACCTCGGTCAATGTCTGCTACCAAAATAACCGGCACATCCGCCAACTCAGCAACTTTCATATTGACTAATTCTCTATCCTTTAGATTGATTTCAACCGGGCTACCTGCCCCTTCAATAACAACCACATCAAACTCTTTTTCTATCCTTTCGAGAGCTGTTTGAATAACCTCTATTCCTTTTTCGTAAAAAGTTTCTCGATACCCTCTTCCGGATAATGTCTCTGTTGCTTTTCCTAGTAAAACTACTTCTGACTGCATATCAGATCGGGGTTTTAATAAAATCGGGTTCATCCAAACCGTTGCTTCTGTTTTAGCTGCCTCTGCCTGAATTCCTTGGGCTCGCCCAATCTCACTTCCATCGATCGTTACGTAAGAGTTATTAGACATATTTTGAGATTTAAACGGGGCTACGTTTATTCCCTCATTGGCAAGAATCCGACAAAGAGCGGTTACTACCAAACTCTTGCCCACGTCTGAGGCAGTTCCTTGAATCATGACACCCTTCATGTGCTACCCTCCCTTCTTCATTTGCTTTGGGATACCTGCTTCAACCAAATAAGCTTCCGTCGCTTTTTCTACCAACCGTTGGTGAAGGTGTCCAATTAATCGACAATAGGTATAAACGAGCGTATTATCTAATAGCGGCTCATTAAGAACCTCGTTACTGACAACAATTAAGGTACTACAGCTTTCTGAAAGGTGTTCAATTCCCTTACAAATCCGCTCATAGATTTTTCTTTCTTGCGACTCGTATTCACCAGAAAAAAATTCATTGTTTAGAAGTGTGGTTAGACAATCTAGCAGGAGGACATCACCTTGTTTAAAACAACTGGCAAGTTCATGAACGCTTGTTTCCTTCTCCCAAGTTTTCCAGTTAGCATGACTTTCCATTCGGTCTTGCTGGTGCTTCATAATCCGCTCTTTCATTTCAGCATCGGAGTTACTTCCCGTGGCAATATAGTGAAGGGCTCCACCTATTTTTTCAGCCTTCTCAATTGCTAACCTCTCTCCAAACGAACTCTTTCCACTTCGTACACCGCCAGAAACAAAGATTAGTTCTGCTGTCTCCACTCACTCAACACCTCCATGAGTCTAGCGTTTTCTTCTTTACTTTTAACGGCAAAGCGAAGCCATCTGCCTTCTAAATTAGGAAAATTAAAAGTATGTCTTGGAACAATTCCTTTTTTTAATAAAAAATAGAATAAAGGTAATTGGTCGGTTAATGATGAATCACGTACTAGATAGAAATTCACCCTTGAAGGAGAGTATTCAAATCCTGCTTTTTCAAAAAAGCTAAATAACACTTTTCTCTCCTGAGAAATATATGTCTGTGTATGTAAAGTAAATGATTCTTCACGTAGACATTCCTCCCCTACCATCATAGCTAGAGAATTCACACTCCAATGTGGTTGATAACCTGCTAGCTTTTTAATGACAGTCCAGTTTGCCAACACATATCCTAGTCTAATCCCAGGTATGCTGTACATTTTGGTCATCGATCGTAATAGGATTAAATTGGGATACCTTTGCAACAACGGGGTAAGCGGTATATAGTCCTCTAAGAAATCATAAAAAGCTTCATCTATAACTAAGTAAGCACCGTTTTGCTCGCATTTTTCAAGTACAGCAAGAATGGTAGAATACGAGTATTGTACGCCTGTGGGGTTGTTAGGATGGCACAAAAACACTGCATTCATTTTTTCTAAGTTTAAGTCAGAGACACTCAAACCCCAGTTCGGTTCCTGAAGAAGATGATAATGAACAGTACACTTATTTACACGACAAGCCTTTTCATACTCTGAAAAAGTAGGGGAAACAATTAGCACATCTTTGCCATATAACAACCTGCCTATAAGAGTAATGAGCTCTGCGCCGCCATTTCCAAGTAAAATAGTATCTTCATGAACATTCTCTTTCTTAGCAATTAATTGCTTTAACCTCACCCCATATGGATCTGGGTAATCATTAATTTCGTTATAAAAGTCAGCCCACTTCTCCTTTAAGACTTGAGGAGGACCTAGAGGGTTAATATTGGCACTAAAATCTATGTAATCAAGTGGTAAACTCAAACCCAATTCTTGATATAAATATTGAGGGTTAGATCCATGAGAAGGCCATTTCAATGATGATTCCTCCTATCCACAATGCTAGTAAAAATAGAAAAGCCGTTCTTCCTAAAATGCTATTAGTTTTAATAATATGACTTTTCTCCAATGGAACGAGTGGGTCACCCATTTTAGCTCGATTCGAAATAAGTCCTTTATAATAATTAATGCCGCCCAGTTGTATACCTAATAATGCTGCTACGGCTGCTTCGCCCCAGCCACTATTCGGACTAGGATGTCTTCTGGCATCACGGAACAGGATTTCCCATGCCTTCTTGGAACTTATTCTATCTGGTCGATGCCCAACTAACATGATAAAACCTGTAAGTCTGCTAGGAATCCAGTTTACAAGGTCATCCAATCTAGCAGAAGCCCAGCCAAATTCAAGATACTTTTCATTTTTATAGCCAACCATAGAATCACATGTATTTATAGCCCGATACACCATGGCCAGTGGTGCGCCACCTATCAACGCCCAAAAAAGAGGAGCTGTTACTCCATCGCTCGTATTTTCTGCAACGGTCTCAACGGTCCCTCTAACAATTTCTCCTTCTTCTAGATGGTCTGTGTCCCGCCCGACGATGTAGGAGAGCTTTTCCCTTGCCTCTGTTATATCCCCATTCTTAAGTGGGTAATACACTTCCAATGCTGCTTCTTTTAAACTCTTTTGTGCGATGGTGGTAGCAATTATAAAAGCTTCTACCATTATACCTAACACCATATGTACCTCGTATGAAATCCATACGATGAAGCCCGTAATGGTAAAGACCATTAGTAAAACAAAAAGGAGCATAAGCACTCCTTTTATTCTTCGAGATTCTCCTGTATTTAACCTACTTGTAAGGTTTGAAATTAGACTCCCTATCCATCTGACAGGGTGAGGGTATTTGGGTGGATCCCCGATGATTAAGTCTAAAAAGTATGCCAATGTGATAGCTAATAAGTGTGAGATCATAATCCTTGCTTCCTTTTACGGTATTTTACAATGGCCTCTGTTGTGCACTCGTAGATTCCTTTTCCTATTAACTGTCCTAGTGCGGTAATGGGGCCAGCATAATCAAGTAATCTTCCTTTTTGTGTGGAAGCGATGAGAATACTATCCGTTGACGTGCCCGTTGCTATCGTCTTCGTTACAGAATCCAACACCTGTTGGTCCTGCATGACCTTTACTTTCGCTTCAGTAGCCGTCATAATGCTCTGGATAAAAGCTTCTTCTGTTAATTGGCCATTCACAAATAGCCATGTATTTATGGTACCAGGCTTTAGCGAAAAGGCATGCATGCCACCTTTAGAAGCATCAATGGCATTCCCCACTCCAGCTGTTACCACTACCATGACGGAAAAATCATCTTCTTTATAAAGCTTATATGATACATCTGCTAGCATCACAGCAGTCATCATTCCCACTGTTTCAGATGGTTCAAATCCGTGATTCCTTAAATACTCCACCATCTCTACTCGATGATCACTACAATTATAATCCATTCCCACATGGCGATTGACAAACGTTTGATGCCAACCAGTTCCCGAACCAACTACTCCAGAAGACATAGTTCTTAAAGGAATGGGTGATTGAAGAACAATTTTTTCATCAGAAAATTCCAGCAACTCTGGGTTAATGGAGATGGAAGATACCTCTGCATGCTTTTGCCACTCTGGCATAAGGACCATTTGAGGGGCTGGCACCTTCGGATGAGGTTGCTTTTCTATTTCTGTGTCGTATACTTTGTTGATTCGCTCTTCCTTTAAGACCTCGTTAGGCGTGTGGTTAATATTAATTGTACCCCTCTCGAGCAGAAGCAAGCGATCACAGTAAAGACCTGCCAAATTTAAATCATGGAAAATAGAAATGACTGTTAAACCTCGTTCTTTCGTCCACTTTTTCAGAAGGTCTAAAAGTTCCTTTTGATAGGAAAGATCTAAATGGTTGGTAGGCTCGTCTAAAAGTAAAATTTCAGGCTCCTGTGCAAGTGCTTGTGCTAGATATACTCTTTGACGCTCCCCACCAGATAATTCTTGAATGTTCTTATCTTGAAATTCCGCCACTCCTGTTTGGGCCATTACTCTTTGTACGGTGTTTTCATCCTCATCACTCCAAGTTTGAAACCATCCTTTTTGATGTGCATAACGTCCAAGTGAAACGGTTTCCTTCACGGTATAAGAGAAAGCTTGTGAAGAATGCTGCGGGAGGACAGCAACAATTTTCGCAAGTTCTTTCGGTGTGTATTCAGAAAGAGTCTTACTATTTATAGAAATAGAACCATGCTTATATGCTAAAATGCCACTTATCATTTTTAGAAGGGTTGTTTTTCCACTACCATTTGGACCTAAAATGCCAAACAGCTCTCCTTTTTCAACTTCAAAGGAAATATCCTTTAAAATCGACTCGCCTGTATATCCTCCAGATAAATGTTTTACATGTAGCATGTTCGTCACTTCTTTCAGTTTGTCTATGATATTCTTTGAACCTCTTACGTTCTTCTTTTTATAAGTATAACAGCAAATACCGGTGCGCCGACCAATGCCGTGATTACACCAATAGGAAGCTCCGTCGGGGAGATAACCGTCCTAGCAACAAGATCGGCTAATATTAAAAAGCTGCTTCCGGTTAAGATGGAAAGAGGAAGCAAATGTTTATGGTCTGGGCCCCATAATAATCTCGTAAGGTGAGGAATCACTAGCCCTACAAATCCAATCGTTCCGGATACCGCTACAGCAGCTCCGGTTAATATCGAACCTGCTGTTAATATCGTTAATTTTCTTCGTTGAACATTAACCCCTAAATGATGGGCTCGATCTTCGCCAAATGACATGGCATTTAGTTCTTTTCCGTTCAATAGGAGGATGATGGATCCCATGATAAAGAAAGGTAGGATGATTTTAATATAAGCCCATCCTCTCATCGACACGCTACCTAATAGCCATCCGATAATTTGTCTTAACTCTTCACCTGTTAGGGCAATCATTAGAGAAATAAGTGCTCCTAAAAAAGAACTAAAGATAATGCCAGTTAGAATAATCGTTTCCACTTTCATGGACCGCTCAATTTTTTGAGCAAATGCTAATACAAGAAAAATCGTAATAAAGGAAAATAGGATACTTAATAATGGTAATGTATAGGAGCCAATAAAAGGGATAGAAATTTGAAAAAACAGGGTCAGTACAGCCCCTACAGACGCACCTGATGATACACCTAATGTGTAAGGATCTGCTAAAGGATTTCTTAAGAGACCTTGAAAGGCCGCACCCGCAATTGCGAGTGCCGCCCCTACAAGACCTGCTAAAATAACTCGAGGTAAACGTATATTTTGAACGATATTTATATGCATAGGATCAATACCATCTAAAGCTATAAATGGGAATAGCTCAGATCCTATTATTTTTATAATACTCATAATCGGAACTGGCACTGTACCGATTGAAATCCCTAGTAGCAATGAAGCTACTAGGAATGCTAGAGCCAGTAAATAGGCGATGAATTTATTATTGGTTAAATACATCCGGGTAAACAGCCTTTGCAAGTTCCTCTACTCCCTCAATAAGCCTTGGGCCAGTACGGCTAACTAAATCAGAGTGAATATCAACTACTTGACTATTCACAACAGCACTTACATTTTGCCAACCTTCTCTAGTTGTTACTTGGCCAACAGGATCTTCTGAATAATAACCATATGTTGTAACAATTACATCTGGGTTACGCTCAATAATTGCCTCTTGGTCCACTTGTACCCAGCCTTCTTGATCATTAAGAACATTATCAGCGTTGATAATTGTTAACATTTCGTCCATGAATGTGTTTTTCGCTGGACTATAAATCTCTGGAGCTGGTGATACTTCAATAAATACTGATTTTTTTTCAGTCACTTCAGCAGCTTTTGTTTTTATTTCTTCAAGTTTTTCTTTAATGTTTGCAACCAAGGTAGTAGCAGATTCTTGTTCACCAGTTGCTTTTCCAATCATCTCGATTGATTCAAATACTTGATCAAAGTTTTGTGCATCATTTACAACAAGCACAGCAATACCAGAGTCTCTTAATTGCTGAAGACCTTCTGTTGAGTTGTGTGCACTTGAAGCATGTGCTAACACCAAATCAGGTGCTAAAGAAATGATTTTTTCGACGTTCATTTCCATTCCGCCGATTTTTTCTTTATTTGCTGTTTCTTCAGGGTAATTATCATAGTCAGAGACTCCAACTATTTCTTCTGCCAACCCTAATTCAAAAGCAATTTCAGTGTTACTAGGAATAAGTGAAACAATCTTTTCTGGCTTCGCTTCAATCACTACGTCTTCGTCAATTGCATCTTTAATGGTTACAGGAAAAGCAGGTTCTTCTACCTTTTCAACCTGTTCACCAGCATCTTTTTCTTCAACCGGCGCTGTTTCTTCTTCCCCACAACCAGCTAGAATTCCAACTGAAAGCAGCATTAAAAATAATAATGAGTATAACTTTTTCATTTATAAAGCCCCCTGTTTTATGTAGATAAGCTCATACAGATGAGTGTAACCAATGGCTTTTTTATTAGAAAAAAGCCATAAAAAAACATCTCCAATAGGCATGGAGATGTGTATGGATAAGAATTAATACTATTAAAAACATAGTAATTAAAGACTGCCACACACCTCCCTATCCTCGTAGGTTTTTCTGGTGCACTAGAATGAAGGCAGGTCTCCTGGCTCATGGTCATTGCAAGTTGGCACCTTCCCATACGATTGTACAGTGGTATACGTCAGCTTGCTCCCATTTACAGTGGCGGGACCGCGTTGGTTTTTCACCAACTTCCCTATTAAGTCTCATAAAGTTCAAATGAATCAAACTTTAATAAAGACACCTTATTCTGTTCATATGTATGAATTTTTCCGTCAGTTCCGATTATACACTATCAATACGTGAAGATAGCAACCATTTTTTGATAAATTTCTACAATTTTTTCAAGTGCTACTTCCCAGACCCTTAGAAGATAAGTTATTTTCCTCCTCAATTGGACATACTATGTATAAAAGCATTTCTATTAGAAATGAACTTTTAGAAGTTGATGGAGTGGTTGAAATGAACAAAATCGCCGATTTCTGTTGGGAAGGATTAACGTTAAAACATATTTCACATACAGGGATTATATTCTCCTACATTCTATTTTTTAGCGTTGCTTTCATGTTTGAATTATTTTTAATAGGATTGGTAGCGGGTTCTTTATTTTGGTTTAATGAATTTGGACATACACCTAACTTGCTATTTTACATATGCGTGATCACTCTATTGCTTATGATTGCTTTAACGATACCTTTACTAGTAGCAACCGTAAAAAAATTGAAGAATTTATAAAAGCCAAGAATCCATTAAAATAGGTTTCTTGGCTTTTTTCTTTAAGCATTTCCCATAGACTTTTTTAAAGAGATGAATATGCTTTCCACTCTTTAGTTTTCTTATCGAAAACGATTTTGATATCGCATTTTTGTTTTGCGATTCTTTCATATTCTTCGTACATGTCATCCATATTGTTAAAGTCACCAATCACCCAGATGGGGATTTCAATTCTCGCCCGAGATTGTTCGACATCTTTTAAGGAGAGTAAAATCCCTTCTTTCATCAGCGTCTTTAAATTTAATAACACATCTTTGTTTACAGAAGGATACGCTTTCTTTTTCCTTAAGCCAATAAGATTCTTCTCAGGCTTAAGATCACTAAGCTTATCCGCCAGTACATCACCTAACATTCGATAGAAGTCCATCGTATTTCGATAATATACCTTGTTCCACCATCCGTCGTCGTGAGCTAAGTAGACAAAACGATTTCGTAGATGGTTGTAAAAGGGCGTTTTTAAGTGATCCTTAATATGCCCTAAATATAGCAACTCTGCAAGCGTTTGTGGAGGCAATTCGTCAACTCCGTCTATTTCCTCAAAATCCACCCAGCAAAAGTCACCATAATTATAGACAGGCTCCTCAAAAAGCTTGTTTAACCGATCATTTGGTACATACTCTAACAATGTATGTATGTTAAAATCACCACCATCAAACTGGTGCTTCAAAAGAAGAATGTTGTTAAACAGGTCTGATAACGCGCTAGCAAACTCAGCAAACTCAATTCCGTACGATAGAACATATTGATCATTTTCATTGAAGTAAACATAAATAAGATCTCGAACACCATTATTATTCATTTTCAAGAGCAAAAACCTCCGAACATAAGACTTTTAGCTTTTTACCTTAGGCTGTTTTCGCATAGATTGTTGCTATTGGTATATGGTCTCCAACACGGATTCTATGCTGCCTCGTGGAATCTTTCTTCCAAAAAATAAAGAAAACAGCACCATAATCCGTTTAAAAGCAGTGTGAAGAGTACTTAAATAGCAACAAAGTTTACGAAAAGTACCTTACCTTAAGGCTATTTTCATATGATGTGGGTTTCGTACATGTCCTATCCCAATGGAAATAAGGATTAATGCTACTTTTAGCGCTGAAAAGAGCTTTCATACTTACTCAACTCATGGTAACGAGGTGGTTCTAACGCCCAAAAACATATGTCTTATTGTAACAAAAACATCAAAAAATATCTTAAAAATTGTTTCTTTGTAATAAAGAAATAATCATTCCGAAACATGTCTATTTTTAACCATTTCCATCCACCCGAATATTCTTTATAATAATCATGGTTTATTATGTACTGAACATTCCTATTTAACAAAGGAGGGTAAGAAATGATCAAAAATATGACGGAAGATCAAATCACCCTTTATATCATAAAATCTCTAAAGGAAAATCGGAAAAAAGAATTTGAAATCATCACGGATGAGCTACAACCATATGATATTGCTAAAATCTACGAAGAATTACCGGAAAAACATAAAAAACGTTTTTTACTGTTTTTAAATACCGATCTTCTTGCCGATCTCATTCAAGAGCTACAGAAGGAAGAACAAATAGATGTATTAAATAGATTAGGGATTGAAAAAACAGGGAAGGTCCTAGACCTTATGGATAATGATGATTTAGCATCATTGCTAGATGACCTTTCCCCAGAGAAGATAGCGAGCTTATTATCTGGGATGAAAAAAGAAGAGTCTAAAATCGTCCAAGATATTATGAACTACCCTCCTGAGACTGCCGGTAGGCTATTGACCAACCGATTCGTTTGGATAAGAGACAACTACACAGTCCGAGAAGCTGTAGACAAGCTCAAAACGTTTGCTGAGTTCGCAGAAACCATTAACTACTTATACGTAGTTGACCAACATCAAAAACTTGTCGGTGTTGTTTCATACCGGGACATCCTTATGGCTGATGCTCATGAGGTGATTCGGGATATTATGTACGAGCGGGTAATATCCGTGTTAGTAGACACAGACCAAGAAGAGGTCGCTCGTATTATTGAGCGTTATGACTTTCTCGCTGTCCCTGTAGTAGATGAAAAACACACACTGATTGGAATTATTACCGTCGATGATATTATTGACGTCGTCATCCAAGAAGCAAATGAAGATATTGAAAAATTATCCGCAACAGGGAAATCTATTGATTTTGAAACGAAATCCTTTGTCGCTGCCTACAGACGTCTCCCCTGGCTCATATTGCTGTTATTTATCGGGCTGGTATCAGGGAGTATTATTAGCACCTATGAGGAAACCCTAGAAAAAGTCGTTGCTCTGGCATTCTTCATGCCCATGATTGCTGGTATGACCGGAAACACCGGAACACAGTCGCTTGCCGTAGTTGTTAGAGGGCTTGTGTCCCATGATATCGATAAAAAGGTTGTTACAAAACTGGTCTTAAGGGAATTAAGTGTAGGAATTATTATTGGTTTAACGTGTGGAATATTAATTTCTATCATTGCTCTAGTATGGCAAGGTAGTTTTGTGTTAGGACTCGTTGTAGGTAGTTCGCTATTATTAACCCTTATTATTGGTACATTGGCTGGAACCGTCATTCCGTTAATTCTATACCGTTTTAATGTTGACCCTGCAATCGCATCGGGTCCACTCATTACAACTTTGAATGATATTTTCTCACTCGTAACCTATTTTGGGATCGCGACGATGTTTTTGAATAAATTGATGTAACGTAATCACGGAGGACTTTGGTCTTTCGTGATTTTTTTGTTTATTCTGCTTATGCACATGACTTGATTCCCATTCTGACAGTACTTTACTTGTTACTGCTTCCTCTGTTCGAACTTGGCTCGCCTTCGGACTGTACTTCGCCTTTTACATCATCCTTTGTCCGAACTTGGCTCAGCTTCGGACTGTACTTCACCTTTTACTGATTCCTCTGTCCGAACTTCCATAACAAATTTAACCTACTAAGAAACCATATGACCCTTCAATACGTCATAATACTGAGTCATCATTTTTTTTTAAAAAAATAAATTACTATGTTCGTGAGCAAGTTTACTTTAATATACTAATAGTGAGGAAAATTTTGGTTTAATAACATGAGACCTAATGAGTTTGCTAGATAATCAGTTTGAGAGTTGAAGGGCAGGTGGTGGAACTTGGAAAAACAAAAAAGACCAGTTGAAAAATTTGATTGGACCTTAAGCTTTATTTTGCTTTTGTTCTGTATCATTAGCTGTCTAGCAATTTATAGTGCCCAAACAACTGAGCAGTACAATGAAAATTATTTTCTTAGGCAAATCATTTACTATTTTATCGGTGCAGTCATCGTTGCTGTTGTCATGTACTTTGATAGTTACCAATATCGTAAGTTAAGCTGGTATTTATATGGTTTTGGTCTACTCCTTCTAGGGGCACTGATTGTTGCACCTGAATCAATAGCACCGATTCGAAATGGTGCGAAAAGCTGGTTTGTTTTACCAGGATTAGGATCTGTCCAGCCCTCAGAATTCATGAAAATTTTCTTAATTTTAGCATTAAGCAGCATTATTGCTTCTCATCATGAAAAATACATAACGAAAGAACTTAAAACAGACTTTGTCTTATTTATAAAACTAGGAATTACAACCCTTCCTCCTTTGGGACTCATTATTGTCCAAGATTTAGGTACAGCATTGGTCATTATGGCAATATTTTTCGGGCTCCTTTTGGTATCAGGAATATCGTGGAAAATTATCATTCCTATCCTCACAGCAGGGGCTGCACTCGCTGCAACCGTTATTTATATGGTTCTTTGGATTCCTGAGGTTTTGGAAAAATATTTAGGCATTGATACCTATCAGTTTAATCGGATTTATTCCTGGCTTGACCCGGAAAGCTTTCAAGGTGACTGGGGATACCACTTACACAAATCCCTTCAGGCTATCGGTTCAGGTCTATTGACGGGAAAAGGCTTTGGAGAGAGAGTGGTTTATATCCCTGAGAGCCATACCGATTTTATTTTTAGCGTAATAGGCGAGGAATACGGCTTTGCTGGTGCAAGTATCGTAATAGGTCTATTTTTCATCCTAATTTACCATCTTACAAAAACAGCTTTGGACACAAAGGATCCTTTCAATACATATATTTGTGCTGGGGTTATTTGTATGATCACATTCCATGTATTCCAAAATGTCGGGATGACGATTCAAGTTCTCCCCATCACCGGAATCCCTCTTCCGTTCATTAGCTACGGTGGGAGCTCGTTAATGGGAAATATGTTTGCGATGGGCCTCATCTTTAGCATACGCTATCACCACAAGACCTATATGTTTGGTTCAGATAATAATTAGGACTTGTAAAAAATGTTACCTTGTGTATAATAACGATTAATCATATATGGAAAATCAATGAAGAAGAGAGTAGTAAAAGGCAAGTTTCTGAAGCGAGACAGGGATGTGAAAATGATCATTTTTCACTTGGTGGAAGCCTGTTGAAATCCTTTTATGAAGCGCACTTCCGAGATGCAGGACTGAAGCTTATTAGGTCGTGCCGAGATTTAAGCGTCGTTATGCTTTCAAGGAGGTCCATACGGACAATCAGAGTGGTACCGCGGGCAATAGCTCGTCTCTATTTAATAATAGAGGCGGGCTTTTTTTATTCTCTAAACCACGCTAAAAAAGGACAAAGGAGAAACAATTATGATTAATTTTAAATCAACTTTCTCAGAGATATTATCAGAGCACTTACACACCCTTACCAGGGAACAAATTATGTCGATTATCGAGGTACCAAAAAATCAAACTCATGGAGACTTAGCATTTCCTTGTTTTACGCTTGCAAAGGAGCTGCGTAAATCCCCCACACTAATTGCACAAGAGTTATCAGAGAAAATCACAGGTGGATTAATCGAGAAAGCCGAAGCTGTAGGACCATATGTTAATGTTTTTTTCTCAAAAGCAGAGGCAAGCAAGGATATTCTAAATGCCGTAATTAAGAACCAAGATTCTTATGGAAATTCTACTAATGGCACTGGGAAAAACATTGTCCTTGACTTCTCTTCACCTAATATCGCTAAGCCCTTCTCCATGGGCCATCTGCGTTCGACCGTAATTGGGAATGCTTTAGCAAATATCGCAGAGAAATGTGGGTACAACACGATTAGAGTAAATCACCTAGGTGACTGGGGAACGCAATTCGGAAAGCTGATTACAGCGTATAAAAAGTGGGGAGACGCAGATAAGGTGGCCCAAAGCCCCATTGAAGAATTACTAAAATTATATGTTCATTTTCATGAAGAAGTAGAATCAGACCCTCAACTTGAAGTAGAGGCACGTCAATGGTTCAAAGCTCTTGAGGAAGGAAATGAAGAAGCGACAGAACTTTGGAAATGGTTTAGAGAAGAGTCCCTAAAAGAATTCCAGCGCATTTATGACCTTCTTGGAATAGAATTTAATTCCTTCAATGGAGAGGCTTTTTACAATGATAAAATGGAAAAAGTAATTGAGAAGTTGGAGGCTCATCACCTATTAGAGGAATCAGAAGGTGCCTATGTGGTGCGTCTAGATGAAAACAACCTGCCTCCATGTCTTATCAAGAAATCTGATGGTGCGTCTCTTTATGCCACTCGTGATCTTGCTGCTGCCTATTATCGCTACGAGAACTATCAATTTGATAAATCTCTATACATCGTCGGTCAAGAACAAGGCGTTCACTTTCAACAAGTAAAAGGCGTTCTAAAAAAATTAGGCTCTGATTGGTCAGATCAGATGATCCACGTCCCTTTTGGCTTGTATATGAAAAATGGGAAAAAGATGTCTACACGAAAAGGAAGAGTTATCCTTCTTGAAGATGTTCTAAAGGAAGCTATGGAGCTTGCTCAAAAGAATATTGAGGCAAAAAATCCAAACTTGGAGAATAAGGAAAGCATTGCACATGCAGTTGGCGTTGGAGCCATTATCTTTCATGATTTGAAGAATGATCGCACAAATAATATCGAGTTTTCATTAGAGGATATGCTTACGTTTGAAGGTGAAACAGGTCCATATCTTCAATATACAAACGCAAGAGCTCATTCTATTTTACGGAAAGCGGAAGGCAGTGTAGCTGATGATTTAAAGGATGGCTTGAGTGATCTATATAGCTGGGAAGTAGTAAAGCTCGTAAATGAATTTGAAGCGAAGATTTCAAAATCATTCGAGACCCTTTCCCCCTCTATATTAGCAAAATATTTAATCGACCTTGCTCAAACGTTTAATAAATATTATGGTCAAGTAAGAATTCTTGAACAAACGGATGATTTCCAAGCCAAAATTTCCTTACTAAAAGCTGTTACATTAGTTTTAACCGAGGGAATGAAGATGCTAGGAATGAAGGTTCCAGAACAAATGTAAGGCAAAAGAGCCTATCGTTCCATTCGATAGGCTCTTTCTATATTAACTAGCAGGATTCATACTCTTTCTTTGTACCCTAAACCTCATTAAAGATCTTGTGAAAAAGTAGATGACAAACACGGTTAAAAGAATTAATCCAATCAGGCTTAAATGCGCTAATTTTAAAATAACGCTACCCAAAGTCGCTATATATAGCATGCTGAGGAGTAGACTAATTTCTTTATTTTTGAAAAAGGTAGTGAACTTTGCACCGAACTGAGAACCAATAAGACCGCCGAGAATTAAAATAATGCCCACACTATAATCGATTGATATCGTAAATGCATACGATGTAAAGCCAACCGTAACAATCATTAGGACAGCGAATAGACTAGTGCCTACAGCTTTTTTAGGCAAAATCCCTAAAACCGATATACAAAGAGGAACCATGATAAAACCGCCACCCACTCCTAGAGTGGTTGAAATGAACCCTCCGAGAAAGCCGATCAATACCATCTTATACATGACACCATTCACTGAATTGCTTTTTCCAACACCTGTTAAAGAAGGCTTTTTCCCTTGAAGAAACATGGATATGGCGAAGTACGAAAGTAAAAAGATATAGAACAAAGGAATAACCACTTCATCAAAGCCATTTCGTTCCAAATATAACACAAAAGGTCGAGCAACTTGTGTTGCTACTACCCCACTTAAACCAAGAATCATCCCTGTTTTCCACTGAATATTTTTCAAGCGAATATGCGCAACCATCCCAGAAACCGATGTTCCAATGGTGAAAAATAAACTTGTTGTGATGGCTTCAATCGGTGAGTAGCCTAATAATAGTAAAATCGGTGTAAGAACAAACCCACCACCGACCCCAAAAAAACCGGACATAACACTAATAACCCCACCTAGAAGGAAATAAAGAAACAACAACAAAATAAAACACCTCATGACAAATCCTACAAATTTTTAAATTAAAATCCGACCAGAGGCTACTTTACCGTACTCCTACCATACCTATGAGTAGACTTTCTATTCTATACGGTTAGACAACCATCTATTTTATTTTAACACGATTGGATGATTTTAGTACTAGCAGTGAGGTTGATCAATTATTCTTACATGATTAATTCGTGCTAGCACTTTCCTTTCTAACATATGCACAGTAAAAATATTTTATTTATAATAATTATAATTTAATATTGATTTTAATATTAAATTTGTTATAATTATATTACCAAGTAATGAGGAGGAATAAAGATGAACTTACAATCTTCTTTAAATTTACAAATAGCGAATTGGAACGTTTTATACACAAAACTACATCGTTTTCACTGGTATGTAAAAGGACCTTTATTCTTTACACTTCATGAGAAATTTGAGGAATTATATAATGAGGCTGGTTTAGTTGTGGACGGGCTCGCTGAGCGTCTACTTGCAATTGGTGGAGAGCCCGTTGCAACCATGAAGGAATATTTAGAGACTGCTACATTAATTGAGACGAATAACGAAGCAACTGCTAGCGAAATGGTGGCTGCACTTGTAAATGACTATAAGCACATAAAAGAAGATCTCGTCCAATTAGCTGAACTAGCAGAAGGCCAAAATGATGTGATCACTAACGATTTAGCAGTAGGACTAATTGAAAAAATTGATACACATGTTTGGATGCTTACTGCCTACCTTGGAGAATAAAATTATCATATCGAATATTTATAAAAGAGTCCGTGATATAACGCACGGACTCTTTATGTTTGACTCGGCTTCAACATTCTAAAGTGATGATGTAGTATTTCAAGCTTGCAAGGTGTATTCAAATAGACCTCGCCATCCATATCCACATCAAGTTCATCTTCAGTCTCAATGTAAATCTCTTTCGCTCTAAATAGTTGGATATGTTGATCCTTATTCTTTTCCTCCAGTACACCGATTTCAAAAATATCTTTCAGTAATGTTACATTGGCTTCATTTACAACAACTATCTCAGCGTAACCGTCGTTAACAGAAATATCTATAAAAGGTAGAGGGTTGGTGCCGATATAGCTTCCATTTGTGACTAAAATCATGACTGCCTTGCCCTCTTCCATTTCATGATCTCGTTGCAATCTGTATTTGAACGGTTTTAAATCCTTCATTGTCCTAAGAGCACTAAGGAAATAACTTACTCTACCCAGAATCGCTTTTTCGGATTCTCTAATATGGTTTGAAGTTTCTGTAACCAGTCCAATACCCCAGAAATTAATAAAATAGTCCTCATTTACTTTAACTGCGTCAACGGAGACCATTTCTCCTTTCACTAGTTGTTCTACGGCTTCCTGAATGTCTTGGCTTATCTGCAAGCTTCTTGAAAAATCATTACAGGTACCGCCTGGGAGGATTGCCACAACTGGCCGTTTCTCCAATCTACTTAACCCATTTATACACTCGTGCACAGTGCCATCTCCACCAAGAATGATGACTAACTCTACTTGATCCCCATACTTCTCACAGATTTCTTTAGCATGCAAAGATCTCTTTGTTTTCATAATGATTAATTGATCAATATGGGACGCTAGCACTGGGACACACTTTTTTAAAGAATCATAAACATCTTTCTGGCCAGCTTTTCCGTTATATATAAGCATTGCCTTTTGAACATCCATCGCTTCATCCTCCCCTTTTACGCTTTTAAAACGTTACTTCATGTATTACCCAAAACGAGAGTAATTAAAAGTAGGTGAGGATTGAGTTATAGAAATATAAAGGAGTTTTATCCATACCTGTGGAATTTTACGATTAGAGTGGTTACCTATTATTAATACATTTTTTGGGAGGGTAACATGAATCAACCATTTACTGATGTCATTCAAACTGAAGAGGAATTGCGCACGTTACTTGGTTTTCCAAGTAAAACCGTACAAAATAAAACGATATCTTACCTTGATCATAATTGTATGGAGTTTATAAGCAAATCTCCTTTTTTAATGCTGTCTACAGCAGATGCGGAAGGGAATTGCGATACATCCCCACGTGGAGATGCTCCGGGGTTTGTCCACGTACTCGATCAAAAACATCTTGTCATACCTGAACGCCCCGGAAATCGAAGAATGGATTCGTTAAGGAATATCCTATCAAACAAAAGAGTCGGGCTCCTTTTTCTCATTCCAGGATTGGAAGAAACGTTAAGGATTAACGGTGAGGCATGGGTTGTTCGTGACGAAGAGATTTTGCACAAAATGCAGGCATTTGGAAAGGATCCTCTCCTTGGGATCGTTGTAAAAGTAGAGGAATGTTTCGTACATTGTGCTAAAGCATTTAAGAGATCTCACCTTTGGCAACCTGATTCTTGGCTATCAAAAGAAACTCTCCCTAACATGCCAAAAATGCTCGCAGAACATGTAAATCTACCCGACGTAGATGAAGAAAGCATGGTAGAACTTCTTGAAGAGAGCTATACGAAGAGGTTGTATTAGTGATGTTGATGTTTCAGGAGAGGCCATCTCTATTGTAAAGTTGCGTTTGATTCAGAACTGAAATAGCCTACCAAATTACAAAGTGTTTGGTAGGCTGTTTTTCGTTAATAATTCAATTATGGATTATTAAGAGGTTATTTGTGTCAAGGTGAATGTACTTCTGACAGACCGAACCTTTTTTCTCCCGCTCCTGTCAGAACTTGACTTTTCTTCTGACTCTGCCCAACCTTTTCCTCCCGCTCCTGTCAGAACTTGACTCTTCTTCTGACTCTATCCAACCTTTTTCTCCCGCTCCTGTCAGAACTTGACTCTTCTTCTGACTCTGACCAATCCTTTTCTCCCGCTCCTGTCAGAACTTTACTCTTCTTCTGACTCTACCCAACCTTTTTCTCCCGCTCCTGTCAGAACTTAGCTCTTCTTCTGACTCTACCCAACCTTTTTCTCCCGCTCCTGTCAGAACTTAGCCCTTCTTCTGACTCTACCCATCCCTTTTCTCCCGTTCCTGTCAGAACTTGACTCTTCTTCTGACTCTACCCAACCTTTTTCTCCCGCTCCTGTCAGAACTTTACTCTTCTTCTGACTCTGCCCAATCCTTTTTAAAGTTAGTCTTAAAAGTGGACACAGAAAAATGAGATTTAGTTTATAATACAATCATCATTTAAAAGGACGTGTTCATATGGCTAAACATTATCCCCAGGAGTATAAGGAGTATGTGGCAAAGTTAGTTGTTGAAGAGGGTAGAAAGGCTAGCGAAGTTGCTTACGAGCTTGAGATCTCTTCCAAATCTATCAGTCGGTGGGTGAGTGCCTATAGGAATAAAATAAATGCAGGGAAAACCAATGAGAATTACATGACTCCTACTGAGCTTGAAAAGTTAAAAAAACAATATGAAAAAGAAATGGAACAGTTGAGAGAAGAAAATGAAATCCTAAAAAAGGCCATGCACATCTTCACGAAAAACCAAGCATAATCTATTCGTTTATTGAGGCTCACACGGATGAACACGCTGTTGTGAAGATGTGCAAAGTACTTGGTGTGTCATCAAGTGGGTACTATAAGTGGATGAAGCTACAAACGCAACCACTATCGGAAAGAGAAGCCTATCGTATTGAACTTCAACAAAAGATTAGTAAATCATTTCATGAGAGCCTTGGTACCTACGGAAGTCCAAGAGTGCACGCAGATTTGGTGGAGTGGGGTTATTCAGTGTCTCAAAAAACAGTCGCTCGGATCATGAAAGAAATGGGATTAATGGCTACTCCAAAAGATAAATATGTCGTTACTACCGACTCTGAACATGACTTACATATCTACCCTAACCTCGTCAATCGCCAATTTAGTGTGGAAGAAGCAAACCAAGTATGGGTAACCGATATTACCTATATCTGGACGCTTGAGGGTTGGTTGTATTTAGCATCGGTTATGGATCTTTACTCCAGGAAAATTATAGGCTGGAGTGTTGAGCCGCATATGAAGAAAGAGTTGTGCCTACAAGCATTAAATATGGCTCTTATCATAAGGCAGCCTGGTGAAGGCGTTATTCACCATTCTGATCGGGGTTCTCAGTATTGTTCAATTGACTATATTGATAGATTAAACGAGTACAAAATGCAGATAAGTATGAGTAAAAAAGGAGATCCATACGATAATGCCTGTATCGAATCCTTTCACGCAACCATTAAAAAAGAGCTTATTTATCGAAGACGTTTTACAACAAGAGCTGAAGCAGTGAAGGCAATCAACAATTATATTAATGGTTTCTATAATGTAAAAAGAAGGCATTCAACATTAGGTTATTGTTCCCCTAGTCAATTTGAGCAAAAGGGACAATCCATTTTACGGCTACAGGCCTCATAAAATCTCATTTGGCCTTAAAAGAAATCAATCATGGTCTTGGATTGATTTCTTTTAAGGCCCGACCAAACGAAGTGCGGTAGTAATTCTGAATTTATTTATAGTCATTTTTTAGTGTCCACTTTCTTGACAGAAGACCATTTTCTCCCGCTCCTGTCAGAACTTGACTCTTCTTCTGACTCTATCCAACCTTTTTCTTCCGCTCCTGTCAGAACTTGACTCTTCTTCTGACTCTACCCATCCCTTTTCTCCCGCTCCTGTCAGAACTTGACTCTTCTTCTGACTCTACCCATCCCTTTTCTCCCGCTCCTGTCAGAACTCCTTAAACTGTCCTGTAAAATTTTTTCTATCTGCCTACTTATACAGTTTTAGCTTGTTTGATATAGTTAATTATAACGGAATGGAGGGTTATTTTTTATGCTAGAATCAAAACCTGTTAGATTTTTAGAAGGAAACAGAGTCTATCTAAGACCTTTAAGTCTTGATGATACAGAGCTTTATTTTGAGACACTCTATCATCCTCAAACCCGCATGCTAACGGGGACTCAAAAAGTATTCACAAAAGAACAAATACACCGTTATATTGAAGGGAAAGCTTCTGATTCTACTTCTGTCCTTCTCTTAATTGCTTTAAGAGAAACAGACGAGGTTATTGGGGATATAGCACTTCAAAGTATTGATGGGATGAACAGAAGCGCGAATATTCGTATTGCGATTAACCAAGATCAGCATCAAGGTAAAGGATACGGGCAAGAAGCTATGAAGCTTATGTTAGACTACGGGTTTGGTATTTTAAACTTACACCGAGTTGAATTGAACGTATTTGCTTTTAACGAACGAGCTGCAAGTGTCTATGAGAAATTGGGATTCAAACAAGAAGGCGTTCAGCGCGAGGCACTATATTATAATCATCAATATCATGATTCAATCCTAATGAGTATTCTCGAGGACGAGTACCGAAAGCTTCATATCAATAATTAAAATTAAGTAAAAAAGCCTTCGTTACTGCTACAAAGAAAGGTAACGAAGGCTTTTTCTACCTATGTCCCTGGAATCTTGCACCCATCGGGACCACAATCGTCCATATTCTGTTTTGCCTCTTGCTCTTTTTCCATTTTCAATTGTTCTTGCTGCCACTCAACATCAATCGTTGGTGAGAATTTTTCTGGGTGGCGAATATACCATCGTTGTTTTCGAATTAGGAAATTCTCCGGATCTAACGCTAATGCTTCATCTAATTCTTTTAATGCCTCTTCCTTACGGTTGGACTTCGTGTATTCTTGTGCCAATTTAAACTTCGTTTGCGACAGCTGGATTTCCATGCTGTTTTTATTTTGATGATTATAATAAGTATCTTTAAGCTCCACTGTTTCAGCTTCACCTTTAATAAGGCTCTCAATTGCCGATGTGTGTTCCTCTTTATCCACATGGAAGCCCTCTTTTACCAAGCGGATTGTTCCTTCCTCATCAATAAAAATTCCATTAGGAACAATCTTAAATCCAAAGTAGTTCGCTAATAAATTTTCTGAATCGATAACTGTCGTAAACTCCTGGCCTTCTGTATACTCTTTAACTACTTCGGCCCCTCTTAAATCTACAGCCACCGATAAAATTTCAAAGGAATTACCTTTATGTTTTTGATAAAATTCGTGCCAAACTGGCAACTGTTTTCTACATCTTCACCAGGAAGCCCACATAAAGATTAGCGTTTTTTTTCCTACAAAATCCTTTAACGATACTTCGTTGCCTTCAATATCTTCAAATTTAAAATTTGGAATTGTTTCTAATAGCAAGTTAAAAACCTCCTTTCTAAAAAGGTATTACATAAAGATTGAAAATTCAATCAAAACACCCTACTTTTAGGCTAATACCTTAATTTGGTTAATTACTATTGCATAAAGTTGGAAAATCATATATAGTACATTACAACAGTAATGCACTATATCAGAAGAAGGGGAGGCATGCTATTTGATTCTTAATCCAGATAGTTCAAAGCCCATATACGTACAAATTGCAGAGTGGCTTGAAACGCAAATATTAAACGAAAGTATCAAATCTAATGAAAAAATGTACTCCCAGTACCAGTTAGCAGAGATGTTTAACATTAATCCAGCTACCGCAGCCAAAGGATTAAATATTTTAGCCGATGAAGATATTCTATATAAAAAACGGGGACTCGGTATGTTTGTATCCGAGAATGCTCAGGCGACCATTGTGACGAAGCGCAAAAATAACACATTAGTAAAACTAGTAAGTGAACTGGTTTTGGAAGCAAAGAACTTGAATGTAAGTGAAGATGAGTTAATATCCATGATTAAATCCGCTAAGGAAAGGGATGATGACGAGTGAGTGTAGTAGCGTGTAATAACTTAACAAAGGTATATGGAAGGACAAAAGCGCTTAATCAGCTATCTTTTACGATTCATGAAAATAAAATAACGGGATTAATAGGTCGTAATGGTGCTGGAAAAACAACACTTTTGAAGATCATGGCTGGATTCCTACGTGAAACTTCTGGTGATATAAAGGTATTCTCAGAAAAACCTTTTAATAATCTTAAGGTTTCAGGCAATTTAATCTACACAGATGATTACATGAACTTTCCCACCTCGTTAACATTAATGGATCTATTAAAAACAGCCAGCAGCTTCTACCCAAATTGGGATGATGAGCTTGCTGTGAGGTTATTCTCATATTTCTCATTTCAATCAACACAAAGGTATACAGATCTATCCAAAGGAATGAAAAGCACCTTTAATATGATTATCGGATTATCAGCGAGATGTCCTTTAACGATATTTGATGAACCAACAACTGGCATGGATGCAGCTGTAAGAAAAGATTTTTACCGAGCATTACTAAAAGATTATATTGATTTTCCACGAACAATTATTTTATCTAGCCATCACCTGAACGAAATGGAAGATTTGTTAGAAGATATTTTACTCATCAAAGAAGGCGAACTTTGCCTCCACTCATCTGTTGAAGACATGAAGGAATACGCAATCGGACTTAGCGGAAAATCCAATCTTGTGCATCAATGGACGAAGGACAGAGACATCATTCATTACAAAAATATAGATCCTGATTATGTTTATATAGTTGTGAAGAACGATTATACAGAATCCACGCTTCATCAAATAGAGCATGATGGTGTTGAACTGAACCCTGTATCAGCAAATGATCTATGTATTTATTTAACAAGCAGCACGAAAGGAGGGATTGATGATGTCTTTAGTAGAGGTTAACACCTTAGATATTGTAAAAAAACAGTATAGCTATAAGCTTAAAGCATATATAGGTGTCTTCAGTTCCTTATTTCTAGCCCACGTAATTGCCATCCTTTTTTCCTTTTTTGGTGGTGTTGGAATGACTGGAACAGGAAACGAAAGTATATCTCTGACAGTAAAGCTGTTCTCAGGTGACTTAATTATTGGTTTTACGATGATATGGGGATTTATTATATCCTTATTGATCACAACCAAGGCATATAGATATGATGATTTTGCTTTTGTAACAAATAGGCTAAGCAGCAATCTATCTAATATCGGCTTTCTAATGACTACAAGTATTGTAGGTGGTGTGACCGCACTCCTTTCTAGTATTCTGTTAAAGGTTATGCTGTTTTTTATATATGGAACAGACTATTTGATGTCAAGCTTCCAAAAACCAGGAGACCTCTTAATAGGGATATGGGCAGCCATCTTGTATATTTTACTTTTTAGTTCGATTGGGTACTTTGTGGGAGTTCTTGTACAGATAAATAAACTATTTATGATTTTTCTACCCACCTTATTCTTCGGATCGCTTTTTGTAGGATTACGGAACTTAAATGAACCATCCCTTTTCGTAAAAATATCAACCTTTTTTGTAGGGGAGACTTCACTATTATTATTTTCGGTGAAAATTTTTGTAACCGTCACTGTCCTATTCTTAGCTGCTACCTCTTTATCAAATCGATTGGAGGTTAGAATATGAGTTTAATAATACTAGGAATTTTTGCTCTCTCAATAATTGGTATCATTGCTTTACTAAGGAATAAAGGGATAACAAGATGGTTCTTTGAAAGAAAATTACTTGTATGGGGTTTAATTGGCTATGGAGCCGTACTTCTCTTTTCTTTTGTTATCTTTTATGCATATGTAAATCCGACCTTAAACGAACACTCAGAAGAAGAATATAAAACAAAGAAAGACATCCTAAAGGCTCAAAAGGCAGCTAATACTTTATATAGTTTCGCTTATGAAGGTAATATAGATAAATTAGCAGAAGGGCTATATTTAGAAACTGAATGGAGCTTTTCTTATAACGGGGATCAACTAAAGGTTCATACACCTAATACACATAATGTTTCGATGATTATAACAGAAAGAAAAGAAACGAATGACGGGAAAATCGAAGTGGTTAATTATAAATCTCGAACCATTATTGGGGATGTTGATTTTACTGAAAAAACAAAGGTTCCCACAGTGGAGTTACATGAAAATATTCTACAAGTCATTCCTCCAGAGTTTGTTGAACTGAATCTAGGAAAGTTTACGAATGAATTTACCACTAAGCAATTTACAGGGGAAAATTTTTATGATGTAGCTCGTGTACTAGGTAGAGATATACTGTATATTCGCGTTCCTAAGGATATCCAACTTTCAGGGGACATTACTGAAATGATTGGGGAAAATTAAAACTTCTTATATAAGACTTTATGGGAGAGCTAAAAGAAGCTCTCTTTTTAATTAGGAATCATAAAATGATTAAAGTAGATATACGGTAGGAAAATTAAGGATAACTATAGAATATTAATTGTATTGGCTATTACTGACATGTTACAAGTATTTTGATAATAGCTTAGAACAAAAGCTTATTGGGAGTGAAAAAATGAAATTATTGAAAGCATCGGCTCTTGTGGTTTCGCTCATCCTATTACTTACCTCATGTTCACAGGCCGAGCAAGAAGAAGCAAAACCTGCGGAGACAGAGATTACAATTAAACCTTATACGCTCAGTGAAAAAGAAAAGGTGTTAATCTCCAAAACAAATGTTCAATTTATTGAATACTTTGTAATGGATGGAACCTTAAAAGAAAATGATGACCTTATTTACGAACTTGAAATTTATGAAAATGGGGAACTTCTCGAGGAAGGGTTAGGTTCACATGGTGAGGTGAAATCTCATTTTGATGATGAGATTATATCTTTCGGAATACAAGATAGTGGTACGGAAAACAAAGTTTCAACACTTCTTGTTGGAATGCCTGGCGGTATAGCTTCAACTGCAAGAGAACATGAGATGACACTTACAGGTCTATCAAAGCTAATCAATGATAAAATAACATTAGAAAAAGATAAACCAGTCTACCTAGCTGCATGGACTGGAACAACTCAAAACTCACTAAGAACCATTGGATCCGAGAATGGAGAACTACCTGAAGGAATTAAAGAAGCTGAATTAGCTTTTGTATATAAGATCATGTTGATCGACGAAAAGAAATAACTCTAATCGAGTACTTGTTGTTAAACAAGTGCTTTTTTGTTGGTCTCCTAAATAGACCTATTTATATTTCATACACATATACTGTATACTAATTTAGAAATAAACATGAAGGAGTGATCTCTTTGGCTAAAACAAAGGCAAAGAAACTACGTGAAAAGCTAGCACGTGAAGGGAAAAGAAATCCTGACCAGAACAGAAGTCCATTCGCATTTGCAGATATGAGTACAAGAAAGACGAAGACAAAAAAGGATCATTTATACCGAACAAAACACAAGAACCACCTTAACCGAGAAGGAAAAGATGGTTCTTTTTATTTTGCGAATTTAGCTTTTAACTTACTTTCTTAACTTCAATATATGAAATATGGTGTCCATCTACTTCTTTAACTAAGAACGAAAAGCCTTCTTCGAGGATTTCATCCCCTGGCTTTACATCAAATTTCTGTGATAAGAACCACCCTGCAAAGGTATCAACATCCTCTTCAGACAATTCCGTTCCAAGAAGATCATTCACATCTTCAATGAGTACTTTCCCACTCATGATATAGTGATCCTCAGATAGTTTACGAATTTCATTCACTTCGTCTGTATCAAATTCGTCTCTAATTTCTCCAACAATTTCTTCAAGAATATCTTCAACTGTTACAAGACCTGCTGTTCCGCCATACTCATCTATTAGGATAGCCATGTGAGAACGTTCCTTTTGCATTTTTAGCAGTAAGTCATGAATAGGAATTGTTTCAATTACCCTAATTACCGGTCTAATAAAAGGTGCAAGTGGATCCTCAGCACTTAATATATTTTTATTGTTAATGGACGCTGTTAATATTTCTTTAATATTAACTACACCTTCTATATTATCTTTATCTCCGTTAACCACTGGGTAACGAGTGTATTTCTCTTCTTTAATTATTTCAAAAATTTCATCTATTGAATTGTCAACTGAAAAGCTGACAATTTCAGTACGAGGGACCATAATTTCCTTCGCAATTCGGTTGTCAAACTCAAAAATATTATTCACATATGTTAGCTCAGACTGATTAATTTCTCCACTCTCATAGCTCTCAGAAAGAATTAGTCGTAGCTCTTCTTCAGAATGGGAATTTTCATGCTCTGATGCTGGTCTTAGTCCAAAAAAACCTACTAATATACGTGCAGATCCATTAAGTAACCAAATAAAAGGATACATCAATCGATAAAACCAAATAATTGGCTTAGAAAATAGCAATGTTACTTCTTCTGCTTTTTGAATAGCAACCGTTTTAGGAGCAAGTTCTCCTACTACAACGTGCAAAAAGGTAATCGCTGCAAATGCAATTCCAAATGAAAAAACATGTGTTAGAGATTCGCTTAATTCAAAGTGCTCGAATACTGGATGCAAAAGTCTCTCAACAGTGGGTTCACCTAACCACCCTAGACCTAACGCTGTAATCGTAATCCCCAATTGGCAAGCGGATAAATACTCATCCAAATGGGTCGTTACATGTTTAGCCGCTTTTGCTCCTCTTCTATCTTCTTCAAGCAGTTGATCGATCCTCGAGTTCCTAACTTTTACGATAGCAAACTCAGTTGCTACGAAAAATGCTGTTAATCCAATTAAAATTGCAACAAGTACCAAGTTTAATATGTCCAATAAGTAGCCTTACAGAGTAAGGCATACACCTCCTATATTAATAAAACAGAATATTTTCTTGCCGTGGCTCTAATAAGAATGAAAACTTACATCCTGGTCTAACCTATAAGTCTTCCCTATTATCATATATATCTATGTGGTCATCGTTATATTTATTAAGTACATCCATAATTAGGACATCTACATTTTAATGATAAAAATTGATTCGTTTAACCGCGTCATTCTTATAGTAGTGGTAGTTTGAAGCAGATTTGTTAGCCATAAACCAACAAAATCATATTGTTTTGTTACGTTAGCTAACTTAACTTTTTCTCTAGTTTTTAATTTTGTGTTCCCAAAGAAACTACCTCCTAACTATAACGTGACGGTTCTAATATACCATATCTATAAGTGTATGAGAATATATAGCTATCAAGCTAAAAAGTAATGAATTACTGGGTTTTATTCGCAAAATCTTCCTTATAAAAGTTAAGAATAGCTATCTACTGTATAAATAATTAGAAGTTAAATTTCATGATTATAACTAACCTCTTGTTGTTATACCCTTCACATAAATAATTATAGCAATATAATTATTACGAATGAAAACGTTTACTTTTTAGAAAATTAAAACAACAAAACACCATATATAATAACAGAATAAGAAGGTTCATATATTGTTCAATATTTCACAAACTATTATTCTATATGTATGGTATTCTTAAATCATCAAGACAACATAGAAACTTTAGGGGTGATTAAGATGATGCTTTGTGAATGGAGAAGTTTTTCTACCGATACGGAAATCTTTACACAAGAAGCCTTTGAAGACCTAATTGGTGATGAGTTTGAATCAATGATGTTTAAAGATGATGAAACCATTCCAAGCTTTATATGGACAGTTAATTTTGTGATTATTGTTAAACGTTGCTCAAAAATGTACACAGATATATCCTTTGAAAAGATCCCTAGAAACCCTGTTTGCGAGTAAAATTTTTTAAATTATCTTGTGAAATATTTCACAATATTGGAGGGGCTACAAATGGCCGTTGCAACAAAATTAACCAATACTCAAACAGTTGAAAAAACAATTGATCAGTTAGTTGAAAATGGACAAAAGGCTCTAAAAGAATTTCAAGGCTTTACTCAAGAAATGATTGATTCAGTTGTAAAACAAATGGCACTCGCAGGGTTAGATCAACACATGCCGCTAGCCAAGCTTGCTGTTGAAGAAACAAAACGTGGTGTGTATGAAGATAAAATTATTAAAAACATGTTTGCCACAGAATACGTTTACCACAATATTAAATACAATAAAACGGTTGGAATCATCCATGAAAACGAACATGAAGGAATATATGAGATTGCGGAGCCAGTTGGTGTGATTGCGGGGGTAACTCCTGTTACGAACCCAACTTCAACTACGATGTTTAAAGCTTTAATTTCCATAAAGACACGCAACCCGATTATTTTTGCTTTTCATCCTTCTGCTCAAAAAAGTAGCAGTGAAGCCGCTAGAATCCTTCGGGACGCAGCTATCCTAGCGGGTGCACCGGAACACTGTATCCAATGGATTGAAAAACCATCATTAGAAGCTACACAGGCATTAATGAATCACCCTAATATTGCACTCATCCTTGCTACTGGTGGAGCTGGTATGGTGAAATCTGCTTACAGCTCTGGGAAACCTGCCCTTGGTGTGGGACCTGGCAATGTCCCATGCTATATTGAAAAAACAGCCAATATTAAGCGGTCTGTGAATGATTTAATTTTATCGAAAACATTTGATAATGGAATGATCTGTGCATCAGAGCAAGCTGTCATTATTGATAAAGAAATTTACGCAGAAGTGAAAAAAGAGCTGATTTCAAATGGATGCTACTTCCTAAATGAAGAAGAAAAACAAAAAGTCGAAAAGCTCGTCATTAACGAAAAATCCTGTGCAGTGAATGCTGATATTGTTGGGATGCCTGCGTTTAAAATTGCCGAGATGGCGGAGGTAGTAGTACCGGCTGATACAAAGATTTTAATAGCTGAACTAAAAGGAGTTGGGCCACAATATCCGCTTTCAAGGGAAAAGTTAAGTCCTGTTCTTGCTTGTTATAAAGTGAATAGCACCGAAGAGGGCTTACAAAGAGCAGAGGAGATGCTTGAATTCGGTGGATTAGGTCACTCTGCAGTTATTCATACCTCAAATGATGAAGTGATGAATGAGTTCGGTAAAAGAATGAAAGCAGGCCGTATTATTGTAAATGCCCCTTCTTCTCAAGGTGCTATTGGAGATATTTATAATGCTTATATGCCTTCATTAACTTTAGGATGTGGAACATTCGGTGGAAACTCTGTATCTACGAATGTTGGTGCCATTCATTTAGTAAACATTAAAAAGATGGCGAAAAGGAATGTAAATATGCAATGGTTCAAGGTTCCACCTAAAATTTATTTCGAGAAAAACTCTACTCAATATCTAGCAAAAATGCCGAATATCTCAAAAGCACTTATTGTTACAGACCCTGGAATGGTTAAGCTAGGTTATGTAGATAAGGTGTTATACTACTTGCGCAAACGACCAGATTACGTTCACTGTGAGATCTTTTCTGATGTTGAGCCAGATCCATCTATTGAAACAGTGATGAAAGGTGCAGAGATGATGGCGAACTTCCAACCAGATGTCATCATAGCACTTGGTGGTGGTTCTGCTATGGATGCTGCAAAAGGAATGTGGTTGTTCTATGAACACCCTGAAACAGAATTCCACGGATTAAAACAGAAGTTCTTAGATATTCGTAAGCGTATTGTCAAGTATCCTAAGCTTGGAGGCAGAGCACAGTTCGTAGCCATCCCAACTACTTCTGGTACTGGTTCTGAAGTTACGTCATTCTCTGTTATTACAGATAAGAAGGCAAATATAAAATATCCATTAGCGGATTACGAATTAACACCGGATGTAGCAATTATTGATCCACAATTTGTCATGACAGTACCTAAGCACATCACTGCTGACACCGGTATGGACGTCTTAACACATGCCCTTGAAGCGTATGTATCGGTTATGGCAAATGATTATACAGACGGACTTGCCATGAAAGCAATACAGCTCGTGTTTGAATATTTACCGAGAGCATACCGTAATGGAAGCGATGAGTTAGCTCGTGAAAAAATGCATAACGCATCAACCATTGCTGGAATGGCATTTGCGAATGCATTCTTAGGAATTAACCATAGCTTAGCCCACAAACTAGGTGCCGAATTCCATATCGCTCATGGACGATCTAATACAATTTTAATGCCACATGTCATTCGTTATAATGCGACGAAGCCAAAGAAATTTACTGCATTCCCTAAGTATGAAAAATTCATTGCTGATGAAAGATATGCGGAGATTGCAAGAACATTAGGCTTACCAGCAAGAACAACGGAAGAAGGGGTGGAAAGCCTCATCCAAGCAATTATTAAGTTAGCCAAAGAGCTTGAGATTCCAATGAGTATTGAAGCAAATGGAGTTGATAAACTAAGCTTTGAAAGCAAAGTTGATTTCTTAGCTGAACGTGCTTTTGAAGATCAATGTACAACGGCTAACCCTAAGTTACCACTTGTGAGCGAGCTAGCTGATATCTACCGCGAAGCATTTAAAGGGGTTTAGATAATACACTTTATAATGGAGACGGAAGAAGTCCTTATGACGGGACTTCTTTTTTTCATGGCCTATCTTGTACGAACTAACGAGTTAAGGCATATGCTTTTCTGAGATTTTTCAGCTCGCTTAGCTGCTCAGAAAAGAATAGAAACTGCTCTCGGTCTCCTTTATCGAGTGATTGATTCACTTTAAAATTGAAATAATTTGTTCTTAATTCTAAGTCCATAAACGAACACATTTTTAAGTCGTTGTATATAGCTTCAATTTCTTTAATCGACATAAAATAACGATGATTATGATTCCATTCAACTAAAAAGAACCAACCCATCCCATCCAAATACTTTTTCTCACTCGTTATGGTTAAAGTATCCCCTTTCTCAAATTCTAAAAACTGGGCATGCTCAGAACAAGGACAATAGCACTCCACTTGATAGTGAAAGTTTTTAAGGATAATAAAATTTTGATGATACATCTATCTCATCCTTTCAAGACTGGCTATATAATTGTCTATTTAACGGACTTTGTAATAAGTTAAATATAATTGATATTGATTATCAATGTCAATTATCTAATAGAAAAAGTCAAAAAAATTCTAGCTCCATAGAATTGAAGCTAGAATTTCACAAGAAACTTTTAGTCTATTTCACCTTGATGTTAAAACTCCCTGTTATTCTAGAAGGATAGTCATTAATCGTAAGTATTAGCGGACTTTCATAAGGTCTATCCTCAATGTAATATTGCTGATATTGAGTATCACCATCGGAAGAGCTTCCGCTCGAATTAGAGAAATACTCCTTTTGAGAAGCGTCCTTATAAGTAGACGAAAATAGATCAAAGTGTCTATCTTTGTCGCTAGGGTCAGTAATCTTAAGGTTGAAATCTAGAACCAGCCCTTCAGTACTTTTCCTCACCCCTTTAAATGTCAGCCTTTCGTCCGGAAGATTTAGTAGCTTCCCTTGTTCAAGATCTACTTCCACATGTAAGCTTTTCTTTTCTAAAGCCCTCACGCTAGTTCCCTTAATATAGATATTTTCAGGTTTCGAAAAATAGTTACTTTGGAAATAAAGAATGACTCGATTTTCGTCTATGTGACTCGCACTGACACCGTTATTAATCGTTCCAAAAGACTCTCCTTTTTCGTCGACTAGCATAATGTCATCAAACTGAAAGATTTTCTTTGTATTGTCTGGGTCATACTCGACTTCTAAACCTATTCTAGTTGGGTGAATGACCATCTCTTTAAACGTGAATTTCTGGCCACCAATCTCAACCGTTTCATTCAGTTCGTGTACTTCTTTTAGCCCTGTAAAAAGATTTTTATCGATGGGTACCTTCATATTCCAAGTTGAAATGACTTCAGCAGAGTGCCTTTGATCTGAAGTGGATTCTTCACCCGCTGCTCGTGCTAACTTTACCTTTGCATAAATAGTTTCTGGGAATGAAGCTCCTTCTTGCATAGATATATCAATGACTCCCTCTTCACTAACCCATGTACTTTCAAAATTAGAAGAGCCGTAGCTAACTCCATAATTTCTTAAAGGATGATCATTTTCATCAGTAAATTCAATTCCATTTATAAATACATCCTCTTTTACACTACCATCGTTCTCCATTGTATAAAACAATAGAATCCTTGATTCATCTGCCATTAAAGCATCTATGGTGAACTTTATTCCATCGTGCTCATCGAAAACACCAATAGGTCTAATAAAATCGTTCTCTAAAGCAAGCTTTAGTCCCTTATCCATTGTGATTAATTTTACGAGTCCCTCAAAAATTGGCACCTTCCCCATTTGAGCCGCAACTGTTGGAGAAAACCGTATCGATCCAACGAGAAACAGTAAAAGACAAGCTACTAAAAGGGACGCTTTTTTCCAATATCCCGTTTTAGAGGTTCTATTCTTTTTCCCTTTTCTCAATCCACTCAAAATATAATCATCTATACGACTAGGAATCTCAATTTGATCCAATTGATTTTTCCTTTCGTTTAGAAACTTTTCTTCTTTTTCATTCAACCTATTCACCCTCTTCATGAATAAATGATCGCAAACCTTTTAATCCTTTGTTTAACCATGTTTTAATAGTTCCTTCTGGACGTTCTACAATCTCTGCAATTTCTGAAATCGTAAATTCTTGAAAATACTTAAGTTCAATAATAGATCTATATTTTGGTTCCATCATCTCTAAGGCTCTTTCAATATGAAGTTTATTGAAGTTAATGACCGGGCGATCCGTTTGTAGTTCTTTTACATTTTCCAAATCCATTTCATGACCAACCATTCTTGAATTCTTCTTACATTGATCAATACAATAATTAATCATGATTCGTACTAACCACGTAGTAAAAAACTGATCTTCTTTTAACTTTTGAATCCTTGTATATGCGCGAAAGGTGACCTCTTGAATAGCCTCAAGAGCATCCGTCTCATTTTTCAAGTAAGAGTAAGCAATTCGGTATAACTTTTCCTTGTTAAGAAGAATGAGTTGGTAAAAGGCATCATCATCCCCACTCTTTGCAGCTTTCACTAGTTTTTTCTGCGTCAATTTAATCCCCCCTAGCTGCAAGCTTTTCTAATTGTCTACTCATTAGACTGAGTTCTACTTAAAACTGTTTTACTAATTTTAATTTTTTTTGGACTTTTTTAATAAACGACCTGTTATAGCCCCATTTTACGTATAATAGAGGACTTTATATAATGGTTAAAGAATTTATCTTTGTAACTATTTCTAGTAGAGAGGTCATTTAAATGAAAATAGGCTTAGCACAAACAAAGTTTCCTTCATCAGCTGCTGAAGGATTGCAATCCGTAAAGGATATGATCGTAAAAGCATCTCTAGAGAATTGTGATCTTATTTGTTTTCCTGAATCTATCGTACCAGGTCTTCGTGGGGTGGGATATGAAGTAGAAGAATATAATCATGAGTTTCAAAGAACTGCTATTGAAGAAATCTGTAAGCTGGCTAAGGAAACTGCCACTGCTGTCATATTACCAATAGAATGGAAGGACGAGTTAGGGCTACACTTAGTTGCCTTTGTCATCTCAGAACATGGTGAGGTGTTAGATTATCAGATTAAGAACCAAATTGATCCCACTGAGGATTTTTTCGGGTATGTTCCTGGTGAAGGCCGTAAACTATTCGAGATTAAAGATGTGAAATTTGGAATTGTTATATGCCATGAAGGGTGGAGATACCCTGAAACCGTTAGATGGGCAGCCCAGCGAGAAGCGACAATCGTGTTTCACCCACAGTTTACTGGTGATGTCAGCAACCCAGAATTTTTTAACGGTGCCATGGTCTGTAGAAGCCTAGAAAATAACATCTACTTTGCTAGCGTAAACTACGCGTTAGAAAACCAAGGAAGCACCACTTCTCTTATTTCTCCTAAAGGAGAGGTTTTACGTACTGCCGTTGAAGGGCAGGAAGAATTAATCGTTTATAATATTGACCCATCAGAAGCAACCAGGCTACTAGCTAATAGGTTCCGCCCACAATTACTATAAGTAGAGTCCTAAACTAACTAAGTTATACATAACTTTCATCCAAATTGGAAATCTTATCGGTTGAGGTGATCCTAATGGACTTAAATCGCGTAAAAGAGATACTTACGTCTGATGAAGAGATTTCGGTACATTTTCATGGCGTTCCTGTATGGATTGAAAGTGTAGATGATACATCCAGTATGGCTACTGTCCATGCTAGAGGCTCTCATGAGGAAAAACAACTTGTCTCTATCGATTCATTAGAGGAAAAATAACCATTTCGTAAAGGAAATGAGTTCCACCATGATCATACATAAAAGAACGCCTTAACCCGCTTTAAATTACACGGGAGAAGGCGTTTTTTTAAAATTATAAATTAAAAGCCTTATGTTCATCTAGACAGCCTGTTAATGTACAAACGACATTGCGACCGTTTTGCTTAGCTTTGTATAAGGCATCATCCGCTTCTTGAAAAAGCATATCTGGTACTTCAATTGCTTGATGATATGCAGCAACACCTACAGATATCGTTAGTTGAATCGTTCTTTTATCAGAAAGTATAAACGTATGTTGTTCGACCGCTTGTCTAATTCTTTCTGCTATTTCATTAGCTCGATCGGTTGGACAATTTGGTAGTAGAACGGAAAACTCCTCTCCACCATTCCTAGAGACAATATCTTCTTCTCTCGTAAGCGTTGAAAGCAAATTGGCTAATTGCTTTAACACTTCGTCACCAGCTGGATGACCATATGTATCATTTATATGTTTAAAATGATCAACATCGACTAAACAAATGGCACAATTCCCTTTTGCGGCAATCGTATCTGCTAACATTGTGTTATAGAAATAATCAAAGGATCTCACATTAAATAACCCTGTAAGAGGATCTCGTTTTGATCTTTCCTTGTACTTATTATATAGCTCACTGTTTCTTCTAATGTATAGAACAAAATAAAAGATTAAGACTCCACCAATAAACGTACTAAAGATATGGAAGAACGCAATATTTAACACTAGGAAAAAGTCGTCAGAAACTATATACAGGGCTAGTGAGAAGATGGATTGACTATAGAACAATAGTAATATCCACTTTTTCCAAGAGGTAAATTTCACCCTATGTGCAATAAAACCTGCTCCCAATGCGATGGTAAGCATCATAAAAAGGGATACCACAGAAGAAAAATTAACAGCAATCATAAATCTCCCGATGGATATAACAATAGCCGCAATGATGGTGGGGATGTAGCCACCATAAAAAGCTACTAAAATGACTGGAATATGTCTTAAATCTAGAATCGTTATCTCACTGACTTGAATGCTGTAATGCATTAAGATAATTCCTAGAATACCTGCTATTAAACCATCTAAAAACTTTATCTTTATTGGTGAAGAAAAGGTAAGACGATTATGGCTCAAAAGCTGATGCCATACAAAAGTAAACGACATTAAGATGGATATATTAACGATTAAATCACTAAACATTTAGCAACCGTCCCTTTTGATAAATATCTAGTAATATTGTACCACAGCCAACCATTTCTTGGCATTTTATTAAATGGGTAAAAAGAATTATATATTCGGATTTATTTGCTAATAATCAACATTTGCTGTAAATTATAGTCTAAAATCCTGTAATAAATCGTTATCTTAAAACCATTTTATAATAAATACCTTTATAACTCTCCACGTGGTAGAATATATGTACTACACAAACTCATTATTTAGGAGGATCCTTAAATGACTGAAAACAACTCTGAAAAGAAGAAAATTAGTTTGCAAGATGCCATTAAACAACAACTTCAAAATAAAAAAAATCAATCAGCTGGTGGTAAAGGGAATACAAACTTAGATCAAACAACGAAGAAAATGAAAAGCCAACAGACAAAGAAAGTTAGTAACCAACGTAGAAAAATGGGTGTTTAATGAACGGTCAATATAGAAAAGATGTTATACCTGGAATTCAAGTTGATATTGTGTTGAAAGCTGACCAAAGAACCGGTAAGCTAACAAGTGGAGTGGTTCAAGACATATTAACGAACTCCTCTTTTCATCCACACGGCATTAAAGTAAGGCTAAAAGATGGACAAGTAGGTAGAGTTCAAAAGATCAAAGAATAAACAGCAAAGCATTGGGGTGTATAGACCTGATGCTTTTTTTATTTCACAAGAGAATAAACCCTCGTTCATTTAAAAATAATAACAACATTAAGCGAAAGTTTAGGGAGGGTTGGTTTTATGGGTGATAAAAATGAGAAAAGCGTCCCTAATGTTTCTGGTTCCTTCCAAATTGTCGGTAATCAACGACAAGACTCTTTAAAAGAAGTTCAAAAAGAAAAGGATTTAGATGATGAATCTTTATATTATGCCCGCTTGTTTATGGAAGATTGATTGGTAAGGGGATAGAAAAAGCCTTTGGATGAGGATCCAAAGGCTTGTTATTTATTCCACTTTAAAGTGTTTTAGATCTTCCTGTAAATCATGAGCCATTTTATTTAGCATAATAGAAGATGAAGTTATTTCCTCCATCGTCGCTGTCTGTTCTTCAATAGAAGCAGCAACATGCTGCGTGCTTCCACTTGTCTGCTCCGTAATGGCAGCGATATTTTCTATCATCTTCGTCATATTATGAGAATTTTGATTTACTCTTTCGATGGTAGTCGCTACTTCTTTCGCTTGGTTAGACACTTCTTGGATTTGCTTTACGATATCCTTAAATGACTCTCCTGTTTCATTCACCATTTCAATTCCTTTTTCAACCGTTTCAGTTCCTGTCACCATTGAGTCTACTGCATTCTTTGTTTCTAGTTGAATTTCTTTAACTAATTGCTGAATATTGCCTGCTGCGGTTCCTGACTGTTCTGCGAGTTTTCTAACTTCGTCCGCAACAACAGCAAACCCTTTTCCATGCTCCCCAGCTCTAGCAGCTTCGATCGCTGCATTTAAAGCCAATAAATTCGTTTGGTCTGCAATCTGAGTAATAACATCAACAATATGGCCAATTTCACTTGATTTATCGCCGAGTGAATTTATTAGACTTGATGACTCCTGGACAGAAGCTTGTACAAGGCTCATTTGCTGAACAGTGCCATTTACAATTTTAATTCCTTCATCTGCTTTCCGATTCGCTTTGTCTGAAACATTGGCTACAGATTGAATAGACTTAGATGTTTGTTCCATCTCATCCGAAATTGCTTTTGATGATTGAGTTAATTCATATGCGCTACTTGCCTGGTTATCTGCTCCAGTAACTACTTCTTGAACAGAAATAGATATTTGTTCAATTGCCTTATTATTCTGTTCAGCTCCTAATTTTAATTCTTCCGACGAAGATGCAACCTTTATGACGGTTTCGTTCGTCTTTTGTATGAGTGTTCTCAAGTTCTCAATCATAGAGTTATACGAATTCGCTAGTCTTCCGATTTCATCTTTAGCATGATACTCTACAACAGCCGTCAAGTCTCCTGCTGCGGCTCTTTGCGTTGCCTCAACAACTTTATTTAAAGGGTTAATAACGATGAAACGGATGAAAAATTGAATGATTAACGTTGACACAATAAGGGTAATTCCCGTATTGATCATTACACCATAACTTCCATCTACATACTGTTTGACAAACGAATTGATGAAGGAGGATATCGGTGAACTGATAAGTAAACTAATTATTACTGCTAATAAGATCTTAATTCGAATACTTCTGGTTACCATTGAGGTATTCACAACACTGTTAACATTGCTGTTCAGAGATTTTAATAATGTGTCATTTTGCTTTCTGTCCATAATTTATCTCTCCCTTTTATAAGTCCTTTTAGCTAGAAATGAAGGAATAGTTTTATATTTCATATACATTTTACCAGAAACAATTAATTACTCTAAGTATTTTGTACTACAAATAAAGCTGTTGAATATTTTTTTAGACTGATTCAAATGAAAAGGACCTAAAAAAGTGAACCTTTTCATCTTCTTAATTGTTACATATATAGAGCCGCACAAAAGGAGGGAAAAAACGTGACGGAGAAAGAGCTATTTTTTACATACCATCAAGACATTTATAGAACTTGTTACTATATGCTTCAGAACAAACAAGATGCTGAGGATACCTGTCATGAAATCTTTATGAAAATATTTCAAAAAGACTATCAATCCATTGAAAAACTTAAGCCATGGATGTTACCAGAAACGGCTGAAAATGAAGCATATCAACTATTTATCATTGCAGATATTTTAACAAAGGAAGAAATGGAAAAAGTTTTGTTATCAATGCTTCCATAAGTTGAAAAAGTTATCAATAAGCAACCCTCCCTTAAATTTTAAGGGAGGGTCTTATTATACTTCTCTTCTCATTAAAACTTGAGTAACTGTTGGAGAAAATCCTAGTTCTTTTAAAACGGCATACGTTATACTACTGTTTTGGACTGGAAGATTTGGTATTAGTCTTCTAATGTCATCTGAAAAATCTCCAAAAACATGCAGGATTAATTCAAGTGTAATTCTTGATGCTTCTTCTAGCCTCGGATCTGCTTCACATTGAAACAATACGGTTCCTACATGCTCACCTTGATCATTATAACTTTTTCTAAAGTTAGCATAGCCTACTTCTGTTCCTTCAGAATTATACGCAACAATTGCTTGGCTATCTTTAGCACTTCTCCAATTGGTTTGCCATGCGTTGAAATGTTTATAAAAAGGAATATGTTCAAGTAAAGGGGTAGGAAGATTTTCTATCCGATAATCCTTAGGTGTAGTTTGTCTTCCTGTAACAGGTCCCTTTAGCTCTAAATACTCTAGGTCATCTATAATGCTATACCCTAATTTTTCGTAAAGTTTAATAGCATTCGCATTTTCACTAATTGCCTCTAAGTACGCAACATCAACTTTTTCATTTTTATATAGATTGATGGCAGCTTCTATCAGCTTTTTACCCACACCTTTACTTCTATATGCAGGGGCAACACCCGTTCCACCATTCCAGGCTACCTTCTTACCATTCAACGTTCTAATTCCACTTTTAACAATCCCAATAGGTTGTTTATGGTCAAACGCAACGATAGATAGTGTCGGAGATATCCCTTCCGATGCCATTCTATTTACGAATTGATCCACGGTTATTTTCATATCGAAAAAATATCCCTCAAATCCTAAATTCCACGCCTCTACAGCCTCTTCTAGTGTACATTCTGCTAAACGTTTAATCTCAACCATTGGAAATTCCCCTTATTATATTTATTTAGCTTTCCAAAAAAAAGATGACTAGTCAGTTTATATTGGATAACTCATTTTGAAAAAGACTCTAGCATAATAATCTTAATGCACTCCAAACTTTTCGTCCCAGGATCCTTGTTGTTTTCTTATGCTAACGATTTGACCAATATGATAGGCGTTATGAATGCAAAGATGTGTAAGGGTAGATACCCATGTTCCTGACTGCTCTGGTACGATGGAATCCAACTTGTCGTCTTCACAATCGGCAATCACCTTCTTCCATTTACACATTAATGTGTTAAATTCTTCTACTGCATCCTTCCAACTTAGCTCTCCAAAGAAAGTATCCCTATTCTCGACTGTCATTTCCTTATTTTCGATTCCTAAAAATCGATTTAGATATCTGGCATTCCAAAAATTTAAGTGATTTACAATTTCTAAAATACTATTTGTACCCTCACATTCCTTCCAGTTCGCATTATTTGGAGATAACCCTTCAATAGCTGATTGAAAAGACACAAACCAACCATTGGAGTTATGACTTGCTGATAATTGTTCTAACAAAATATTTTTTCGATCCATATCAGTGTCCTCCTTTAATCATCTTCAACTAATATATTCTGAGAAGAATCTTTTTATTAAATCCATTAGTACGGTTGGTTTTTCAATGACAGACCAGTGACCACATTCTTTAATAATCTCTAATTTTGTATGAGGGAGATACTTAATCAGGACCTCTTGTAATTTATCAGGAGTAATAATGTCGTTTTCTCCTTGAGCAACTACTATTGGTATATGTTCTAACTTCCTAGATTCATTAGATAAATCATAATGTTTTTTAATATCTTCACCAACAATCATGTTAACCTCGTTATTCGCTTTCGTGACTGATTTCTTATGTAAACTTTCAACAGAGAAAACATAATAAGGATCAATAATACTAAAAACTTCTTCTACGGTTGCTTCCTCGTTTCTTAGCCTTTCCATTACTTTTTCCAAATCACTCTTATCTTTGTCACTTAATCTACTAAGTAATTCCTGTTCAAATCCAAGATACCCATCTAGTACAGCCCCTACTGCAGCAGTTAGGAACAGTTTATTAACGTGTGTAGGATAAGCACAAGCATAGGATAGTGCGAGCATTGAGCCCCATGATTCACCAACTAAGTTTAGTTTTTCAATCCCTAAATGAGTTCTTAACTCTTCTAATGTTTCAATCTCCTCTTGAATAGAGTAGGCTTTGTCGGTTGATTCTTCAGAACGGCCGCATCCTCGTTGGTCATAAAACACTAGCTTAAAATCCTTTGATAGCTCCTCTAAGTGAGGCAAGAAGTATCTATGCTCTCCCCCTGGCCCACCGTGTAAAAAAACAAGGGGTTCCCCATCACCTATGGTTCTAGTAAATATATTTAAACCTCTTAGCTTAATAAAATTCTCTTCCAATTATAACACCTCACCCAGATATATATAGACTGATTAGTTTATTACATTATATAACATTTGCAACTCTTTATGCGACAATTAACTTCTGGACTTTTAATTTGGATTATGATGAAATAAAAAAAAAAACGCACATGTCAAGTGCGCGCTAAGGTTTAATGACTTTCTTTAAGAATATTGATTTTTGCTCCTTGAGAAGCTCATGGTAAGGATAATTGGGAAAAAGTAAATTTTGTAATGTTGCTCCGTCAACAAATGACCAAAACATTTCAGCATATACCTCTATATTCAACTCTTTCCTAAATTCGCCACTAATGACTCCCTT
This sequence comes from Cytobacillus spartinae, assembly GCF_042865285.1. Classification (NCBI taxonomy): domain Bacteria; kingdom Bacillati; phylum Bacillota; class Bacilli; order Caryophanales; family Bacillaceae; genus Cytobacillus; species Cytobacillus spartinae. The sequence continues at coordinate 59,816 of NZ_JBIACK010000012.1, read as the reverse complement.
TGATAAAATCCCTTCAATAATCTTCATCTTAGTATCTTTCAGACTATTCTCAAGAACTTCCTTAAGCTCTTCATTTCTCGAAGAAGATAATTGGAATTCAAATTTAACCAATGAGTAATCTTTTTGTAGCTCTGTGCTGGGGTCTTGATCTATCAAGTAATCAAATAGAAATTTCATTTGGTCAATGGCTGTATGGAGCTTATTGATTTGAACGGTTAATTCGTCATAGATATTTTTCGTACTAACCTCTAGAAGATCAATATATATTTCTTCCTTACTTTTAAAGTAATTGTATATAGAGCCTTTGCTAATTCCGGAATGCTTCACTATATCGTCAATCGTGGCTACATCGTATCCCTTTTGCGAAAAGCAAGCCAAGGCACTATCAAGAATTTGTTTTTTTCTCTGATTCTTATGTTCTTCTGATACAATTGGCATACGTACCTCCGGGGTTAAAATAGTAGCAGATGAGGTTTAATCACTATAATTTTAACTTTTCTATATATGCTTCTTTCATCTCTCTTAACACGTCATAATACGGGAAATCGTTATAAACAGCCTGTAGACTCACCCCATCAATAATGGTCCAAAACTGATGTGCAAAAATTTCTGGATCTACTTCATTGTTTATCTCTTTAGCTTCCTGGCCTTCTTTCAAAACATCCACCAGTAAATTAATAAAAGTATCTCTTCTTCTCGTTAATAATTCTAGTAGTTTTTCATTTCTTGTACAGTGTAATGTGAATTCATAAAAAACAACGATATAGCGGAAGCGCTCATGTTCAAAAGGATTTGTGTTAAGGTAACCATCGAAGATAAAATTAATTTTACTTAAGGTAGACCTTAGTTTTGAGAAGTTATCTCTAATATTCTCTATATTTTTTGCGGTGGCCCTATTTAATACTTCTAAATATATTTCGTCTTTACTCTTAAAATAGTTGTAGATAGCCCCTTTACTAATACCAGAATGGGACACAATATCATCTATTGTGGAAGATTGAAAGCCCTTGTCCGCAAAACAAGAAAGAGCACTTTTTAAAATCTGTTCTTTTTTCTTTTCTTTATACTCCTCTGATACGATTGGTGGCATTTTAACCTCCGAGAATTTTAATCTTCTATTAATCGATTATTTTTCATAAGCTGAATTAGAATTAGTATGTGAAGTTTTTTTCATAGTTCAATTTTATTAAAGCATAACCCCTCTACTATTGACAACAGATTGGGGACAGACCGTTAAAGGGAATTAAGAAGGTAATAGCGAATACCATCTAAAGATGGCTTTAGAGGGGGCGACTGAATTGACTTATTCAGAATTTACGTTTGTTGCACAAACGGATCGAGGTCATGTTAGCAATGTTAAGCTTTTTGATTACCTAGATCAAGCACGTAAGGATTGGTATACGTTTTGTGTAAAAGCAGCTGGCGTTGAAGCCGTGGTTGTACATATTGGAGTGGATTACAAACAAGAGGTATTCCAAGGAAATAAATTGTTTATAAAGACATGGATTGAACGAATTGGAAATACAAGTTTTACCCTTAAACAAACTATGGTTAATGAGTTAGGGGAGTTAGTGGTTTCGGCTGATGTCATCCTAACGACTATTAATCGCCAAACCCGAGAAAAAACGTCTGTCCCAAGCAAGATTCGAGCTCTTCTTACCCAGGATTCCATTCTGGATTTATCCTTGATAGTGAGTCAAACGAAACCTTGCAAATAGAGAAGGAAAACACGCATGATAGGTAATGCGTGTTTATTCTATATTTAAGAGATATTTTTCAGCTGGAATGTTTTTGCTTTTTCAAGCGTAACCAGTGTGATGATTTTAGAGTTAAAAATGAACTCGATGTCTGCTTTTAGATCAATGTGTCATCATGTCAATGGATGATTTTCATTGGCATGGACGCTTGGATTGCTCCAAGCCATACCTTATTTCTTAAAACTAACTCGATAATCATCTAGTTTATCAAGTAATTTCTTATGTAACCCGCTCAACCATTCAGGATAATCCCGTGATTCTTCCAAATCTACGGTTCTAAGGAGCTTAGCAAATGTCACAAGATTATGCATTCTTAAAAACCAAGGTAATTCCTTTAAAATTTCTTTATCTAATTCCATTCTTTGTTCATATCCATTCAAAAACTGCTGCAAAGAAGGATTCTCCCAGTTTACCCCATCTTCTAGAATGTCTCTTAATGCATAAGCAATATCTGCAACATACCAATGACTACAACAATCATCAAAATCCAATATACTTACTGCTGAATGATTCCAACAAAGATTATCAAGTTCGAACTCCAACACGGAGTCTATGCTGTTTCGTGACATCTTTTCTTTTCAAAATAAGGAAAACAGCACCATAATCTGTTTAAAAGCAGTTTAAAGTACTTAATTAGCAACATATTTTACGAAAAGAGCCTTTGCTATTGACACCTTGCTGCCTAATTGATTATACTTTTTTAAAATATTGAAACGTAGAAGAGGACTAGTAAAATAACCCTGTCTTTGAAGAGAGGATACTGTTTGGTGAAAGGTATCTATAGACATTTATTTGAACCTACCTCTGAGTTCTGTATCAGAAAAGATACAGCGGTTGAACACCGTTACCGTGTTGAGTGTAAAGCTGTGCTTTAAATTAGGGTGGTACCACCAGGAATGGTCCCTATTTTAAGCGCGGCTTTTTTGTATTACTAGGAACTTATTATATTTGAGGTGAAACCAATGAAAAAAGAGTTTGTACAAGAGATTACGGGCATGAACGATGATTTTGCACAGTGGTATACAGATGTTGTAACGAAGGCAGAGCTTGTTGACTATTCAAGTGTTAGAGGTTCGATGATTATTCGTCCGTATGGTTATGCCCTTTGGGAAAACATCAAGTCAGAATTAGATAAGAGAATTAAAGAAACTGGGCATGAAAATGTTTATATGCCCCTCTTCATCCCTGAAAGTCTTTTACAAAAAGAAAAAGATCATATCGAGGGATTTGCACCTGAAGTAGCCTGGGTGACTCATGGAGGCGATGAAAAATTAACGGAACGTCTATGTGTACGACCAACTTCAGAAGTGTTATTCGGAGAGCATTTCAAAAATATTATTCACTCCTATCGTGATCTACCTAAATTGTACAATCAATGGGCAAATGTTGTTAGATGGGAGAAGACAACCCGTCCTTTCCTTCGTACATTAGAGTTTCTGTGGCAAGAAGGACATACTTGTCATGAAACAGATGAAGATGCTCATGAAGAAACGGTAAAAATGCTCAAGGTTTATGCTGAAATATGCGAGAAAGTACTTGCCATCCCTGTCATCATGGGACAGAAAACGGAAAAGGAAAAATTTGCCGGTGCTAAATATACTTATACAATCGAGAGCTTAATGCATGATGGAAAAGCATTGCAGTCGGGTACGTCGCACCACTTAGGAGATGGGTTTGCAAAAGCTTTCGGGATCCAATTTTTAGATCGAGAAGGCAAACAACAATATGTGCAACAAACTTCATGGGGATTCACTACTCGGATTATCGGTGCGATGATTATGGTTCATGGGGATGACCGGGGACTAGTAGTTCCACCAATGGTAGCTCCAACACAGTTAATGATTGTGCCGATTGCCCAGCATAAAGAAGGCGTTCTTGATTATGCCTATGACTTAAAGAATCGCCTATCTAAATCAATACGAGTTGGAATAGATGCTAGCGACAAGAAGCCAGGCTGGAAATTCAATGAGTACGAAATGAAAGGGATTCCACTTCGCTTGGAAGTAGGACCTAGAGATATCGAGCAGGGTCAAGTCATCTTAGCAAGACGTGATACAGGTGAAAAGATTACTGTTCCAGTAGAAGGGATAGAAGAAAAAGTTAGAAGTATTCTTTTAGATATTCAAGAAAGTTTGTTACAGAAAGCTAAAGATCATCGGGAAGAAAAAACAAGCATTGCCCAAAATTTACTTGAGTTTAAGGAAACCATCACTCAACATGCTGGTTTTATTAAAGCTATGTGGTGTGGAGATCAAGCTTGTGAAGACCAGATAAAAGAAGAAACTGGTGCTACATCTAGATGTATGCCATTTGAACAAGAAAAGGTTGGCGAGAGCTGCGTTTGTTGTGGTAAAGAAGCAGAACAACTTGTGTATTGGGCAAAGGCTTACTAAGTGAAAATAAACCCGGATAGATCTGCTATCCGGGTTTCATATTTACTCATCAAAATATTTGCTCCTTGAAGGTTGATTCACCATAAAGGTAATAAGGATTCCTATTACGACAATGATAAATGAAGCAATGATTACGCTATAACGTAGTGGAATAATCTCTCCAGTATATCCAATCAGCAAGACAAAAATAATTTGAAATAAACTGATGAACGTCCCAAATACACTTGAGATTCGTCCCATCATTTCAGTTGGAACATTATTTTGGTAAAAAGTCATAAAGCCTGTATTTGAAAAAGAATTAAAAAAGCCTAAGATAATGAAACCTACTGCTACTGACCAGAAGGAAAAGGAGAATGCATAAATCAAGTACCCAACAGCCACCATTAAGAATCCTAAGCTAATTAATTGTTTAATAGACATCTTTTTAGCAAAAATAGATACAGTTGAAGCCCCCACGATCGATCCAATTCCTGTAATACTGATGAGTAGTCCAAAATCTGTTTCTGACAACCCTAGTACTCTTTGAGTAAACACAACTTCTTGTGCATCCATCCCAAGTGAAACAATCATAAAAAATTGCGCTAGGAAAAAGATCTGAACAATATATAAGTTCTTACGGCTAAATTGAATGACGCTTTCCCAGTCTTCACGTAACACCTTTATACTAAGAGGTTTTACGTCCGCTTTTGGAACCTGTTCATCAACGTTCGGTAAAAGCATAAGCAAAAACGCTGAAACAATAAACGATATGGCATTAATCCAAATAGCGATGTCTACTGTTGTAATGAGAAAGAGAACACCCGCTATAGCTGGACCCACTAAAAATGCCCCAGATGTCACTAGACTACGAAAGGAGTTAAATTGTTTACGCTCCTGTTGTGGGACCAATCGAGTAATGTACGTGATCGATGTTGGTTCAAAAAAGGCTTTAGCAACCGAAAGAAAAAATAAACAAACATAAATGAGCCATATGGAAGACAAAAACGGAATAATAGCTACTATTACCGCCCTAACTATATCCGTTATAATCATAAGATTCCGCTTGTTCATCCGGTCTACTAAACTACCCGACCAAAACTTCGTTAAAATGGACGCAATTGGCCCCATAATCCACAAACCTGCTACTGCCGCTGCAGACCCTGTCAGCTTTAATACTAAAATATTTATTGCCACAAGATATACAAAATCTCCTAGAGAAGATATACCAATTCCGAATAGAAGGAGAGATGAATTTCTTTTATTTAAATGATTAGATCCCTTCACCCTTTTATTTACCTCATTTTCTATGTATGATTTCCCTTTTAAATAGGGTTAGAAACTATTAAAGCATCTTGTAAAATCAATAAAGAGAGCTTATGATCATTCATTACATATGGAATTTCCTCTGGCTCCACCCAAATCCGAGAAATTGCTTCATGTTCTCGAAGAAAAGGGAGGCACTCTTCTATATCCATTCTATAAAACATTTGATAGCCGATCAGTGGGTATTTACCAGCTGGATTAAATAGAGGATTTTCCTCATGACTTACCTCTAAAGCTCCTATATACTTAATAGCCCCTTTGACATAACCTTCCTCAATAACTTCCCTATGAAGAGCTTCCTCTGGTGTCTCCCCTTCATCAATATGGCCACCAGGAATGTTAAAGCCTCTTCCTTCTACTTTTACCAATAGAATTTTACCCTGATGGAAACAGTATGCATGAACACTAGTCACCTTTGAAAGCTGTGGTTTCTCTTTAGAGAGCCAAGTAAGCTTAACAGGATATCCTCCCCAGTTTTCGTATATCTGATTCACCATATCCTTATTACCCCTTAATCACACTTTTAATAGTTTAATTGTATAAGATTTTTATTCCTGAAAGAAGTATTACAATGGAAATTACATCCTATTTTTTAATAACCCCCTATTTTATTGTCATGAAAAAGCCTATTATGCTTTATAATGGAAAAATGGACCAATATCTTTAAATATTTTTAGATTAGAGTTTATGACTGATTGTTACCAATTCTTAATTGTATCAAAAGAAACTGTCAAAGAGGTGTTTGTGTTGGGCTTCATAGGTTGGATGATTGTTACGTGTGAGATTTTATTTTGGGTCTTTATTGTACTGGGATTGGTCACACGGTATATTCTTAAAAAGAATACATTAAGTTTAATATTACTATCGCTATCACCACTAGTAGACCTACTTTTATTAATCCTAACCAGTGTTGATTTATATCAAGGGGCTGTTGCTACATATGCACATGCACTTGCAGCCGTTTACATAGGAGTTTCCGTCGCATTTGGTAAAAGTATGGTAAAGTGGGCTGATGAGCGTTTCCAATATTACGTCTTAAAAAATGGAGTAAAACCTTCAAAGCACTATGGAAGGAAGCATGCATCTGAACAATTAAAAGGTTGGGTCAAACACTTAGTTGCTTATCTAATAGGGGTAAGTATGTTGCTTATCATGATTTACCTCATAAATAATCCTTTAAGAACAGAGGCTCTGAACGCAGTTATGAAAATTTGGAGTATGGCACTAACCATTGATTTACTCATTTCGATTAGCTATATAGTATGGCCGAAAAAGGAAAGCTCACCTTCAAAAAAACTTTAATTTAGAAAAAACGGGTCAACAGTAACTGTTGGCCCTTTTAGATATGATTCCTGATTAGCTCGATGATTCTCTCATAGTATGAATTCTCATGAGGTACAAAATCATTCCTTTTAACTAATTTATCAATTTTTATTTTCTCTCCTGCACTATTTAATTCAAACCCCTGAACTTGTACTTCTTCTCTTTTTCCTAACCACAGGTCAGTGAACTGATCAAAGTCTACTTGGACAATTCCTGAAACTTCTTCTCTTTGTACTTCATAGTCTAATAGGGATTTAGAGTTTTTATAAAGAAAAACATTGGCTAGTTCTTTATCAATAAAATTTTCTAGAATTACACAATACTTAATGACATCTAATGAAATGAGGTCCTCCATTGAAACCTCAATGCCCAGTTCCTCTTTTACCTCTCTTATCCCATCAGCGATGCTTTCCTCTGCCATAATATGCCCGGCAGCTGTGATATCTAAAAGACTTGGATAATCCTGCTTTTCAGCACTTCTAATTTGTAAATGTATGAAATCTCTACCATTCTCTCTGCTCATGACCCAGCAATGAAACGTTTCATGCCAATAGCCTTTCAAATGGATTTCATCTCGATTCGCCGTACCTAATAATTGATAATTTTCATCGTAAATATTTATGATTTCCTCAGACAAATGAATTCCTCCTAGATTATAAGGCTTTCTATTTTTTCATTGAGTACCTAACAATTTTATGAGATGTAATTGGATCCAAACCTACTAGTATTTTATACCATTTCAGCTAGAAACGTCTAAAAACTCTCAGCAACTAACTGAGAGTTCTCGTTCTTTAAGGTATTTCAATGTCTATTGATTCCAGCATGACCGGTTTCGGATACTTAAACGTTGTAACGACTAAATCTTCCTTACTAGTCTCAAATTCTTGCATGTATAAATTATCTTTAACTCTTTGTGCATAAGGCTTTTCAGTTGATACTAACTTCTTTCCACTGCTAGTTTCTAGATCGATTCCATTATGCTTTAAGTGCCCGTCATAAGGGAAATCACTTTCTACTTCAAAGTAAACATACATTTTATCTTTATTTACCTCAATATCTTTTATGATAATTTTCCCTACTTCCCCTTGTTCCAAGGTAATAGGAAGCTTCTTTCTTTCTAACGGCGCTGTTACCTTATCAGGAATCTGCTCCACAATTTTAGGGAAATAGTATGGAATAATGGTTACTTTATTTGAACCTGATTGGACTGGGGCATATAGATTATTTCTCGTGAAAATGCCATCTTCCCCATGACCACTTGATTGAAGAAGGGTTAATGACTGACCGTCTTCATCTAAGAGGCTAAAATCAAGTTCAAAAAGAGGATCATCAGACGCCATATCAATCTTAACATCCGTACCAGCAGGACCCATCTTCAAAGATTTAATTGTTACTAGGGTGCCATCTACTTCCTTGGTGATCATTGGTTGAATGGTTTTAACCTCATTAGGCATTTTAATAGGCAATTCAAACGTCCAATTTCCACCAATCAATCCGACCGAATCAAAAGAGATATCCATCTTAAACTCTTCTGGAAGCTCTTCTGTAGGTGAGATATTCATATAACCTTTAAGAGTTGATGGATTTTCGTAATGACTTGTAACCCCCATACTAAAGTTAATTTCTTTCCCATCAATTTTTATGGTTGGTCGCTCAATGTGGCTCACTGCAAGTAGAGCCTTATGAGAAAAGCTAATGACTAGACGCGTACCATCATAAACAACCTCTTCAATTCCTAGTGTGATACCGTTATCCTTTTGATACTGATTGACTTCTAGTGCTAACTCTTTATCAATAGCCGCTCTTATTCCTTCATCCCCGTACTGTTTAAATATGGAACCAACAATTGGGATTTGAGAAGCGACTTTTGCCATCGTTGGTGATACAAATGCTGATCCTGTAAATAATCCAAGTGCCACCACAGCCGCACTTACAGAGTAAAGAATCGGTTTTCTTTTTGACGGTTTCATTTTATGCTTATGGTTTTGAACAGTCTCTTGAATAATAGAATCCAACTTTGCTACCGGAACTTGTATCTGATCCATTTCCTTTTGAAACTCTGGAAATTCATTATTCATTTACACAGCCCTCCTTTATCTTTTCACGCAAAAGGATGATCCCTCTATGAATATTCGTTTTAACCGTCCCCTCAGGGCAATCTAACAATTCAGCTATTTGCTTTATAGAGTAGTCTTTATAGAATCTTAACAACAGTACAGATTTATATTTTTCTTCGAGTCCCTTGATAGAAGCTAAAAGGTCTATCTGTTCAACTACCGCTGTTTGAAAAGGTTGTATATTACGATCCAAAACTTCCTTTTCCATTGGAACAATCTTTTTTTGTTTCCTTAAAAATTCAATAGCAGTGTTTATTAAAATCTTCGTAACCCATGTTGAAAAATATTTTTCTTCTTTCAAACTTTTAATGGATACTAATGTTTTATAAACAGTTTCTTGAAATACCTCTAATGCATCATGTTCATTTTTCATATAAATATAAGCCATTTTATAAAGCTTTACTTTCTCTTGTTCTATGAGCTCTTGAAAGGCCTGAGCGTTTCCCTTCTTGGCCAATTTTACTTTTTTGACGTCAACCAAATTGTCTCCTCCTTTCTATAACTGTTAGAGTCATGTGCTATGTAAAACGTTTCAAAAACCTTTAACTTTTTGTCGTCTTGATGTTTGCTTGCTTAAATTTCCCACAACATAATAAAAGCATATACCAAAGTTAGGAATATGCTTAATAGATTTTTAAATTGTCATGAAACCCACTCAACCAACAAATCATCGAAATAGATAAATAAAAGAATATCAAAAACGAAGATAGTAATTGCGAATTTTTCATTAAAATGAAGGACAGTATAAGTGCAACAAAAGCTAAAAACCCAGAGAATACCCCTGGGCATTGGATTATACAATATCTAATTGTGTCTGTTTAAAGCCTGCTAAGAACTTAATGGAAATTTCGTTGAATTTCTCAGGTTGGTCCACGTTGCAGACATGGCCACTGTCTTCAATCACCGTTAACTTCGAATAATCACATCTTTTTACTATCTCTTCCACGGGGTAAAGAAACATATAATCTTCTTTTCCCATTACGTAAAGAGTCGGTATTTTAATTTTATTTTCTTCAAAGTGGACAAGAAGCGGTGCTACATCTCGTGTTAACTTAAACCACTTAATAAATTCTTTTTGACATAACTTTTTAGCTTGGTTAACAAAGAGTAAACGAGATTCTTCATGTCGCTTCTTAGGCATTAAACACCATGCGAATAATTTGTATAACCACATATACGGAATAATTTTTTTGCCGATATTCCCTAGCGTCATTAACGTCTTAACCCTTGTATTTAGACGAATGACTGCACCACCGAGCACCATGGATTTTATTCTATTTGGATCAATTTCTGCAATATTTCTGATCAAGATGGTTCCTAAAGACACCCCTATAAAATGAGCAGATTGAATTTTTAAATAATCCAACACTTCAATAATATCTATACTCACTTCATTAAAAGAATAATTTTTCTTTAATAATCTTTGATCTTTAGATTTTCCATGTCCTCTTAAATCAATAAGTAGAACATTAAAATGTTTCTTAAATTCCCTTATTTGTTTGTACCATATCGAAGAACTTCCTCCAGCCCCATGGATGAAAACAGCCCATTCATGAGCAGGACTTAGTTCATAGGTTTTGTAATAAAGCATGGTTTACCTCCTGGATAAAAATCAGCTTTATGAAGATTTTATTTTTATGAAAATGCTTTCTTCTATATAATAAAAATTGGCCTTACCACCGAGGTAAAAGCCAAAATAAAAAGACACTTACCAATGTTTCATTGATAAAGGTCTCGCTAACAAAACGAATTGCCAACAAAGCCGAGAGCTGCACTCCGTATTGACGACTTTGCTGTAAAAGCTACTCCCCTTCAGGAGAATATAAACTTATAAGGATATTGTACCAAATAAATAACTACTAGTCTATCATCCAATTACTAGTTTAAAAGTTTCCAAAACATTATTTTTAAAATAATTTATAGTTTCTTGCCCCTCTTATGTACTATCAACACAAATAAAGCGATAACAGCAAATAGCATCGTATTGACCATCTGATTATTAACGAAGTAAAAGCTTATCGGAAGGATTCCAATGGCTGATAGACCTGCCAACGTAAAATTTCTTTTCCAAACATATAAAATTCCAAAAACGAGTATCAAAGGCACTAAAAGTAGAGGATTTAACAAAGTAATTCCACCTAGAAAAGTGGCAATCCCTTTTCCACCTTTCCACCGAAGAAATATCGGGAATACATGACCGGTGATAACAAACAACAAACCTACCAATTGCATCGTCTCTGAAAAAGAAAAATAACGAGCAATGACAATAATAATTGCACCCTTGATAAAGTCACCCAAGAAAGTAAGTACTGCAGCTCTCTTCCCATATACCCGACCTGCATTTTTGGCCCCTACGTTCCCGCTTCCTTTTTCGCGGATATCTTCATGATATAAGAACCGTATGACGATATACCCGGTCATAAAGGTTCCAATCAGATACGATATTAATAAATAAAAGATGACGTTCATCATATCCATCCCCAATTTAATTTAACTGTTTACTTTTATCTTATTCCATTATCTTAACATTCACTATTAATTGTTGTTAAAAAAAAGAGGGATAAAAGGAAATATTTTATCAACAAGAAAAATAAGAGAAGCCCTCTATAGAGACCTTCTCTTCAACTTACCTACGGAGTCTATACAAATTATCCTGTTAACAGGTCTTCATTTGGATATTTGAATTTCGCCTTTTCTGGCCTGGACAGTGAGAAGGCCAGAGTTAAAGGACCAAGTTTACCCAAAAACATAATAAAAATGATTACCATTTTTCCAAGTGGAGTTAAGCTTGCCGTAATCCCCATAGATAGACCGACTGTCCCAAATGCCGATATGACCTCAAATAATATCTTGAGGAATGGTTGCTCAGTCTCCGTAATACATAAAATAAATAGAGCTCCAAAGATAAACAAGACAGATATCATAGAGATGGCTAGTGCTCTAAAAATAAACGTATCACTAATTGTTCTTCTGTATATAGATATTTCCTTTTTACCTCGAATAAAAGTGACCACTGCTAGCAAAATAATGATAAAGGTCGTTAATTTTATCCCACCACCAGTTGATGCACTACCCGCTCCAATAAACATAAGTAACAACATAAAAACCACCGTGGACCTTTCTAAGCTACCAATATCAACCGTGTTAAACCCGGCTGTCCTTGGTGATACCGCTTGAAAATACGATGCCCAAAATTTATCGATTGTTGATAACCCCCCTATCGTATTAGGGTTATTGTATTCTAATAAAAAGATTGTAAATAGAGCTATAATATTCAGAGCAAAGGTACCAAAAATCATTAGTTTTGAGTGTAGTGCAAGTCTTCGATATTCTTTTGTCGATTTTAAGTCTGCTAGTACCGTAAACCCTAAACCACCGATAATAAATAAAGAAGTAATGACTATATTAACGATAGGATCTCCTACATAGCGACTTAAACTATCAGGCCATATTGAGAAACCAGCATTGTTAAAGGCTGATACAGAATGAAACAAGCTATAGTAGGAACCCTTAATCCATCCGTATTCTGGAATCCAGCGAACACTGAGCAAAAGGAAGGCGATAAATTCTATAATAAAGGAAAAGACAAACAAGTTTTTGACCAACTTAATCACGCCGCCTACGGATGTTTGATTCAAAGCTTGTTGTAATACTAATCGCTCCTTAAATCCAATCTTCTTCCCCAGCATCATATAAATGAGAACCGCAAATGACATGATACCTAGCCCGCCTATTTGGATTAACATCAGTATGATGACTTCACCAAATAGGGTAAAGGAAGTTCCTGTGTCTACGACAGCTAACCCAGTAACGGTCATGGCAGATGTCGTTGTGAAAAGGGAATCTAGCCAAGTAATACTTTCTGTAGTTGAGATTGGCAATCTCAGCAATACTGTTCCTAACATAATAAAAAATAGAAACACCAGTATCAGTAGCTGAGGAGGGCTGATGTTCACCATTTTGTGCACCTTTATACACCCACTTCCTCAAACCGATGAAGGTCTTTATTGTGGCCAATCACAATTAGAATATCTCCTTCATAAACCATATCAGTAGCAGTCGGTGAAACAATGATGTCACTTCCCCTTTGGATTCCGATAATATTACAGCCAAAGTTTGCCCTAATATCTAATTCAATGATAGTTTTTTGATGTAGCTTTTTAGTAGCAGCAATTTCTACAATACTATGGTTCTTTGATAACTCAATATAATCAATTAGTTTTTCTGAAACAACATGATGTGCAATTCTTTTCGCCATATCTCTTTCTGGATGAATGACTTTATCTGCTCCGATTTTATCAAGAACTCGTTGGTGGTACTCATTAGAAGCCTTAACCCATACTTGCTTAACTCCTAATTCTTTTAATAATAATGTTGTAAGAATACTCGCTTCTATATCTTCACCAAATGAAACAATGACATGGTCCATATTTTTTATTCCAAGTTGTTTAAGGACACTCTCATTAATAGCATTGGCTTGAACGGCATGGGTTGCATAGTGTGCATACTTATCGACTTTATCCTGATCACGATCAATAGCTAATACGTCTATCCCCATTTCAGATAACTCTTCTACCATACTTCCTCCAAAACGTCCTAAACCAATTACCGCAAACTGTTTCTTCATAATAATCCTTCTTTCCAAATATAAGTTAAGCCAAATGAACATGAAAAAGACCAATGTATAACTTCTTCCCCAGCTTTGAACACAAGTTCAGCACTAAATACAGCTATCAATAGAAAACAGATAGCCAGAATTGCTGAATCTTGAACATTCAACTCATTGGAGAAAAAGCATACATTGGTCTACTTAACGCCCAGCAAGCAACGATGTTGCCTCCTTTGCATTCTGTCTCCCATGTTACTTTTTCAAATATAGGCAAAATAAAAAGACCTACTATAAACAGTCAAGCTGCCTCTTTGCCACATTTTTAGCAACAAAAAAAGCCCCCTGAATAAGGTGGTCTTTATGACCTCCTTCGCTTTAGCCTACGAAGTTAGCTGACGGGTAGGATGGCGAAAGAGTTACTCTCATCCCTTCTACTAATGTAGAATTAACCCCAAAATAATGGGTCCTCCGCTCTCAGTTCGAGATTAGGCCGAACTATTTAATTTGCTGTTTACGAGGATTATTGTAATATCATCTTCTCCCTTTGTAAAACACTAATTAAATCCAAAATTACTCGTTTTTCTTTAATTTTTGCTTAAAAGAGGTTCTTTTCTTAAATTCTCTAATGTTATCTAAATATCTCGCAAATTTAATAAAGTTTACATTGACAATGAAATTGACCGAAAGTAATATAATGCAAGGAGCTGAGTGAAAGAAGCAGAGAATTATTTATGGCTAGGAGCGGAAAGCTAATAACTATTCTTAATTTTATACCCAGCTGATTCAATCTAGGAGGCTACTAAATGGCGTCGCCAAAGAAGAAATTAGAAGCAGATTTAAGTGAGGCTTTTATAAAATTACAAAGAGATCTTATTGGACGAGGACCTCAAGAGACAAAAACATATATAGTTCAAGATATGGTTATAGCAAGGTTTAAAGGCGTATTGACTGTTGAAGAAAAACACTTAGTAGAACATGATACGGGCAGAAAGTTAGTCAAACAAATGAGACAAGTTCTTCGTGAAATGTATAGTAAAAATTTTGAAGAAATTGTTGAAAAGCATACTAAATGCAAAGTACTTTCCAGCCATAGTGATATTAGTACTAAAATGGGCGAAAGAATTGAAGTATTTGTAGTAGATAAAGACTTAGAAAAGTGTTTAGAGCAGGGAAAAGAACTTTAGAAATAACAAACAAGCACAAGCCGAATTATTGGATTGTGCTTTCTGATTTTCACATTTTTTGATTCATATGATTTATAAACTTCCCCATCGCTTCTGATGATTTCTTTAATGCCTCATCTAATATACTTAAATCTTTTTCTTCAAATCTAGAAAATATATTCCTTACTCGCTCATGACCCTTATCCGTTAAGACCACCTTTACAATTCTCCGATCTTCCTTCGAACGCTCTCGAGTCACTAACCCTTGTTCTTCAAGCTTATCACTCATAGCGGTTGCACCGCCAGCTGTCATCCCAAAGAAATCTGATATTTCCGTAATCTTCATTCCTTCAGATAATTTGAGTTGAAGAAGTAGGAACAGTAGAATCTGTGTTAAATCCTTATTTTGTTCACCAATAATTTCACCAAAACGTCTATTTTGACTTTGGACACCAAGTATCCCTGCCATCACACTATTTTCAAGATTATCTTTACCCAATACGATCATCCTTTGATTAAATATTAATATTTATATATTTTAACACAAAAAATATATAGTGACTCAAATATCCCTAAGTTACAATATCAAGATAAAATATGTTTAATATGAATTAGTTTAACACTGTATTTATACGTCTATTTAGGTTCCATTCACTATATATCTAATAGTAATCTTTCTTAGGAGGTTTTTCATGATAAAGAGATTTGTGCTTACTTTCCTTATTGTCTACCTTCTAACTTCCATACCGACTATTTTAGGATTCGGATATGTCATTGATTGGGCAGTTGAAGCAACTGTATTTCAAAAAGTAAAAGTGTATATCGTAAACGGCCTTGTTGAAAATTTCCCAGTTAAAATAATTATTGCTGCTATAGTGGGATTTGGAGTTATTCTGAGATCAAAATCAAAGGGGCTAACTAACTTACGGTGATATAAAAGAAAAGACCGAAGTCGCAAACCAGGAATTCCTGATTCACAAATGTTAAATGAGAATAAAGTTTGATGAAATTGGTTATTGGCTAAACCCCTTGATACATCTGACTTCACTGGCATTTTCCCAATTATTCTTTGAGAATAAAGTTTGCTTAAAGATTTGCTCACTTTCAGCCAAAAATGAGCACAGAAAATTAATATGATGAGAATAAAGTTTGCTTAGTGATATAGGGGCGAACTCCAAATGAATTAAGTGGTCAAAACTAAAAAAGGCACCTTACGGTGCCTCCTGTACCATAACCGATTCATATCTTCGGTTGGATTATCTATGTAATTGTATTGTCTATATCTGCTAGAGTTGCCGTTAATGGTGGAATAATGGTGTATTTGCGCTTTGGTTAAGAGAGGTAAGCCATTTATTGGGTAGAGTATATGCCGAGTATGGAGGAGTCTTTCAATATGCGGGGGATGGGGTGCACCGATTTATACGATGGATAGGTGCTAGTATAAGTATTTCAGTAATGATATTCACACTTTGCCAATAAAGGGGGTATCGAAGATACCTTTCCTACTAGATAGTCTAATCAATCGGTCTTATTCATAGTACCTTACGTTCTCGCCTGTACTACCGTCATTCCCATACTTACCATGTGACCGATACCTAATTATTTATTTTTATTTTTATTTATTTCTTTATGGGCGAGTGCTAAAGTCTGAAGCCAATCATACGTTTCGGGACGTGGGCTTCCCTTGAAAGATGAGCACTCTACTATTCCTTACGGTTTCCCCTATACCACCGTCATTCCCATGCTTACCTCGTTACCTATACTTATTTATATAATTTTTTACGGGCGTGAACCTTGCTTGGGGCTTGTTACACGCTATCGGACGTGGGCTTCCCTTGAAAGATGAAGCACACTACTATACCTTACGGTTTCACCTGTACCTCCGCCATTCCCCATACTTACCAATTGACCTATGCCTAATTATTTATATATTTATTTATTTTTTTATGGGCGAGCGCTACTATCTGAGGTCTATTATACATTGCTGGACGTGCGCTTTTCCTTTATTCGATTCGTTCCAGTGCTCCCTAATACAGATAGATAAGGGAGCGTCCCCTATGCTATATTAATGAAGGAATTACACAACCCCGTAAGGGAAAACTTGATCCCCACAAAAGCCTGTGTTAGCACACAAAAAACATAAAAAAGCCCCGTGAATATACCCATACTCCGGATACACCCACGAGACTTCGTGCAAACTTTTTTCTTTTTAAGCAGACTATTTTCTCATCCCGTAAACTTTATTCTGATTCAACATATTTATATGTGCACAATTTGTAGAAAAAAGAAGCGCCAGACAATCACTTAATTGATTAAGCATAATAATCCCCATTCTATTGAAACCAATATAGAAAAAGAAAAGAGCACTGATTAACTTGGGGCAACCATTTTTTATTTTTTTCGTAGACAAACTTGGCGAACTGTCCTTATATAACATTCTCTATTGGAATTTATTAGAGGAATTTTCGGATACTTTTGTATAAGAAACTGTAGTTCTTTGGTAAAATCTTATTCGGAGGTGCTTAAATTTGATATTTGATATGAATGATTATGACAGCACATTAAAATCACTATTAGAGTTTTTAAACTTAAATGAGGAAGATATAGAAAATATTTTAGATTTTGTTTACCTTGAAAGTAGTGATGTAGAGGATTTTTTAGAATCATTCGAGATTGAAGATAAACACTTGTTAGAAAAGGATATTGAACTTGTAAGTCTGCATAGCACTACCAGTTTAGATAACTGTAAATCTATTAAAAAGTTAGGAATCATTAATTTACAGGATGCAGTATCACTGGAAACACCAATAAAGGATTATTTAAGTAAAAAAGAAATCCATATTAATATTAGAGAGAAATACATTTTATACCAAGGTAACAAACTTGATATTAGTGGGAAAACTGATGGTTTTTCTTTGACCGATGCAGAAGAGTATAGAAACCGTATAATACATAAATTTTATGGAGATTTCCAAGTCAATGGATTTCTATGCCACTCAAACGTAGTTTCATATGGTGGGTATACTAGGGATAGACCTGAAATACTTTTTGATTTAGCCCAATTTTTAAAAGATCCTACAATTGAGAGTGATTGGGTTAAACATAAGAACAAAGAACATTTTATTATAAAATTTAAGCAACCCCTTAATTATTATAAATATTGGACATTTGTGGTTGAGTATGAGGATAGTTATTACGGCATTACGAAAGACAATCTAGAATATTTACCAAATGAAGTAATTGAAGTAAAAGTAAAAAGATGGTTGATTCAAAAATCGCTCTATATTTTGAGAAATGGAGTATATGAACTATTTTCTTATGTACATCCCAAAGTAAGAATAGAGCCAAAAGACATCATTGAAATTATGTCAGAACAAAAATACATTGATAAGTATAAAATCGAGGATGATTATTAAAATACAGTCCAAAAAAGAACACTTGGGAAATTAAGTGTTTTTTTGTTTTTTTAATGCTTTTCCTTCATTTTGCATCATCTCAATTCGACTTGTTTTACTCTCTAAACCTATTGCAACATTAGGCATTAGTGAGAAATGTTAGTCCACATATGCCCCCCCTTTAAATGGTTGTGCTGTTTCAAACACAACAAAAAAGGCAAGGAGTTTATCTCCCAACCTCTTCTATAAAATGTGGAAATCTTGGTATGATTCCACGGCATTTAATATTGACGAAGTCAGAATTTACCCTCTGAACTACTTTGCTATCAGTTGCATTATGGCGTACCACAATATAAAGTTAGAATCCTCATCAAAAACTTCTGCTAGTACATAAACTAATGAGCCCTGATTATGCCAAACATCTATCCCTGCAATATTCACACCAAAACTTGCAGTTATTTCTCCAATATGGAATTTGTTTTCCTCATTGCTTATCACTAAAATCCCCCCTTTAATTGTCAAACAATATTTCTTATAAGTGTCTGCAAGACTCTAGCCATATGGCTGCTTTCAATTTCAAATGATTCTAATCTGAAATTTTATAGCCCTTATTTCTTAAAATTTCAATGAGGCCATAAGCCATTTCGACATGATGTTCATGACCATCTCCGTGCAACTCAAAGTCAAAGTCGTCCTCTTTACCTTCAAAGTAGTCATATTGGTTAATCCATTCTACATTCCTTATAAATTTCTTAAGATAGTTCTTGCTTATTTCACAATTAGTATCACATACTTTTCTTATACTAATTTCACCTTGTCCCCAGTAAATTGACTCATCTGACAGCATGAAGAGTTGATTATCAAATTCAAAAAAGTAGTTGAAAATATCCCCCGTTTCCTTACGATAGATGATCTCCTCATTTTTGAAATCGTTCTTTTCCCAAAGAGAATAAATGTACCACCCCATTACTTTAAATTCCTCATCAGTAAGCACATCATTGCTATCAGGAAACATCTCTCTTAATTCTTTCGTTTCATCCAATGTGAACATCCAATTCTCCCCCTGTCATTTCTTTATCTTCACGATTATTAATGGTTTTCAAAAAAACGAATTTGTTTAACAATTATGCTTCAATGTTTGCTAGATAATATGGGTGTTCTGACATTTCAAGCAAAAATCTATCAAATTATGAACGATGATACTCAATTCCTTTTCTAAGTCTAGTAATCTTTCATGCCTTGAATTATCCACTCCCTGCCACATTTAAATATAATGAAGGTTCTGGCCAAACCTCCGTTATAACTCCTCTTCAATAAGGAAATCGAGAAGATCCTTAATTTCACTTTTGTTTTCCTTTTGAAGATTTATCCTCTTGATGGGAATTCCAAAATCTTCTTCACTTATAACTACAATATCTTCTTTACGATAGATTCTTTCTTCTTTTATCTCACGGTTGAAAATTCTAGTTGTTCTTATGTTTCCTTTTTCATCATAATCAATCACCTGTACCATATTATCTCCTCCTTAAAATCTTGTTCATTTTGGTTATAGCAATTAAACCTTTTGCCGAATTATAATTAGGATTTAGTGTGGGGGCAGGATAGTTAAACTCCATTTAATTTAGGTAAATGCCCGTTATTATCTGCCCCCTAGTGGCCTCTATCCCTATTAAATGCATTGTCGGTATTTTTTACTCGTAGGCATCCAACTTACCCTTCTTGCCCACCCATTTTCATAGGCTAAATCTAACCTTTCTTCAATTGTTTCAATAACCTTATCCCAAGTTTCATCATCAACGTCACTATAATCCCATTTCCATGCTCCAAACATCTTAAACATCGGCTCTTTTTCACTAGTTATACCAGTACCTTTTAAGACCTCTCCAAGAACTCGATTTGGTCTTGGGGCCAGTGGATCGCAGTCAATTAAAATAAATTTTTCCTGTCCTCTTGTTTCTACAGTATCCTCCACTTTTTGAGCATTTCCTTCTGATATTAATTTTTCAAGTTGTTTCATTTCATACCACTCCTATTCATATTTTTGTTTTCCGATTACCCACTTACCTCTATTTTTCAAATAAACAGCAATTTTTCACATTGAATTAACTGCACTCTCTTCTGTCGATGATTTTAATTCTTCTAAAAAGAATTCTTTTAAATTTTTTGGTTTTATAAGATAATCACCTTCAATCACCCTGAAGGTTATATCCTTACCGATGAATAAATTTAGAATTACAGGGTTTGCAACATGTACAGGAGATATTATTAATACAGTTGATCTTCTTTTAAGTCTCGAAAAATATTTTTTTCGCATATTAACATCTCCAAGGTTCGAAATTCCACAACCATTAATAATATTGAGGTTGTTGCTCTGAGCAAATATATCCGCCATCATACAATACTCAAAAAATTCCTCAGCAGAATTCCTTGTTCTCCCTAAAATTGTCTCTGGTAATAAAGTAAAAAAGGTTACGTTTTTCATAAACAATCAACTCCTTGTATAGTTTTATGGTCACTTAAATTAGACACTGTTTCTATAAATAAAAAACTTAATAGGCGGATATGTTAATGCCGGTAGTAGATTCGAGATCATCTACTAATTTATTGGATACCCTTGCAAATTTTTCATAACCGATTAATTCCCTTCTATAGTCATATCCTAGGGTTTTCCATATCACTTCACTGGTTCTGACTACATTATGAAGATCAGCCCTCAATTGGCTATTGGTAATCTCCTGAATCCTATACTTTGTTTTGCTGCTATTAACTTCAATCAAAATGAAATTAAATCCCTCTTGGATAAACAGATTGATGATATCCTTCTTAAATACTGAACGTTCTTGTACTGCAATCGTGTCGATGGCTTGTTTTCTTAATACTTTCATAAAGTATTGAGCAACTAGTGGATTACTCTTATAAGAAAGGTAATTTGCAACACTAAACCCTTTAGCATCCTCTAATAAAACCTTTAGTACGCGACTCTTCATTTCTAAATCTATGCTATTATCCCTTTCAGAACTTAAGTGAACCATGTAACCAACTTTTTTAACTGCACTTTTTTGCATAGTAATATCTCCTTAGTTTTTTATTGGGCCAATCTTTATTAGCATTAGTTGTCCTTCTAGTTGTTGATTGAATTAATCATTACATTTGGTTGGGCATTAATATCCTTGTTAAGCATTTCCTGTTAATTCATCAAGTATCGCAATCAACTCATACTTATCTTTTGAAGATAAGTCACCATAACTGAATTGAACCTCACCAACATATTCGTCGCAAAGTAAAACTAAGTCTCTAAAATCGTCAAGGTCACTGTTGCCTAAGCCATCAAATATGACTTTATAGTAGTTGTTGGAACTTAATACTTTTTCCAAATCGTAATAATCGCTGTAAGCAATAACATCGGTATCTCCGGTATTATCCATAAACGATTCTTGGCCAAGATGGCTGGTCATCTTTGACATATTGCCTTCATTAAAAACAATTCCTAATATTCTTTTATCCTTTATAAGTTCTCGAAAAGCCTTTTGTTCTCTCGACTTGCTTTCCTCAATTAACCGGGCATTTTTCTCTCTGTTAATAAAGTGCAAACCATCTTGATCTTTTGATAACAGTTCCACTAAATTACCAAAATCAACACTCAATTCACTATCAATAGTGCTCTGATTAAAAATCATCTCTTCACCTTTGACGTAATAATCTGCCCGCCTTGATTCTAAAGCACCATAATAAAAATTAAGAGTTTCAAATTCAGGAAATATACCAAACTTCATTATGTGGTGTCTGATAGAAGGAAAGGAATAACAACTAGTGAATATAATCGTGCTAACTTCCCCAGAACTCATATATCCGTAAAGCGTTTTTATGCAATCCATATCCTTTTCGTTATAGGCTGTTTCATCAAACAATATTTCAACTATCTCTAACCCCTTTTTCAAACAATATTCCTTTATCGGCTTCAGATTAGGCTCTACTACCTCATTGGCGAATCCTTTCACATAGACTATTGCATTCTTACTCATTCTGTCTCTCCTCCTTATATTTTGAATATTCAGTCTTTTTCGAATGGATTAATACTTGGTTTTTACTCTACACCCTATAGATGCACATATTTTATTCAACGATTCGGATATGTTAACTTGGGACCGTATGTAAAATTTGCATAAAAAAATCTCCTCCTTTTTTCACACAATGGAAAGAACAAAAATATACAAATACACTTAGGTTGTGCATATTTAATACAGCCTTATTAGGCATGTAAATGCACAGTGATTATGAGTCCAGATCATCACAATAAAAAACTAAACTCATCATCTTATTTACTTAAGGTATATTACGTATATTTTTTGTTCTCTTCCATTTAACATGATAAAAAGAAAGAGATTTGTATATAATATATTAAAAATTAAACTAAAAATTGTATAATTAAGAACTTGTATTTATACTAACATAGCAATCGTTACCTGTAAAGGGCCAAACTGGATATTTTTTATATCTTTATAAAAAAGATACTACTCTAGCAATAAATTCTTCCTTGGTAGAAAGTAAACTAGAATCTTAAACTACCCTCATATATTCGTATAAATTCAAGAAGTGAAAAACTGAATATCCTAGTATCAAGGATAAAGGAATACTAATTATGAGCAGCCTTTCCTGCCATTTGACAGCATTTTCTTTTCCCTGTTTTAATTTGTTCGGTAGATACTTAATGCCAATAATCATCATAAACCATAGAAGACCTGCAATACAGAAATAACTGGATATGTAATCTAAATAGTACATTCTATCCTCTCCAATCAATATTACGAATTTAAAGTTCCTCTTTTAATAATATTTTAGCGCGTATTGATAATTATTTCCGCAAACAGGAAAAAGGAGAGGCTCCTAGGTAGCCTCTCCTACTCGTATATTAAATATATTAGTATATTACGCTCACATTATAACGCGTATAAGAAGAGGAATAAACATTTTTCACATATTTTCATTCACCAATAATTTAGGTCAATCAAAACTCTGTTTTCTTAAGGGCGTTCTGCAATTCTTTAATTGATGGAGTAACATAAATTCGAGTAGTATCCATGGAACTATGACCTGCTAAATCTGCTATAGATTGGAGTCCCACTCCACTATCTGCCAACTGTTTGCAGTAGGTATGCCTTAGAGAATGGGGGGTAATTTCTATACCAAGTTGGGTGCTATATTTTTTTAACATATGCTGCGCGGCTCTTGTGCTTAATTGACTGCTTCTGCTGCTAACTAATATATAATCGGAATCATTCTCCCTATTTTCCAACCAGAAAAGTATGTGTGCCTTTGTTTTTTCAGTCAGGGGCACCACTCTGTGCTTATATCCCTTCCCCAACACATTCACTAAATTATTGCGTAACGAAATTGAATTCTTTGTTAAAGAGCATGCTTCTTCTATTCGTAACCCAAGATTCACTAGAAGAATAATCAGTGTTTCATGTAATAACCCTTTTTGGAAGTTTTTATGTTTTGTTAATTGTACTGCATGTAATAAGCGGCCAACTTCTTGTCTCGTTAACCAACGAATGGTATTCTGTTTTTGAACCTTCAGAATTGAAATCTCTTGACCCAAGTTAACCGGAGAAAATTTCGATTCAAATAAATAAGCAGCCCATTTTTTTACGGATACAAGTTTTCGGTTAACAGTCGCTGGAGATAAAGAGGAAGTTGTTTTTATATCACGCTCGAAATCTTTTATATCAGTTTTCGTAATTGCCTCCACCATAATTGGATCAGCGTGTCTGGAAAACAACCACTTCTCTAAAATGTGTAAATCTTGAACATAACTTTTAATAGTATTCATACTTCTGTTCGATTCAATCAAATAGTTTCTAAACTCATTAATTGATTGAGAAAAGGTAACTGAAACAATTTCCATTAAGGGTACCCTCCTGCGCAATGTTATACGACAAAAATTGAATAAAGAATATTTATGTTATGCGACGAAATAATATAGGCTATGCTATAGGTTTCGTCGCATAAGACATATTATCTGACAAACTTGTTATTGGTCGTATTATAGCGCGTCTGGAACTCTTTGCCAGCACATTTCCATGGATTCCTCGATTTCCTCTATTTTATTACAACGTTTACTGTTGAATGTAATGTAATTGTTCCTCAGTTACTCTGTATTCGTCACACCCATAACCGAAATTCAAATATAAGTTATATGTACCATCACTATTGAGACTTGCACTTTTATAGTGCGCTTGCTGATACATGCTCCTTAATGCTTCAATGTCTGCATTTGATAACATATTCAATTTAATCACCTCCACTGTTTAGACATTAAAAAATCTTATTTATAGTAATTAAAATCTATATCTTTCACTTCTTTTAGTTCGTATCTTTCTACTAACTTCTTGTGCATTAATTCTGCTAGTTGCAACTCATTCTCACTAAAGAAAGATTTTAAATCATATCTTTGAATTTTATATAGTGCTGTTAGGGCTGCATTATCCAATTTCTCTTTTAATTCTTCTTCAAAATTTTTATCAGGATAACCCTCATTGATTTCAGAATAATAATTAGATAATCTTATCTGAACTTCATCGATCATTTCTTCAACCTTTTCAAAAAGCAGTTTAATTGCTTCAACCTTACTGTCTGCCTGAAAATCATCAGTATATGTTTGGCCATCAGTTCGATCGATGAGATAACTTCCCTTTTCACCCTTATAACAACCAACGAAATCGAATTGATTTCCTACACCTACATTAAATAAATTATCCATATTTTCTTTTAATAGTTCTTTCATTCCTCATCCTCTCCTTTCGTTTTGCCTATTTACTAGGCTTACAATTGTTATAGCATATTAAGAAAAAGACGAGGTCAGTAATTTAAAACATAATTGTGACGAATTTATTGAGAAAAAAATGAATGATTATTAATAGAAAATACCAGACAAAATTAATGTCTTGTCTGGTATTTGAATGATTCCATTTTTTGGAATAGTAAAGTATTAATTCTATCACATACCCTTAATATTAAAATTACGGGTCCGAAATCAGGATATAAAGTATTCACTATTAAAGATATAATTTTTCTGTGGTAACGAATCAATAATAGTTACAGGTAGAATAATACCCCTAAGAAAATAACCTTTAGTGGTGAATTTATTGCGATTTATAATACTTTTAATTTCATTAATACTGTTAAGTACCAATTCTGCAATTGCAGCACCAAAACAACTTAATCTTTTAGAAAGCCAGTTATTGTCTTTTATGACTGGTTTGCACGTAGGCGAACCGAAACAAGCAGTTGAATTGTGGATATTAGGTGTAAATAATCGAAGTGGTGCTGTTCAATATGCTATGTTGTCTCCTTCTCTTCAAAAGCAATCAAGGAGAAAATTTGAGCAAACTCACTGGGTAACAGGTCAGTCAAGCCCATGGGTTAGTAACTTTCGTATTACCCAAGTAGAAAACCTTAGCGAATCCAGAATGCGGTATACCGTTAAATACGATTTAGAAACTTCATATGCTAATTTTGGTAGTGGGCAGAAGATAATAATCGTAGAAAAAAATCTAGAACCATTTAGAGAGTATTGGTTTATTTCATCAATAACAACGAAATATAATAAATGGGAAGCATTTACCCCAGCCGAGACAGTTTTAAACTAGAGCCTTGCAGTTACCGATCCAACAAAAAAACGCTGTTGAAAAATTTTTCAAAAGCGTTTTTTTCTGTGATCCCAACTGTGAATTATAGGGAAGAAATCATATGCGAAATTATATGATATTCTTATGATTGCGTCACAAAACGTAATCCGTTACCAGTTATTAATCTTCTTTTTTTGTCTTTAGTTTTTAACATCTCAATTGAACCCTTTCTACTAAATTAAAAAGCCCCAAATTATACTTCCCATAAGGAGAAAAAGCACACAATAGTTAAAGATATGCTTAGAAAGAATCAAACTTTTTATATTCCCTTTTAATGTCTTTTCAACTATAGCATTCATACAAAGTAAAAAAAGCCCTCCAAAGATGACTAATTTTAGTGGTGCTTCAAAATCTGTCCCTATGTGTTCCAACCAATCTGTGAATTGTATCCAAATATCCATGAGTACACCCTTTCAGTTTTATTGTATTTATTCTATTTATTAAACTTTTAGGAGAATAAACCTTTATACTATTGACCATGTCTGATCCGAAAATTCACATGATTAGATAAATGGCTTAACCTTAAAATTAGTCAAAATCGGCTGAATATAGCCTAAAACAGTCCAATTCAATAAATGTTATTGAAATGCTTATTTATTCGTTTTCTTTCATTTTCCTTGATAGTAAAGATTTAATATTATCCTATAGTATGGATTTTTTTCGGACATTGAATTTATTATTTTCGTTAAGAAATTTTTCCTAAATTTCAAATTGGAGAAACTGACTCTTCCCATTAAATAAGAAAAGACCAAATAGTTAACAAAACCATTTGATCTTTTGTGTATTATCATTACAAATCATAAAAGAAGTAAACACAAGAAAGCGGCAAAAGAATTAGAGGATATTGTCAGAAGAATCTAAGGGGAATGATTTATCCTGACATTGTTTATTTCATTTTGTATCGGAAAATTCCTTCTTTTATAAACAAAAAATTTCTAAATGCCTCTTAGAGCCTTGAAAAAATTAATAATTACTGATCTTTCAGAAGGGTTAATAATCATTAGTATTTGTTCATAGTATTACCCAATCTTAAATCTTGAAATAAAGCCGTTTATTTCCGTCCTCGTCTATGAAGACAGTATTATAGATCCTTTCTCTTCTTTTCTTAAGTTCCTTCCTTATAAGATTAAGAGGTATATACCAACTCACAGAGCCGTAGAAATAAACTAAAACTGTAATTCCCCCAAAAATCAAGTTTCCTGTAAACAGATAAATTAATAACCCAGCGAATGGACCAGTTAAGTTAAACAAAATAAGAGCAATTACATTCCAAAATCTTTCGTTTTGATTACTTGCTAAGACTACAACATGATCGTACATATATAAATAGAATCGGTGAAATAGAACACCACTACTAATAAACACTGTAGCAAATGATAAAAAATAGTAAGTTGGGGGAATCTTTAGGGTTAAATAATTTATTGGATATAACATAACTGAGCAAATGATACAAAAAATAATGGACCATATGAACAGTACAAAAATAAAGCGTAAATTCGAATTAATTTCTTTAAAATTTGGTTGATTGTGTTCACTTTCATTTTGCAAACTGAATCACCTCTTTCTTAATTCTTCCATAACAGTATAAATGACAAGGTTCCAGCAAACTGCTCCCATGAAGAAAAAGAATGGCATTAAAAAAGTAGAAAATACACCGTAGCCTTGAAAAAATAATATTAGCCCAGTTACCATTGACACAAATAATATTAATGTATGCATGAACCAAGAAAATATTGGAGGCATTACATCGTTATTATGATTCTCTTGGACAACGTATTGATATGTTGGAATATACATACGCTTATAGATAAATCCTCCAGCCTGCATGGTTAAGTATGCAATTATAAAATATGACATAAAACTGTTTTCCCAAAATTGTAAGGTCAATGGAGCAAACAATAAGATTGCAAATAATCTACTTAAGAAATTGAATAAATAAGTATTTAGTCTAGTCTTTTTATTAGGAATTAGTAGTTCTATATTGACCGCCCCCTAATCTATAATTTAATTGGTATTCTATTAGTATACGTCGATCTAAGGGTAGAGTCAGGGCCAAATAAACAGCATAAAGAGACACAATCCTCTATATTTTGACAATTTAAAAAGGAGCAGGACTATTGCTCCTTTTTCTTTAATACGATTGCAGGAAGATTGGGTATTATTTTTGCAAGATGGAAACTAATTAACCAGATAAATCCCCCAAAAACAGCAAACCATGTAAAATTTAATGTATCCAATATTTTATGTTGCACTACAAACCAGTTCCCCAGTAGAACTATGGAAGAGTTGATTGCAAATACAGGGAGAATAAATAAGTATCGAACAAAAATAGCAAGAAACCCTCTATCTTTGATTGACTCGTGTAATGCCAGATATATTTCGCTAAAACAAACTGAACCAATTATGGAAAAAATTAAAGCATTCATGTAAGTGAATTGGTTAACTTGAAATGAATTCGGAACAGTTGGTATAAGAATAACTATCGTTATCATAAAGAAAAACAAATATGTAAATGATTTATGTATATCGTGTTTATACAAGAGAATCACTCCTTTATTGGTATTATTTACAAAATTAAAAAAGAGTAAACGCTAGGTCTACTCTTGAATAATTAGTAATCTATGCAGTTTTGACCTCTGACTTCTTAATACAATAACAATGCACAAGCCCTAAGGCATCACGAACATGTTCATTTGTTTTTAGGTCGCCATATATCTTTTGAATTGCAAGTTTTATCTCCTTTTTATTTGCCCTTCCATTTCCTGTTACAGCCTTCTTTATAGAAGCAGGTGCATATGATTTTATTGGTATCTTTTTTTCTGCTGCCAATAAATAAATAATTCCTATGACCCAATTTACTTCCTTGCTTCCCCCCGTATAATTGTTCTCTACTAATAATAGTTTTATATTATGTTCCTCTATTATCTTCAGTAAGGTCTTATAAACAAATAGAATTCTCTGTTCAATATGGTTTTCAGAACTGGTTTTTATTGTATAGAGAAAAATAATTTCTTTACTGAAGGTAGTGATAGCAATTCCAGAGAAAGTTAAAGAGGCATCTATAGCCAAAATAGACGGGGCTTTAGTTTCTGTCTGTTTCATAAAATCCCCCCTATCAACAGTACAAAATACAAATTTGGTTATCTATGAAACCTTATAAAAGCAGGATTAGATAGTTTCACTAGTTTTCTGTTTTTTTAATGCACTATAAATAAATGCTAATTCCCTAAAGTTACAAATGTATCGTTCGTGGATTGATCCCTGATAGGTAAAAATAATCTCCACAGGAAAATGTTCTAAGTTTGGATTTAATTTAACGTTCATCTCCAATTCATTATCTAAACCACTTTGGATAATATCATTTAATACACTTGAAAAGAAGTCTACTTGAATTGCCTTAAAATCTCTATTAGTGAGGGTAAAACACCTCTTATCACCTTCGCTATCTATTATTTCAAGGTATACATGCTTATTTAGGTTGTGAAATAAAACACTTGCAGCATTATTAAAGGCTTCATTTATTTCAATCAAATCATGAACGTTATATTCAAATTTCCCCATTCAAATCATCTCCTTTCTTTATTCTAAAACCTTATATTTCAAAGGTTTTACTACCTTATAATTTCATTTTTGAAAAAGGAAAACCTTTTTTATTTTTGTTATCAATATAGATATTGTTAGAGATTTTTGTATATAAAAAGAAGCAAGGACACAATCCTTGCCGTAGTAAATCATTCTCCACCTGCATTTCTAATGAACTTTTAAATAAACCATTTTAATATGAATTGTAGTAATTGAAAATTATAGACATACAATAACTTATTTATATGTTTTAAATGCTTTTAAGGTTTTTAAGGAGAATATCATTAATATATAGGTATTTCTCATTTTCACAAAACTCGTCACAATTATTTTGCAACATATCAATCTGGTTTTTCCCCATTTATGTTATAAAAATAGTAAGCCTTAAACAATTGTTCTAAGGGAGGAATGATATTTCAGAAAGGACGTGGTTTTTTGGAAGAAAATAATGAGATTTTGAACAAAATGAAGGAATTATTCATCACAGTAAGGTACAAGTATATCAAACAAAACAATGATGGCAATGGTTATCAAACGTTTAATCAATACGAAAAAGAGAGACATAAACCTTTGCACGATGGATTTTTAAAGTCCCACTTAATGCGAGAAAATACTTACGGTATTTTTTGCAGAAAAAATCTTACAAAATTTGTGACATTTGATGTAGATGTACCCGATAAAACAGAGGCAAAGAGAGTGGTTTTGGCTCTCTATGAATCTTTAAGCAACTTGGGAATCCCCACCGATAAAATCTATACAAGTTGGAGCGGGACTAAGGGATATCATGTTGATATTTACTTTTCAAAGGAGATTCCATATAAATATATGGAAAAACTCTATGATGAAGCGGTCAAATCAACACTTAATCTCCTTGGTGGAAATATAGAGGGACAAATTGAAAAAAGGCCATCACCTACTCAAGGTTTAAAACTCCCCTTGAGTATCAATTTTAAAAACAAGAATCAAGTCGATAATATTTGCTGGTATGTTGATGTCCAAGAGAACTTTATGCCTATCCGTTCCTTAGATTTTATTTTAACTATAGAACCTATAGATGCTCAGGTTATAAGTGATATAATCAATGACCTCCCTGATATTGAAATAGATCAGTCTCTTTCAAAGGAGAAACTATTAGAGGAAAATAGAGTTAATGTTGATTTTTCTAATTTTGATTTATCTAAAGAAAATCTTAATACTTTAGAAAAATTATACAATGAAGGATTAAAGAAATCTGGAACCCGGAATGCTTCTCTTTGTAAACTAGCGATTTATTTTAATACACTTAAAGTACAAAAAAGTGAATGTTATCTACTACTTAAAGATTGGATGGACAATCAAAATCCAATTCTCTATAAAACACCTATTAAAACGTGCTATCAAGAAATTAACCGAATTGTAGATTTAGTGTATAAAAAGAATGTCATTTTATTTAAGGGTAAAACAGAGATTTCAATCTCTAGATCCGAAATGTTGACTATTTATCAATATCCTAAAAAGTTACACAACATTATTACCGTACTCCTCATTCATTCGAAGAGGTTTGAGGACAAAGATAATAAATTTTATATGACATACGAACAGATAAGCAGGGCTTCACGATGTGCAGTACGCACAGCAATGAGTCAAATAAAGGAACTAGAGAAAAATGGCATTATTAAAGTGACAAGAGGTCGGATACTTGGCACTCATGAAAATTACCCAAATACATATGAACTAAATATGAATTGGTTAAAATCTGACAGAGAAATCATGGTTAATGTATCAGCCGAAACATTAGAGTCTTATCTGGATATTAGGATTTACTTAATAAAAGAAATATTCTCCTATATTGAATTATCGAATATTAAAGAGATACTTATTAAAGCAAAAGAGCAACAAGCGATTACATTACAATAAATTAAGTACTTCTCAGCAGTTTTCTTCAATCAAATTTAATCATATTTAAAAATGACGAATTTAAAGGGTGGGAAAAACCCACTCTTTTTCTATTAAAAAAGAAGTTACATGGGTTGTTGGTATTCCAAAGTAGAAGTTTATCTTCAATAAACAGACTTATCTATTTGGCGAGATCAAGAAACTTAACAAAGAAAGAATATCTAGTTCATGTCCCTTTGGATTACAAATTACCCCATAAAAAAAGACAGTAGGATATTCCCTACTGTTATTCTCCACTCGCTTCTTGGTGTAGCGGGTCTTCACTTTGGTATTCTAATTCCTGCACAAGCATACAAATCTTAAAAATTTTCTCACTCTCCAAGATATATTCACTTAAGATTGGTTCAATGACTAACATTAAACGGTGATAATCGTAGAATGTTTGTTGGTGACATAAAACATTGAATTTACCAACATGTGCTGTATTTTTACCGACAAAATTCTTCTCTGTACGGGTGATATATAAGAAATACATATAATCCTTATCCGTGTGAGTGACCCAACTAAAGCGGGGATGCCTGCCTATCGTTATTACATAATCATTATGAAATGCCTTTACATAATCTGGGCTATTCTTTTTGTCCTTTCCCTTTATCATTAGTTTATCCTCCCTATTCCTTAGTAAAATATTTACATATAATCAATTAAACGATCGTATGTTCTTTCCTTGTTTTTTTATCAAAATAAAAGAGACGGTCTTTTCCGTCTCTTAATGCTTCCATATGCGATAATTCTTTTAGTATTTCGGACATTTTACCACATTCCTTTCTTTCCTTACTTCATAAATTATGGATAATTAGTATGAAATAATTTGGAATACGGGCTCATCATTTCCTTCAATAAAATAGCCATTAAGTTCTCTTACTTTATCTTTGGCCCACTTTAAGTCTCTTTGTGTCAGCCATGAATATTCATTATCAGGATTCACAACCTCATGAATAAACGCTAAATAATATAGGCAATTTTTGTAGTTAAGGTTTTTAATATAGTTTTGTACTTTTACGATATCCTTCTGGAAAGGATCATCATTAGTATCATACTTATATTTCATTTCAACTACTGCTAAAATATCCACCACGTCATTCCTTAAATGTCCATTTAAGCCGGGTTCTTCACATAACTGTGCTATGACTAAATCTGCGCGTAAACCATCATGATAATACTCTGTATATATTTTCAGCCGATTTTCTTCTAAAACCCTATCAGTTAACTTGTGTCTTAGGTGGAAATAAAACGAGTTCTTTAGTGTATCCTCCTTGAGTAAACTAAAGTTTTCATAGTCGTACTTTATATTATTGCACCAGATTTCTTTTATAGCATATCTATTGTCTTTCTCATATCGATTTTCATTACTCACCCTCATTGTATACCTTAAAATTGTTGCTAATATCCGTTATTAACTGATCATAAAAAGATTTTCCCCATAGGTATCTATCCTTGTCCCTTAATGTATATTCTTCTGGAGCGATAGTTGAAACAGCATAAATATAATCCATGTATTCTTCCCATAATCCGTCAGAAAACTTTCTATCCGTTAAACTATGATAACGATATCCATTTCCCTGAAGGACATCACACACTCTAACATCATAGACAGTAAAAGAATCAGGAAATAACACAGTTAAAATAGCACTAGCCATCGGCAATCTAAATCCACAGTTTGCCATTAAGTATTTTAATCTTTGCTTAGAATCATTCAAAAAATTGACTTCAGCCGTAATTGATTTTACAGCCTCCTGCAGACTAGGATATCCCATTTCTAATATTCGTTTTGCAACTTTGGATTTGGAGCGGTTTGATTTCCAAATGATAATCAAGAAAAAATCAGGAGCGCTTAAATATCCTTGTTCTTTAAATCTATTATGTACAGTGTTGAATAAGTACTTCTCAATATCATAGAGTTCTCTAAAATCTAGTTCTAGTAACTCCGTTTGATTATTTGGTGGTTCAGGATTATCTTCTTCCATGAACTCATTGAATTCTTTTACGACCTCTTTTGGTGCATCTGGCTTTAAGTGCCAATTGCCCGATTCTCCTACGAA
This sequence comes from Cytobacillus spartinae, assembly GCF_042865285.1. NCBI lineage: Bacteria > Bacillati > Bacillota > Bacilli > Caryophanales > Bacillaceae > Cytobacillus > Cytobacillus spartinae. Next base: position 26,510 of record NZ_JBIACK010000012.1, on the reverse strand, counting down.
ATACGGGGAATTTATAAATTTTGGTTTCTTACCTATCAAAGGAAACACCTCGAAATAATATTAAAGACAGCAATTTCATCTTTTTCTATCACATTGCCTTTCTATTATTTTGCTACTCATATGCAATTAGGGTACTTTTATCTGCTCAAAATAAAGGAAGTTGAAATTAATAACCAACCACATTAAGCATTTGTTTTGACCATTCTCTAGACACTCTACGAGGCTAGTTTATCTCCATTTTCATAATTATCGATAAACTTAAAATATGGAAGGACAATCCCTAATAAAGACACAATGCAAATAATAGAGCCAATTAATAAATACAGTGGGCGTATTCCCCAAATTTCACTTAAAAATCCTCCAACGAGTACGCCCAAAGGCATAGCACCTCTGATAATTAAAAGGCGCACAGAGAAAACCTTCCCCATTAGATGATTGGGAACCGTTTTTTGGCAAATCGTCGTATTGTGAACACTAAAGAATGCCATTACGATACCACCTAATATTTCTGTTGTAATGCCAAATACGATACTTTGGTTAAAGCATAGAGCAATAAAAGTTAAACCGCCAATAAATAAAGCACCAAGCATTAATGTCCTACGACTTTTATATTCTATTTTTCCAACCAACATAGCACCAATTATATAACCAATCGGAAATCCAGCCATAAAATATCCATATTCAGCGTAACTTCCATTTAATTCCTGAGTTATATAAGGAAGTGTCGTAACCATTGTTACACCAACTCCAAATTGTACAAAAGCCAGAAATACCCCTAACCAAACAACAATCGGCTGTTTAAAAAAGAAGGTTATCCCTTCTACAAATTCTTTTAACCATGAATTTCTTACTCCATGCACATTTTTATTTTCTTGAATAAACAAAAGTGTTAAACCACTACATAGAAGTAAGAAACTTACTAAGGTAAGCGTTGGTTTAACACCTATATATTCAATTACAATCCCACCCGTTATCGGTGCCAGAAAGGTCATTAGTCGGACTGTTCCATCAATGTAGGCATTTGCTGTCTGTAAATGCTCACTGGTAACAATTGTAGGGGTTATTGCTTGATTTGCTGGAACATATAAAGGTGTAATTAACCCAACAACTATTTGAACTAGGTAAATGTGCCAAGGTGCAAGTGACCCTGTAACTAGAGCGATAAGAGGAATAATAAAAATAAGCCCCCTAGTCCATTGTGAACAAATCATAACCCACTTACGACTCCAGCGATCAATAAATGGTCCGATGAATAATTGGAGAATCAAAGAAGGAATAAAATATAGTATCCACATACTACCTAATGCTAAAGTTGATCCAGTGAGTTGATAAATCAATATCGAGTTGCAAAATGTTCCAAAAGCCCCGCCTAATTCTGAAATTCCGTTTCCTAACCATACAGATACAAACGACCTATTTCTCAGTATTGATAAATTCATTTATTACCCCTCACTTTTGCTTCAGATAAATATCTAACTCCTTAAATAAAAGTTCAATTACGTCCATTTTTAATGAATATTTTGATTCAATAATTTCTACTAATTTTGCTGCTCTTAAAATTTTCAGGTGATGATGAATTGTGGATTTACCTATGTTTAATTGTTCGGTAAGATCTTGCAAACTCCGGTTACTTTCAGAGAGTAATTTAACTATTCTGAGGCGAGCATCATCTCCTAAAGCCTTATGTTTTAGTACTAAGAAATTACTAGGTGTATATTTATCGTTAGGAGTAATACTGTCATTTGATACTGGATAATAAAACACTTTTGTTCCCTCAATATCTGCCTCAATATTCCATGGACGATAAATGTATTGTGGGATTAGTAAGACAGTATGTACACTTGGTTCAGGATGATAAATAATACCTCCGGTAGCCCACTGTACCAACTCTTCTGGTGTCATTTTCTCTTTTGCTAATTTTTTTGCATCATAATCATTTTTCAAAATGGAACTTGTCTTCTCTATACTTTGTTTAGATACCTCAACATGCCATCTTGTCATTACATTAACTAGATGTTCTTTTAAATGCTTTCCGTCAGTTCGGCTTATAAACTCTATATATTGAGGGAAAAATGGATTTTCGCCCGTTATTTTAACTAATTTTTGGATAGCATTTTCTTCACCTAGAGCAGCCTTTTCCCTAATACTTTGATATTTATTCGCTACAAAAGGTAAACAAATAAATTTCAACTTAATATCATTAAGATTTTTAATATAATCGATAAACTCAGTCAAATTATTGAAGTTCTTTTCATGAAGTAATTGCAAGAGAGACTTCCATGTATTGTTTTTTTCAACAAAGTTCAATTCTTCCAATAATTCTGCAGATATAGATTCTTTTATATGCTGCCAATACTCTTTTTGTCTTTCTAAAGTTTCAATAATAGAAGAATTTGTAATGGCTGCTATTCCTAATGCACTTTCCCATAATGTTGAATAGGTTAGCCGAATATTATATGTTTCTCTTTTTCTACTAGTTAGTTGTAATACTTCCACACAACCACCTCACACTTTATTTGGATTTATTTAACAACAATTCTATATTATTAGAACGTAATATTCAATGATTATAGAATTTCATTTCAAAGTTTTTTATAGATGGGTAAAAAAAACAAGCCATTCTGATTAATAGGCTTGCTAAAAGAATCTTTATATTAAATTTTTGTTTGAAATTTGTTGGTGCTTTTACATAATTAACAAGTGCATTATCCCCAATAAACAGACTTATCTATTTGGCGAAATAAGAAACTTAACAAAGAAAGAATATCTAGAGCATCCTTGACTTCAATCGGCCATTCTAGGGCTAATTCATGCCCTTTAGGATTACGAATTGCCCTCATAACACCCATACAAAGGTGCATAATACCCTCTTGCTCATTGCGATCTGTTTCAGTTACTTGTTTATTAAGTTTTAAACTACCTTTCATTGATAATGCTGCACTCATTAAATCTGACCCATGTTTATCTAATTTGGCCTTTTCTGCTACAAACTTATCAAATGCCTTGCAGCATTCAAAGACTGCGTGAAAATATCTTCCTTCAGCAAAAAGATCCCTTCCATGTTTACGAATCTCCTCATGATAATTCCTTGAATCAAATGCTTTTACTTCTTGTGAATTTCGATTTAAACTAGTGTCTTTTTGCCCTGTATAAACAATTTTACCAGTCTCTAAACTTATTTTAAGACCATAAAACTTTATTATATCGTTCACTTGTCCAACAATTTCTTCATGATAATCGCCATTATTTATGTATTCTTGGGGATTACATAAAACTTGAATAATTTTTACAATATGATATTGACCTGAAGGGATGCTTTGAATATCTTGTAAAACTTCGTAAACAAATCTCCACTTAGTTGTTCCATCATGCTGATATTTTGTAAATCCTGCTTTATGGAAAAAACTCGTAATTCCAGAGCCAGTATACCTATCACCGATAATTTTTGATAGTTGTTCTAAAGCAGATAACTCAAATGGCTCAATTGCTATAGTATTAGTTTTTATCATTTAGATCACCTTTTTGTATTTCTTCTACTTCATACTATTATTATCATGAATGGAAAATCTAGAAGAAAACAGATACCTAGAATTATAGTGGTATCTGTTTCAGTTTAGAACTTTATTTAAGCGTCCATCGGCCAACCTTTATACTGTTCTTCAGCCTGTTCCATAAACTTATTAGTTAAGAATTGAAGTTGTTGTCCAGTAACTTTCTCTTTCATTAATACCATTTTGACAGCAAGTTTTACTTTGGCATAAACATCTTGGCGATGTGGGCTAGTCCAATCAACATCGAGTTTCTTTTTTAACTCATTAACTACTTTGTGTATTAAGTTGGCTAAGTACTCGTTTGAAAAAGCGGCATCCTCCATTGAAATAATTGCTTTATAAAACTCAATTTCTTCCTCTGACAAGCCTAGGTCCTGTCTTTTGCGCATTTCTTCTTCCATTTCTTTGCGCATCTTTATCATCATTCGAACGACATCTGCTGCTTGAATGACACGATTATGGTATTCAGTTAAAGTTTTTTCTAACAACTCTTGCATCGTTTTAGTTTGAGGACTCCCCTGCTTAAATGTGACTTTTATTTTGTCCTCAAGAAGTTTTTTCAGTAGTTTTAACCGTAAATCCTCATGTTCTTTCTTTGTTAAATCGGCCAAAAATTGCTCATCAAGAATGCTAATATCTTGTCGTTCGATTCCAACAACTTTGAATATATCTACCGTTTCTTTAGCGAGTAAATTCTGATCCAATAATGCTGACAGTTGCTCTTCTAAAGTCTTATTCCCTCCTCCAGTTCCACCCGGAGGTCTTAAATGCTTTCGTAGTTGAGCCTTTAACATTAGGTATAGAGTAACCTCATCAGCAAGTACCATTACTTCTGGCTGATTTTTAACGAGTTGATACGATTTTTCTAATTTTGTTGCATACTGTATATAATCTTCTGTATCACTGTTTAATAGCACATTTACTATATCTGCTATAAAATCTTCTCTATCTATTTGTGGTTTATGCCTCCAACTGTCTATCACTATATTAGAAGGTATAAAATTTCTAACAGATTCTAAGTTCTCATTAAAAATTCTTATGGCTTCGGTAATATCATATGCGGGATTCCCATTGCCACCACCTGTTGTATATTTATGGGTTGCCTCCTTTAGGGAAGTGGCAATGCCTATATAATCAACAACAATTCCACCTTCTTTGCCGGGAAAAACACGGTTTACCCTTGCAATGGCCTGCATTAGATTATGACCCTTCATAGGCTTATCAACATATAAGTAAGAAAGCGGCTGTGCGTCCATACCTGTTAACCACATATCTACTACTATAACAAATTTAAGTGGGTCTTCTGGGTCCCGTAATTTAGCCTTAACGTCTTCCTGTTCTTTCTTAGACTTAATATGTGAATATTGGCTACCCTCGTGAATCTCTCGCCATTCACGCGGGTCCTTTGATACATCACCCGTCATAATTACTTCCATCTTTGGACAACCTTCTACTTCTTTTAAACAATTATATAAATCAGCAGCAATTTGGCGGCTCATACATACAATCATTGCTTTTTGAAAAGGATTGGCCATTGAATTAAAATGTGATACGATATCGTTTGCAAGGCGTTTGAGCCGTTTTGGAGTTCCCACAACTTTTTCTAAAGCGGCCCATTTTCTTTTATAACCTTCTGTTTCGTCACCTTCACCATTATCTACAAATATATCTTCAAATTGTTCATCAATATCTTCTGCAGTTAAGTCAAGCGGTATTAAGCGGCTTTCATAATAGATTGGTAACGTTGCCTTATCAGCAACAGCCTGTGCCATGTCATAACGATGTATAGTATGTCCGAATATCTCTTCAGTATTGTTTCCTACAAAATCTACTGGTGTTCCTGTAAAGCCGATATGAGAGGCGTTTGGAAGCGCAAAACGCAATTGTGCAGCATAACCACCTTCAAATCCTGACTGCGTACGATGTGCCTCATCTGCAATTACAACAATGTTCCTCCGTTCTGAAAGGACAGGGTGTTGTGTCTCTTCACCTTTTAATCGAAATTTTTCTATAGTAGAAAAGACAACAGGGGTGGCTTCACCTCTAAGTATCGTTCTTAATTTTTCAGTGCTGCTAGCCCGTTCAACCTTTCCAATTAATGACTCACCCTCAACGAAAGTATCATACAATTGTTCATCTAAATCATTTCTGTCCACTTGGATTACAATAGAAGGATTATTCAGTTCAGGGTGTCTGCTTAATATTCCTGCAAAGAAAAGCATACTCAATGACTTACCTGAGCCAGTCGTATGATACATAACACCAATCTTGCGATCTCCCTCTGGTCTTGTTGCACGAACTGTTTCCTTAACTGCAAAATTAACCCCAAAAAATTGGTGGTATTTTGCCCCTATTTTCTTTGTTTTGTCCCCTGATTTAAGGAAAACAATAAAGTTGCGAATATAGTTCAACAGACGGTCTTTAGGGAATAGACCCTCTATTAATGTACGCATTGTATTAGCCCGATTGTTATCTACATTTCTTCCGTCAATGGATTTCCATGAAGCAAAGAAATCATAATCAGCAAAAGGCATTCCATGCTTTGTTTCCACATTATCTGAAACAACCGTGAACGCATTGTAGTTAAAAAGTTGTGAAATATCATAAGTGTAGTTTTGTATTTGTGTAAAAGCATCCTTAACGGTTGCAGTTTCACTATTGGGATTTTTTAATTCAAACACAATGAGCGGAAGCCCATTAATATATATAACAATATCGGGTCTACGAGACATTCTTCCTTCAATTGAAAGTTGATTCACAACTAAAAAATCGTTGTTTTCAGGGAAATTCCAATCTATCGGAAAAATGTGAGGAGTAAAACGTTCACCGTTCAATTCATAAGTGAACTCCACTCCCTTAACCAACATTTGGTGAAATACTTGGTTTCTCTGGATTAAATTCACACCATCTGGAGATGTAATAATGCTTATTAAACGTCTAATTTCTTGATCAGGGATATTAGGGTAAGCCTTCTTTATGAAGGCTTCGAACCTATTAAATAATACTACTTCCTGTAATTGTTCACGTTCCCCACGCTGAAACAATTCTTGAGCATGAAAATACTCATAACCAATTCTTTTTAATCTTTCAATAGTAGTCTCTTCAAATGCTGATTCACCTAGAGGTCTGGACATGATGCAACACCTCCTTAGTTTTTAACATAATCTTTTAATATTCACACCAACTTACAAAGATGTGGTTTATTAGGATTCACTTGTTCCATCTTCTAATAAAAGATGTTGAAGAAGATAATTCCTTGTTTCAATTAAAGAATAGTTTTCTCGATTGTTAGCAGCAATCTTATCAAATAAGGCTTTAACTTTATTTTCAAACTCTTGAACAACCGAGTCTGGTGGTAAAATTAATTTCTGACTATAAGCAACCTCTCTGTTCAAACCCGGAACTGCTGAATCTGTCCCTTTATCTTCCAAGTGTTGTTGATGCAAAGCGAAATACAGATAATAAATGCTGATTAGATTATTATTAATATAAAAAGTTGTATCTATAGGATAATAATCTTCATCAACCCAAGTGATTGTACCTGCATTTCCTTTTCTTCCAACAACAATTGATGGACCTTTTACAATAGATGTATCATGCCAATCAACTTGACCACCTGAGCCTATTACAGGCACATTGCCAAGGACTCTATCCTTTTTTCTTAATGCCTTTCCATATGCAAATTCGAACACATCTTTATTCGAAACAATTTTCCATCCTTCTGGAATTTCACCTTGTTCTGAATCGATAAAATTCCCGTCTTTGAATGGCCCGAAATTTACAAAGTAATGTTTATATAATGAATGTACCATTACTTCTAGTGTTTTGTTTGTTTCTTTGTTATTTTCTATCATTTCATCTATAGAAAATAACTTATCTGCCACCTTTAATTGATATTCAATTGAAGGTATTTGGATTTCAATATCTGATAATATTTGAGTATTAATGGACGGCATCGTTGCACCAACCGCTATTCTTCTAATATATTCCTTGAAAGATTCTAATCCGAAATAATAAGAAAGATATAGTGATGAAACTCTACTGTCCTTTACTCTGACTCTAAGGCAACGTCCCGAAAATAACCAACCATCCTCTTTTTTTGTTACGTATGCTCTTCTATCAACTGAACCTACACGACTAAATACAATATCTCCTTCAAATATTTGATACTTTGATAATCTTTCTTTATCTTCTTCTGAGACGTTAGGCATATTATTATGAATAATTCGATTGTCACCTAAATGCTCGACAGTAATAATTGGAGTTCCTTTTTCAACGTAATCCTTCTGGTGTAGTTGACTTCCAAAAGGGCCAGTTTGTACTTCTGCAATATCACCTAGACGAAATTTTGTAAATTGGGATTTCAAAACAAGCCCTCCAAGTCTTTCTTTATTTTTTCTTGGAGTCGATTTGATTCTTCAAAGTGATTTAAAAGCCTTTGGGTTAATTCTTCCATTTTTTCTTCAAAAGGAGCATCGTCATTTTCACTTACTTCTGTTCCAACAAAAATACCAGAAGACAATTTATAATCAACTTTCTTTACTTCCTCGATACTTGCTACTTTACAAAATCCTGCAACATCCTCGTACTTTTCACCATATTTATAATCATGATAGACTGATGCAATTTTATTAATTTCTTCTTGGGACAATGCCTTTTGCTTTCGACTTACTAGGTTTCCCATTTTACGGGCATCAATAAATAAAATTTCATCTTTTCGTTGTCTAAAACCATTTTTCCCATCCCTGTTTTTACTAATTAAAAATAAACAACATGGAATTCCTGTCGTAAAAAACAATTTTTCTGGAAGTTGGACAATACAGTCAATGTAACCTTCTTCTATTAATTTTTGTCTAACCTCCTTTTCTTCCTTTTGGTTTGTAGTCATTGCACCGTTTGCCATAACAAAACCTGCCGTACCTTTTTCGTTCAAATGAAAAAGAAAGTGCTGTATCCACATATAATTTGCATTACTGTTTGTTATTGGTCCTATTAAACGCGGATCTTTTTTTGCAATTCTCTCTGCTCCCCAGTCCTTCTGGTTAAATGGTGGATTTGCTATTACATAATCTGCTTTTAAATCTGGAAATTGGTCATTTAATAACGAATCACCTAAGCGAATATCTGCATTCATTCCATGAAGTAAAACGTTCATTTTCCCCAGACGAACGTTTGTTGTTACATTCTCTTGACCATAAAATGATAGTGCACGTTTTCTTGGAGCGTACTCTTCACTTTGAATAAACATTCCTCCCGAACCACATGCAGGATCAAACACCTTTCCTTGAATTGGCTCAAGCATCGCTACAAGTAATTCAACGATACTTGAAGGTGTAAAGAATTCTCCGCCACGATTGCCTTCGGATGACGCAAAGGAACCAATAAAATATTCATATGTACGGCCTAGTACATCGACACTTCCTCGATTATTTGCACTAAATGCATCACGCGAAAAGATTTCTATTAAACCAGCCACGTTTTCTACTGAAATATTTGAACCTTGATAAATACGTGGCAGCATACCCTCAAGTTCCGGGTTCTCATCTTCGATACGTTTCATTGCATTGTCAATAATTTCTTTTATATTTGGTTGTTTTGCTTGCTGCATAATATAAGACCAACGAGCATCTTCAGGTACAAAAAAAACATTTTCTGACATGTACTGGTCACGGTCTTCAATTATTAATGATTGTGTTTCAACATCTTCGGCATACCAGTCACTTGTCGGATCAGTAACCATTTGCTCAAGTGTTTTACGACGTAGTTCATATTTGTTAGATAAGTAACGTAAAAAGATTAAGGGTAAAACATAGTTCTTATAGTCACTAGGAGCCACACTCCCACGCATTTTATTTGCTGCATCAAATAAGTCTTTCTGAAAATCTATATCTGCTTGTACCTTCATGGTTTTTCCTCCTAAAAATCAACAAAAAAACTTCTAACTATTTTCCTATTTTATCATAAATCCGAGATGCTTTACTTACATATTTTAGTGGGTGTCAAAACAGATAAAAAAAGAGGTAAGGAAAAATTTCCTTACCGAGACTTATTAAAATATTTTGTATAAATCGCTCTGTTTTCAATGGTAAATAGTTCATTTTTTGGCTGTCATATTAGATAATATCGAAACATGTAGTTTCATAATTGCTTTAAAAATCCCTTTAACTTTTTCAATAAAATTCTCTTCTGGTTAGATATACGACCTTGTTCGGGAATTATTAGAGCCAAATAAGTTTTGTTTTCACTGGATGATTTCATTTTGATAACTGCAACAACATATTCGTCTTGCTTAGCAAAAACCACATTTTCATTAATATTGAAAAGTTCTGTTTCATTTCTTTTGTTCATGGCTATCCCTCTTTCGCTACTTAATATTCACGATGATGTTCAATAGCAAGAGGGTATTACCTTTTTTAAAATCAACAAATATTTAACCCATATATATACTTAAATATATATAATTATCAAAATGGGATATTTGTTGAAAAGGAGATAGGTTATGGAAATAAACAGAGAATTTATTATTAATATTTTGGCAAACAGGTATTATCAATTCCTATGCAGCCTTCCTTATCATGATCAACTCTATATGAAGGGTATCCATGAAGGAAAAGGTAAATTTCTCGCTAATTTACACATTCATTTAGCCACTAGAGACTTACCTAAAAAATGGAATGATAAGAGGTATTCTACTGATTTTGTAACACCTGCCGCATTAGAAATTTTAATGAATAATAGTGTTAATGGGCTAGAATACGAGCATTTAATTCCGAAAAAGAAATACATCCAAGATATCTGTGAACAAAAAACCATTGAGGGAAGCCTTACCGAAGAATTTGTTAAGAAGATTATTAGTCAATATCTATGGACTGCAACGGTCACTACACAAGAACATAAATTACTTTCACGAAGGGTCATGCCTACAGATTGGGATAATAAAGATATTAAAGCAAGATATGTGTCTGCTGGTATTACTTTATTAAATCATGATAAGAATTACTTCAAATAAATAAAATGATATTTATCCACATTATCTATATTGCCTTGTGTATAAACACATAAATAAAACCTAGTCAATAATTACATGACTAGGTTTTATTTATTATTTTCCAGCCTTTTTAGCGGCTTTCTCAATCCAATTGCCTAAATTTTCACGTCCGTTATCGTTTACCCAATCATAAGTAGGAAATATTTCTGAGAAATAAACTTCTTTTCCGTCTCGTTCATAATACCAATTATCGAAAGGGTTCTTCCCTTTCGTGTCCGTACTACCGTTTACATCTTTAACACGATGAATATAAACACCTAATAGTCCATTTCCCCTTTTTGCACTTTGTTCAATCTCATAACCAACATACTTTCTTTCGGATGTTTCACTCCCAATAAGTACAACAGTTGTACTTGTACCTTCTAATTGCTTATCAATCCAATTTTTTATTGCTTGATCCCCTTTCTTTTTTACTTCCTCCCAATCTGCTTTATCAATAAAACCTGCCTTATCTCCTTTAAATTGCCCACTATTTCTAACTTGACCTGCTCTCCATGCATCTCTTTCAAAATGAAAACTAAAAAACGTTTTTCTAGCCATCAGTCTCCTCCTCTAATTTCTTTTAGAATATCATTTAAAATTTGTATAATTTCCTTGTAATCAATGTTTTCCTCACCTAGTTTATTAAACTTTTCTTTAAGGTGAGGATAATCAGGATAGTAAGTGCTAAAATTATTTACTACCTGTTCCCATAACCTTCTGCTCGCATAGCCTGTTACACCAAGAGGAACAACCTTCACATTTTTTGTTAGTGCTATATCAAATTCTCTAAAAACGCCACCAGCATCTACAACAACTTCCTCGTCTGAGCCCTCTTTTTTTATAACTTTGTTTCCGAACATAAATATGGCTATACCGCATTCGCTTAAAAGTTGTTGACGATATTCCTCCCACAAAACTTGAATATCCTTTCCATTGGTAGCATATTGAGGGAACGGTCTCATAATTAAATGTTCATTAATATTTCTTGTCCTATTTTCGGCCATCCCATCTAGAACGCCATTTATAACTCCACTACCAACACCTAAACCAAAACCAGTTGCAACTTTAAACTCATTTTTATTTAATGATTTACTCACTTCATGAATAAAATTCTCTGCACCAATACCTGATATCTTAAAGTCATTAAAATCTTGCGCACTCCCTGAGATAAGTACATTATTTCTGTTATATCGTTCTGTAATTATTTCTAATATTCTTGTAATCTCATCATATTTTTTTACCTTTAAAGGTTTTATTGAGTATCGCTCTAAATCAGCACATTTAAGTTCCTGACGTATTTTATCATAACGATATTTTTCTCTACCTTCTTCAGTATTTTGGTACTCTTCTTCGCTAACTTCTTTAATAAAATAATAGTGAGTGCGGACATGGTCGTCTAACAGTATTTTAATTCTACTTAAGATATGTTCTAAGTTAGGGTCCTCAAAACTGAAACCAATAAACAAAAACGTCTTAGAAACCAGATCACCTTTCAAAGCAATGGTGAACATTTGATTCTTTTTTTCGTATAACTCATAATCATTTTTTATTAAAACAGCCTCGTCTGCAACTTCTACATCACCATGCATTTTATAAACAATTGCATCTCGTTTACTCTTTATCACTGCTAAATCATTAACTCTCTTTTTTACATCAGGATTCTTTCCCGTCTGGACTAACGCTTGTTCAATAAGTTTATCGTAGTTTGTTGTCCAAAATGTTTTAATTGGTAGTTCTGATAAAAGTATATGGTTCCTATTAATACCGCCTGTTTGGCTAAAGTGATTGTTTATTAATTCAGTAAGTGGAGTTTTTGTCTTAGAGTCATTATAAATATATTGTGCCAAAGAAACTAAATCACTTTCTTTATCCACATCGAGTCCTAATCTTGAAGCAGGTCTTCTTAATAATTCTTTCCAATTAACTACTCCTGAAGAAATTGATAAACCAGCACCTGCAAAAATAGCAGCATTTCCTTCCTTCAGTGCTCTAACATATTCATCAATAAAATTGTTTACTTCTCTACTTAATTCCACACTTTCCCCCCCTTATTCTGAGACCCATTCTCTAAAACTTTTAATGGTACCATTCAAACGTTTAATCGAAAGAAATCCATAGTTTTCTATTACGTAATCATATAAACCCAAGTATTCCTGTCCTTCAAAAGAATTTTGTTGAAAAGCAGAGTCATTAATTGGTAAAATAGCAACCTTTCTTCTAAATCCATCGAAATATCCTAATTCCCAAGGCATCCACTTAGAATCAGAGGAGTTATTGGATGTTGCAAAAAACAAAGATTTACAATTTCTCATTCTGTGCCTTAGTTGGTTTGCTGTTTCTGCGTTTACTTGTCCCCTATCTAATTGCTTATCTTCAATCCAATCCACATAGACTTCATATCCCAGATCCTCAAAGGTTCCTTTAAGACCTAATATCACTTTCGCATCCTGATAACTATGAGAAAGAAATATATCGTATGTTTTAAACTGATTAAAAGAATTGTAACTTTCATTTAATATAGTTGAAGCAGTTTTAGAAAAGTAACCCTTTTGTATAACTGAGTCTGCTCTATTAATTAAATCCCTTTTTGAAAATAAAGCCACCATTATTCCCCCTAAAATATTAATATCAAAGACTTGTAATTTTTTGTAATATATAATTAATTGTACCATATTACTTGTCGATTATTGCAACTTATCCGAACGTATTTTCGCATTTTTATTAGCGGATAAAATTACTAATAGAATGGAGACTTATTTATGAATTTCCTTGAAACCATATTTAATCGAGATAGATTATCTCCTTTACAGAAAAAATCTGATATTGAATATGAACTACATTTCCAAACTAATCAAATTGTTAACAAAGGATTTGAAGTTATTTCCGTTCTCAAACAAGATGACATGGGATTAATATTATATAGGCACTTTTATGAAGACACTCCAAAATTAGAAGAGCATACAATTATCCTTTGTTTAAGAGTGATTACAAAAAAGGGTATAGTGTTTCCCGAACCGATACTCAAGGCATTTTTTAATGATGATTTTAGTGAAATTGAGTTAGCAGATATAGATATAAAAGAAAGTGTAGCAAGTCGAGGCTATGGTAGCATATTACTTTGTATGCTTATTGAAATTGCAAAGAATAGAAACGTAAAAAATATTACAGGTTGGATTTCAAGTGTTGATAAAAATCACATAGACAGGATTACTCATTTTTATCAGAAGCATGGATTCGAAGTGGTTTTAGAGGAAACAGATAATAAAATTAATAAGATTGGAACTTTGGCATGGAGGAACACCAATTATTAGGTATATCAATAACATATTTGTAAAATTTCGATAGAGGAATCAATTTTAGTATGAGGTGAATAATGCCTAAACAATCAAACATTTTTTCTTTTGAATCTCTTTTTGAGAGAATTCTCACTGAAGAAATTTCAAACCTTTTAGATAACTTTTCTAACAACCAGAATCTTAATAATAATAAGTATTTAACCCTAAAAGAACTTTCTGTCTCTACAGGGATTGGGACTTATACATTACGGCAGTTAACCTACTCTAGAGCGATGCCACACAGAAGAGTAAGATCAAGATTAATTTTTGATGAAAATGAAGTCACAGGAACTATTACAAATTATAAAAATTATGGTTGGAACGACCCTGATAAAAATTGGGATGTAAAAACAGTTCAGTCAGAAATCGATAATCTTAGAAAAACAAAGGAGAGTCCTTTAATGATCGATGAAATTCTTCGTAAGATAATAAGAGAAGAATTAACGAACTTTTCAAATGAACTTAAAAATGTAAACAAAAAAGATAAAGAAAATTTCTATGGAAGAACAGTTTTAACCATAAAGGAAGCAGCAAACCATTTCAGAACAAGTCCTAACACTATTTATAGCCTTATAAAAGAAGAAGGAATGCCACACTTTAAAATCCAGAGTAGGTTTTACATTGTTCTAGAAGAGGCTGAGGCTTACTTATGGAGAGAAACTGCGAAATCATACGCTACTGAAGGTAATATCTATTGGCAACGTATTTTACAGAGATTAGATTGGGAAGAGAAGGAAAGGAATCTAGCCTTCGAAAATGCATTAAAAAGATTAGAGCACGGTAAATTTTAATTTGTATCGCACCAAGGATTGCACAACGACGTTTACTGTATCACATCGGATGTGCTCAAAAGACATTTTATCTCCCCATACTTAAAGCCGTTAATAAGCAAGTGTATATAAACTTGTTAATTAACGGCTTTTTTAATATTAATTGATTTCCAAAAATGGTATTACTATAGCACTTGAATTGATTAATCTTGGTTAATGCATATCTCATACAATCTAAACAACATCCAAAAATTCATCGATTGTCATTTGCTCATAATTTTCAAAAATAAGACTACCAGTTCCAAGGAATCTATCTGAAAGCAGATATCTTCTTACACTTTTTACTTTTTTATCGTCAACAGAAGCAAATGAGTAATTCTGTTCGTGTATTGTAATACTTACACCCATTTGAACAATTTGCTCAATAATTTCTTTTATATAATTATGAACCCAACGCCTCATTTTCTTTTTAAACGGAGCAGGCAATTGGCCCCAAACAGGATTTATTTTTTCACAAATGCTTGTACTATTGAACGAAAATGGTTGTGATCCAATATTCTTGCCAATTACACTTCTTAATGAATTTCTCACTTGTGTTTGTAAAATATCCTCATTTTCTTTCTCTAATTGGCCGTTGATATCAACAGGAACAATATATATTAGACTATTGTTCAATAAGGCCTTTTCATTTATTACTTTGTAACTATCTAGTTTCTTTCCATCACGCACAGTAAGATATAATCCATCAGATTTAACTTCTATCCCAAATACATCATGCTGCATAACCTGTCCTAATTTATCCATAATAGTCTTGCTTATGGCATCCAATGTAGTGGTTAATTTTTGTTGATTTTGTTGATTAACACCGTACATAATTTTTGCATTTATTTTTGATTTACTTTCTAACCCAAAAAAATCTTTTAAATGTTCAGGTGTTAGACTTAAGTAACCTGCAGCCTGCCTTGTCCCATGATGGGTCCAATCAATATCAAAATTCTGAACCTTACATTCAATCAACAAATATTCATTATTACTGTCTTTATATAAAACCACTTCTGGTGTCACTGCTTTTTTGGGTTCAAATAATTCTTTTAGAATTTTTATCTTCTCCGGCTCAAGTGAAATAGGCTTCTCAATTTGTTTTAATGTGTAACCTTTTCTGTTGAAATAAGGATAAAAATTAGAACCTCTAGGGTAGGGAAGACTTAAATGAATCAGTAGATTAAGTTGAAATAACGGATTCAATTCTAAATTCAATAATCTTCACCACCTATTACTTGGTTTAATATGCCTTCATAAGGATAATCCCCAATAAATACATCAATTTGTGGGTCTAAAAATCTCTGTATATTAGTTACTAGTCGATGTATCGTGTTTCCACATGTGCCTTTTGGAAGAAATAAAATAAATTCTTCTGTACTTAAATCTAAAATAACATTTTGCCATAAGTGAAGGTCTACTCCGTAAATGTGAACCCTTTCTTCACTTACCCTTTTAATTTCTCCATAAATCTTAAATGGCTCTCTACCTTTTGGAAAGGTATATTCAATAAAGTTATTAAAGACGAAACTGTTTAATGGTTTACTAAACCTAATTGTAACAGGACTTGCTTTAAAGGAATTATTTAAAGATAAATCTTTTCCTTTTATATTTTCTACTTCTATCCAAGTTTTCTGTTCCAAACGCTCTGTCATGTTTTGATAAATAGCGACAATTCGTTTTAACTGCATTCTATGATCTGAAAAACTATCCGAACGATTTGTAAATTTACCATTTTGGTATACATCGTGCCCACCTTTTCCAACATGGCTCGGAAACCGCAAACTTCCAACGGAGTGAAAGGATGCAAAGTATTTCCTAACTCCATTAAGTTTATCAACAATACCACCTAATTCTTCTACTAATGATACTGAGGATACTTTGTGTTCAATGATTTCATCTTTAATCTGAAAGTTTTTCTCAAACATTCCATTGAACTCAAATTTCATTTTAGTGAAACGTTCAGGGTGATGAATTGAAGTAATTTCTTCCAAGAAGTTGTCATACATTTTACCTGATATCCACAAAGAATCTAGTATTGAAGATTTTTTTACATACGTCGTAGCAAGGTGATCTGAATACTTTGAGGACTCAGTTGTATATAGAGTACAGAATCGAGAGTTTATCTGCTCAATAAAACCTATTAATTTATCATTCTCATTTAATATAAAGAGTTCTTCATCTATTTGTTGAAGGGAATGTTTTGTATCTCCAAATAAATTCTGAACATCCATGGATTCGGTTATTACATTTGAAGACTCAAACATGCTCTGATCAAATGTTTCAAATACATATGATTTTAATAGTGTATTTTTCATTTTATAATTATCAATTTGTTCCTTAGTACTCTGAGAATATTCTTCTAAATAATTGAAGATATCTTCCCTAGACTTCCAATTACTATCCATTCCAACACCCCCACGTTAAAATTTTCTATGTACGAAAAAACCCTCCTCATCCAACGATGAAGAGGGTTCTTTGGGAACGATGCGCTCAGTTGCGCGGAGTGCTATGACTCAATGTTCCCAACATTGAATGCGCTCAGTTACGCGGTGCGCTAAGGCACAACATACTATATTATACACCGATAGTGTACTATATATTCCATCTTTTTGCAATATTTTATTATTCAATTGTTGCAGCAGTTGTTTGTAAAGCACTTTGTTGCAATTGTACTTTCAAATGTTCTATTTCTTCTAATAACTCTTGATTCTTCTTTTGTTCCTCTTCTAATTTACTCTCGGTTTCTGTAAATTTAAGAAACATATTAGGCATGAAGTGCTCCATAATTGTTAAATCAATCTTATCAAGTACTTCAGGTCTTACTTTAGCCTTTTTCCCGTCTTTTGTATGTTGATATAAAACCCTATTCTTATCAACTCCTCGAATAGCCTCTAGACAAATCCCACTTCCATGATGCAATCCATCTGCTGAATCAACATCTATATGAAGAGGATCACTATCTCCAAACTTTCCAGAAGAGATTGGTGCTACAAGAAGTTGTCCTTTATTATTATCATATAATACTACTGCTGGATGTAAGAAAGTTAATTCCTTATTAAAATGTCCAAATAACTCTACTTCTACTATGTGGCCTCTGGATAAGTTTTTCCTAAAAAGATGAGGTATAGTTCTCGATTGGTCTTTGACATATCTCTCTAAACCCATTAACCAACGAATTCCATAGTATTGGTTTTTCTTCATAATTTCATTAAATAATTCTGATAAAAGTTCATTACTATCTTTAATTAACTGTATATCTTCATGCATTTTGGGTATATTTTCATTTGGAATACCCTTAAAAGATTTCAATTTCGCCTTATATTTATTAGTTCGCAATCCGACCTCTCCCAAATCATTTATATAAATTTAACCCCCTCTATTATACTCTGATAGCCTATGATACTTAAAGTAAAATTCTATTCTGAGTGCAGTCAATATTGAAAGTTACTTCCATTTCCTTAAATAGTTAATCCATTTATTACCTATTCGTTTTAGAAATCGTCTTTTAAACTGGGTTTATTCTGATCCAATGTAAACATATTAGGAAAACCATAAATTAAATTACAGAGCCAATCTCCCCTGAATTTTTCAGTGATTTAATACATAGGAGAGCATTAAACTAGACACCTAAAATAACTACAATTCATAACTAGTGAAGTATTTTTTGATTTACAATATAAAAAGAGCAAGATAGAATACCATTTTCCTAAACCTGCTCTTCTTACTTACTATTATCCTAAATCATGTAAAAAAAATTTTTAAGTGACTTATTGTTGCTTTATAAATGAACCCCTAGGATAAGTTACTTCTCTCAACAATGAATTTTATTGCTTCTTCCTGAAGTTCTTTCTGAAACTTCTCTCTAATACCAGCCTTTTTGTAAATTCTCCATAATGATAAATCGTGTCCTTCAGCCTGTAACTCCCGTATTGCCCATTTTATCCTTCTAATTTGAAAGTCCTTAATACTCTCAGTTTTCTTATTCAAAAACGCTTTAG
The DNA here is from genome assembly GCF_042865285.1 of Cytobacillus spartinae. NCBI lineage: Bacteria > Bacillati > Bacillota > Bacilli > Caryophanales > Bacillaceae > Cytobacillus > Cytobacillus spartinae. Next base: position 7,784 of record NZ_JBIACK010000012.1, on the reverse strand, counting down.
TCATTGGCAGTTTATCAAGATGTTTTTCCAATAATGGTCTCATTCCAATTCTACTGCCTACTGAACTAATAGTAATACGTAAAGGCTTTCCGATGGATAACATGTCATCGACAGCACCCCTTACATTTTCGTGAATTTCCTCGTCCCGACGCTTCCAGTCAACCCTATTATTATAATTGACTTTTGATTTTAATTTTGGAGAGTTTTGATTCAACCATTTCCTATCGTTTCGGTACAACCAAGTAAACACTCTATTGTTAAGTTGGCGTAATTCTGTCTTACTGCTGAGCGGATTCTGTTTTCTTATATTAAGCCATTCTCCTCTGTATCTTCCTACCTTCTTTACAGGAGAATTTTGCTTAACCGTATTTATATTTTTCTCTACTGTTTTACTTTTCTTCACCCAATATGTTTGTAATCCTAGTTTCTTTGCATATTTTTTTACAGTGGCTGGGTCTACTCCCAATTGTCTTGCAGTTTCCCTCAAACTGAATCTTAGGTTAGTGAGTTGTTTTAGTTTGTCTTCCCATATAGGTCCAAATTGCTTAATCTTTGTTTTTCGGTATCTGTCTTTATCCTCGTGATCTGGTCCTGTTCTGAGGTAAATAAAGCCGCAATCGCACTTAAATATCCCTATGGGACTTTTACTATCCGTTCCATACTTTAATTCTATGTCAGTTATAACAAGGCTCATAAAATGACTAGCAGTAGGATTTAAACATGGCCATGGCTTCTCTCCAAAAGGTTTATAGTCTATTTTTTTATTAAAAAGATCTGAAACAGAAATTCCAAGGAACTGCATAAATAAAAGATGTCTTATGGGGTGGGTAGTTCTATTATTTCTAAGTAGCATATCATTCAGCCAATTGTTATTATTATTGATTTCTGATTGCATATTTTCCAATAAATCATGACCATAAAAGTCTAAAAAGGCACATAGCAATTCTTTCTTTCTTATCCTACCGTTTACATTTGCAAAACCAAGTTCTTTTAACCTACTTAAATACTGCTCTTTAAACCAATCCAACGACTTACTTTCCACCATATTACTTAACAGAAATTTAACATCTTTGGTTATATTGATTGCCTTTTCCATGAATTTATCAGAGTAATTTTTTTCTGAAGAACATATTTTACAAGATTCGAGAGCGGCTAATCTATAATCATGTTTGTTATAACCCCTAACAGGGACTTGGCTATCATAAAGCGGAGTGTTATGCTCTGGACAAACAAGAACTCCCGGAATTTGATGTATTCTATGCCAATACAATTCCCCAAGATTGCTCATCTCTTCATCAGCGCATTTAGGGCAAAATTTAAAGTACTGATTAAATTTAACTGAACTTGCCATTAAACCAATCCTATTATAAATACTGCCTCCATTATCACCAATCATGGATTCTTTAACTGTAGAAGCATGTTCAGAAGGCAGGAAAGCAGCGTAGAATGGATACAGAGTATGATTAGTGATTAAATAATCTGGTGTATAGTAATTTCCCACAGGAAGATTACCCATTAAACGGTTAATATGAGAAGGCAAATCCATTATTGCGGTAATACTGTCAGTCCCGTATATATCCTGTTGTGTGGCTTTAATACTGACGTTTCCACTCCGAATATGATATCTTGCCAAAACGCTGTACAATAACTCGTCCTTATAAGGTACAGGGAAAAAGGTTATCATTTCATATTATCCTGTCTGGTCAAAATCACTTTCATGACTTTTGATATGACCATTATCCCCAAGCACCTCGTAGGCTGTCCTGTTTTCCTTCCGTCCCTCAATCACTAGCACTCTTATATCATTATCTACAGAAGTTTCCTTTTGCTTCTTCTTTGGTTTATTTAAAGCGGTTATACGCTGAATGGCTTTCACAACTAGTTCGTTGATATCTAAATTTCCTTGGTTCTCAATAATTTCCTCTATAGCCCTTTGTACCACTCTTGGCTCAAAATCTAATTCTATCAATTTCAAGATTACTTTTTCTTTTATGGATATCCTCATTTCTTGTTCTTTCTTCATTTGCGTCCTTTTCATGGCCTCCATCTTCATTTGCAAATCGATAGAAGCCCTTTCTCTTTCCATAAATCCCAAAAAATCTAAGTCGACTGTACTGATATCCTCAAACTTTGCAATCTTACTTATGTTGCCCGATTTTAAAGCCTGAATCATTGGTTTAACAAGTTGTAGATGCTTATTAGCCACCTGCCTAATTGTTTCGGGTGTTATTTCTTCCCTACCTGTCATAATTGCCTCAATTTGACTCATAGCGTAAAGTTTCACAGCAATATCAATAATACCTTGGCTTTCCTCATATAAAGTATCTTTAAAATCATCTGTTAAAGGAATCTGCTTCTTCGTCCACTGATAACCCCAAAGCGCATTAACCAATAACTCCCAGTTTTGATTGTTTTTTAATCTATCCCATATCATATCTCCTTGACCACTTCCCCGTCTTGCCTGTCTAAATTCACTTTGCAAAATAGACAAGCCGGCAGGTGTTCCTACTAATATAACTGGAACTCCAATTGTATTGACTAATGTCACAAAAAAATTCAGCATTTTTTGATCCCCACCACTTTTGGCTTTGCTTAAATGTTGAATCTCGTCTATAACTAAAACACCCAGCCCCGTGTTTCTCGCTATTTGAGACATAATCACTAACATATCATTTATTGTTTTTCTACCAAGCCCAAATTTTTTGTGATACTCAGTTCCCAACAAATCGTCTACCTTACGGAAAAATTCCAATGCTAATCCTCTCAAGGACGAATCAAACGGACAATCGAGTTTAAGCCATGCAAGTTGATACATACTGAAATTTATTCCGTTATAGTCTTTGTGAACAATAACTTGAGGGTATAAGGACAAAATTCTATTTATAGCGGTTGTTTTCCCCATACCACTTACACCGATTATCGTAAAACCTGCTGCAGTTGTTCTAAAAACACTATTATTACTTAATTCACCTTGCAATCCTTTGATGTTTCGATGTCCTTCCTGCAAGCCCTGTGCATACCCTGCCCGAAAGGGATTTCTTGCCAAATACCCCTGACGAATTACTCTGGAAATTCTACTTTCCAAATCCAAGTGAATCCATAACGGCTGAAAGCATTGGAATAATCTTTGTACCAAATGAATGCGATAATGTTTATCTAGCATTCTTTCTTTTGGGTTGTATTCGGCATATATAGCCATTTTTTCAATGGCTTCCTCTGTAGAGAGTATAGAAGGAAGTGATTCAATGAAAGGATTACCACTATATTCCTCAATAACCTGTTCACCGTATTCAGCAACAACAGCATCACTACCATTTGGAATGATAACTCTATTCATCTTTTTTATTTAAAGCCTCCTTCTGCTTTCTCTTTAACAAATCAATCCCTGTATCCCCCATAAATTCGTTACTATCAGATCCATTAAAAGGAACAACTTTAGAGTTTTCTATATTAACTTTATTTAATTCAAAAGCCTCTTCTTCGCGCTGAATCATTTTTTCAACAGAACGGTTTTCCCGAATGCTGCCTATTCTGCTCCTTTTACTAATTACATCCGTTTGTTTTTGAGATGTTTCCATTTTAGCCTGTTTTACAATCTCCTCGATTTCAGTGTTTAAATCAACTTTTGACTGTATTGCTTTCTCCTTGTGTTGCTTCGCTGTTTGTTTCTCGTATTCTAGTAAATAATTAATTTCTTCAACTACCTTTCCCTTATACCGTTGTTGATGTTCCAATAAAAAACATTTATCAAATCCCAAACCGTCTTCATCTCGTAAATATAAATAATCCATATTTCTTGGATCATAACTTATTTCAATTTTCCAAGTGCCTCTGTTCCGTGCTTTTTCAAACCATCTTTCCTTTAATGACTGTTTTGACCCATATAGCATTCCTTTAAATGCAATTCCCTTTGCAGTTACTGTAGCCTTACCAGTAGGCATAAGATTAAGTTTAACAATATCTTCTGAAACGTGACGTAACTTTCCTGATTTGTTGTTTATTCCCCATTCCCATAGTTGTATTGGAATAGACTCTATTCCGTCCTCCACCATCATTTCTTCACGCTGATAGTTTGTAAGATAATGTTGATTATTATGATATAAAACACATTTGATAATCACTTGAGTAAATTGGTAAATATCCAACTGTGCCTCCAAACGGTAATCACGATCTCCACGTTCTTTAACAGGCTTTACCACACCCGGTAGAAAAGCCTTTGTTCTTGTATTGGTCACTCGAAAATGTTGTTCAATTATTCCCTTTAAGTCAGCCCTGTAAGAAGGTGTATTTAGAACTTTTATACCGAAGTTATTAATTAGGGGCTCAACTTTACTTCCCTCTAATTCCCCTCGGTCAGCCAAAATAGATTCTGGAAGGTGTGCGACTGGCCACTCATGTTTTTCAATCTCAATTCCGAAGTCCCGACAAAAACTAACTTTATCAGAAGCAGCATTAGCCAAAGCCATCATTGCACCAGCCCAAGATGGACCTTCCAATCCAATATATAGACCAACAATCATTCTGCTATAAACATCCATAACAGAGTAAATTATAGGTCGTCCAATTATCCAGTCACGGTTAAATCTTGATAACAGGTATAAGTCGCCCACTGTTGCATCAATCTGATAAACTGCACCGGGGCCTAATGCTTCTGTTGTTGACTCCCCAATAATTGCTCTATGGTTTTGGTCATAGTTTTTTCGACCTTTTCTTTGGCTGATTTCTTTTTTGATGTCTCTCTCTTTTTCAAACCAATACCTAAACTGGTTTAGTGATGGTAAATCACCGTAAGATTTTATTACTGGTATTTCCACTTTTCCTTTCACTTTACTATCTATACTAAAATACTCTTTTAACATTAATTCGTAGGTAAGAGTAAGTGATTTTTCGGCAGAAGAGTAATAATGCTTGTTTATGGCAGACCTAAATGTTTTTTTGATATTTTCATCAATATTTATTCCTTCTCCAGTTACCTGTCCATGCTTTCTAGGCCTTCCTCTTTTTACCTCACTTGCCTTCTTTTCCTTACCTTTACCTCCACACAGAAAATAGTCAGGTAAAAGAGCATTTTTTGTTTTACCTCGTTGCCAGTACTTCTTTAAATAGCGAATAACAGTACTTTCGTGAATATTGTGGGCTTCACACTTTTTTTGAATTAATTTTCTTCTTTCTGCTGAGTGGTAAACAAATGGCTCCAACTTCACAATATCCTTTATGATTTCCCAAGCACTGTCTCGTAAGGACAGATGTTTTTCAGGAATATCATTTTCATTTATCAGCCGACTGAATGGGTCCTTTTCAACTAGAACTATGCTACCCTTGTTAAGCCCTTCTTCCACTTCTGTAATATTCCTTTCATAGGGCAAAGAGGTGTTATAAATATTTATAAAATACCCATAATCATGTGCTTTATTAAGCCATAATACCCTTTCTACTACTTTTTCATTTTCTAACGTATTAAAGGAAATTAGACTATTCACTACAAGCATTTTCTTTTTGCCTCCTCATGAGTAATTCGTGGCTTCACTTTAATTATTGGATTGGATAGATTAACATCAATTTGATTATTCATATCTATCCCGATCTGTTTCGAAGCAATTAAAAACTTAAATACAAATAACCCTGTTCCCAAATCGTAATTAAACTCTTTGTCGAAGTCTGCAGTAATCTTTCTAATTGAATCCTTGGCATCTACTAATCTTTCTATTAAAGCATTGCCTAAATAAATCAGTTCATCCTGTGTAAAACCTCTTTCAGCATATGAATATAAGCATGAATGCACCCATTCAATATTTTTTGCAAGCGAATTTGAAATTTCTTTTTGAGTAACAACTCCCCAATCTATTCCTTTTTCCATCCAATATCGGCGTTCAATCTCTAATCTTTCTAATGTCTTTTTCTTCTCAAGTTCCGAAGCCATTTTTATGCTTCTTGCTAAATGCAAATTAACTCCATCTGCTCTCTTTACCGTTATTAGAAAATTAGTACTTAGTGTATATGGATATCCACTTTCTCTATCTGTAAATAGTTTGAAATTCAAATCTGCTTTCTGCTGTATAGTTTCTTCGAGGTCCAATAGGGGAAAATGTTCTCTTATGTCCACAACTGCATCTTGCCACTCCAACATATAAAAGTAGCGAGCCTGCAAATCTGAAAATAAATGATGTACCCTACCACTCTTCCACCCTAGTATTCTTGATACTCTCCCCATAGAAGGAAAATCCTGAATATTCAACCACGGTTTATATTCCTTTCCTTCTCCCTGCCCCCTTCTTTCTTTAATAAACCGATTAAATTTATTCTCATTCCAAGATTGATTTCGCTTAGTCATATTCCACTTCCTCTACTACAATGAGTATCTAGTGCTCTATTGAATTTTAGTAAGTCGATTCTAACGGGCCGGCTACACGCATTCAATATCCTAAGCAATCTTTTTTATGAATTTAGGAGAACATTATTCTCATTCTTCTCTTAACTGAAATATTTACTGTAAATAATTTTTGTAACTATGTTAAATGAGAATAAAGTTTGATGAAATTGGTTATTGGCTAAACCCCTTGATACATCTGACTTCACTGGCATTTTCCCAATTATTCTTTGAGAATAAAGTTTGCTTAAAGATTTGCTCACTTTCAGCCAAAAATGAGCACAGAAAATTAATATGATGAGAATAAAGTTTGCTTAGTGATATAGGGGCGAACTCCAAATGAATTAAGTGGTCAAAACTAAAAAAGGCACCTTACGGTGCCTCCTGTACCATAACCGATTCATATCTTCGGTTGGATTATCTATGTAATTGTATTGTCTATATCTGCTAGAGTTGCCGTTAATGGTGGAATAATGGTGTATTTGCGCTTTGGTTAAGAGAGGTAAGCCATTTATTGGGTAGAGTATATGCCGAGTATGGAGGAGTCTTTCAATATGCGGGGGATGGGGTGCACCGATTTATACGATGGATAGGTGCTAGTATAAGTATTTCAGTAATGATATTCACACTTTGCCAATAAAGGGGGTATCGAAGATACCTTTCCTACTAGATAGTCTAATCAATCGGTCTTATTCATAGTACCTTACGTTCTCGCCTGTACTACCGTCATTCCCATACTTACCATGTGACCGATACCTAATTATTTATTTTTATTTTTATTTATTTCTTTATGGGCGAGTGCTAAAGTCTGAAGCCAATCATACGTTTCGGGACGTGGGCTTCCCTTGAAAGATGAGCACTCTACTATTCCTTACGGTTTCCCCTATACCACCGTCATTCCCATGCTTACCTCGTTACCTATACTTATTTATATAATTTTTTACGGGCGTGAACCTTGCTTGGGGCTTGTTACACGCTATCGGACGTGGGCTTCCCTTGAAAGATGAAGCACACTACTATACCTTACGGTTTCACCTGTACCTCCGCCATTCCCCATACTTACCAATTGACCTATGCCTAATTATTTATATATTTATTTATTTTTTTATGGGCGAGCGCTACTATCTGAGGTCTATTATACATTGCTGGACGTGCGCTTTTCCTTTATTCGATTCGTTCCAGTGCTCCCTAATACAGATAGATAAGGGAGCGTCCCCTATGCTATATTAATGAAGGAATTACACAACCCCGTAAGGGAAAACTTGATCCCCACAAAAGCCTGTGTTAGCACACAAAAAACATAAAAAAGCCCCGTGAATATACCCATACTCCGGATACACCCACGAGACTTCGTGCAAACTTTTTTCTTTTTAAGCAGACTATTTTCTCATCCCGTAAACTTTATTCTGATTCAACA
>NZ_JBIACK010000011.1:0-200704 GCF_042865285.1 Cytobacillus spartinae | reverse complement strand
TTGCCTCGAGCTTCCTTCAGATTCCACGTCACCGTGGACACCCTTGCTTTCAGCTATGTACTTACCGCTACTTGGTCATACTCGGGACTTTCACCCGTTAGAGTTCGCCCATGCTGGGCGAACATAAAGAGCGCTGGAATTATTCCAGCGCTCCTTAAATTTCAGAATGAATTTATTTTAAGAACCTTTTAATTAAATTTAATTTCTTTTGATTGTATGGTGGATACAGCATCGTTAATTTTACTTTGTTGCTCTTTCTAAGGACGCTTTTTTCATGTGAGAAAGTTAAAAAGCTATATTTACCATGATATGCGCCTATTCCTGAGTGTCCAACTCCTCCAAATGGCAATTCTGGATTTGCAAGATGGGTAATCGTGTCATTGATGCTAACACCACCGGAAGATACCTCACTAAGCACTTTTTCCTCTACCTTTTTATTTGTTGTAAAAAGATAGAGAGCTAGCGGCTTTGATCGTTTTTTTATGGAAACTATTGCTTCGTCTAGATCTTTATAAGTTAGGATTGGAAGCAAGGGTCCGAATATTTCTTCAGACATAGTAGCACAATCCCAACTAGCATCAATTAGAGTCGGTTCCATAAACCTTGTTTCAGCATTCTTAGACCCTCCATAAAGAATCCCGTGTTTATCTTCCTCTAGCATCGTTTCTAATCTCTTAAAATGTCTATCGCTAACAATCCGACCGAAGTCTTTACTAGTTTGAATATCCATTCCATAAAACTTTTGTAAAGAGTTTTTTATTTCTTGTATGAGCTCTTCTTTGATGGATTCATGAACCATTAAATAATCCGGAGCCACACATGTTTGTCCTGAATTCAGTGTCTTGCCCCACACAATACGATCTGCTGCAATTTGAATTTTTGCTGTTTCATCAACAATTACAGGGCTTTTCCCCCCTAATTCCAACGTTACAGGGACAAGGTTCTTCGCAGCTGCCTCCATCACAATTTTCCCAACAGGAATACTACCAGTAAAGAAGATATAATCGAATGGAGAATTAATTAATGAGGTATTTGTTTCAATCCCACCCTCAACAGAGCGAATATAAGCGGGGTCAAAAATGGACTGGATCATTTCAGTAATTACTTCTGACACATTCGGAACAACTTCCGAAGGCTTCAGAACCACACAATTCCCAGCAGCAATCGCACCTATCATAGGCTCTATTAAGAGCTGAAACGGATAATTGAACGGTCCAATGATTAATACAGTCCCATATGGTTCATACATGATAAAACTTTTGGAGGGATAAAGCACAAATGGTGTACGAACCTTTTTAGGCTTCACCCATTTTTTTAAGGATTTGATCGTATGTTTAATGCTGTTTAATACAAAACCTACTTCAGAAGCATAAGTTTCAAATGGATGCTTCCCTAAATCCCTATGTAGTGCATCAATTAATTTAGATTCATAATTGATAATAGCAGCTCTTAATTTCTGTAATTGCTCTATTCGAAATTCCAAACTTTTAGTTTTTTTCGAATGGAAAAATACACTGTGTTCTAGTAGCATTTTCTGGACATCACTCGGTTGTAACTCACTCGTCGTCATTATGTACCTCCTATGCCATATGGTATAAATATTTGATCAAAAACGCCTTAAAGCTTCTACTTTTACTTCAAGTTTTCTCTTCTTATCAAAAGTAACTTCTATAACAAAACCAATAATACATAGTCCGATAAGTACTAATAGATATTTATATTTAAAAGTTACAAGCTGTATATCAAAAATATGAAGTACGATATAAAGAATGAATATTATCCTTGCCATTTCTGTAACAATGCGCCCAATCTGACTCATGATTGGTAACTGGTTAAATTTACGTTTATTTGAAACAGAAATCCTCATATTTTTACCCTCTCCAATTGGTTTACTTTAGTATTATTTCCCTATCCACCTTTAAATTTCCTACTTTTGTGTATTCGAATTAAAAAGATTGCCTAAGGAGACAATCTTTTTAATTACGCTTAATTTGCAAATTATATCGGTAAACCTCTTCATCAGAATATATCTTGTATCCTAAGCTAGGATTATAGTCTAGAGTAATTCTCTCGTGTAAATGCTTTTGACTCTCCTTTGAGATAATGACTGGAACGTCTTCTACTACAAATAAATCATCTTCTTGTCGTTTCTTTTCGATTCGAAGCTCGTGCTCTGCATAAATGGAACAACTTCCTACAAAGATGGCTTCAATTCTAACCCCTTCATCTTCTTTTAGTTCAATATTCTTTAATTGAGCGACCGCTGCCGGTTTAATAATCACTTTCATTTTTTGATCCACCTTTTTTCCATTATTATAATATACGCTTAGCATAAGGTATTTTTATAATAACATTCGCAACGACAAAACAAAGAATAGAACCAATAATGCTTACAATAAAAAACTTCATAGTAGGGTAGATTGTTACCCTTGTAATTAAAAGGCTAAGACTGACTATAATAACAGGATGGATGATATATACCGTATACGCAGAGTTGGCAAGTGTATTTTTAAAGGCGCTAGGTTCGTTCCAATTTTTCTCAAAATATTTTAACAGCCACAAGATAATTCCTATTGCAACGAACGGTTCCCACATAGCGTAAACGAAAGCCTGTAAATTCATACCACCTTCGAATTGTAAAGTACCATCTAAAGCCCCACCAGCTATAAGAGCAATAGGAAGAATCGGTATAGTGATTAACGAAATAATGCTCCACTTCTTTACCAATTTATAATTTAACTGCTCTAGCCAATGGTTCCGAAAAGCTACCATTCCAGCAATAAATAATAATATATAAGATGGAAAATATCCGAATTGCAACCCTAGCCAGCCTTTCCCTACCGGATAAAACACTCTCACTAAGAAAGCTATAGCCCCTAAAAGAATAGCAACTAGAATCAACTTAATAAAGGATGGAATTTTCGAACCTTCAGCTGCACCATCTGATTTCTTAACGAATCTGTATAAAACATATAAAAGGTTAAAATAAAGTAACGCTTCAACAAACCACAATGGACCAATATGGATGGTGTTTAAAGTAACGACACTCGATTGATAATACTCCCACAAAGACATAGTTTCTTTGAAATGTGCTGCATACGTAATGATGGGTCCTAGAAAAAAAATATAGATTAATAGCGGTATTCCCAACCTTAAGAAACGTTCTTTTAAGAAACTCTTCCACCCTTTTCGATCATAAGATCCAGGAGTAAAATAACCCGATAGAAAAAAGAAAAAACCCATAAAAAATGACTGATTTATAGCAGTAAAAATAGTCAATAAAATCATTGAGATCGTTAGTTCTGAATCATCAACATCCTTATATATCCATGAGCCCCCCGCCCCATAAGCAATAGCAGTGTGATGAAAGATTACAAGAATGGTTAATATAACTCTTAAATAATCTAAATAATACAATCTCTTCCCCATGGAAGTTCCTCCCCTAGTCAAACAACTATATATACAATGGAACATTATACCATTTGTTAGATAAGATACACTATAAAATATTTAAAGGACCCATGTCGTGAGTCCTTTTCATTTAGTAATCGTGTTAAACTACGTAAGGGAGTTTGTCACTGCAATTTAAAATATCGAATTAATATTGGATGATTGTCTACAAACTTGTATGAAATTATTTATGAACCACATACCAAATACCACTATTTTCACTATAGTCTATAATGAGACAAAAATTCTAGGAACTCTATTTGCTTCCTATGATGATATTTAAGAACGGCATACGTATTAGCTTCTGGCAAGGAGAATGATTGTGGCTCTACTTCCAACAATCGCCCTTCTAGTAATTCTCTTCTAACCGTTGAAGATGGAAGATACGAAACCCCTAGTCCCTCAACAATAAACCGTTTCGTTATATGAATCTGCGAAACTTTCATCATACGTGTACTAGGATAAAACAAGCTAACTGTCTTACATAGTCCATCCCAATAGGCAGGATGATTGTGTGTCAAAAGATAGTTCGAGGACAAGAGTTCCTCTTCCTCTAATGGATAGGCTGATTCAAAGTCTCTACCATCATGTGGAACAACCAATATCACTTTATCTCTGTACAACAAAGTGCTTTCAAGTTCAGAATGAAAGCTTTCAAGGCAAGAGAGACCAATATCGACTGTCTCATTAAGAACAGCTTTTTCAATATCAACTGATTCAATAATCTGGACAGATATTTCTACTTCTGGATGACTTTTTAAATACTGCTTAAGAACATATGGTAGCACCGTGTCCGCAATCAAAGGAGAAATCGCGATAGACAGCTTGCTAGTATACCCTTGGCTAAACGTTTGTAAATCCCTCATTCCATCCTTATAAACATCCACCAAATTCTTTGCATGTAATAAATATCTTCTTCCTGCTTCTGTAAGCTTAATTCTCCTCCCTTCTCTTTCAAACAGGAGTATTCCAAGCTCTTTTTCCAATTGTTTAATATGAACCGTTACACTTGGTTGCGATATAAAAAGATGTTCAGCCGTTTTCCTGAAATTGCCCAATTCCGCAGCAGTAATAAAAGTTTGAATCCAAGTTAACTCCATAAGCACCCCTCTTAATTTAACTTATTAATCAAAGAGTTTAATAATATTTAATTTTATTAATAACCATCTCATTATACAATACTGGTAACAAAAGGAAAAAATTTCAATTCTAGATTGAATAGGTCTTAAGGAAAGGGAGAGGTTCTTATGAAAAACGAAGGATTAAAAGGAATTATTGCAGCTCAAACTCGCATTAGTCATATTGATGGGAATGAGGGGAATCTTATTTATAGGGGTTATCAGATTGGGGATTTAACTGATAAATACTCATTTGAAGAAGTAGCCTTTTTGCTTTGGTACGGTTGTCTTCCAACATTCGATAAACTCTCCATCTTAAAAAGTGAACTAAAAGAAAATCGTTATTTATCCGTTACGATGAAATCTGTTTTAGATCTTCTTCCAAAAGATATGGATTTAATGAGTGTTATTAGAACAGTCATATCTGCTGAGGGAAAAAGCGATTACCAGTGGCCACCCACTATTGACCAAGCAATTAGATTAACTGCCGTTATCCCCTCTATTATTACATATCGACAAAGAACATTAGCCGGACATGCCCCAGTAGAACCAAACAGTAAATTTGACCATGTTGAAAACTACTTATACATGCTAAACGGTGTCCTTCCCTCTAAAGCTCAAGTAAACGCATTAGAAACATATATGATATTAACGCTTGAGCATGGAATGAATGCTTCAACGTTCTCAGCACGAGTAACTGCATCTTCGGAATCCGATATGGTATCAGCGATTACTTCTGCCATTGGGACAATGAAAGGTCCCCTTCATGGTGGAGCACCTTCTGGAGTAATGGAATTGCTTAATGAAATTGGAACAATTGAAAATACAGAAAACATTATTAGAGAAAAGTTAAATAATGGCGAAAAGCTAATGGGCTTTGGACATAGAGTTTATAAAACACATGATCCAAGAGCAAAAGCATTAAGAAAGAAATTACTAGAATTAGACGGTCAAGACAGCTGGTTAGACCTCGCCATTCATGTTGAAAATGTTGCAATAAATATTTTAAACGAGTTAAAGCCTGGACGCTCTTTATATACAAATGTAGAATTTTATGCAGCCGCGATCATGAGGTCCTTAAATCTACCTTCGGAACTTTTCACTGCTACCTTCACAGCAAGTAGAATTGTTGGTTGGACCTCACACGTATTAGAACAAGCAGAAAATAATACGATCTACAGACCTCAATCTGAGTATATTGGTGATTTTAAAGGAAGTTAAAGAAGAAAGCGCTCAGAACTTTGAGTAATTTAGGAGTTTCTCAATCTATACAGAAAAGCGCAGTCCTCCATAAAAGACTGCGCTTTCTTCTTTATAACTTTTCCAAATACTAGTTGACATTAGTCATTTAAATGCATTAATAAAGAGTTATTTCAATTAAGGTAAATCCAACCATCCCATCCAATACCTATCTTGTTGTCGTATCGAACCACTTAATATAAATAAACCTAAATAATATAAGTGTTATAAGTAGGATTAATATAAAACCTGCTATACTCCAATTTGAAGTAATAATTAATAAACCATTCTTTATTAGAAGTTGATCAATTATCCATTCGACTCCGAGCATTAATAAGATCCAATACCATTTAAATCCAAACATTACAACGAGTGTTACTGGTATCATCCAGATTAATAGGTATAATGCATTCCCAGCTATACTATCTCGAATGGAGTTTGAAAACCAATCAACATTGTAGTAATGAGTCTCAAAGAAAACAACCATAAAAAATCGCATAGAGTTAGCATAAACAATCAATGTCATATACATTGTCATAAACTTAACAAGCTTATATGGATTCTCCAAAAGCTTGTACCAAAGTTTAGCTAACATAAAACCTATTATTAAAAGGGAACCTGTATACCAGGTTTTCCACCAATTATGTTCATATATATTCAATGCTAAAAATACCTCTTCAACGCCCATCAATAACATGGAAATACCTATTATCCATCCTAATCCTAAGTTAAGACCCGCTATCGCCATTGCAGCAATAGGAACTGTAATTGCCTGTGAAAAAATAGATCCAAAAACAGAGTCAAACCAATGGGTCTCAACAAGATTTGGTTTATATGTATAACCATTTAGCAGAACTAATACGATAAAATCAACTACATATGATAAACCTGAAATAAAAAAAAGAGTTTGAAGTAATCTTTTCCAATTCCTGTTTTCCTTTAAAGTGATAACAAAAACAGTCACACTTATACTGAGTAAAATAATATACCACAAATAGTTAGGAAAAGTCACAAGTATCTCCCTCTTTTTAATTTTATTCACTTATTCTGCCCAAATTATGTTAAATGGAATCCTACACCTTCCTAAGGAATTATGTTCTTTTGTTAACATGCACCCTACAACTATACATGTCTTTCATAAAAATTATCTATTGATTAAGCTCGTATTTTTGAAACTTAATCATTGACCAGACTCCAAAAATCGGCCCAATTGCTAAAATAATAAACACCCACTCCCATCCGACGATATTCTGGAAAATAGGAATTATATTGATAGAGACAATAGTGATTAAAAAGCCTATACACATCTGGAAGGTAAGGGCAGTACCTACGTATTCCACATCTGCAAACTCAGAAACTGCTGCAGAGAATTGAGCAGAGTCTGAAATAACAAAAATTCCCCATATTATTGCTAAGAAGACTGATAACCACATAGAATGGCCAAATGTAAAGCCAATTAATATCGAACATGCTGCACTAACACACATTGATAAAATTGTTAATCTCGATCTTCCAAACCTATCTGCTATAAGTCCACCGATTACACACCCAATTCCACCAGCTACCCCAATAGAACTAAATGATATAAGAGCAATTACCCAATTAGAGATTTGTGGTAGCTGACTTTTAAAACTTGCTGTCAAAAAAATAGGAAGCCAAGTCCACATTGCATAAAGCTCCCACATGTGACCAAAATAACCATAATTTACGAGCATTAATGGTTTATTATTCGTTACTTTTTTCAATAATTTTATAGAAAATGGTTGTTTTTTTATAGGGACTGGGGCGTCAGCTAAAACCCAATTTACTATTACGGCAGAAGTTAACGCTAAAAGAGAACTTGATATAATTACTAATTTCCATTCAACTGATGAAAAAAACATAACCACTAAATATGGCAGAGCTGATCCCAATGTAAGAGTAGCAATTAAGATTCCTATCGCAAGTCCCCTCTTTTTAGGAAACCACTGTGATAAAATTTTCACTGCAGTCGGGTACACTCCCGCAAGGGCAAATCCAGTTAATATCCTCAAAGACATACCCAGTAGTGCGCTATTTACCAACACCAAACCGAAATTCAAAAGTGCACCGCTAAGTGCTGATATAGCAAATATTTTTCGAGGATTAAAACGATCAGCAATACCAAAATAAGAGCTCAAAAATGCACCTATTACGAATCCAATTGGAACCGATGCCGACAACCATGCTTTATAGTGTGATTGAAGTTGCCAACTTTCCAATAATTCTTGGCCTATAACAGACGCACTAAACCATAGGCTAAGCGCCATGAGTTCAGCAAGTCCTATCCACCATAACGCTTTCCATGAATCCTTTGTCATATGCTCACCCTATTATAATTCTCCAAATAAAGTAAAACGCTTACACTTCTATGTTTTATGAATATATATTCGAAAAACTCTCGCAATATCCTTTATTTACCACTTACTTTAATGCGGTTCTTTTAAACATATATAGTATAGAGTCCGTGTAAAAGATAAGCACATATTAATACGAAAACAGCCCTTAATAAAAAAAATCACCATAAAATTATGGTGACTTCTCTCGATTTAATGTCCTTCTCTAATTTGTTCTTTATCTAACAAAGCTAGTCTCTCTTCTATTCTTCTCTTTTTGTATAACATTCTCCCTGTTTCAGCAATATCGTTAACCATTCCTCGATTAATGATAGACCCGAAAACCATGCCCGCAATCGGTATCATTTGAAAAAGCTTTTTCCATCCAAAATTATCACGATAGCTAATCATAACCTCTCTCCAACCTTGTATTTGAGAGATTGTTTGATCGCTACTTTTTTTATCAGAAGTTGAAAATGAAGATAACTCTTCTAGTATGGCTTGCTTTCCTACTATATCTGAAGAGGTAAATTGTAGACATTTTACGATAAAAATCCTTTCATTTTTATCATTCGGATCATATCCGTAGCTAATTGCAATTTCCTGCAGAGTTTTCAACGAAATTCCGAGTATGAATGGAATATCAATGGTCAATGTAAAAAGACCACCAATACCTGTTGTAGCTCCTTGGGTCATCGCAATTCTTTTTCGAGAAACTGTTAAATCGCCACTTACTTCATCCATAACTCTCAATGGCAGGTTAGTAATATACTCTTGGTCTACATTCTCTTCTCCGGTTTTTTTAGAGAAGCGATTGTATATTTCCTTCTCTGAAATTAGATACTGACCACCGCCTTGTAAATAACTCCCTAGTTGGTCTAGAGCCTGACCAATCTTATTATGAACGACTTGAGGCGTGAATCGGTCCAATATCTTAAAAGGAAGTCGTCCAAGTTTTTCCCAAAACCATAGCCCTTTTTGATCCTCTTCCCATTTCCGGATAACTTCTAATTCTTGCTGTAACATATCCTTTGTTTCATTTGATACCTCTTGCATTCTAATCAGCGCTCCTAAGATCTTTTATACATGTTAATACGTTACTCAATCAGATATGGTTTCATACTTTTAATACTGAATTAAAAAAAGCATTGGTTAAGTTATAATTCCAATGCCTTCTCCATTTATTTACTTGTTAAAATAGTATTCTTGAGATCTACAACGTCAATACCTGCATGAGTAAGCTTATGTTCAGCATCTTCTTCAATTAAGTCCTTAAATTGTTTTAAAGTCGGATCAAACTCAACATATCTATCCATCATGAAACTCATTTTGTATTCAATATCAATCCAAGAAGATAAATCCGCTTCATTATGTTGGATTTGCGCTTCGAGCTTATCTAAAGCATTAGCAACTTTCGATTCATACGTCTCCTTGTGTTCAAATTCAAACCATAAATCGTACATTTCTTGCCCCAATTCATTTCCAAGAGTATCTCTAATTCTTTCAATTGCATGAATCTCGTTTTGTGCCTTTAGTTCTTTAAGCTGTTTGTTGTCTAGAGTATCAAATGCTGGAACATCACCTGCTTCTGCTTCAACAAGATCATGTATAATAATCATCTTAAGTAATCGGGAGGTATTTATTTCTTCTTTTAGCATTGGTTCTATTAACATAGCCATTAATGAAACTCTCCACGTATGTTCTGCTACACTCTCTTGTCTACCATTAGATAACCAGCTATGTCTTAGTTCATACTTTAATTTTTCTCCTAATTTAATAATCTCTAATATTTTTAATAAATCTTGTTTCATTGTTTTCCCCCTATAATAATATAGAACTATATTACCCTTATATGGAAAACCTTTCTACATTATAATTTATTTTGTCATAATCGCACTTCCCTATTGAATAAATTTTGCGATTTCAAAATACAAAGGGATTCCGACAATTAGATTGAATGGGAATGTAACTCCTAATGATAACCCTAAATAAATGGATGGACTTGCTTCTGGTACTGACGTTTTAAGTGCTGCTGGTGCTGCAATATAAGAAGCACTTCCTGCTAAGACACCCATTAGTGTCGCTCCTCCTAATGACATTCCTTCGTAAGTTCCAACGAACACCCCTATAGTTCCAAAGAGAATTGGTGATAACAAACCAAAAAGTAATAATTTGACGCCATGCTTTTTAACTTCAGGCAAGCGCTGTCCAGCAACTAAACCCATATTTAATAAAAAGAGAATTAACACACTGTTATATAAATCCATAAATAATGGTTTAACCATTGGTACCGCTCTATCTCCCAACACCCAACCGATTAGGAGACTGCCCACAAGCAACAAAATACTTTTTCCAAAAATACTTTCTCTTATTACTTCCTTATCAATTAATCTTAAGGACGTTGGAATAATCCCTATAACTTGTGAAGGAACCTGAGCACTTTCTTTATTTTTCTCTGCTAACTTAAGCAAAAATAAAGAGACTAATATAGCCGGACTTTCCATAAGAACGACTAACGCATTCACAAATCCTTCATAACTAATGTTATTTTTACCTAGAAACGAAATGGCTGCTCCATATGTCACAATACTGACGGATCCATAAGTAGCTGCTAAACCAATTGAATTTTTGAAATCCATTTTAATAAATTTCAAGATAAATAATGTTATAAAAGGAATAACTCCTCCTAAGAAAAAGGTTGCTAAAATTGGGCCTCTTACAGATTCCATAGAGTAATGGGATAGTTCAATTCCCCCTTTTATCCCAATCGCAATTAAAAGATAGATACTTAACGCTTCACTAAGCCCATTTGGAAATTTTAAGTCGGATTTAAATATTGCCGCTAGGATCCCCAGTATGAAAAACAGCACCACGGGTGAGATTAAATTATTCATGATTACTTCTGACATTTTAATTCTCCTTTCAATAAAAAAACCGACAAACTCAGGAAAAATTAATTCCTGAATATTGTCGGTTTATCTTCAACTAGCGATTTAGCGCTTTTTGAAGATCTGCCATTATGTTAATGATTGCTTTCTATCCTTTTAATGAGGATAAACACTTCCACTTTTAATTAGGAAAGTATGCATTTTAGGAAAGAGCTGTACACATGATTTCAAGCAAAATCTCATCTTAAAGGTAAAAATCCGGCTTTTGAGATTTTAATATACTATAGCCTTATTTCAAAAGTTTTTTTCAAGGTCATTACCTAGCCTAAAGACCATTACCCTTTCTCCGGTACGCGTACTAATATCTGTGTGGAAACTTGTAACTTCTTCACCTGTTTTGTCTAGTATAATTTTCTTTAGATCTTCTATCCCCGATTCCACTAACTCCGCCCTAGTTCTCTTTATTGTTGCCATTCCTTCTTTCGTTTCACAAACTAAATATTCTGCAGGTGTTAAAATTCCACGCAAAGTCACGATGACCATGTCCCGAAGAATATCTGTTTTTACAAAAATAGACCCACGACCTAGAAAATCTTTTTCCCACTGAGTTAGGGACCTACTAATCTCTGCTTCAACGGAACCTTTTGTTTGATTCATTCCTGTCCCCCCTAAAAAAAAAAATCGGTATATTCCCTAATCTAGTCTCCTAATTAAGAAATATACCGATTTATATTATTTTCACTTCACATCTTTAAGGCTCTTTTTCATACGATCAATGTAATTGATAACATGCTAAAGATTCTTTACAGATTAAAAGTTAAATAAAAATCTCTCGGTTATTAAGTTATTAAATACTTTACCTTTAAATTCAGGAAAATTCAAGATGATGACAGGAGAAAATTCTCAAGAAATTCCCTCTATATTCGACAATTACTAGCTCTCTTTTCGAAGTCGGGAATCAAGTACAAAGGTTCCAAAAGGTAGTAGTGAAGCTATAAATGCCGCAAAAACTTTAAAAATTGACCATCGATGTTTAACCCAAACAAAAAATAAAAGCAATACGAAAAGTACGAACAGTACACCATGTGCCATCCCAAAAATCGTTACAAAAATTGGAATATCCGCTAGATATTTAAGTGGCATAGCAATAAATAATAAAAGCAAATACGATATTCCCTCAATAATTCCCACCTGACGAAGTAACCCAATCGATGTTTTTGACATTTAATTAAACCCACTTTCCATTAACAAAACTAGCTTCTATTATACCTTAATATGTAGAACAGGTAATAGATTAAATTTGACTCCCCCATTAGCAATTTAATGGAAGAGTCTTTCTTATAATTATTTTATGCACAAAACATTCCGTGGTCTATTTCACCTTTAAATGCTTATCATCAATACGTTTCTCAATCTTTTCAATCTGTAGCTTATCTTTCAGGATTTCTTCTTTATTCTTTTTAATTAAATCAATCATGGATACTTTCATTTTCTTCATGACGGTACTTCTCCCTTCTTTGCTGGTACTTTAAAATTAATCTATCTAACTTCTGGCTTTTCTTGACTGTTTCTGTGCAATTTAGTCCATTTGTTCTCACTAAGAGTGCTAATTCATCAGTTTCCTTTGCAATAGCATCAAGTAAATCCTTTTCTAGATCCATGAACTTACCTCCACAAATGTTCATTAAAAAAACCTTTACCCATGAGGTAAAGGTTTTTTATACAATAAAGACCTCTACCGTTTTGGTAAAGGTCTTGCTAACAACGAATGTTGCCAACAAAGCCGAGAGTGGAACCACTCCGAAATGACGACCTTGCTGTTAAAGCTACTCCCCTTTAGGAGAACTATTAATTTATACTGTTATGATAAACGATTTGCTAATAATCTGTCAATTATTATGTTTTACATGTTGTTAACAATGAAAAAATGATCTCATACCTCAAACTAACTACCGATATTTTTAGAGGGGGCTCCATCTAGTTTCTCTTTATTGTTTAATTTATTCTTCTTAATGATAGCGATGATTAATACAAAAGCTGGAATAATAAATCCTACAAATATCATATAGGGTGTACTGGCATATTTTGAGAACTCCTTTATATATACGCTACTAGGATACGATAGAATCGTAAGTGCAATGAGAAAAATAGCGAATGGAAAAGTTAAAGGACGGTAATCTTTCATCTTAAGAATTTGGCTCATACCAATGATAAAAGAATGGCCTACTAGTGAAAGTTTAAAGAAGATGCTGATAAACCAAATAATGGCTACTACCACTTCAATTCTCTCTAAAAATTCTCCGATACTAATCTTCTTCCCTAGGACATATATAGGAAACTCATTTCTTGATGAAAAGTCGGATCCTAGTACTAAAATACTTAATAATGTAAGAACAAAAAGAATTACAGAACCAAGCAATACTCCAAAAATAAAGGATGGAACAACTTTTTTTTGATCGCTTATGTAGGGTGTAATCATTAAAAGGAGGACCATTTCAACAAACGGAAAACCAATCATGTAATATGCTCCATATAGGATAGGCATAGGTCCTTGTTCGAAGACCGGAAGGATATTATTTTTATCTACTTCAGGTAAGGTAAAAACAGCAATTACGCCAAATAGAATGATAACCCAAGGGAAAAATATTTCAGCTGATCGCGCTATCGGCTCTATTCCAAGACTAGTTGCATATACGATTGAAACATATATAAACATATAGTAGATTACTTCAATAGGAGTACCAACAAGTATTTGCGTCACTAAGAAGTCTCCTATGTCCCATAACAAGATACTTGCTAACATGATATGGAAAGTAAACGTAAGAAGGGCAATCCCGATGCCACCCCACTTACCAAATGCAAATTCAGCTAGTTCAATGTAACTCATTTCAGGCTTGACTTTACTAAAACTCCCATAAAACCAAGCAAGTAAAACACCACACAATATGCCGATAATGCAAGAAATCCACGCATCCTGCTTTGCTACCCCTGCTAAAATAGTTGGGATAAATAGAACAGCACTTCCCACAACGAACAACGCTATAAGAATCATAAATTGTCTAGGACTAATATGTACTGTTTTTTGACTCATAAGATTAACCTTCCTTCATGAATATACCTTCAATGGATTTTCCAATAGGTTCAAATAAGAAACGTATTCCTTCTAAAGGACTTGCTACCTTTACTTCAGACAAGTTTAGTACAAAAAAAGAGCACGAGAACAGTAAAAATAGAATATAGATGACCATTTCCTTTTTCATATTCTGTTTCTTTAAATTCTTGAATTCCTTTAAGGAGAATATTCCGACTATGATCAAAAAAGCTAATATCTTTATTAGCATTATTATGAACCGCCTTCAACTTCATTTAGGAATGAATCATTAATAGTTCCAAGTCTTCGAATTTGACTCTCCACCTTAAACTCTACTTCTAATTGTAAAAACCCATCCTCGTTCCAGTTCTCTTTTAGTTTCCCCCAAAGCTTAGGGTCTTTACGGTGAATTACTTCCCCAAAGCCAAAGATATCCGACTCTAGTTTTTTTGCCTTCTGAACAGCCTTTGTCATTTTATCCTCTTTATTCTTACTTAGTTCTTCTTCTAGCCTTGTCAATGTATCTTCACTCATCAAATCTACCTTCGCCTGAACCTCTCCGACTTGAGCTTCAGTTGTAACATTGACCAAAATTTTAGGTTTTCCACCTTCCATTACAGCATCTAGATTTGTCTCCGTATTTCTTATTTCGAAAGTAATATTGCCTTCATCCCAGTCCACAACCGCAACAGTACTCTCTACATTATCAGTGATATAATTGTGGCCCTTACTTTCATCTTCATCCAGCCAACCTACAAGTTTATCTTTTTTAAAGACAGCAAAATGATCAATAAGTATGTAAGCGTTGGGTTCGATTTGTTCAACCGTACTTAATCGATTTCCTTTCTCTTTGTCTCCTTGAATCAGGATTCCTGTTAACACTGGATTATCTCCCTCAGATATGATTTCACCAATTAATTTGACTAGCTTAACCCCTAAAGTTGGGGCCCAAAACGAATGTGATACATCTATAGAATTAAAAATTTTCTCAGCAGGGTTTTGTTCAATGGCTGTTAAAATTTTCAAGACATTTGAGGCTCGTTCATCTCTTGATACAACCGTATAAAAATCTGTCCTAAATTCGTGGTCTCTTGACATCAGGTCCAAAAGTTTACTGATTCCCGCCTTTGCCTGTTCTTCACTTATAACCACTAATCTGAGGTGGGAAAAATACAATCGTTTTGCTGATACTTTAGATAGTCTTCGAATAGCTTGGAAAATGCTTTTTCCAGTAGCTTCATAAGTAGTAACGGGTGCTCTACTAGTCGTAGATTTCCCAGCTAGCTCTCCTGGGTTAACTACTTGAATGGTTAATAAGTATTCATCACCTTTTTTATCAATGGCCATTCCAGTAACAATCGCAAGCTCCGTTAATTCATTTCTACTCCAACACCCTGTCAGACTCAAAATACAAATGACAAGAATGACTGTTAATTTAGTTTTTTGATTGGCTCCCATCCTCATTGTTATCACCACTAGTTGAATGTCTTGAAGAATCTTTAGGTTCTGGTGCTGGCGTTTGGTTACGAACGTTGTTCTTTTGATTAAGTAATCTTGGACGTGTCTTCATTTTCCATATAGGCGACCTATACACAGTGTCTTTCATATCTCCTAATATGGTTGGAGCAAATGGCTTCATATATGGAATACCAAATGACCGCAGACTTGTTAAGTGAAGAATCAGTCCAAGCAAACCAAGTATGATGCCAAACAACCCAAAGGTTGCAGCTAAAATCATAAACCCAAATCGTAACATCCTGGTTGAGATACTCATATTAAATTTCGGAATAACAAAACTGCTAACTGCAGTTAAAGAAACGACAATTACCATGGTTGCAGAGATAAGTCCTGCTTCTACCGCTGCTTGTCCAATAACAAGAGCACCAACGATTGAAATTGCTGACCCGATAGCTCTAGGCATCCTAAGGCCGGCTTCACGTAAAATCTCAAATGTTAATTCCATAATTAGCGCCTCTACTAATGCTGGAAAAGGTACACCTTCTCTCTGGGCAGATAAGCTAACTAGTAACGGAGTAGGTAACATCTCTTGATGAAAGGTTGTCACGGCAATGTAAGCTGACGGTACCAATAATGCAAGTAGAAAAGAAATAAAACGTAAAATTCGTATTAAACTTGAGATATCCGATCTTTGATAATAATCCTCACTAGATTGCATGAAATGAATAAAAAGCGCTGGAACAAGAAGAACAAAGGGCGTTCCATCAACAATTATGGCAATTCTACCTTCCATTAATCCAGCTGCTACTACATCTGGCCGCTCAGTATTATACACGGTAGGAAAGGGAGTATAGGTTTCGTCTTGAATAAGTTCTTCAATATATCCACCTTCAAGAATTACATCTAAATCAATTCTCTGAAGACGTTCTCGTACTTCTTGTACAATTTTGTCATTTGCAATATCTTTCATATATGCAATCGTCACGTCTGTCTTTGACCTTTTTCCAATTTCAAAATATTCAAAGAATAAGTTCTTATCCCTAATTCTTCTTCTGATTAAGGCAGTATTGGTTCTTACTGTCTCTGTAAAACCTTCTTTTGGACCTCTAACTACTTGTTCAGTCGAAGGCTCCTCAATACTTCTACTTTCCCAACCTCTTGTCCCTACAGTGAAACCTTTACTTTCTCCATCGATTATAACGACCGAATCACCAGAGAGTACGGCCTTATATACTTCCTCATAGTCATATATAACACTTAATTCTCCTGCAGTTAGGGAATATTTCTGAAGCAACTCAGACAATATAGAAGGTGGCCGAACATGTTCATTGAGATCGACTTCACGAATAGATAACATTAATGGATTTAAAATGAACTCATGTATAAACGCTTTATCAACTAGACCATCAATAAAAATAACCGCTATTTTTGTAAGATTTTCCTTTCCAATGGTCACTTCTCGAATCATGACATCAGGGCTGTGGCCAATATCTTGCCTAATCTTTTTTATGGAAGTCTTTAAATCAGTATGAATCTGATTTTTAGGATTTTGATTATCCGGTACTTTTTCGTTTTCTTTTTGTGCATTTTTCTGTTTGGTTTCATTTAACCAATCTGAAAGTTTTTTCATAAACGACCTACTCTATAATATGGATTATCTTGGTACAGGAGTAGTATGTATATTTTCCTATCACATCATACATACAATAAGGAATTTAAAAGACAAAGAACAACGAGAAATAACGAAAAGGGCCACAATTTGATAATTGCAGCCCTTTTCGTTATTTCTACTCATTTTTAAGCATCTAACTATTCCCTTCAATCACTTTTACTATCATTGATTGATTAATTAATCTCTCAGCTTCCCGTCTAATTCAAAAATTAAAGTTCTCCTTTCCCCATCTTCACCTGAAACCCAGGTGCAGCAGAACTTACTATAATATAAAAATAGCAATAAGAATGATCATGAAGCCGGCAATAGTAAGAATATCTTGATAAGCTCTGTTTTTACCACTTTTATCTCTTTCTTCTTTTTCATACTGTTTATGAATTTTTTGGTAGAGATGTTCGTCTGCTGGAATCTGAGGTGACTGTGTTCCGGCAATCCCTCGCCCACCAAAGTAAAGGATTTTATACAAGGGTAAAGCCCCTATTAAACATATAAATCCGGCCAATAATCCCCATACACCTATGAAAGAAGGTTCTAACTTGGACGCAAATAGATAGGATAAGACTATAAAGAATAAATAGTTGAGGATTACAATCATTAGACTAATCTTTATCTTTTTCATTTTCATCCTCCCATCATAAATTGAGTATACTTATCTGAAGTCTCCTTTGACTAATGATGTAAAAATGTTACAACAGGAATACAAATACAAAAGCATTAATGTGAGTTTTTTATTGTTTCAAGCTGATATTTAATCACTACATTATTCTTTAATACCTGTTTTTACAACAATGAGCTGGTTTTCGTCACTAAAGTCCTTTGATCATACGTGTTTTTACATTATAAAGGAAATAGTTCGTAATAACCGATACCCCAAAAAATGAACATATCTGTAAACAAGATATGTTCTCCATTTATTTACTTATTCATCTAGAGGTTTAGGATTATAGCTAGAACCTGTAAAATCAGTGAATTCCGAAATACCTTTCCATAACTTAGGATAAAATTCGTATTTGATTCCTTTTTCCAATGCTTGAGCAGGAACCCCTTTTAAACTATTTGTATCTAGTCCTATCATTCTCTTAACAAGTTGAATGTGGTGGTATCGCAAAGTTTGGAAAGTTTCATCAAATGTAAGTAGCTCCTGCATCAATTGGAATATGAGTACATGATTTTCCCCTTGCTTTAAAAGTTCCAATACCGTTAAATGATTCTCCTGCAAGATCCTTTCAAAAGGTTCCCATAGAGTAGGACCTGTCTTCAGGATTTGATTAAAACCTGGAGAGTCTTGACCACTTCCCTGTCCAAGAGAGGTTCGAATGGTGTGGTAGTCTTTTTGTGAGATCACTTTAACCATATTAAAAACTTCCGAAAGATGTTTAATTTGTGTATCTACTCGACTAAGATGATCGATTGCATAAGGAAGATTTCTTGCTTCCATAAATGCCTTTGCTAACTCTAAATATTGAATAGTTAGTTTAAAATGCAATTCAGATATTTGATGAACCGTCTGAAATGTCAATTCATCTGGACAGCATAGATCGACTTCTTTTTTCTGTAAGCTTAGTAGTTCTTCCGTTCGAATATACTTTTCATAGTCCGATAGCTTTCTAGTCACAGTGAATCCCCCTTATCAACTTAATTCTCTTAAGACAGCCCGAACAGGACTTCCATCAGCGCCTTCTATCGCCAAAGGAAGAGCAATTAATTCGTAATCTCCGGGATGAACGTGATCCAGTTGAAGTGATTCCAAAATATGAATTCCTGCTTTACTAAGACTGTGATGAGCAGGCAACTCTTTACTGTCTAAAGGATCTACAGATGGAATATCTACCCCAATAAGCCTTACTCCTTTTTCTTTTAAAAAAGAAGCAAGGTCCTCTCGTAAAAATGGAATTTCACTTGGAAATTCATTCGAATTACGCCAACTAGATGTTTTGAATAAAACCCGTTCAACCCCATTTAACTCCACGTTCACTAAATCCTCTACACCAATACTCTCTCGACCAGAAACATCAATCACCTTCGCAATCCCCACGTAGAGGCTCAGATCAATCTCTGTAATTTTTTGACCGTCGTTATCAAAATGAAAAGGTGCATCCACATGAGTTCCGGTATGTATGCTCATCGTCACCCTTCCTACATTCACAGACCCACTCTTCTCCATAGGCCAACTAACTTCATAGGAAAAAGGGGTATCTCCTGGCCAGCCTGGGGTATTATTTGATAAGGGCCTTGATACATCAATAAGACTCATCTCTCCAATTCTCCTCTCTAAGCAATAACATCCCTTTTATTTTCAAATTTCTCATATCGTTTCTCTTGCATAATTTTTTTTATAATTTGTACGGAATTCCAAATATCTACGAAAGATGTATAAAGTGCTACCGGGGCAAGTCGGATGACGTTAGGCGCACGAAAATCCGGAATAACCCCATGTTCCTTCAATGCCTTACAAATTCGTGCTGCCTCATGGTGTTCTAACGATACATGCCCTCCACGACGCTCCTCATCCAACGGGTTTCCGATTGTAAAATTAAACCCTGATAGTTCTTCCTCGACTAGATGCATAAGATACTTGGTACCTAAAAGAGATTTTTCTCGAATACGCTTAATCCCGATTTCGCTAAACATTTCCAGAGACCCAATTAAAGGAGCAGAACTTAATATATGTGGTGTTCCAATTTGATAAGCACCAGCATGGTCAGCAGGAACAAATTCATGCTCCATATCAAACTGCTTTTCTTTGTTAGATCCAAACCAGCCAGTTAAGCCAGGTACATGATTAAAATGTCTCTGATTCACATATAAAGAACCTACTCCGCCGGGGCCGCTATTTAAATATTTATATGTACACCAATAGGCAAAATCCACTCCCCAATCGGAAAAATAATGTGGAATGGCACCAACGGAATGACACCCATCAAACCCGATAAGAATTCCTCTCTTATGGGCTTCTTTTGTAAGCCTTTCAATATCCAATAGTTGCCCACTTCGATATAAAACGGTTGGCAATACAATAAGGGCGATTTCTTCAGTCATTGCTTCAATAATGTCCACTTCATCTATAGACCGACCATCTTTACTTTTCACTTGAACAAGATGTTCTTTAGGATCAAGACCCTTAAGTTTAATTTGAGATTGTAGTGCATAAATGTCTGAAGGGAAATTCAGTTCATCTGCTAAAATTTTCGTTCTGTTTCCGCTTGGTTTGTAGAATGTAGCAACTAACTGATGTAAGTTCGTTGTTGTTGTAGCGGTTACTATTACTTCATGTTTCTTTGCTCCTACTAACTCAGCACTTAGCTCCCCTAATCTTTCACTTAAATAGAACCATGGGTTCTCACCGCTAGTCCATCCATCAATAGCGAGGTCTTTCCAAGAATGAATGATTTCGTTCAATGATCTTTCAGCCCGTCTTGATAATAAACCTAACGAATTCCCATCTAAATAAATGGTTTCAGGGTTTAAATAAAACTCTTCTCTATATGCTTTTAGTTCATCTTTTTGATCTAGGCTCTCTGCAAATTCTCTTGTTGTTTCAAACATGCTTCGTCCCCCTTAATATCCTTTCATCAAGCTTAAGCCAGTCCTAAACAAAGTGTCAATTTTTTCTGAAAAATGTTTAGAACTCCATTGTAAAAGACAGCGCCCCTAGGTGCGCTGCCTCACTCAACTACCTCTTGATTGTCTGTAATTCTCCAATTCTTTTTGCAACTGCCTGTGTTAAGTCCCTAGTCATTTCTGGGACGTTGTTTTTCAAAATGGAATTAACCATTTTTCCCATTTTACCCTCAGCTTGAATATCAAGACTTCCTGTCATAAGGGTTTG
This sequence comes from Cytobacillus spartinae, assembly GCF_042865285.1. Taxonomy (NCBI): domain Bacteria; kingdom Bacillati; phylum Bacillota; class Bacilli; order Caryophanales; family Bacillaceae; genus Cytobacillus; species Cytobacillus spartinae. The sequence goes on along the minus strand of NZ_JBIACK010000011.1, from coordinate 179,605 downwards.
GTCTTCATCTATTGATCTCGCTTCAAAGTACCCACTACCCGTGAACTTTTCATTAATTCCTGTAAGGTTGAATGTTACCTTGTTAGGCTCTACCCAGCTTGTTATATCTACTTTTAAATGAACTTTCTTTTTCATAATTCCAATATCGCTTTTGAATTTCCAGGTAGATTCCTTCTCGTTAAGAATTTCGTGCTCTATGTAACCAGGTACTAACGGCGCCCAGTTATCCATTGTACTTACAAAGTGCCAAACACCCTCGATTGGTGCATTGACCATGACGTTGCATAAATCTTTTGGCATTTCATTTCTCTCCTTTTGTCCATCTTGATGAATAGTCCGATTAAAAATTCTTACCCATCTTTACACTATTCAATAAGACATAAAGAAATGACTGAAATATAAACATAAAATCTACAGGAAGTTTTATTTCACAAATGTTGTGGATACTACCTTTATAGGAGGTGATTGATTTGAAGGAGGAAGACTTTAATCAAGATACTACAGCTGCCAATATAAAAATAGTAGAGAAATTAGAAGACGGTCATGTGCACGGTTCAACAGATGGCTTATCGGAGGCAACGGCTGCAAACTTCAAAATTCAAGAAGCGTTTTATGGGGATGACGATAGGGCAAATGAGATAGCTCCAACTTATATGAACAATAATACCCCAGCCATTAAAATAAATGAGGATGGGGATTGATTTGAGAAGAAAGCTATCTAATGATAGGATAGCTTTTTCTCTTAAACATCTATTTTACCATTAAGAAATAACTCTTTTAGACCATTAGGGTAGAGTACGTAATAATCAGAGAGAATCTCTTTCTTCAACATCCATTTTGCACGACTTATGTATGGACCTTCAGTTATAGTAAAGGTTTCCCTCTCATATAAATCTTCATTTTTAAAGTCTACTACGTAAATTTGTGTTAATTCATGACCTATGTTTTCATCGATCTTATAGATATTTTCGAGACAAGTTACATAGCGTTTTACTATGATTTCTACCCCTAGTTCCTCCATAAATTCTCTTTTTAATGCTTCTTGTGATTTCTCCCCTAGCTCAATGGTTCCACCTATTGGTCTGTAAAAAACACCTGTCCCTTTCGAATGCTTCCCTTCTTGTTCTTCTAAAAGAATATAGTCATCCTTAAAGATTAACCCTAATGTATTTGCTCTTGGGCCCATTTGACACTCTCCTCATTGGTTGACAAATTAACATATTAAATAATGCTTCATAACACAATATTAATTTTTCACTAATACACAGGCATTACTTCGTACAAAATAAGGAAAAACTCTAGAGGATTGAAATCCGATGCACATTATTCTTACGATTGTCAGCATTATTGCTGTTTGGATCAGAGGTGATCACCGTGAGTGGAAAAAGTACTATACCACGATGCAGTACATTGCAATTGGTAATCTCACTTATAATTTTCTTTGTGCTTCCCATTGGTTATGGCGTTTATCTCCAGATATAAAATGGTTCAACCATACGATTTTAGAAATGGCATATACGTTTATTGTATTTCCTTTTACTGCTCTCATGTTCCTGTCCCATTATCCAGAAAACGAAGGACGATGGAGAGTTATTAGACACTATCTATTTTGGATTGGATTATATGTAGCGATAGAGTTCGTATTGATGGTACAAGGCAGTATTCTCTACAAATATGGGTGGTCCTTAGGTTGGAGCGCATTATTTGACTGTCTAATGTTTCCTTTTTTACGTCTTCATTTTAAAAAACCTTTGTTTACTCTTATTGTAAGTGTTCCAATCGCTATATTTTGGTTATGGTTATTTGAAATTCCTGTATACCTACCAATCGAACAAAGATAATGAAAAAAGCATTTTTCAAGAAAAACGAACAACTTGAAAGTGAGTGAAACTCTTGATTCATCCTGGACTGTTTATAGGGTTTTCCATGTTTTTTAGCATATTCTTGTTAGTCGGGAATGCGGCAAATATGTTCACCTTTTATCTAATCGGACTAACTGGAGTAGGTTGCTTTATTCTCCTAACAGGAATAGTTATTCAAAAGCGTTCAGACGCAATAAATAAAACATTTCAAACCGATAAAAATTATCCCACCATAATGGTAAAAGGGGCAATCATTATAGCGGGTATTGCTATGCTAATGAGTTCAATTGATTACTGGAGAGACCTCCCTTACTATATCAATAAGGAATTTTCCATTGTAAAAGGGAAACCAACTCTTGTTGATGAGTATGAAAAATCGAAAGGTGGCACCGATATTTACATCACAATTGACGGAAAGGAAATGAAATTATACCCTGAGCCAAAATATGATAATCCAAATGAGTTATATGAAAAGGTAATTACCGTCTATTATCTTCCTCATTCTGATTGGATTGAGAAGTATGAAATGCAATAAGAAGTATTAAAAAGACAGTCTCCTGAGGACTGCCACAATTCGTACTATTCCTTTAGAGATTCTTTCTCAACCAGTTCAAGGAAGTCTTGAACCACTTTTTTATTATTCTTTTCCCCTCCAAGTTTCAACATTGCCCTTCCAACAAAATTAAGCCCCTTGTTATGTCCTTCATAAATAAACCTGGTTTTTGATTCAGCCATTTTTTCTAACGTGTAAGAGAAGTTAATTTCAAATGCTTTAGCTAATACAAAACCGAGTTTTTTATGCTTCTTGTTTTCAGTATTTTCATAATCTAAAACTTCAACGATGTACGTTTCAACTCGTTTTCCTTCTTTATATTTTTGCTGATATTTAGAGCCTATTTCCCCATCATGCTTTTCAACTAGCTTATGCTCAACTACTTTAGGCATAATTCTAGTTATATTCTCCTCATCAAATAAACTCCATACTTTTTTGATATTCGCCTGAATAATGACCTCGTCTTTCCATTGAATCATTGTTTTTTACTCCCTTCCTGTTTTGAGAAATTCATCAATTTCGTTTATGTTTTGTTTTAAGCAATCTATCTGTTTTTCAATTTCTTGTTTTTTTAAAACCAGTAAATCCTCTAAATGAGCAAACGATTCATCATTCATGACCGATTGCATTTCTTGAATTGTTAACCCGAAATTTCTTAATTTTACTAACAGCATTGCCAACAAAAAAGATCCGTCATCATAGTATCGATATTGGTTACTAGGATTGATATAAACAGGCTCTAATAATTTGATTTGTGCGTAATATCTTAATGTCTCTTTACTCAACCCAGTAATTGAAGAAAACTCGCTAATTTTATACATGCTCCCCCTCCAATACCTTCATCATAAACCATGGGGTGCACCACATGGTCAATCAAATTCCACAAAAAGATTACTCGTTAAATGATTTACGGGCATAGCAGTTCAACGAAAATCTAGCATAATCTCAATAAAATGTTACATATCCATGAATAATTCCGAAATAACTACCTTTTCTTTCCTATTAAATATATAGTTAAATATGACTAAAATAAAGTTAAAGGCGGATGGAGAAAAATGATTGGAGTAAAAAAGTCCCTAGTTTTAGAAAACGAACAACTTAAAGAACAGGTTGACATATTAAAAAAGGAAATCCAACAAAAAGATCAACAGGTTATTCATTTCCTAGAGAATTTATATAGTGATTTAGTGTCCACTGTACATCAACATGAAAAGGTAAACTCGCAGCATCATGTCTTAGGTGAATTACTAAGTAAAATCAGGGACCATTTTAGTGAAGTTAATTCAATCAGTCAGCAATCAAACGATGTATCTACGATAATGATGCAAAAAGGGATGAAATTAATTGAATCCACGCACGAAATGGTTGAACATTCCAAGGAGGGTAAGGACTCTGTAAATAAGGTTGAACAACTAATTAAAAAAATGGGTCAGCAATCTGAGGAAACATCTAAAAACATGACTCAATTAGGAAAAAGCTCGAAAGAAATTCAAGATATCGTAAAAGTGATAAATGATATCGCCGATCAAACCAATTTACTAGCGTTAAACGCCTCAATTGAAGCAGCTCGTGCGGGAGAGCACGGTAAAGGATTTGCTGTAGTTGCACAAGAAGTTCGCAAGCTTGCTGAAAATACAGCTACTAGTACAAAAGATATAGCCGAGCTAACAAGAACCATACAGCAAGAAATTGATGCTGCTTTAAGAGATACAGAACAGAATATTTCTTTCGTTAAAGATAGTATTGAACTAAGTTCACTAACAACCAATAAAATAGATGTGATTGCTTCCGTCATTGAGACCGTCCAAACGGAAGTAAAGGATGTATTAGAAACGATTGAGAAACAAAAATCGTATAGTCAAATTGTCATGGATGAAATAAGCACTACAAGAGATATTTTTGACCGTGCCAACCAAACGATTCTTCTCCACATTGAAGATGCACAACTTGTAGATGATCAGCTTGAAAAAGGGATTGAAATGCTAAAGCATAAACAATCTTTCTTATCTGAATAAGTACTTGAAAGTAGTGGAACTGTTTATCCACTACTTTTTTTGGGGTTGGTTTTAACTTTGAGGTGCAAATTGTCGCAACAACACTCTCTTAGCTCCATATTTTCATAGTCCAAGCAATATTTTTGCACTAACTCAGGATCTTAGAGTCTTTTTTTCTTGTTCCAAGCAAATTTTTGACACTAACATCTACTCTTAGTGCCGTTTTTCTGTATTCCAAGCATTTTTTTTGCACTAACACACACTCTTAGTGACCTTTTTTCGCATTCCAAACAAATTTTCGGCACTAATATCTAATCTTAGTGCAATCTTTTCTTATCCCAAGCAAATTTCATGAACTAAGGCGTGCTATCTTAGCCACCTCATTCCGTATATCGAGCAACTTTTAACACTAACCCCACTCAATCTAACAGAATTTGAATATAAAACTTTATTCTCAAACAAAGTGGCATTTAAATTTTCAAAAATATCAGCAAATTCCTTGACGCATTTAAATACAAATAATACGATTCGATAAACAGCATATTTTCCTATATGCGTTTTCAAAACAACTCAAGGAAAGGATGTTATCATTGTCGTCATCTACTAACAAAGCTACTGAAATCACTTCTGATGGCTCTTTTAATAGGCAAAAAAACAGATTTGTTACTCCATTTGGAGACAATCCTGGAGACCTTCCTGTAGAAGCAGGTAGATACAGGCTTATCTGGTGTGCTGCCTGTCCATGGGCACATCGCTCTGTAATTGTTCGTAACATTCTAGGTTTAGAGAACGTTATTAGCTTAGGAACAGTTAGCCCCATGCGTCCTAGACTTGAACATGTAGACTGGGAATTTTCCCTTGATCATAATGGAGTCGACCCAGTCCTGGGCATTAGGTATCTAAGTGAGATTTACAAAAAGACAGATTCAACATACGCTGGGCGTCCAACTGTTCCGGTTATGGTAGATACAAAGAAAAATGAGGCCGTTAACAATGACTACTTCAAACTAACAAACTATTTTGAAACGGTTTGGTCCCCATTCCATAAAGAGGAGGCTCCAGATTTATACCCTATCCATCTACGAGAAAAGATAGATTCACTAAATGACACTATATTTCATGACATAAATAATGGTGTTTACAAGTGCGGGTTTGCAGTATCTCAAGAATCATACGAACAAGCCTACGATTCGTTATTTGCTAGACTCGATGAGCTTGAGGACCTTTTATCTAATAGCCGCTTCCTACTCGGTAATTTTATTACGGATTCTGATGTACGCCTTTATACAACTCTTGTTAGATTCGATGCTGCCTACTACACGGCATTTAATACGAATCGAACTCTAATTCGTGAGTTCCCTAATCTTTGGGGTTATGTTCGGGATTTATATCAAACACCTGGATTTGGCGATACGACTGATTTCGATGCGATTAAACAGCATTATCATCTATCTATTACTATTTTTACAAATAAGGATGAAGTCAAGATTCTACCTAAAGGTCCTGATTCTACTGGCTGGAAAACAGAACATAACCGTCAAAAATTAAGTAATCAAGTTGAGAAGTTCCTATACTCAAAGTAAAGAAGGGTTTAAGATGATTATTCGCAATGCGACTATAGATGAAGTATCCTTTATTCGTGAGCAAAGAATTAAAGCATACAGTGAACACTCGAAAGCCATTTCTGATGAGCATTGGCAGGCTCTAAAAAAAGCCATTTCCTCTGAAGCAGATATTCAGTCTGGCGTTGACTTAATAGTTGCTGAATTAGATGGGAAAATAGTTGGGAGTGTTGCACTGTTTCCACCGAAATCAGATGCATATGAAGGATATGTGGATGAGCTCGATTATTCAGAAATCCGCTTACTTGCAGTAGACCCCGAAGCTCGAGGCAAAGGAATTGCTTTTGCTTTAATCACAGAATGTATAAAACGGACAAAAGAAAAAGGCCTTGATGCCATTGGTCTACATACGGCCGAATTTATGAAAAGTGCATTACAGCTATATGAACGTATTGGATTTGAACGACTTCCCCAATATGACTTTGAGCCGGCTAATGATGGAATTATTGTAAAAGCTTTTAGATTAACAATATAGACGCATATTTTCATAAGATGACACCTAAAAACATCTGACGGTTTGGTCAGGTGTTTTTATTTTGGATAATAGGTCGACCACTTTGAATAGTCCAAACATAAGGATTTTAATAAATCAATTAATAGACCACTCCTCTTATTCAGAAAAATACTTAAATTCCTCTAAAATCCACATAATAAAAAGATTACTTTATTAGATACTCTTAGGAGGGGTAAACAATATGTGGAGGTTCCTAATATCCGTTATCATCTGTACACTTTTCTTCCCACCTACGATGATTTTAGCAGATAATATCGTTCCTAAAGCTGCCTTTGTCAGAGATGGAAACCTTTGGATTTTTATAAATAATGCTGAGAAACAAATTACATTTGAAGGGAAAGTGTTTGATACACCTCAATGGTCACCTGATGGTCAATCGGTTATCTATCAAAGGTTAGTACCTTCCGAATATGTTGATGGTGAGGATCAGTCAGAAGTTTGGATTTATCATATTCAAACAGAAGAGAAGAAAAAACTGTTCCACGATGGATACTCACCAAGATGGGCACCAGGAAAAAATATACTATCATTTAATTCAAAAGGTATCTTGAATATTTCTGACATGGAGAAATTTTATAACATAGCTACTGGTGTAAGTGGTTACACTTGGTTACCAGACGGCAGTGGTTTTTTATTATCTTCATCTGGTGTCCTTCGTCCTGATGGTTGGACAAGTTCCATTTTATATACAAAAAAGGTGAAAGATAATTATTCTGATATAATTCTATTCGGTGGTGTGGATCACTTTTTTACCCTTCCACGAGAAATCGGTGTTGATGATAACAACAAAATAATTGCCGTCTATTCGAGCGACTTTACCTTTTCACCCTCAAACAATTGGATTTCTTTTGTTGTTTCCCCTACTGCTTCATGGTCTATGGATAGCAACATGCTATGTGTGATCTCTAGTGACGGAAAAGATTTTGAGGTTTTAGATGAAATGATTCTTGATGTGGGGAAACCTAAGTGGGCACCATCTAATGATACGATTGCATTTATTGCCGGTGGTGGGAGAATTGTGTTTGGCTTTAAGAACAAGGATTTAAAGGTGAGGGAAATGCCAGTATCGGGAACTTACACCCCTGAGGACTATGCCGACCTTGACTTCGATTGGATTAGTAATGATGAATTAGTGACGTCAAGAATAAAGGAGAAAGAGTGGTCTAATGACTTTAGTGAACATCCCCTTCCTTCTCTTTATTTTATAAATTTGCCTAAAAATAAACAAATTCAAGTTTCACATCCACCTAAAGGGTTCGGTGACTTTGCACCCCAATATGTCTCAACCATGAAACAGCTTGTATGGCTTAGAGGTACGTCTATCACGGATCATAACAGAACTCTTTGGAAAGCTAATCCGGACGGTACTGGTGCAGAGGAATGGATAAAGAATGTTGAATTAATTACTTTTTTCAAAGGGTATGGGAAGGAGGATTAAATCACTAATAAATACTTTATTTATTTAAAATACCTATTGACATTTGGTTATTCCCACCATATAATTCATAAAAATACCATTTAAATTACAAAAAGCTAAGAAAAGGACATGAATCATTTTGAACTTTCTTTTCTAGAGATTAGGGTCACTGGCTGAAAGCCCTAAAGGAAAGAGGATGATTTACCACCTTGGAGCTATTATGGGGAAATGTAAGTATCCATAATCGGGAAATCCGTTATCTGTTATAGAGCGTAATGTATTGACTACATTACGAAATTAGGGTGGAACCACGACCACACTCGTCCCTTGCGTATGGATGAGTGTGGTTTTTTGATGTTTCTGAAAATAAATTTAAAAGTAATCCAAGTTACAATAGAATATTTTTAAGGCTTTGATAAGGACATGAATGATTTCTACCTTTACTTTGCAGAGATCAGGGGCGCTGGCTGAAACCCCTGAAGTAAAGAATATCATTTACCACCTTGGAGCTATTATGGGGAAAAGAGAGTATCCATAATCGGGAGATCCGTTATTATTTTTGAGCGTAATGTACAATGACATCATTACGAAATTAGGGTGGAACCACGACCGCACTCGTCCCTTTACTAGGGAGGAGTGCGGTTTTTTGTATATAAAATAATAATAAATTGCTTTGATAAGGACATGATTCATCCTAACTTTTCTTTCCAGAGATCAGGGTCACCGGCTGAAAGCCCTGAAGAAAAAGGTTGATTTACCACCTTGGAGCTATTGCGGGGAACAAAAGTATCCGTAATCGGGAAACCGTTATCGATTTGAGCGTAATGTGCTAGTCACGTTGCGGAATTAGGGTGGAACCACGACCACATTCGTCCCTATCTTGGGATGAGTGTGGTCTTTTTTATATTCAATTTAAATTTTTGGAGGAAATAATATGTCAACTCATAATGAAGTTGAAATGAAGAATCACCGAAAGTTAAGTCAGCAATTAGAGTTATTTATGTCAATGGAAGAGGCTCCTGGGATGCCTTTCTTCTTACCGATGGGGATGGTTTTGCGAAATGAACTTGAAGGTTTTTGGAAAAGAAAGCATCAACAATCAGGATACCAAGAAATCAAGACACCTATTATGATGAAACAAGAACTGTGGGAGCAATCAGGTCATTGGGATCATTACCATGAAAACATGTATTTTTCCAATGTTGATAATCAAAATTATGCGTTAAAACCGATGAATTGCCCTGGTGCAGTGCTAATTTACAAAAGTAAACGAAGAAGTTATCGTGAACTTCCGATTCGTTTGGGCGAATTAGGGTTAGTTCACCGCCATGAACTGTCAGGTTCTTTGAATGGACTTTTACGAGTGCGCTCTTTCACTCAGGATGATGCACATTTATTTGTTAGGAAAGATCAGATTGAGATTGAAATTGATAAAGTATTAGATTTAATCCATGAATTCTACTCAGAGTTTGGTTTTAGTTATAAAGTTGAGCTCTCTACTCGTCCTGAGGATTTTATGGGGTCCGTACAGATGTGGGATCAAGCAGAAAATGCTCTTGAATCCGTATTAAAGAAAAAGTCTATAAGTTATCAAGTAAATGAAGGAGATGGTGCTTTTTACGGACCAAAGATTGACTTTCATATTCTGGATTCCCTGGGGAGAAGCTGGCAGTGCGGTACTGTCCAACTAGATTTTCAAATGCCTGAAAAATTCGATTGTCATTACATTGGTGAAGATAATAAACCCCACCGCCCGATTATAATTCATAGAGCGATTTACGGGTCGATTGAACGGTTTATGGCTATTCTTATTGAACACTATGGTGGTGAATTTCCATTCTGGCTTTCCCCTATTCAAGCAAAAATCCTGCCGATCTCCGATGCCCATTTGGATTTTGCTTATAAAATCAAATCGGAACTGGAGGTATTAGGGTACCGAATTGAAGTAGATGATAGAGTTGAAAAAGTCGGATTAAAAATCAGGGAAACAGAACTCCAAAAGGTTCCTTTCATGATTATCATTGGTGATAAAGAAATGGAAAAAGGATCCTTATCAGTTAGGAAACGGAAAGAAGGAAATTTAGGTGATATGACGATTGAGGAACTGCTCTATTTATTTAAATACGAACTTGTTAAACGATGAAACTAAAAAATCCAAAAAGGTTTAAAGACCTTTTTGGATTTTCACCTCATCTTATTGAACTTGTATAAGAGGTAACATTACTTCAACAGAAGTTCCCTTATTAACTTCACTAATAATCTTAACAGTGCCGTTGTGATTTTCAATAATATTCTTACTAATCATAAAACCTAAGCCGGTTCCATTTTCTTTTGTTGTATAGAAGGGCTGTCCAATCTTTGATAAAATTTCTTCAGGAATACCAGATCCTGTATCAGTAAAACGAATAAAAATCTTATCATCCAATAAAACTTCAATTTTTAGTGAACCACCATTAGACATAGCTTCCATTGCATTTTTAATAAAGTTAATAAATACCTGTTTAATTTGATTTTCATCACATAAAATTACTGGCACTTCTAGATCAAATTTCTTAATAATCTCAATGCTATTCATATTGGCTTCAGCCTCAAGCAACGAAGTAACGTGCTCCAAAGTTTTTCGAATATCACATTGTATCATTTTCGATTTTTGTGGCTTTGCTAGGCTTAAAAGCTCAGTTAAGATAAGTTCAATTCGGTTGATCTCATTATGTACGATATCATAATATAAATCTTTTTCATTGGAATACTGCAATAATTTTAGGAATCCTTTAATAGATGTAAGTGGATTTCTAATTTCATGTGCGATAGCAGCCGCTAGCTGGCCCGCAATAGAGAGTTTCTCAGACTGAATCATTAGTTCTTCAGCCTTCTTCCTTTCAGTAATATCACGCTTAATTACGGCAAACCCGTTAATCAGATGTTGATGATCCTCTATAGGAAAACTCGTGATAAGTACGTTAATGTATGTGCCATCTTTTCTTAATCGTACTGTTTCATGCTCTAAAAACCCATTCCCTTTTAAAACTTTAATCTTATAGTTTTGAACCTCATCAATTCGGTCTTCGGGAATAAGTGGAAGATTATCTATGTTCGTACCTATTAATTCTTTTACAGTCCATCCAAATGACTTTTCGGTTGCATGATTCGCTTCTATTAGAATTCCATTTTGATCAAAAATTAAAACAGGATCCAAATTATTATCAATGAACGACTGCAATAGTGAACGAACTGTTTTTTCTTCTGTTATATCCCTAACCACTCCTGCGAGAGCAACAGTATTATTCTCTTCATCACATATAGGAGACATGCTTATACTGGTTGTAATAAGTCTTCCATCTTTCCTTTGCTTAATGGTCTCAAAATTACGTACTACTCTTCCTTCAAGTGTTTCGTTTATTAAATAGCGTGCATCGTCAAGTGTAAAATCAGGTGTTACCGGTAATTTTTCCCCTTTGATTTCATCTTCTTTCCAGCCAAATATCTCCTCGAAAGCCCTGTTTACCTGAATGATACAACCATTCAAATCAAATATACCAATTCCTTCTGATGATAAATCATAAAACGACTTTAATCGCTTTAGTTCCACCTCAGAAACCTTCTGTTCTGTAATGTCAACAACCTGTCCTATTGTCAACATCTTCCCCATAAATGGTGCTTGAGAAACTTTAAGTAATCCCCAAACTGTATGTCCCTGTTTATGGATGTAACGCTTCTCCATTTGAAAGGTAGTTATTTCTCCATTAAGAAGCCTTGTGTTTTGCATTAAATCCAGCATTAAATCTTTTGGATGGGTAACGGTATGAAAGCTCATTTTCTTAAGTTCTTCTTCCGTATAACCTAAATAATCACATAAAGATGAATTAACATGAAGGAATTTACCCTCCTCATCCATGACTGCCATACTAATAGGTGCGTATTCAAAAGCTCTATTAAATATATCTGCATTGATTGAATCTATTTCAAGAAAATTTTGTGTCATGTCAGATCCCCTATTAAAATATCGGATTGTATAAAGCCCCTATTTATTATGATAATATTTTCCAGTGTAATTAGATATACAAAGTGTGCATTTAACAAATTAACAGGATCTGAAATTAACTATCTCTCACCTAGTATGCAAAGATACTCTTTAATAATGGTGTGAAAGTAATTAATTTTTTTGAATCTTTTTTTGGTCAAGTTTTATATTCCTTTTATCTAGTTCTACTTTTAACATATGAATAAAATCATGATCTAACGCTAATTGCAGCGATGAGTAATAAGCCTCTATTAACTCTTTGTCTGAAATTTTCAAAACTAACTTTACCCCTTTATTTATAAATCTATTACGCTACTCAATAACTAACTTTCCAGTAGGGAAATAGCTTCCGTTAAACAAAGTTGATAAAACTCTTCTTTCCCATCTAACACTTTGTTCTAATAGCCTAGCCTCTATTATTCTCTTGAAATTATTTACAGTAAACTCGTCTACACATTAACAATCTCAGTATAGTGATAATTACATTTGTCTATTATACCCAACATCTTTAGGGGGGTAAAGGCTTTAGGACTGTTTAATGTACAGACCATTTTAGATTGGAGCTAAAAATCTAAAAAGGCATTGCCATTTCTTAATACCGAAAGGTTTTCTATTCTTATTCTTAACTTGAACTCGGTTTGGTATAAACAAAAGTAATGTAATATCACTAAATATTTAACTTTACTTAAATATTAAGCGTGCATTATAATTAAGTTAAGAGGTGGATTTTATGAATCAAGATATTCAAAAAATATGCTTAAAAATTGTCGATTATTCTAATGCGCTGAGTTCCTTTTTTTTAGAGGATTTTAAGAAGCTACACGATAACGAATTTTCTAATCTATCTACTAAGCAAAAAATTATCCTAGAGCTTTTAAGAGTGCAAAACCGTACCGTTAACGAGATATCACAATATTTTTCTATCACCGCAAGCGCAGCTAGCCAACTAATATCCAAGCTAGAAAAAGGGAAATACGTTAAAAGAGAAATTAATTCAGAAAACAGGAGAGAGATTATCGTTCAACTAGGAGAAAAAGGCATTGAATACAATAAAATGGTGGATCATAATCAGCTTTACATTATAGACAAATATTATGCTAAGCTGCCTAAGGAAGATCTTGAAAAACTCCTGGATCTTCACGAAAAATTATATAAAATTGCATCTGAGACACATCAGAAAGATTAATTTTTTTGTATAACACTTAAGTTAATTAAACTATTAACCAAACTTAATATAAGGGAGAGTTATCGATGAGTGACTTTACGATACAATTAAAAGACGGTCGTAAAATAGGTTACATTGAATATGGAGATAAAACTGGGATTCCCGTACTGTTCTTTCATGGTACTCCTGGATCTCGCCTGTTATATTTAGACGACGATGATGTTGCTAAATCATTGGGAGTTCGACTTATAAGTATAGAACGCCCTGGGTTTGGACTATCAACCCCAAAGCCTAACCGAACTCTCTTAGACTGGGCTGATGATGTTTCTGAAGTAGCTGATCAATTCAATTTGCATAAGTTTTCTATAATCGGTGTGTCAGGTGGCGGTGCATTTGCAGCAGCTTGCGCTTTTAAACTTTCTGAAAGACTACATTCTGCTACTTTAATAGCAAGTGCCACCCCTTTCCCGAACGGAAAACCACCAAAAAGTATGATGACGGCAAATAAATTAGCCTTTATTTTAGATAAGAAAGCTCCTTGGCTAATGAGAGCCAGTTATCGTTTGCACAAAAAGATCATGACTGAAAAGCCAGAAAAATATATAAGAGATACTAAAAAAGGGAATAAACACTTGAACGAGTGGGATCGAAAATTCTTACAAACAGATGAAGACGTCAAAGCTATGATGCTTCATTTAGGCGAGGCATTTAGAATGTCAGTAGACGAATGTGTAAATGAACCCGTTCTTCTTTCAAAACCGTGGGGATTTTCAGCAAGCGAAATTAAGACACCTGTTTATGTCTGGCATGGTGAAAACGATAAGATGTCACCATTTGATGAAATGAAAAAGCTTGCTGCTTCTATACCCGACTGCGAAACAAACTATATACCAGGAGCAGGACATTTCGTCTCTGAAGATGAACAAATTTGGAGAGAAATTCTCGGGAAAATTAAGAAAAGCCACCCAGTACACGAATGATTATGTTGTGTTGCGAATTAGAGGGTAACTCAAAATGATTACCCTCTAGAGGCCTTAAAAAAACGCCATAGCATCTGAGCTACTGAAACTAGTTTCCACATACTCTCTAATCTTCTTCCAAACCCCTTCCTCTTTACGAAATGTCTCAACAAAAAGTAATTTATTTTCGAATATTTCACCATCAATCTCAAACTTCACCCAAAATACAGCTATTGCTTCTTTATTTTTATTTATCTCTGTAAGAATATCCTCAAAGTACCATTTAGGATTTCTCCCTTTATAACTTTCATATGCCTGTTTCCACCCAACTTCCGAACCATTATAATCCCAATCACTAACAATTTCTTTGTGGGATGCCCACCTAACCTGTAAAGCATTTGAGGAGTGACACACAATTTGCGCTTCATCTAAACTATTCCATGCCTCTCGATAGCTGATTAAAAACTCTTTAAAATCAGCTAATAATTCCTTTGCCATCCAACCATCTCCTTTTCATGACCAGCAGAATAAACTTCTAAACAACTTGATGAAATTCCTTTCCAGACAAAAACCCGAATATTAGACATTCGGGTTTTAACTAAAGAATAAATTTAGTGACTTTATTTAATTTCTAATAATGATATAGACCATATACAAGATATAAGCACTGGCTAGGAAAATACCTTCATACTTCCCAATTTTGAAATGGGTTCTTGAGAAGATAAGAAGGACTCCAGTAAGTAAAATCATAAGCAGTACATCAATAAATATCTTGCTGTCTACTGCGAGCGGGGAAATTACGGAAGCTGCCCCCAGCACAAAAAGAATATTAAAAATATTGCTCCCTACAATGTTCCCTAGTGCAATTTCGCTTTCCTTTTTTAATGCTGCTGTAACAGAAGTAATTAACTCTGGTAGAGATGTTCCTACTGCTACGATGGTTAATCCGACTAATGTTTCACTCATTCCAAACGATATAGCAATTTTGCTAGCATTATCTACAACCAAATCTCCACCAAAGATAATTGCTGCTAAACCTAAGATGGTAAATAGAACGCTTTTTCCCGAAAAAGTCTTTTCTTTCTGAGCTTTCGGAGATTCTTTCATTTGATCACGACTATTTCTTGCTACTTCAAAAATGTAGTATAGGAAAATGGCGAAAAACAACAGAAAAATCAGCCCGTCACTTCTAGTTATAAAGTTGTTTTGAAATGACTGTAGACTAATATCGCTAATTAACACTATTAGAGCAATACTAGCTAAAAGTGTAAATGGGATTTCCTTTCGAATGGTTTCACTTTCAACTGTTAATGGGTTTAGTAGAGCTGTTACTCCTACTACAAACGTTATATTAAATATATTACTACCGACAACATTTCCAATGGCAACCCCAGCATTTTGTTCTAAAGCTGCAACAATACTTACTGTGGCTTCCGGTGAACTTGTTCCAAACGCAACAATGGTAAGACCTATTAATAATGGTGAGACATTTAGAGATTGAGCAATTTTTGATGCTCCTTCCACAAAATAATCAGCACCCTTAATTAATAATGCAAATCCAACTAGTAAAAGAATATAAGTCAATTTTCTTCCCCCTTAGGAAATGGGTTCCTTTGTTTTTGAGAAATGAATAAACAGTAGGAATGAAAAATATCCAATACAAAATAGTCTTTCCCATGCTTATAAAAATACACATTTTTCATGGTTTAAACATAGGGCTTTTTCCAAACCGGCACCTAATTTACTATGATTATTTTCTAACGTTTATTTTACTTTCCTACAAACATAAACCATTTCATAACTACCATTAGATATAGGTTTTTCGTTCCAATCTTGAAAAATATCGATAATTTCAAAACTATGTTGGGAGATCAGTCGTTCCAACTCTTTAGGAAAGGTATATCTTAAGTAGATATTTGTTTCCTTCTGGCCTATCATCTCATCAAGATTATTCTTTATTTTTCTAATGGTTTTATAGTGTTGAATTTGTTTAAGAGAATCATAATTACTTATGGTATAGACATCAACTGTATTATCGCTCGACTTGTCCGTATAAGTGCGCCAATACTCCTCTGTGTTCGGCTGTAACAGTTCTTCTGTACTTGGAAATCGAGTATTAAAGATAAAAACCCCTTCAAGTTCTAAATGCTGATTAACCGACGTGAAGAGTTGATCTTGTTCTTGATTTGATAAAAAGTGTTGAAATGAATTTCCTACCATATAGATTAGGTTGCTTTTTAATTTTAAATCAAGGTTACAACAATCTTGTTGAAACCATTCTATATCTAAATTTAGTTCAGCAGCTTTCGCTTTTGCCCTATCTATCATGCCTGTATGTAGGTCCACACCTATTACTTTATACCCTTCCTTTGCCAGAGGAAGAGTAACTCTACCTGTTCCACATGCTAAATCAATGATAATTTGATTTGGTTTAGAAGCCCATTTCGATAAGAAAGGGACCTCAATGACAAAATCATTTTCCGTATCATATAAAATTGGATCGTTGTATTCCTCAGAATTTCCTTTTACATCTTGCATCATTTCACCTCATATTATTATTACAATATTTTTCAACTGAATAGTTGTACTTCACCAACCGTTTATATCTGCTTTAAAGATAAACTTCAATGTCCCCCTTTGCATTCGTGCTACCTATAATGTTCTTCCTTTATTTGTATAATCCTTCTATTGCTTTTGTAGGAAACAAAAAAGAGCTTTAATAAAAGGAGTTAATTCCCTTAGTAAAAGCTCTTTATATAAGATAGTTATTTAACGGTCCTTTACACTTTCTTTTTTCTCTTTAGAAAGGAACCAACCTCCAACTGCAATTAAAAGAAGAACAACATAGAAGAAGATTTTCCATTCAGGTGTTTTTGCAAAGCCAACTGGTATAATCGCTACTTCTGGGTGTGACATGGTAAATACAGCTAGTTTAACCCCAACCCACCCTACAATTAAGAAAGCAGCAATCTCTAGACCAGGTCTTGTGTTTAGCAACCTTACAAAGAAGTTAGCTGCGAAACGCATGATGATAAGGCCAATAAGTCCACCAGCAAAGATGACGAGGAACTTTCCACCATCTAGACCGCCAATAGCAGGTAAATTCGTATTTGGTAGTGTAACTGCTAACGCAACAGCAGCGAGAATTGAATCTACCGCAAAAGCGATGTCTGCCAACTCAACCTTTAAGACTGTCATCCAGAATCCTGACTTTTTCTTTTCACCTTTATTCTCATTCTTATCCTTAAATTTACTGAACACTAATTTTCGAACAATATGGTTAATTGCGATAAATAGCAGGTATAGAGCACCCAATGCTTGTACTTGCCACACATCTACTAAGAAAGAGATAGCAAATAACGATCCAAATCGGAATACGAACGCACCTGCAAGCCCGTAAAACAATGCCCTTTTTCTCTGCTCTTCTGGGAGGTGTTTAACCATAATGGCTAAGACCAGTGCATTGTCAGCAGCTAATATTCCCTCAATTGCAATTAATAAGAGCAACACCCAAGCGTATTCTAATAAAATCGAGAATTCCATAATAAAGACCTCCTAACATTTTATTTAACCAAGCATTTAATTCATGACTTTGCTCCAGTAAATTTTAATTTTCCTTAGAACTTGTATTTTTGGTATTAACGTACTTCTCTTCAACCTTTATTTCAATGAGTTCGAGCTTTTCTCTATTTTTCAAAAGTTCTTCTTTGTTTTTGTTTATTAAATCATTTAAAGATGGTTTTACTCTCTTCATTCTGCTTCCTCCTCTATATTTATTTGTAAAAATTTTCCTTTAATTATGCATAAAAAAACCTTTACCAATGGTAAAGGTTTAAATTCATAAATAAAAAACATATAACCCTTACCAGTAAGTAAAGGTCTTGCTAACAACTCATGGTTGCCAACACAGCCGAGAGTACAAGACTCTGAAATGACGACTACGTTGTAAAAGCTACTCCCCTTTAGGAGAATATTTAATTAAGCTTATTATAGATTGCGGGTGACTAAAGTGTCAATGAAATTTTTAATTAGAAAATAGATCATGTAGTTATCCACTCCCAGTATTACCAATTTTCTATAGTATTTAGAAATTCATATAATTTATCTAATTCATGGGAATTTTATGCGTATTCAGTATGAGAGGAGGAGTTTAGTGCTTAAAAGTAGTCATACGAAGATAATCCTTTTAGCATTGCTTATTTCCCCATGGATCACGGTTCCGCTTTTGGGAAAAGATACGATTAGAAGGTTTTTACCGGCAACTATTTTTATACTATTGGTCGTTCGCCTCGAAAGTATGATTGCAAAGCGAAGAAAATGGTGGTGGTTTTACGAAAAGTTACATCCGAAATTAGGGGGAGAATTCCCACTTCTTTGGGGACCATTCCTAATTGGGGCAATGTGGATTCTAAAGTATACCTTTGGAAGATTCTATACGTATCTTGTAACGAATTTAATCGTTGATGGAATTTTCACTTTTCCTTTAATGAGTCTCTTTAAGAACCTCGGTATAGGAGGTTTAGTCAGGTTAGAAAAATACCAATTATCATTATTGTTTTTTATTAAATCCCTGCTCTTATATGGGTCCCAATTGATCATCGATAAAATCAGAAAAAGTAACCTCGGAGTCTAGAAGTCATTTAATCCACTTCTTAATTCCGAGGTTTTTTTACAAATTATAGAAGGGATTTACGCACTTAATATGGAAGTATTAAATAAGTCTTTATGTAGGAGGAATGCCTGTTGGATCGTGTTAGTTGCCTAGCATATATCTTGTTTAAGAATAAAGATGATGAGGTTAAGCGCCTATCTTTAGACCTTTTAGTTGGAGATGTAACGGTAAGAGAAATCCGTAAGATGAACCATATGAAAAAGCATCTAGCGGAAGCTGAACACACCCTTGATAACAGTAGAGACTTTAATATTTATGAAGTTGCCAAGTTTGTAGAAGAGTTTATGCTGACTGTTTAAGCAAAAACCCTTCTTTTTTTGACATTTACTGTTTTAATGCATATTGAACAGCATATCGAGCATGAATCACAGTGGTATCATAAAGAGCTAGTTCAACATCTTCAGGTTTAATAAGAAGACCTATTTCCGTACACCCAAGAATAACTCCTTCTGCACCCCTATCCTTTAGGTTACTTATAATCTTTTTGTACTCTTCCCTAGAAGTAGATTCAATTTTTCTTAAAACAAGCTCGTTGTATATAATATCATGGATAACTTCTCTTTCCATTTCATTCGGAATGATCACCTGAATTCCATGATCCTTTTCTAATCTGCCTTTGTAAAAATCTTTTTCCATCGTGAATTTTGTTCCAAGTAGGGCAATCTTGTTTTTGTGGTCTTTTTTTATCTCTAATGCAGTTGCATCAGCAATATGTAACAGTGGGATTTTAATATTTTCTTGAATGGTATCTGCTGAAATGTGCATCGTATTTGTACAAATCACTAGTAATTCAGCGCCGGCATTCTCTAGCTTGTGTGCAACATTCACCATCAACTCTGTGGCTTTTTCCCACTCCCCCTTGTATTGTAATTCTTTTATTTGCTCAAAATTGAAGGAATACATAAGACATTCTGCTGAGTGAACACCACCTAAGGATTCTTTTACCTTTTCATTAATAATCTCATAGTATAGTTTGGACGATTCCCAACTCATTCCACCAATTAGGCCGATTGTTTTCATAATCAATCACCTTTCCTTAATAATTAGGGTTCTTATGGTTTGTTATATGTTATAGGCTATTTAGATCCTTAAAGGATAACAATAAGAATTGATATTTCAAGCTATTATAGCAGATGAATCTGGTCCTCGGATGTTAGTTATTATAATCTCCTAGAACTTATGAAGGAAATTTTTCCGGAAGAATAAAAAACATTATTTTCCTAATAATAGATAGGTGAAATATGGAGGTGACGATAATGAAGTCAAAAAATGAGCAGGAAAATAATAAATTAAGAAACTTAGAAGATGCCTTACAAAAAAATACTGATCATAAGGGTGTGTCTGGGCAAATAGATGGGTTTCGTTATGATTATGATGATTCAGCAGATATTAGGAATGAAGATAGTGATTAAAGAGCAAAGCTAAAAATGTATTTATTTTTAAGAATTCTATTTTCTATGAAATAGGAATTTAACTGTAACACGGCACAAAATGAAAGATCCTCTTCCAAATTGTTTTTTGGGGACCAGATATTGGGCACAATAATAGGATGCTTAATCATTAGGGATCTTAGCATCCTATTTCATATTTATGTACCTGGAATAGATATTCCCGGGATTATTCTTATTAAATCTTATTAATCAAGAACTTTTGTAATGAAATCTAGTACCCGTTGTTCATACTCTTCCTTAGCAACAGTATACCCCTTTGTGTGCCCTGCACCAGGTACGATCCATAACTCCTTATCACTTTTTGCTACCTCTTCTATACGATAAGCCATCTCTGTTGGGACGAGGTCATCTTGATCACCGTGTATGATCAACAACGGACGGGTGTTCTTTTTAACCTGCTCAATAGCAGAAGCTTCTTCAAACGTATATCCCGCTCTTAAATTAGTAATGAAACTAGTTACCTCCATCAGAGGGAAAGATGGTAAACCATACATATGCTTTAGTTGATGAACCAATTCTTCTCGAACAGAAGTATACCCGCTGTCATTAATAATTCCCTTTACTTCATCCGGTAAGTCTTCCCCACTTGTCATTAAAACAGTGGCTCCACCCATAGAAAACCCATGTAAAAGTATGTTTGTAGCACCCTTTTCATTAATTAGCAAATCTATCCATTTTTGATAATCCTTACGATCATGCCAACCGTAACCAACATAATCTCCTTCACTTTCCCCATGTCCACGTGCATCTGGTTTTAACACATCGAACCCTTGCTCATGATAAAATCTAGTTATACCAGGCATTTGGTCACTATGGCCTCTGTAACCATGGGCTAAGATAACTGCTTTTCCACTAGAGGGTTCACTCTTTAAGAACTTTGCTTTCAACTTTAATCCGTCTTCAGAGACGTGTTCCAGTATTTCAAAGTCTTGAGCTTCCTGCCACGCTATCGCTTCCTGTTCTGCTAGTTTCTCTTCATCAACGGTTGCACTAACTGGCTCAGCCTCTTCCCCACCATGCAGCTCTACGGAACCGTGACTTCGATCGACGCTTACACTGTAGAAATAGTTACCAGCAAAACCTAATGCGATCAATAATACCCCTAAAACACTTCCACAAATAATACTAATTCTTTTTTTCATTTTTTCCCCTCATCCACTTTTTCTGTATTAATAGTTTACTAGAAAATGATTCTAAAAGAAATTTATCTAATCGATTGATGTGAAAAAGTACGGTAATCCACAAGTCTTCCCAGCAGCAAAAAAAAACAGATATTACGTTAAGAGTAATTATCTGTTTTATCAAGTTATGTTTTGTACTTCTCAGCTTTCAAGAATTGACTTCAGTTTTTTTAAATCCTTCATCGTTGCTGACTTCATCATGGTTGACATAAAGGGAGTAAAAATCTTGGAAAAACCAGTTGGGGACCCTTCATTTCTTAGTGTCATTCGTGTTGAAGAGTCACTCACTGATTCCCAAGTATACGTTGTTTTCATCGGAAAGGGACCCTGAGCAGTCTTCATCACTAGTATTTGTCCCGGTACAAAATCCACTATTTCATAAATATATTCAAGTTTTCTTCCAAGAAAATGCGCAGTAAAAGCAACTTGGGATCCAACTTTTAATGGTTTTTCTGTTTTCCATTCTGCTGATTTAATATTCACATACCAACTAGGTGTATTATCAGGATCAGCTGCATAACTCGAGACTTTATCGCTAGGAGAGTTAATAGTTATTTCTGTAATGACATTGACCATTTCTAAACCTCATTTTTTTGTTTTTTTTGTGCAAACTTAATTTTGTTTTTCCACGAATTCTCTTAAACATTCCAAGAGAAGCTTGTTCCACCCATGTCCGTGAGTCTCTTCCCTTATTGGTTCTAACCCCTAGTTTGTCTCCCTAAAACAAATATTACACAAGGAACCTGATAGCGTCTATTAGGATCTAAAATATTATTTATTCATTAAACCTCTTCCAATCAAATTTGCAGAAACTGGTCTTAACCCAAGTTCTCTTGACCAAACAGAGAGTTGACCTATGTGATGGATTTCATGGGCGATAATATGTCTAAGTATCTCGCCCTTCATGTACTCTTCTTCATTCCATGAAACTTTAACGTTTTCATACTCCATTTCATTTGACCATGATTCTAAATATTGCTTAATTTCTATTTGTAATGAATCTGAGAGAGACTTTACACTTTCAACAGTCTTATACTCAGAGAAATCCACCTCATAATCAGACTCTCCTTTTAAACCACGAATCCAACTATATTCAACATCGATAATGTGAAGGAGGGTGTGCAGAATATTACCTACTCCACCCTTTCGCTCCACCAACAGTTCTTCCTCTGAGAGTTGTTCGCACCATTTAAGCCAATTGTTCCTTACTTGCCAGTTGTATTGAAATAATACTTGCATAATAATATTCCTCCAAAAACTCCATTAATTTTGGTACAAAACCTCTAAAGCTTTCTCGATATACTCGTCTCTTCCAGCTTTTATTGCTTCAATGGTTTGAACAACTGGATAGTTAGGGGGAATCCCCATTTTATGGGAAGGAACTCCCTCTCTATTTTTTACCAGCATTCCAGTCCAATTGAATGTGACTCCTCCTGGTAAAACACTCGTATTGACTAAACCTGTTGCACCAGCTGTTTGCTCTCCAACCACTTCACCTAACTTGTTTTCTATTACATAATGCAAGAAGGCCTCTCCTTCTGCAATCGTATCTTCCGATATTAAGAATGCGAACTTTCCTTTAAAATTAGGTTCTTTCGGATTTAATAACCACTCTCTCTCTACTTGATCATTAAACCAAATGACATTTTCATAGTTTGGATAGATGACCTGAGGAATTAAGAATTGAGCACCTTTTGCTGGTTCTACAATCAAGTGAGAGAATAATTCTCTCATAGCTAGATCAGGAACTCCTCTAATATCAAATATGATTCCTTTAGCATTTGCTAATGTTGGAATATGTGGTTGGATATCCTCTGTTTTTGTTCCTATTAGATTCACATAGAAGATCCCTTCTTCAAGCTCTTTAACAGAACCATCTCTTCCATAAGGATCTACAGCAAAATTTTGGTCCAAACTGACAGTAGCAGCCTCTGTTTTACCTTCGTGCTCCCATTTCACTACTACCTTAGTGCCTCTTCGTCTAGTTGTAAGTTCCTCTAGCGCTTTATTTATACGCCAGTGAGTTGTACCTGAAAGGACAGGTGCGATTTCCTTTATCAAATCCATAGCAGGTGTACGTTCTATTTCTAAAATAGTGTCACCTGATTTAATTGGGGAATCTGGTACTGCAGCAGTAACAACCATCTTACCTTCAATCACTTCAACCCTAAATGGAAAACGAACGTACTTTCCACCACTTTGATCAGGGAGTATTTCACCTTGTCCATCCTCAATTGAGGCGATCATTTTTCTCAAACCTAGGAGGAATTCCTTTTCGTTCTTTGCATCAAGAGCATTTTTTATCGCAGGCTTTAACTGTTCATCCCACAGAATTCGATCGTCAAAATAAGGGTAAAAATGCTGAATTTGATTCCACACCAAAATGGTATTACTAACATAGGCCGTATTGTCTTCAAGTGTAACTTTATCTAGATAATCTTCACCAATGTCTTGAGTGAGTTCAAAATATTTTTGACGTGATTGCTCACTGCTACCTAAGGTTGGTCCATCATTTTCAGTATAAAGAGTCAACGGAAACTTAATCATAATCTCCTCACTTATCTGCGCCTCAAAAACCTCGTCTTTCTTTGGCATGTGAGGGAACAAAGCTTGAGACATATCTTTCATATCTAAACTAGCAAATATTCTTTGGCTATTGTATAGAGGTGGTTCAGATGGTTCTTCTTCTTCAGATACATTAAACCTTTCTACATAAGCGATTTCACGACCCAATCCTTGATGTTGAAAAGCTGCTACTTTGACATTCGGGTTATTTGCTAAATCTA
Organism: Cytobacillus spartinae; assembly: GCF_042865285.1. NCBI lineage: Bacteria > Bacillati > Bacillota > Bacilli > Caryophanales > Bacillaceae > Cytobacillus > Cytobacillus spartinae. The sequence continues at coordinate 155,408 of NZ_JBIACK010000011.1, read as the reverse complement.
GAATTTCTATCTCCTCTTTTTGTCCAACTTTATAAATCTTCATGGTTGGAGCCATTGGCATGAATAATTCTTCGAGCTTTTTTCTTAATTCCTTCTCATTTTGAGCATCCCTTACATAGTTGGAACCATAAATGGCAAACTGGTCCCAATTTAAATAATCAGCCTCTTGACTCGGATGAAAATATCTAATGTATCCATATACTTTTGCAAAGGCAGCGATGTTTTCGATGACTTGTTCCTGATTTTCAACCGCAGAAACTTGGACAGCCTCATCTTTAAAAATGATATTTTGTTGCTGCAAGAATAGGAGCGTCGATGCGAGAACGATTACAGCCCCCCCCCCCGAAGCGACTACAAGTTTCTTAGAAAAAATCCCCTTAGACTTAGCACGCTCTAGAAGCAAGGTTATTTTCTCATCAACTTTCTCACTAGAAACAACCTTTCTCTTACTATTAAAATACCTTCTTAGAGCCTCTCCTAAAAAGTTAAACGCAAGAATCGTTAAGGCAATACAAGCTGCTACAAAAAATGGAATCCAAACACTTGAGCGAATATCATTTAATGCGTTTGATAATAGCACCGGCCAATTGAGTGAGGTATTTTGAAACTTCCAATTCCCTAAGTGATCCTGAATGTACTCCTGCGATAGAAAAACAGAGACAAACCCTAACTGTGAAAATAAAAACAGTGATCTTCCTAGGTCATTTGTAACTTGAATAATTGTTTGCTTTTTCAGTAAAGGAAAATAGTAATTTTTGAATAGACCTAATTTAGTAGCACCAGCTGAAATTCCTGCTACTACAAATTCTAGTTGGCCTACCCTCTCAAACTCTTCTCGATAAATTTGTGCTATACGTCCAAGTTCCACAATCGCTAAGAACAAAACCATCCAGTAAATTCGATTATCATGATGTTGTAGAAAAGGGACAGCCATCACTAACATAATTAAGAATAAAATCGGGAAAAACGAAAATAACATTTGTAATATGCGTAAGAACAACGTAAATATAAAGTTTCCTCTCGCAGCAAAATAACCTAAAGGAATCCCAAGTATAAATCGAACTAAAGTAATCAATACAACTATAATCAAAGTTTCTTTCGCACCCAGTATAATTAAGCTAAAAAGATCTCTCCCTGCACGGTCTGTTCCGAGCCAATAATCTCCAGACGGTGGTAATGGTGGTACCACCATTTATCCATTATCATCCTTTGTAAACAAAAAAGTTTCTAGGTCTGCATCAACAAAAGACCAGTTTGGTCCAAAATACGCTATGTAAAACAGGCTGACTATAATAAGTGAGCTAAAGATTAATAGTGGGTATTGTCTAATGAATATGAAAATATTCACTATACGGGTAACGAACCATACAAAATATTTTTTATAGTGGCGAACCTTGATTGGTTTAAGCGCCTTATTTTCTGCGGATAAGGGTACTAGTATGGTAGATCCAAAATCGCTTATGAACATAACGATAAACATGATAAGTAAATAAGGGTATATAAAACCAATAATCATCATGGCTTCATCATTTTGAATTGATTTTAATAAATGATACCCCATCCCTTGATAGTAGGAGAGTAACTCAATGATAGGAAGACTAGTTAAGATATAGAGCATTATTGTTTTGGTGTTGGTAATAATTCTCCCCCAAGTATTCCATAACAAATGAGTAAATAGAATATAAGTTTCAGACTTTCCTTTTGCTCGTACGGTAGAAACATAGTCTTTGATATATTCATCCTCTAAACTAGATGCCGTAACTCGGTAGATGTAGAAAATAGGGTATAAACTTAAACTAGTTATAGGAAGAATTGTGTTATACCAGTCCTCATGTCCAAAGAGGTCCAGGTGAGGAAATCCGAATCGAACAGCTAGTAATAAACCATATTGAATTAAGATAAAAGCAAAAAAGTCGGGTAGAGAGCTAATAAAAAGATGAACACTTTGAATTGCTTTTCCAATGAAGTTCCGTTGAAATCTAAAGCTAACGATTCCTAGTAAAATACCAACTACTAGAGTCAAAAAAAATGAGGGCAGAATAATTTTCAAGCTACGTAAGAAAAACATATTCACTTCTGTAATGACATATGTTTCCCTAACTGTTTTCCCTAGTCCTTCCAAGCTTACAAGATCAATTAAGATTGTTTTAAAGCTGTACCAAATGTAAGAAAGATTTAACGTGGAAGTAGTAATCGCAGGATTCTTCGGAATTACAGCAAGACAAATTAACACAAGTGCTACACTAGCAAGTAGTAAAATATTTCTTATCTGCTTTAGGAAAATTTTCAAAGGAACACCCCATTTTATACAACAATGAAATAACTTAATTTTCTGTATATTCATTAGACGAAACTAAGTTTACTATTTGTTCATATTTTTGAGGTAAAGCCCTTTTCATAATTCTAAAATGGTGTAGTTCCCGATAACTCCTGATTAATAAAGTTTAAATACCGTTTAATAAATTTGCTCGGATCTTTCCCAATTGCCTCAATATCTGTTCTTAATGGAATCTTTCCTGCCATATAGAAGATTCGTAGACAAGTCCCATATCGTACTTCATTTTCCGTAATTGGTGTGCTATATCCATCTTTAAAGCTTGGCCACATTTCATCTATCCGATTTGAGGAAATCATATGAATTCGCGGCACACCAATATCAATAGCCCTGTGTCCAAAACCCGCTTCATCAAAATCCAAAATATACCACCCACTCTTTGATACTAGTATATTTCCAAAATGCAAGTCAGCATGAATAAACTGTTTTTTTGTATTTTCCATTTCTTTGGCAAAACCTAGTAGTTTATCCGCGACCTTAACATACTCGTCCTTTTCAGCATGACTTAAGAAAGAGGCATTAAGCAATTGTTTTAATGGTATATGAAGCATTGATTGCTCAGTATAATATGGACGGTTGCATCCCAACCAATTAAATGGGGCACCATCAAGAATTTTCTCAGACGCTTGATGTAGGTCTAGCATTGTCCGTCCTAGTTTATGGTAGTTTTCTTCTGAATCTTCATCCACATCTGTTCCATCTATATGGTTAAACATAACATAGTAAATTTGGTTGGATTCCATCACCGATTCGCTATCCTTATTTGGAATAATTGAAGGTACCAACAGCTTATTCTCTAAAGCTATTAACCAATCAATTTCAGCTTGTATTTGCATTAAGTTATATCGATTTTGGCGGTACTTTCGTAAAACTTTTTTCTGCTCTCCATCAACAATTAGATACGTTTGATTTTCTCCATCATTTAAAAGGGAGAATGAAGAGTTATGACTTAACTGATACATTTTACAAATCAATTGTTTGTTCATATAATATGATCTCCAATCTTTTCCTGTGTAAATAAATTATAGAACATAATAAAAAGCTTGTAGAGGTTTTTTCCCCCACAAGCTTTATTCAATTATGCCGCTTCGGCTACTTGCTGCGCTTTCTTATTTTTCCTTTTCGGATGAAAAAGGCTATATAACACTGGCACAATAATCAATGTTAACAATGTAGATGTCGTTAATCCACCAATTACTACAACTGCTAATGAAGTCGAAACTAATCCTGCATGTGCAGAAACAGCCATTGGAACAAGTGCTCCGATTGTTGCAATAGCAGTCATTAAGATTGGTCGAATTCGAACTACACCTGCTTCAATTAAAGCTTCATGTTTTTCCATACCCTCATTTTCATTTTTCTTTACTTTGTCGATTAGAACAATCGCATTTGTAACAACAATACCATTTAGCATTAGCAACCCTATCATTGATGGCATTCCAATTGGTTCACCCACAACAAATAATCCTATAAGAGCTCCAATAACCGAGAATGGAATAGCGAAAAGGATAACAAACGGTGCCTTCCCTTCACCAAAAGCAATGACCATAACCATGTAGACTAGTAGAATACTTACAGCTATTGCAATTGCCATGTTTTTAAACCCTTCATCCATAGCAGCAGAAGCACCTTCTGTTTTCCATGTTACACCTTCAGGTAGTTCAAGCTTCTCTAGAGCTTCATAAGCTCTCTTACTAACTTCTCCCGTATTCGAATCAACAATCGATCCACGAACAAATACGTATTCTTTTCCGTTTAAGTGATTAATAGCCGTTTTACTTTTTACTTTTTTAAGTGTACCTACATCCTCTAAAGCCACCTGTGTACCAAAAGCATTCGTAATCTTCTGCTCTCCAAGCACTTCCATTGAATTCAGTTCATCTAGCTTTAATGTTAACTGAAGATCAGTTGTTTCTCTGTCTAAAACTACTTTTGTTACCGTCTCTCCTGTAATCATCGTACGTAAACTTTGCGCAACCATAGCAGGCATTAAGCCATTTTCAATTAACTTTTCTTCATCTAGTTCAATTTTAATCTCTGGCTTTTCACCTTCTAAGGTTGTTACTACCTCATCTAGCCCTTTAATTTTCTTAAGCTCTGTAACCATTTGTTCGCTACCAGCTTTAATATCCTCCATATTTGGACCGTTTACAACAATTTGAAGATAGGATGTTCCTCCACCCGTCATATCGCCAGTACTAGTTACTGTAATTTCTTTAGCACCTAGAACCTTTTTAAATTCTGTTCTAATATCGGCTACAGCTGCATGAACGTCTTCAACATCTTCCTTCATTACGAATGAGATTGATGCATTTCCTTCTCCTACAGATGTTGATACTTTATCTATATCTTTACGATTTAATAGAATCGTTTCTACTTCGCTTGCAATTTTGTTTGTTTTCTCAACATTTGTTCCTTCTTCCATTGAGATGGATGTTCTATATTCTAATAATGTTTCTTGTGGTAAAAAGGTTGTTCCTAATTGTGGAGCAATAGCAGCTACACTTCCTACTAAAATAACAACTGCCATTCCAAGCGTTACTAAACGGTGTGATAGGGACCATTTTAGCGTCTTACGATATAGCTTTTGAAGACCATTTTCCTTATGCTCTTTAGGATCCAATTTTAATAAAAAGATTCTAGATAGTAACGGTACAATCGTGATTGCGACTAAAAGCGAGAATAATAACGATATAACAATTGTCCAAGCTAGTGGAGCAAAGAATCTTCCGACTATTCCTGGAACAAACGCCATTGGTAAAAATACTGCAACGGTTGTTATTGTGGATGATGTAATGGCTGATGCTACCTCTCTTGTAGAATCCTCGACAAGCTTACTATCCCTTACTTCAGAAGCTCTAACTCGGCGGAATACATTCTCGATAACAACAATTGAATCATCGACTACGCGTCCAACAGCTACTGCGATACCTGCTAATGTCATAATATTTAGGGTATAACCTAAAGCATTTAGTACCATGATGGATGCAAATATAGAAAGTGGAATTGATATAATAGCTATTAAGGTTGAGCGAATATTTCTTAAGAATAGAAGCGTAACAACTACAGCCATTAACGCTCCTAGCATCGCTTCTCTTAACATAGCAGAGACGGAATCATTAATAGACTTCGATTGATCAGATAAAATTTCTATCTCTGCGTTAGCAGGTAAATCAAATTTTTCTAAGTGTTCTTTTACTTCTTCTACAATTGCAACCGAGTTTGCACCAGGCTCTGCAATAATTTCGAATGTCACTGCATCTTTTGCATTAATTCTTGTATAGTTTTTGCTACTTTGAACTCCATACTCAACGTCTGCGATCTCTTTCAATTTTATAGAGCTTTTCCCATCATTCACTAAAGGGGATACAAGAATATTTATATCTTCTATTGCGCTAATAGAAGAGAGCTCTTTACTTACCCTCACTGGTAAAATTTCATCATTAATTGCTAACTCACCAGTTGGAATGGAAAGGTTATTCCCTAAAATAAACTGTTTTACTTGATCCAATGTTAGATCATAATTCTTTAGTTTCTCTGGATCTACTTTCACATAAGCCTTTTGTTCATCAATACCTGAAGTTTGAACCTCGCTTACACCTTCGATTCCTTCGATCGTTGGTACTACAGTATCTTTAACGTATTGTTGTACTTCTTTAGAATTGTCTTCTGTTGAGAACCCGGCAGAAAATATTGGCATACTATTTGGTGACTGTCTTTGAAATTCTGGCTGGCCAGCACCATCAGGTAGTTGGATTTTTGATAAAGCCTCTCTAGCTCGATCTTCACCTTCATCCATATTAATACTCATATCATATTCAATCGTTAACCAGACACCCCAGGCTGTAGCATCACTATAAACGTTCTTTACATCTTTAATGTTCATGGCCTCTTTTGTAGCCGGTTCGCCTATATCTTTTAGAGCCTGTTCAGGTGAAGCTCCTGGATAGGAAATCCATACTCCTAAGTATGGAATATCCACCCCAGGATATTTTTCAATATTCATTTCACGAGCTGCGAAAATCCCACCGCCTAATAATAGAATAATCATCAAAAAAAGTGCTACTGTGTTTTTCATACTAAACTGAATAATTGACTTCATTGCCTATTCCTCCATGTTCGTAAATCTTAAGTATTTTCTTCACATGGATTATCATAAATGTTTCCAGTTTTGCCAGTAAGACCCTTGAGATTTAACTTTTACTAAGACCTGAGGCTTAGTGATTTATAGGAAAATAAGAAAGGGGGTTCTATGATTTACTTGGAGAAAGGTGGTTTTTGAGGTGGAAATGGTTTTGGGCAAAAGATACAATGTTGTATAATATTAGTAATTAATCAATCGGAACTATTAGTAGAGGGGGCGTTTACCATAATAACTGGACTAGTCTCAACCGTTATGATTTTTTCAATCCCTATTATCGCAATCGTAACAGGACATCTTCAAAAACAAACGAAACTAAAACATCAAATGCTTAAAGATGAATTAGAACTAGAAAAAATAAAACATGAAAACTATTTAATAGAGACTGAGAAAATGAAATTAGAGCTTGAGCAAATGAAACTTGAAGATCAGAAAAATTTGAAAGTATTATGATTCAATGTGACTACAAAGGATTAGAACTCCTTTAAAATCTAGTTTCTTACCTTCAACCTCTTTTTTTAGACTTGGTCATACTCATAAGCTAGAAAAACAGTTAAAAAGAAAAAAAGTGGCTAGCCTTAGAAATAGGTTAGCCACTTTTTTTCTTTTGTTTGTGGTAATTAATATTTGCTGTAAAACTCAGTTGCTTTTTCAATATCTGAAACTGGAATAATGACTCTATACAATTTCATTGTACAATCTCCCTTTATTGTAAATAGATCCAAACGTCTTTCTAGTTAGCTCAATAAAAGCTTCTAATGGTGGGGTCATCCACTTATCTTTATGCCAAGCGATATGTGTATAAAGATGAGGACCACTCTCCTTTCGGACCAACTCTTTTAGTCTTCCCTCTTTTATCTCCCTGTCTACAACCATACCTGGTAACATCGCTATTCCTAAGCCTGTAATTACACATTGTTTAATCGTTTCCGCGCTCCCGAACTCTATTTTATCTGATGGATGTACTCCAACTGAGATAAACTCATCCTCAAATATATAGCGATAAGAGCAACCTGCTTCCGTAAGCAATAACGTTTCATTCTTCATCTCTTCTGGTGAGAAAACATCACTAGGATAATCCCCTGAAGCGACCACCTTCAATTCTTCTTTTATAAGTCGTTCTTTTCTTAAAGCTCCATCGGGTTTGCTAAAATCTGTAATGAAAGCAATATCTAGAGCCCCCTCCATGAGCTGCTTTCGTGCAATCTCATCAGAATGTGCAGGTTTAAACACAATTTTCATATTGGGATAAAGAGCCTTAAACTGTTTAAGGATTGGAAGTAATCGATAAGTACACTGGCTTTCTTGAGCCCCTATTGTTAAAGTACCTGATGATACTCTTTCTCCGTTCGCAACTATTATCGCTTCTTCACTTAGTTTAATCATCTTTTCAGCATACCGTTTAAACTGTTGTCCCGCTTCAGTTAATATTAACCGTTTTCCTAGACGTTCAAATAGAGGCTTCCCTATTTCCTCTTCAAGAGTTTTTATTTGTGCCGTTACACTTGATTGTGCAAAGTTCAATATTTTAGCAGTCTGGGTAAAGTTCAAACTTTCTGCCGCATATTTAAAAGTAATTAATTGTTTGATTTCCATCTTACCATCCACCTAATCGTTATTTCCGATTGTCTATATCGAAATTATCATCTTTATCGATTTATATCCGCATTATAAGATAGAAATAATAAAGCAGCAACAGGTATTAAAAGGAGAGAACAACAATGTCCATAGCAGTCATTAACGGTGGAACTCGTCTAAATGGAAATACAGATATTTTAACTAATTGTGTTATAGAAGGAATTCATACAGATTCCGTTTACCTAAGAGATTACAACATCAACCCAATAATAGATAAGCGTCATTCAGAAGAAGGCTTCCAAGATAGAAATGATGATTACAACTCTATTATAGAGCGAATCTTAATACATGAAATCCTAATCTTTTCTACACCTATTTACTGGTATAGCATGTCAGGAGAAATGAAAAACTTTATTGATCGTTGGTCACAAAGCTTGCGTGATTTTCCCGATTTCAAGGCAAGAATGGCATCTAAAAAAGCCTATGTTATCGCTGTTGGTGGTGACGATCCGTATATTAAAGGGCTCCCCATGATTCAACAATTTAAACATATTTTTGATTTTATAGGAATTGACTTTGAGGGCTTCATCATCGGGAAAGGAAATAAGCCCGGGGACATCCTTCAAGATCCATATGCTCTTTTCACAGCCTCTCATCTGAATAAGAAGTTAAAGGATATACCTCAAAGAGATTAAGTGCAGTCAATAAATAAAACATTACCGACATTCAAACTAGAATGTCCTTTTTGAATTATACAAAACCCTTTTATAAATCATGTAACATACGGGCAATTGTTAACGTCTATACAATTAATAACAAAGTTTTCCATTAATTGAGGTGTAATAATGTTCAAAAAAACAATCCTTATCGTTGCCATTATAATGGTTGGATTAGTTAGCACATCACTGTTCTTTCGCAACGGAATGGTACTTGATTATCTTGGTATACATATTGAGAATCCGTTTATTAAAAGTGTGGATGTACCTGACACCTATTCAGAAACGGATGCAAATCAAAATGGAATACCTGATCCACTCGACATTGTCCATGCTGCTAGAATAGAAGTGAAGCAACGTACAAAATACGAAAGCAACTATTATGCAGGTGGATATCCACCCGATGAAGAAGGCGTATGTACAGATGTAATATGGCGTGGTTTATTTGGAGCAGATATTAATTTAAAAGATTTAATGGATAAAGATATAAAGCAGAATATAGATTTATATTATAGAGTTAACGGAAAACCAGACCCTAATATTGATTTCAGAAGAGTTCCAAACCAAAGTGTTTTTCTTGAGAGACATGCTAAATCTCTAACAACTGAGTTAATCCCTGGAGATATTGAGAACTTGAAGGAATGGCAACCTGGAGATATTGTTGTCTTCCTAGATGGTTACCATCATGTTGGGATTGTGTCCGATAAACGAGCAAAGGATGGAACTCCATATTTTATTCACAATAACCCTCCTTTTGCTGCAGAAGTAAAATTAAAGTCTTTTAAAACTCCAATTGCGGGTCATTATCGTTGGAAATTTTGATAGAATATTTTTAATAGAATGGAATAGGATGAAAGTAAAAATCGTAGCATACATATTACAATTAGCTATTTACTATGAGGGGAGGAAAATCTTTAGTGAATTCCCAGGAAGAGTTGAAAAGCTCAGGTTCTACTAACCACAATAATAACAAGGTTAACGTTAACAATACCTTCAACCTTACCATTAATCTAGGAGATTCCTTAAATATAATTGCTTTGGTAGCAGGTATACTTTTACTAAAGAGAATCTTAAAGAAAGAAAGAAATGATAAGTAAAATAGAAGCAGCTTCATTCTTAAGTAATCTTCTATAAGCAGGTAGTTTTCCAATTAATTAAGATTTTGGTAAATTAAAGCAGTAAGGTTCCAATTTTACAAATGAAAAAGGGGGAAGGAAAATGAGCGAGTTATTACTCAAGCAATTTGAGGTGGCTAGAGGAAACTTTATTAAATCTATAGAAAAAATACCAAATGAGGCACTGGATGTACAGCTAGAAGGTCTTAACAATACCATTCATTGGCATATCGGTCATGTTCTAACGGTAGCTGAGATGATGTTGTTTGGATTTCCTAAGAGATCAACATATTTACCAGAAAATTATGTTCAACTCTTTGGTAATGGAACAAAGCCAGCTGATTGGCCAGAGGAAGTTCCTTCAGTAGAAACACTAATTGGTCAGATTAAGGAGCAATCTTCACGCATTCAAGAAATTCCAGTTGATAGCTTTACAGAAAAGCTCCCAAAACCTTTCCTTGGTAGCGAGACCTTTGGAGAATTAGCATTCTTTGCAATTAGCCATGAACTCCATCACCTTGGACAAATTCATACATCTAAACTACTAATTTTAAATAAATGAAAAATGAAGAACCGCTAAGCCTATGCGGTTCTTCATCATATTAAACCATTACTTTACAAATATCATTTGTAAACTCAACTGGGTCTTGGATTGGTAATCCTTCAATCAGTAGTGCTTGATTGTAAAGTAGGTTTGTGTATAGATTTAGTTTTTCCTTGTCATTTTCAAAAGCAGCTGTTAGAGATTTAAACACTTCATGATTCGTATTGATTTCTAACACCTTGTTTGCCTTAATATTTTGGTTATCAGGCATTTGACTCAGAATTTTTTCCATCTCAATCGTTACTTCCCCGTCTGTGGACAAGCAGACTGGATGAGTTTTTAAGCGTTTAGAAACGCGAACATCCTGAACCTTTCCAGAAAGGACATTTTTCATGTAGTCAAATAGTTCTTTATTTTCCTGCTCGTCTTCATTCTGGTCCTTTTGATTTTCATCTTCTTCTATTCCTAAATCGCCGCTTGAAACAGATTTAAACTCTTTTTCTTTATAAGACATAAGCATGCGAATCGCAAACTCATCAATGTCCTCTGTGAAATAAAGAATTTCATACCCTTTATCTGCCACTAACTCAGTCTGAGGTAATTTTTCAATACGGTCGTAAGACTCTCCCGAAGCATAATAAATATACTTTTGATCCTCAGGCATTCTGGAAACATATTCATCAAGCGTAACCATTTTCTTTTCCTTTGAAGAATAGAACATTAATAAATCCTGTAACAATTCTTTGTTTGCACCAAAGTCACTATAAACCCCATATTTTAATTGTCTACCAAAGGAATTATAGAATGCTTCGTACTTCTCTCTATCATTCTTTAACAGGCTTTGTAATTCACTTTTAATCTTTTTGCTGATGTTTTTCGCAATGAACTTTAACTGGCGATCATGTTGCAGCATTTCCCTCGAAATATTAAGTGATAAGTCCTCTGAATCTACCATCCCTTTAACAAAGCTAAAGTAATCAGGGAGAAGGTCAGAACATTTATTCATAATAAGTACACCATTTGAATATAACTCTAAGCCTTTTTCATATTCCTTTGAGTAGTAGTCAAATGGGATGTTCTCAGGGATAAATAATATTGCATTGTAACGGATTGTTCCATCTACATTAATATGGAGATGTTTAATGGGCTTATCAAACCCGTAATGCTTTTCAGCGTAAAAGTTTTCGTAATCCTCATCTGTTAATTCACTTTTATTTTTTCTCCAGATAGGGACCATGCTGTTAATGGTTTGCTCCTCAGTGAAATCTACGAGTTCCTCACTATCTTCAGCCTTTGGCTTTTTGCTCGTTACATCCATTTTAATAGGGTAGCGAATAAAATCAGAGTACTTCTTAATAATTTGCTTCAATCGGTACTCTTCTAGATACTCATCGTATGTTTCATCTTCCGTATTCTCTTTTATTTGTAGAATAATTTCAGTGCCTACAGTATCTTTCTCATAAGGCTCGATTGTGTATCCGTCTGCACCGTGGGATTCCCACTTATAGGCTTCGTCACTTCCTACCGCTTTACTGATAACAGTGACTACATCTGCTACCATAAACGCTGCATAGAAACCTACTCCAAATTGGCCAATAATGTCAAAGCCATCTTTTAGTTCAGTCTCTTTTTTAAATGCTAATGATCCACTCTTCGCAATCGTACCAAGGTTGCTTTCTAACTCTTCCTTCGTCATTCCAATCCCGGTATCGATTATCTTTAATTGTCTACTATTCTTGTCTGCCTCAATTTTTATGTAGTAACTATCTTTATCAAACGTAAGATTCTCATCTGTTAATGCTTTGTAATAAATCTTGTCAATAGCATCACTTGCATTTGAAATTAACTCTCTTAAAAATACCTCTTTTTGAGAATAAATTGAGTTAATCATCATTTCTAATAATCTTTTAGATTCTGCTTGAAATTGCTTTGTTTCCATTTGCTTTGCTTCCATAAAAAAATCTCCTTCCATTAGCAATTTGCAATCTTACTATAGCATACTCTAACATTTAGCACTCACCTAACACGAGTGCTAAACTTTCTATTTTTTTAATACCATAAAATAAAATGCTGTGTCAACACCCTTCATCCATAAAAAAAGAGCAGAGTTGGTTACTCCGCTCACATATAGATTAAGATTTTATTGGATTAACGGTTTCATTTTTAAGAAAAGCCCCAATGTACTCATATACATCTTTAATATCATCTTTCGCATCGATCAGATTAAATAAATTAAAGAATCCATGAATTTGACCCTCTTCTCTCTTAACCACGACAGGAACTCCCGCTTCACGTAATTTTTCTGCGTATAGCTCACCCTCATCTCGAAGAGGATCGTATTCTGCTGTAATGACTAATGCTGGTGGAAGACCACTTAAATCTGGGGCCTGGATAGGAGCAGCGTAGTAGCCCTTACCTGGAATTGGAGTCTGCACGTAAAGCTTACTAAAAAGTGCCATAGACTCAGTTGTTAAAAAGTAACCACTTCCATTTTCTTTATAAGATTCATATTTATCTGGCTCATAATGGTCGACAACAGGGTAAAGTAATACCTGTTTTGAAATGGTTAAACCACCATACTCTTTAGCCAACAATGAAACGACTGTTGCTAAGTTTCCTCCAGCACTGTCACCAGCGACTGATAATTTCGTGTTATCAACATTTAATTCTTCTGAATGTTCATAGACCCATTTAGCTGCTGCATAACAATCAAATGGCGCTGCTGGGAATGGGTTTTCTGGTGCTAAACGATAGTCTACAGCAACAAGAACCTGCCCTGATGCTTTTACGATACTTCTGCATACAGCGTCATGGGTATTAAGGTCACCGTATACAAATCCTCCACCGTGGAAATAAACAATAACTGGAAAAGGTCCTTCTCCTTCAGGAGTATAAACACGAATCGGTATATCATTATCTTGTCCGGGAATTTTCCGATCTGTTACTTGATGTACAGGTTCTATTGCACTAGGTGGTACAACACTAGCTCTGTTTCGAATATCCTCTAAGGTTGGGGTATAGCCTTCAGGGTAGACAGGCATTAAGTTTTCAAGAAAAAACTTCATTTTTGGATTTAATGTTCCCATTCTTCATTCCTCCCCTTATAAGCACTTCTTTTTTCAAAATAATCAGACAAGTATTTATATTCTCTTAAGGGGTCTATTATTCCTCCTAAATACTGGGATTAATTGTGAATTTATTTGTTTTTACAGTATTGTCTGTATAGACATTCTCTACAAATTCAACCTCTTCTTCACTCATCAAAATCACAGTGGAGCTCCTTGTACCATATCCTTCGCTTTTAATAAACAAAGGCGAGAGCAATCGATCCCATTCTAAAGGGACACCTGTGCTAGGTAGAAGCTCATCCGGTGCTGGATCTGCTTGTTGTAATAAATCCATTAGGTTTTCTACCATTTCCTCTTTTGAATCTTCCTTCATAATGGCAGCTAAGCGCGCCTTTCCCTTACTTACTTTTGGCCATTCAGTATTTAGTAAGTGATTGCTTACTCCATGTATACCTGGTTGAAGTTTTTGAAAATCTTTCCCCCTATTTGAATAATAGTAAAGATTGTTTATATCACCTGCTAGTAGGTTGTAGCCTGGATAAGCTTCATTGGTTTTCTTTAAAATTTCCAGATAGTCTTTTAGATTTCCCCCGTACGTTAATGCCTGTGAAACAAGTTCTCCCCGAGATCGTTTTCCTACTGTAATATCCTTTGGATCCCGATAATTGGTTAACGCTGAAAACCTACCAGAGGAAGTAACCCCCATCCACGTTCCCATCTTTTCTAAATCCCGACCTGCCAGAATTTTAGGATGATCTTCCCAAAAATGAGCTGGTGCAGTAGCCCTTTTATAAAATTCATCTCTATTAGCTGCAACGATTAACTTGTATTTGGGATGCACCTTGTAAGCAAACAAGATTAAGCACATGTGAATCACACCTTTATCGTTTTCAAGATTCTATACAAACTATTGTATACGATTGTTCTTCACATTTGAAAAATCAATAAGTAGATAGCGAAATTTTTTAAACTTTAGAAGCCGTTTGAAGATGACAAGCAAATACTTCCGTAAGAACATAACAATAAAAAAGGACAGCGAACTCTTACATTCACTGTCCTCCAATTTGTATCCTTATTCGTTTGTTACTCTTTTAAACGGCCACCAATTTGCCTGGCCAAAGTTTTTAACCATTACTGGGATAAATAACGGAAGAACGACAAACGCGTAAAGAACTAAACCGACTAATACGATGGAGGCAATTTGCAACAATGATTGCATTCCTGATGGCATCATCGCAGCAAATGTTCCACCTAAAATAATCGCAGCTGAGATAATGACGGTCCCCATTTTTACCATTGCAAGATGCATCGCTTGTGCAACAGGTAGATCCTTGTATTCATTAAAACGATCCATTAGGAAAATACTGTAGTCTACCCCTAACGCCATAAGGATAACAAATGCAAAGAACGGTACTGCCCAGCTAATCCCTGAAAGTCCGAAAATATTAACAAAGATTAATTCATTAATCGACATGGACGTAAAGTATGTCAAGATTAAAGAAGCAATAATATAAATCGGCATGATAATGCTACGGAAAAGAAACACTAAGATAATCCCAATCCCAATTAGCATAAGAATGACGGTACGAGTATAATCGTTACCTGACATTGTATCCAAATCAACGTTTGTACTTGTAATACCACCAACCGCAACAATTGCATTTTCTAACTTTGTACCCTTTGTTGCCCTTTCAACAGCCTCTTTAATATTATCCACCTGAGCCATAGACTCATTCGAGTATGGACTCGTTTCAAAAACTACATCCATGGTCATTACTTTACGATCTTCTGACATATAAACATCAAGAACTTGAGCAAAATCCTCACTTTCAAGGACATCAGCTGGAAGATAGAATCCTCCCATATTAGTTGTATTTGAAAGTCCTGACAAGTATTCTTGTGCTGAGCCTAGACCGTCAGACACTTGATTTAACCCGTCTGCACTTTGAGTTAAACCATCAGTTAGCTGAGAAATTTGACCTCCTAGGTCTCCGAACCCATTCAATAATTGCTCTTGTCCATCACTAATTCCTCCCAAGCCACTTGTTAACTTCGGTACATTATTAACAATTTGCCCTTGGCCATTAGCTAACTGTTCTAGCCCAGCTTGTTGTTGTTTAATTCCCTCTATCGCTTTTTGTAGTCCATTGGCAATCTGTTTTTGCTGACCTAATGCTTCCTCAAACCCAGCATTTGCTCCAGCTAGACCGCCTTGGATTCCAGCTAACCCTGCATTTAAATCTCCTACACTACCCGATAATTCAGTAAGTTTTTGTTGTAAACTAAGGGAATTTTTCTTTAATTCCTGGTAGATTTGGTCAGTTGCTAAGGATTGATAGTTGCTATCTAAGTGGTTAAACAAGGCACCGTTAACTTGTGAGATTCCACCTGATAATTCTGTTAGTCCTGTACCAACTTGCTGATAACCACTATTTAGCTTTGTTAAATTTTCATCTAATGATTTGTATCCTGCTAATATTTTTTCTTCATATACAGATTGAAGAGTTTCAAGTCCTGTTTTAGCCTGTTCTAACCCGTTTATCAATTGCGTTGAACCTTGCGACCCTTGACGAATCCCTGTTTCTATTTTTGCTAAATTGGTTTGAATGGCGATTAAACCAGTTTGTACTTGATCCGTACCGGTAATAAGCTCGTTTATTCCTTCTGTTGCCTTCTTCAATTCTGGTTCTGATTTTGCTAATTCACTTCCAGCTTCTTGAAGTCCTTCACTGATTTTAGAAAGTCCGTCTTTTCCTTCGCCTAGCCCTTCTTCAAGACTTTCAGCTTGTTTCGCAACAAAGAAGTCCTCAATCTGCTCTCCAGTAGGTCTTGTCACAGATCGAACAGCATCTACTAAATCAACCTTTTCTACTTCCTGACTTATTTTTTCTGCTAAGCCAACATACTCTGCGGAGTCCATTCTCTCATCATTTTTTAAAATAATGGTGGTTGGCATTGATTCACCTGCACTAAAGCTTCCTGCAATTGCATTAAAAGCTTTTATGGAAGAAACATCACCACTAATTTCCTCTAATGAGTTATACGAAATCTCTTTATCATACGTCAGTAGGAATGGTACACAAATTACCGCTACAATTAATAAAGATAGTAATGGGCGGGATAATGAGAATCTACCTGCCAGTTCCCAAAGCTTACTATCACCGTGTTCCGCTTTGCTTTTAGATGGCCAGAATATCTTTTTCCCTAACACAGCCATGAAAAAAGGTACGATGGTAAATAAAGCGATTAATAAGAAAGCAACACCTACAGCAACGGCTGCTGCTGACTGATAAAGAATGAATTGTGAAAATCCGATAGCTGCAAATCCAATCATAACCGCTAAACCACTGAAGAATACTGTACGACCAGCATTGCGGTATGTTTCAATAATTGCTTTATTGATATCTTCATGTTGAGCCAATTCCTCTTTAAAACGACTTAGTAGTAAAATACAGTAATCTGTACCTATCCCAAATAGAACAGCTACCAAGAATATTTGCGTATAGTTTGAAATTGGAAAGTCAAACTTATCTACTAAGAAAGAAACGATGGACTGAGAAATAAGATAACTGAATCCAACTGTTACTAATGGGATAATTGGTGCAACAACAGATTTAAACACAAGAAGTAATACGATTAAAATAAATACAACCGTGATACCTTCTGTTTTTTTCAGACCTTCTTGCGCACTATTATTTAGATCTTCATTGATCATCCATTGACTCGTATAATAGTGGTCAACTTTCACTTCCTCAATGGTTTCGTATAAAGCTTCACTGACCTCTTTAGCTTCACGATTATTCCAGTTAAGGGTGACAGAGGCTAAAATTGCCTTACCATCCTCTGATACTAGTTGATTTTCTAAAGTTTCCTCATTAAAATGAGTTAGGATTTCTGTAATACCTAGTTCCGTTTTGTTCTCTTCAAGCAACTCAATTGCTTTTCTAGCTTCTTGTATATTTTCTTCGGTTAATTTCTCTTCATTATGGAAAACTAAGGCTACGGAAGTGTCATCTCCACCGCCTTCTTGCTCCTTTACTTCTTCTAAAATGTTTCCAGCAAGCGTAGAAGAGTATTCATCTGGAAC
This sequence comes from Cytobacillus spartinae, assembly GCF_042865285.1. Classification (NCBI taxonomy): domain Bacteria; kingdom Bacillati; phylum Bacillota; class Bacilli; order Caryophanales; family Bacillaceae; genus Cytobacillus; species Cytobacillus spartinae. The sequence continues at coordinate 137,824 of NZ_JBIACK010000011.1, read as the reverse complement.
CGTAATTTCCCCTTTTTCACGTACAAGCTCTCCCATATTAGGCGCTACGAGAAACAATCCAACTGTAACGGCTATCCACGCAATAAAGATAAACCATGTTTTTCTAACGATAAAATTCACGCTTATTCCTCCACCTTATGATCTTTAGTTTCTATTAGAACTTGGTTTAACTTTTCAAATGTTTCAATAAACTGATTTATCTCATTAATATCAAACTGATTAATAAGCGATTCCACTAATTTGTGGATTCTTTTTTCCGTTTCTTTGAACAACTCATTCCCTTTTTCGGTAAGAGTTAAGTAGACAACACGTCGATCATCTTTGTCCCGCTTACGCTGAATTAACCCTTTCTCCCACATTCGCGTAATAATCGCCGTAATGGCACTTTTCTTTACGTCAAATTGTTCCGCAAGCTCTGAAGATGTACATGACCCAACCTGATTTATGTACCTGAGAACATAATGTTGGTCACTAGTAAGGTCACTTCCAATCTGTTCTTTAATAAGGGATTCAGCTTTCTTCGTTACAGAAAAAGAAACAGCAATATAACGATTGACTAGATCTGTTACTAAATCGGACATTCAATTTCACCTCGCACTTAACTATTTCACTATTTAATTGTTCAACTGTTTAACTATCAACGTCATTAACTATAATTGTCCGAATTTTAATTGTCAATATTTTAGTTTGATAGATAGGGAGAACTACTTTTCAGAGTACCTTTAGAGACTAGGTTGGACTCTCATTTCGGCTCCAGTCACAATTTGATAAGGATTAAACAATAAAAGCACTACATGATTGTAGTGCTTTTATTGTTTTCGTATAGGTAATGAGTGCAAACGCTTAACGACCGGTTTTTCATTTTGCTTGTATTTGTTAGAGGAAAGTTTATTTTAACGCTCGTCTTCTGACTCTAGAGTGCCCGTTTCCCTTTGTTTTGTCAGAACTTTAACCTTCTTCTGACTCTAGAGCACCAGTTTTCCTTTGGTTTGTCTGAACTTCACCCTTCTTCTGACTCTAGAGCACGATTTACCCTTTGGTTTGTCAGAACTTCACCCTTCTTCTGACTTTAGAGCGCCAGTTTTCCTTTGGTTTGTCAGAACTTCACCCTTCTTCTGACTCTAGAGCACGATTTTCCCCTGTGGTTTGTCAGAACTTTAACCTTCTTCTGACTCTAGAGCGCCCGTTTCCCTTTGGTTTGTCAGAACTTTACCCTTCTTCTGACTCTAACACTCCTATTTCCTTTTGTTTTGTCAGAACTTTAACCTTCTTCTGACTCTAGAGCTCCAATTTCCCTTTGTTCTGTCAGAACTTTAATCTTCTTCTGACTCTAAAACTCCTATTTGCATGTGTTGTGTCAAAACATAAAAAAGAACACGAACTACTACTGCTAAGCCTGCTCTAGTTGTTTAATAACAGAACGAACAAGGAAAGCCGGAATATCTCTGGTTTTCTTTTTTGTATATAATGTTAAAGAGGGTTTTTAAATGGTATAGCGAATTATTAATGAGAGTTGTTTTATACTTGGGGGTTTGTGTTTATGCTACTTTATAATTGATTCCATCTCTTCCACCTTTATTACTAATTGAGGAGATGAAATAATGATCTATAAAACATCACTTGAACATATTACACCTGAAATGTTAAATGTTTTTTTTGTAGGTTGGCCTAATCCACCGCAGCCGGAAACACACCTTAAGTTATTAAAGAATAGCTATAAAATCGTCGTAGCATTGGACGAAGAGACAAAGTCAGTTATCGGATTTATTTCCGCGATAAGCGATGGAGTCCTATCAGCCTATATCCCCCTATTGGAAGTATTACCTGAATACCAAGGACGTGGAATTGGTCAGGAATTAGTTAGAAGAATGCTATTGGAGTTAAAGGACATTTATATGGTGGATTTACTTTGTGACGAGAATCTACAAGCCTATTACGAAAAGGCTGGGATGGTAAAAGCAAACGGAATGTTAATAAGAAATTATGAAATGCAATCAGGAAAATAAGTAGTCACAATTTTTGATAACAAACACAACGTTAATCCCCCACAAAAATGTGGGGGATTTTTCTTACGCAACTTTAATTGCTTTACCAAATGGTACTCGAGGTAAAAAATCATCTGGAACTAACCAGAACAATTCAAAATCTACATTTTCCATGTCTTCATCAATAAATCCGGTTACGTCTGTAATATAAAACAATGTATCAAAGCCTTCTTCCTTTGCCCACTCTAACACTAAGGTATATGAAGATTTCCCATGTGTATAGTATTTGATTGTATCACTTTTCACAGGTTCGATACTTCTAATTTTAAAATCGGCCTGAACTAAAGTGGTGTCAGGCTTAACTTGTTCAAAAAGCTTGACTATGTTGTTTATAAGAATGCTTGGGACTTCATTTGTGGAAGTGTCTACTGCAAGTGCGACCTTCTTCCCTTGGCGTTGCTGTAACATGGACAGAATCATTTTATGCCATCTCAACACGACCAACCCCCTTATTGAACTTGAGCGAGCCATATTATTTTGAGTTAATCGGAAATACTTTATGATTGGATAATCTCGGTAAAATGGAGCCCAAGAACAAGCGAAAAAATAAATAGGCAACCATTTTGGTTGCCTAGAATTATTTTTATGAAATACTATTTAGTTCTTTAGTCAAACGCATGAATTCTTTCTTATTTCCATCGATCAAGGTTTGATCGATTTCCTGTTTTAATTTTTCCTTCTTGTATTCAAGTAAAGATTGTTTAATCACCCTGTCTGCAATTTGAGCATATTGTTCTTCTTCTGGTAGATGAGGTGAATTTAATAAATGCTTTTCCACTGGAAATCACTCCTTGATCTGTTTTTATTAATAATATCATAAATATTCTAAAAATTCAATCATTTAAACTTTGTTAATTTTTCGAAAATAATTTTATGGTAGTCATAAAAACTAAAAAGTCGAATGGGCTACATTCGACTTTTTAAACGTACATATATTTAGATAAACAGTAACAAACTAAGTGCCATGACGGCCATCCCACCGATTAAACCATAAATAGATAGATGAGCTTCATCATACTTTTTAGCTGCTGGTAATAATTCGTCTAAAGATATAAAGACCATGATTCCGGCAACTCCTGCAAAGATGACTCCAAACATAATATCGTTAAGAAACGGCATTAAGAATAAATATGCTACAATTGCTCCAACTGGTTCCGACAATCCAGATAGAAACGATAGCTTAAATGCTTTCTTTTTGCTTCCTGTTGCAAAGTAAATTGGGACCGAAACGGCAATTCCTTCTGGAATATTATGAATAGCGATTGCCACTGCTATAGCAATTCCTAAAGCTGGGTCCTGTAAAGCTGAAGTAAACGTCGCAATCCCTTCTGGAAAATTGTGAATCGCAATCGCTAGGGCTGCGAACGTCCCCATTTTTAAAAGAGCAGGATCTTTGACAGCATTGTCTGGTGAATTCATGTCCTCTACTTTCTTTATTTCATGAGGATTTTCACGCTTCGGTATTAGTTTATCAATTAAAGCAATTAATAGCATTCCACCAAAGAAGCCTCCGACAGTTGCCCAGTTTCCTAGCTTATCTCCCATGGCTCCTACAAGTGCATCTTGTGCCTTAACAAATATCTCTACCATCGAAACATAAATCATGACCCCAGCTGAAAAACCAAGTGCTAATGAAAGAAATTTTGTGTTTGTCGTTTTCGTAAAAAACGCTAACACACTTCCTATTCCTGTTGCTAGACCAGCCATTAGGGTTAAGCCAAATGCCAGCAAAAGATTGTCAACCATTTCCCTACTCCTCCTTATTATCCATTAGAATCTATATCTTTAAGACTGACTTTTATATTTCAAAAGGATCTTCGTACGCCATTAGCTGTGACCCTTTCCTTTCATAATCTATGCAGTAATTTAAAAAAGTTTCCACTACTCAACATTTTAATCCATATGAAACATACCTGACAACTATAATCGTATGAAAATTTTTACTCTTTATCATTTTTTGTGCGAGAGAAGGAAAGACAATCCGCTGTATTTAAGTACTTTTTAAAATTGCCTATAAAAAAAGTATGGCCTAAATTAGACCATACCTTTACATCATATACAGAAGCTATTTATAAGTTATACACTTTACTATATTTATTCTCTAAATATTCTACAAGATATTTCGCATTTAATTCTTCACCAGTCACTCTCACAATTAGTTCATTAGGAGTGTACAATTTACCATGCTGATGGATCTTCTCTCTTAACCAAGATTGGATCTCCGAGAAATCTCCATTTTCAATGGATGCTTCGAAATTAGGTAGTTCCTTTTTAATCGTATTTAGGATTTGTGCAGAGTACAGGTTTCCTAATGAGTAAGAAGGGAAGTATCCAAATCCACCGAACGACCAATGAACATCTTGAAGGACTCCAAGTGTGTCCGTATCTGGAGTAATCCCCAGGTAATCTTGCATTTTCTGATTCCATACTGTAGGAAGATCTTTTGTTTCAATTTCTCCCGCAATCAACGCTTTTTCAATTTCATAACGAACCATGATATGAAGATTGTATGTTAGCTCATCCGCTTCTACCCGAATGTAAGAAGGTTGAACAGCATTAATCGCTCTGTAGAAATCATCAAGGTTTACATCTTTCAACTGTTCAGGGAAATGGGTTTGAAGAGTTGAATAGAAATACTTCCAGAAGCTTTCACTTCTTCCGACCATATTTTCTAAGAAACGTGATTGAGATTCATGAATCCCAAAAGATGCTCCCTCTTGTAAGACGGTTCCTTCATATTTTTTGTCAACATTTTGCTCATAAATACCATGTCCTGCTTCATGAATCGTTCCGAAAATGGCTGAACGAACATTGTTCTCCAAATATCTTGTGGTTAATCGGACATCACCTGTATTGACTGTTTGAGCAAATGGGTGAACGGTCTCGTCAAGTCTCCCAGCTTCCATATCAAATCCGATAATCGGTAAGATATAACGATTAAATTCCTTTTGCTTTTCTACAGAAAAAGATTGTTCAAAAATCTCAACAGGTGGCTTATTCGAAGATTGCTGAATTTTCTTCAATAAAGCAACGCTTGTTTCTCTAAGCTTTGCAAAAATTGGATCTAATTTTTCAACCGTCAAACCAGGTTCAAATTCATTTAATAACGCATCATATGGATGCTTTTCATAGCCATAAATTTCTACTGCTTTCTTTTTAAAATCAACGATTTTCTCTAAGTAAGGAAGATATAAAGAGAAGTCATTTTTCTCACGAGCTTCCTCCCAAACGTCATTTGCTTGAGAAGTTAGAATTGCATATTCACGGTATAAATCTTCAGGAATTTGCTTAGATCTATCGTAAAAATCTTTTCTTTCTCGAACCCTTGCTTTCATTTCATCATCTAGAGTTACTTGTGCTTCAGGTGATGAAAGAACGTCAAGCAATCTTCCCATTTCTTCTGAAACGGTTAATTTAAAATGCTCCGTCATTAACGTTCCTGTTGCTTTAGCAAACTCTGCTCTTCCCTTTTTGGGAGCAATAACTTTTTGATCCCAACTAATTAAACCAGCAATACTCGAGAAATGAGTAATTTTCTCGTCCAATCTATTAAACTCCTCAACCGCTTTGTTTATTGATTGTTCTACAACTGTCATTTGTATGTACCCCCTATTTTTATCTACATTAAAAAACGACTATGTAGTTTATTTTATTTAACCATAAATTTTATCATCAATCAATTTAATTGCACTAATTTTCTCACAATTAAATTTCTCCCTATAATTATAAACCATGCATCAACTTCTCAGCTTCATCCCAGCTTACAGAGTACCCTTGTCCCTTTGAACAGAATATCGATGAAGATGTATATTCGCTATCAGCATCTTTTTTATAATTTATTCGATCGATCACTGCTTGTTCGTTATGGCAACGATCATAACCTGCAAACAGTAGATTAATGACCCCTTTACCGTGTGTAAATGAAGCCAGCTCCGTACTGTAGTTCATAAAGGTTGCTACCGGCACCTTACCCGTTATAATGGCTTTGTTACCATCTGTGACGGGGGTATCAAAGGAACCATGGGCAGTTTGAACATCAGATAGGACTCTACCCATTTGATCAATCTCTACTTTTATCCTATATTGATAGTAAGGTTCAAGAACAATATTCTTTGCTTTTTCAAGCCCTTGCCTCAAGGATCTGAACGTTGCCTCTCTAAAGTCCCCACCTGAAGTATGTTTATTGTGGGCTCTACCAGTTAACAAAGTGATTTTAACATCTGTGAGGGCAGACCCTGTTAACAATCCATGATGCTCCCTTTCAAATAGGTGCTGTTGGACTAGGTTCTGGTGTCCTACTAATAAATCATCTGCATGGCATTTATTTTCAAAAGTAACCCCGCTATTTCGTTCAGCAGGCTCTATTTTCAAATGAACTTCTGCATAATGCCCCAAAGGTTCAAAATGGCCGAATCCAATCACTTGGTCTTCAACTGTTTCCTTGTAGATAATTTCTGGATCTTCAAAGGAAACTTTGTAGCCAAATCGTTCTTTAACTAATTGTTCAAGAACTTCAAGCTGAATCGTCCCCATTACGCTAATATGAAGTTGCTGCAAGCCTTCCTCCCAAGTCACATTCAGAGAAGGATCTTCACTACCGAGTAGCTTGAAGTTATGTATAGCTTCTTTCATGTTGGTAGATGGTTCAAAATTTATTCTTGATTTTAAAGTTGGGACCAACTCATAAGTCGCTTTTTCCTTAAGAGCTCCTAAACCTTCTCCCACATGTGCTCCAGATAGACCTGTAACTGCAACTATCTCTCCCGCTTGTGCCTGATCAACCGGTTTAAATTTGTTGCCGCTATATACCCGTATCTGAGTTATTTTTTCAACTATTTCGTTAGGTTCTCTGCCGTAACTAATTTCCTCCCTAACTTTCAAAGAACCACTTAGAACTTTCATAAAAGTCACTCTAGATCCGTTATCTTCATGACGAATTTTATACACTCTTCCTGAAAACACTTGATTTTCTTTGTATTCAGTATATGTAAGCTGTTCTATATTTTCTAAAAACTCTAATACACCTGTGTCTTGAAGTGCGGATCCACTTGCACATGGAAAAATCTCACCGTTACGAATCATCTTTCTAAAATGATCTAACCATAGTGAATCATCATATCCGTTCTCTAGAAACTCATCCAAAAGCCTTTCATTTCTCTCTGCAAGAAACTCAATAAGCCCCGCTTCCATCTTACCCTTGAAAAAAGAGTCTGATAGATCACACACGTTCTCCGTTAGGTTTGACTTTATGTCTTCAATGACTCGATCCTTATCTGCACCAACACGGTCCATTTTATTAATAAAGAAAAACGTCGGTACTTTATGCTTTCTTAATAACTGCCACACCGTCTCCGTATGGCCTTCCAGTCCTTCCACCCCACTAATGATAATAATGGCATAGTCCATTACTTGAATAGCTCGTTCCATTTCAGGTGAGAAATCAACATGGCCTGGAGTATCAATTAAAAAATATTGAGAATCTTTATAGTTTAGTGTTGCTTGATCTGCAAATACGGTAATTCCTCTTTGTTTTTCAATCTCATGACTATCGAGAAATGCATCCCTATGATCCACTCTGCCTCGTTGTTTTATACTTTTTGTATGATAGAGAAGCTGTTCAGCAAACGTTGTTTTGCCTGCATCAACGTGTGCTAACAAGCCGATTGTTTTATTCATTTTTGTTACCTCTTAGGATTTGTCTGTCATCCTATTATAGCAAAAGCGTATCGGAAAGAGCGAGGCGAGATAGAATTAGACTTTTTCTAGAAGAGTGGAACTAATCGTGTGTAGATGGGACATGAATATTAAGCTGAGGACACTACATAATAGTGATAAGCTTATAGAGATATACCGCCTCTGGAACCTTTTAAAGAATAGAAAGAATAACAGTGACACCCAAACTACTAAAGTTAGTGTAAGGAACAGACTTAAAACACCAGCCGGTATTAAAGCTTGAAATACAAGGAATGATACGATTCCGGAACTTAAAATCGGGAGCAACATTTCATGCACCTTTTTAATGATTGGGATTTCTTCTATACTTCTCGCTCCTGACCTCAACAAAGGAACTAGAAAAAATGGTAAGGAAGGGCCAAATATGAACCCCGTTGTAATACGAGTCACATTATTTGATGGAAAGATAGTTAGATATGACCCTAATCCATCAACTATTAAGGGAAAAAGGAGTAGAAGGAGCATGAGGCTTAATTTAATGCTAGGTATAGTAGTTGCTCGGAACTTCTTTGTTAATGTGAAATAGATTAAAGTGCTGCAAATCCCTATATATATCCCTGTACATCTTGCACAAAACGGTAAAGAATGACCGTCAATTATAATACTCCTCTCTGGAAGCTGATGACAAATCGCTTTTCCAATAAAAAAGCTAATTTCTTCTAACATACGTTCACCCCCCATATATTAAGAAAAACCTAATCCAGCTATATGAATTAGGTCTCTATTGGTTACTAATAGCCTACAAAAGCAGGCAAAACAGAGAATGTAGTTGCTGCAAACCAACAAATACAGCTTAATACAATGGAAACAATTCCAATTATTAAGCATGTCTTACCTATTTGCTTCTTCTCAGGATCCTGATCATTCATCCAAACAATCCCTAGTACCAAACCTACTACAGGTACGAAAAATGAAAGCAAATAAACGACGACTCTAAGTCCACTTGACATATTCTCCCCTCCCTAATAATCCATCTTCAAGACCTAGTCTAATATGTATGTAAAGAAACAAGAGAACTTGCTTGTACGCTGACATTTCAAACTATATAAAAAAACTGAAGGAGCTCTCCCTCAGTTTTACTTTCTTGCAATGTGAACTTTTAATTGCTTCCCTTTAATAGTTGTATGCTTTAAAGCTCCTAATACCAATTGACCTTTTCCATTTAAGATATCTACATAGGATGCTTGGTCCTGAATGGAGATAATTCCAATATCATCTGCTGTAACTCCTGGTATTTTGGCAATCGTTCCCACGAAATCTAACGCTCTAAGCTTCTTCTTTTTCCCACCATTAAAATATAACTTCATAATATCTTTGTTTAACTCGGCACCTTTGTCTTCTTTTATTGTAGGTTCTTCATTTATTTTTTGTTCAAAGGTAGCTTTCCTTGTTTCAACTAGTTCTTTTGATGGAATATCCAATTTCGGAATCTCAAACCCTATGTACTCTTCTATATCTGCTAAAAATCGATCTTCGAAAGGGGTAACAAAGGTAATCGCTTTTCCACTTTTTCCAGCACGGCCCGTACGTCCTGTTCGATGTACATAGCTTTCTTTTTTTAAAGGAATATCATAATTTATAACGAGAGAAATGCTATCAATATCAATTCCCCGTGCAGCTACATCTGTTGCAACTAAATAACGGAACTCTCCTCTTTTAAAATCGTCCATTACATCAAAACGATCTTCTTGATACATTCCGCCATGGAGCTTGTCACAGGGGTAATTAAGAACGTTAAGTTCATCGATTAACAGATCAACACGCTCCTTCGTATTGCAGAAGATAATGCAGCTATCAGGGTTTTCCACAATTGTTAGATCTTTTAGCAAAGAGAGTTTATTTTGATCCTTTGTCACGATCGTATAGTGATCAATTTTATCTGTAGTGAGTCCTGTAGCTTCAACCTCAATTTTCTCAGGTTCCTTCATGTACTTATTACATAAGTTTTCTATGTCCTCTGGTAATGTAGCAGAAAAGAGCATTGACACTCTTTCACTAGGCAACTTTTCAATGATCGCCTCAACCTGTTCTATAAATCCCATATCCAGCATCTCATCAGCTTCGTCAATAATTAAGTAATCCAATTTATCAACAACAAACGTACCTTTTTCAATGTGGTCTAAAACTCTTCCCGGAGTCCCTACTACGACATGCGTTTTCTGCTTTAATTCTATTCTTTGTTTTTCAAAGGGTTGTTTTCCATAAACAGCTGCCGCTTTAATCCGCTTAAATCTACCTATATTCGTGATATCCTGTTTTATTTGAGCAGCTAATTCCCTAGTTGGAGTGAGAATAAGTACTTGAGGTTTGTTTTCTTCCCAATCGATCAATTCACAAATGGGAATGCCAAAAGCAGCAGTCTTTCCACTTCCAGTTTGTGATTTTACGACTACATCCTTTTTCCTTAACGCAATAGGAATAACTTGTTTTTGGACCTCGGTCGGATGTACATAGCTAAGACTAGATAAAGCTTTTAATATCTCTTCACTTAGTTGATATTCTTTAAAATGGTTTTCAATCATGATTAGGCCTCGTTTTTTAGTAATATATGTAGTAAATAGGTTTCCTTTGTTTATAACGCATATTCATAATCTCATAAATAAAAGAGCATTACAAAAGACGTAATGCTCTAGTAGTTTCTCCACGCTTCAATATATTTTTCTAAAAGGATTGGATTAATTAGAGTATTAACCTCTATATCGACCGGTTCTCCCTTTTCATTAATAATTTCCTCGTCAATGTCTTTGCCGAACGAACGAAGACTACTCAAGACCTCTGGTGTTAAAAACGCAGTGTCTTCAATAAGTGTAATTTTCTCCCAATCAACCTGTTCTCGCTTTGCTACAACAAAGCCCCAATCACCAAAACTAGGAATATCAACATGAAGATTGGATGTATGAAGTCCTGCTTCTTGAACAGTCCTATTAATACCCCAGTAGACTTCTGTTGCAAAAGTTGGACTCGTCCCCTGAATCATTGCGGTTCCACCAGGCAGCAAATGGTTTCTAATTAATTGGTAAAACTCTAACGTATACAACTTAACTAGTGACTCGTTATTTGGATCAGGTAAATCAACTAGAATGACATTGTAAAGCTTTGAGGATTGCTCCAGGTAGTTAAATGCATCCTCATGAACAACTTTAACTCGCTCATCATCAAACGCATGCTGATTTAGTTCAACAATATCATGATTCGTTTTAGCTAGCTCTACCACTTCCGGATCTAAATCCACGACAGTAATCGTTTCAACGTCATCATATTTTCTTAATTCACGAATGGCTAAGCCATCTCCACCACCTAATATGAGGACATTTTTTTTATCATTCGTAAGTCCCATAGCTGGATGGACCAAGGTCTCATGATATCTGTACTCGTCTGATGAACTAAACTGTAGTTGCCCGTCTAAAAATAGCCGTAAATCTCCCTGTTCCTTCGTAAGGATGATTTGTTGATAGTTGGTTTGATCATTATAGATGATGGGGTCCCGGTATAGCTTTTGCTCAAAAGAGAACGCCATCTCCTCTCCAAAAAACACTCCAGCTATAAGAAGAAGAATGATGGTAATTCCTGCTGCACCGTGTACTCTGACCCTTTTTATCTCGTCTTTAAAATAGTTTAATAACCAAAGTGCAACGCATGCATTTACCAATGCTACAACAAAAGCGGTTTTAACTAAACCTAACTGTGGTCTTAATAAGTAGACAAATAGAAGACCACCAATTAAACCACCTGCATAGTCAGAAAACAGAACGCGTGCTGCACTTCGGTTCAATGTTTCACCAATTTCATTCGCTTTTCGGATCAGAATGGGAAGCTCAACACCTGTAAACGTACCTACTAATATGGTGATGGTGTAGAGGAAAAATGCATCCGTACCATCTCCAAGAAAAGCGGTTACCCCAAAAAGGAGAAAAGTTGAAAAGCCTCCGATGATGGCAATAAGATACTCAATCCACACAAACGAGACAATTAGATTTCTAGTGACTTTTTCACTTATGTATGCGCCAATCCCCATTCCAGTAAGAAAGAGGGAGATGGTTAATGTATACTGCTTCACACCATCTCCCAAAATATAAGAACCAGCGGCTCCAAATAACACTTCAAAAATTATTCCACAAATCGAAACAATCCCAGAAGACCAATAAATGGCCTTTGTTTTCTTTATTCCATCTTGCATGTATCCAATTCCCTTCTTCTGAGAGAATTCATTCTATTGTTTTAGTAGTATACGGCATCAGATGCCCTCTTTAGCACAACAACCACATACTTGAATAACACCCTGAATCTTCACCTATAGAAATCAAGTTACGTAATCGAAGCCCCGATAACAAAAGCTAATCCTATTGACACCGCAAAAGTGATAATTCCAACAGCCAAGTTTCCTTTCTTTAGCTGCTCTTCAACAGAAAATTTTCGAGTAAACGCCTCAAATAATAGGTAAGCCACCATTTGAAGCACAATCCCTGTTACTCCCCAAATCAATGTATCTAGTATTTGTGAGCTGTGATAAATAGAGAATGCGAGGATAATACATATCCCAATAATTTTTCCAGCAATCGATAATGCTACTGCTTTATTCCCGTTTAAGATTTCATCCCAATCCTTGTATTGCTTCGTCAACGCTTCAAAAATAACCAAACCAATTAAGACAATAATGATAGCAAGTGCAAAATACATAACTGTTAATAAAAATGGTTCCATTCTTTTTGCTCCTTTCTCCTATTTCCCTGCTCCAGGTCCTCCACCACGAACGTTTGAGCTTCCTCCTCTTACAGTTGGTGTCTTATTAATGCCCTTAAAACCTCCACCAGTACCGTAATAACCTCCATAACAGTTCTCTGGATATTGTTTGCATTGCTGATTTCGTTTCTTACCCCAATCATCTACATCCAATACTTCATCAAGTACCCAAAGAAGAAATAATCCATCAAAAAAGTCTGGGCTGTAATTATTTCGCACAAACTCTTTATTGGCAACCTCAACAAACGTGTTAGATGGATTCTCCAGATCCTCAGTAATAATGACAAATAAGTCATTATAAATTAATACTTGTTTGCCTTCTTTGTTCTCACTTATCTCTACCGGCTGTTCATGAGAGATCAAGTTAGATGCAACCTGTTCAATCGATTGATTTTCTGCTACATAAATCTCAGAAAAGTTAGAGGAGTCGGTAACACTTGAAACGGTATCATGAAGTATGTATTCATTGTTAATAAACTCCACTATTCCTTCTCTAAATAGCTCATTTGCATTGGATGAGCATGCAGATAAAATCATTGAAAAAGTGAGAATAAGAGCAAGAAGTGGTCTTTTCATCGCTTCACCCACTTTCAAAAAACTTAAAGGCTGACCTCTACAAGGACATTTTGATCAGCCCTGTCTACATGTAATTATTACTTTACTCTTTTCCAAGCTTCTTCTTTAAAGCAGCCAACTCATCATCTACACCTTGTGATTTGTTTAATGCTGCTAGTTCATCATCTAAACTACGACTAGATGAACGAAGATCTTCACTTGTTTCAGCCTCGGCTTCGTATCTTAGTACCTTTTCCTCCATACGATCGAATCCTTGTCTTGAATGATCTCCACCAATGCTAGACATCGCTCTGTTCATTTTTGTTCTAGTTTTAGCCGACTCAGCTCTTGCTTTAAGCGAGTCCTTCTTTAACTTCATTTGATTGTACTCGCTCTTCATCTCATCTAGCTTTGTTCTTAATGAATCCGCATCCTGCTTCGCTCTAGTATACGATTCCTTTAAAGATTCTGCTGTTGACGCATGAGCTTTTTTATCTTCTAAAGCTCTTCTTGCTAAATCTTCATTTCCAGCTTCTAAAGCTTGAATAGCCTGCTCCTCGCGCTTAGATGCCATTTTTTCCGCTTCTTCATATTTTCTCTGAAGCATTTTTTCATTAGCGATTTGTTTTGCTACCGCTGCTTCTGCGTCTCGAATATCGGCTTCCATTTCACGCATAAATTGGTCTAGCATTTTTACTGGATCTTCTGCTTTATCTAACATAGCATTTAACTCGGAATCTACAACCGTTTTTACTCTTTTAAAAAATGAAAACATGTGTTCATTCCTCCTAAAATTGTGTTTTGAATGAAGCTGCAATTATGAATTTAGCTACTACCTGCTATGATTTTAATCTCATACTCCTCAATCTCAAAACCATAGCTAGCTTCTACTTCGGATCCCCAAATTTCTACTGAAAGAAAATGCTCTTCATCTTCGTCGCAGTAATCAAAATACTTACAATCGATATTGTTTACATTTCTACCTCTGCCTTCACCCACAACCCTAGCTAAACCAGATTCATCCAGGTAATATTTAATGCCATCATAAGTAATTTCCTTAGGTAAAGGTTCTTGTAACTTTAATGGTATCTTTTTATAAATACCGACATAAAGCTCATCATCCATTTCAGCACTTAACCAAATCGTTTTAGTCTGTCCTTGAAGCTGATAGGCTACCCATTCAAACCCATGATCATGGTAAGTGAGTTTACCTACTACTTCATAGTCTTCAAGGTCGTAGGTCACGATATCTCCAACCTCTATTGAAAGGATATTTCGTTCCTTCACTACAGGGATATTTTCTTTTTTTCCGAAAAGTTTTTTAAAAAGACTCAGGCGAATCACCTCCCAATACCAGAATTCCCTTCTATACTTACGAACGAATCCGTAAGATGTTTCAAAAAAATGAACTTTTTTTACACTCATTCATTAAATCCAAAAGATAATCCTATACAACCTCTTTAACTTGAGAAACCACAAATCGCTTTCTTTGGATGTAAATAAGTCTTATCGACAATCCTATGCCTGCTGCTAGTAATCCTGAGGTCAAGCCTATCCAATATCCCGTTGCACCAAAAGAGGTATAGTTAGCAAGTAAATACCCCACCGGTAAACAAACCAGCCAATATGCAATAAGGGTCATAATAAATGCGATATTTACATCTTTGTATCCTCTTAGGGCCGCTAACGCTGTAACTTGAATCGCGTCTGACACTTGGAAAAATAGGGCATAAATGAGGAATGTTCCTGTTAAGCTAATAACAGCTGCTTCATTTGAGTAAAAGCCTGCAACATCATAGCGGAAAAATACAACAAGTAGTCCGGTGATGGTTGCGATCAGGATAGAAATACTTATACCCAGCCAGCTATAAGTTTTTGCATCTTGATATCGCTTAGCCCCTACCTCATAGCCAACCAATACGGTTAGCGCCATTGAAATACTAATCGGAATCATGTATAAAAAAGCGACCACATTCAAAGCTGTTTGATAGGCAGCAATTGTTGTAATGTTGAATTTACTGATTAGAATTGTTACTACTGCAAACATGCTCGTTTCAAAGAAAATCGAGAATCCCATCGGAACCCCAATTTTTAAGATTTCCTTACACTTTTCAAAAGAAAACTCTTTGAAATCTGAAAGAACAATATGTGCAGAGAAAGGTTCTTTCGTTTTAATAATGTAAATACTCATACCTAGAATAACCCAATATGTGATGGAGCTTGCATAACCCCCACCTGCACCACCTAATTCCGGAAATCCCCATTTTCCAAAAATCAAAACATAGTTAAAAAAGAAGTTTATAGGTAATGCCATTAATAAAATAAACATAACAATTCTAGTTTTACCTAATGCGTAAATAAATGATCTTAAAACATTAAACATGAACAAAGGAATGATTCCAAAACTTAATCCAACTAAGTAATCAAAAGCTGTCTCGTGCACGGCTGTTGGTAAATTCATTCCATTCAAAATAGGGGATAACAAGAAAAAGCCAAGAAAAATAACTAAAAGAGCAATAATAAGTGCAAGATAAATCCCATGTGTGACAACGGACGATACTTCCCGATTTTTCTTTTCTCCAAATCGTTGTGCAGCGATAGGAGAAACAGCTAATAGAATCCCACTCAATCCTGTGAATATCGGGTTCCATATTGATGAGCCAATCGCTACCCCAGCTAAATCTGACGGGTTATACTTTCCAGACATGATCGTATTGAAAAAAACCATTGAAAACATGCCAAGCTGGGTAATTAATATGGGGACAAGCAATATAAAAATTTGTTTTACTTTCTCATTAATCGTAAACGTTTGTTTCATGTGGTACTACTCCTTATGTTGAATGGTAAAAATCATGTTAAAGTGTTTCTAAATAAAGCTTTAAGAGTTCATTATATCACCAGTTTTAGGGAATCATCACCCTAAAATCCCCATGAAAAAGAGCATTACTTCCTGCCGAATAGAAGCAATGCTTGCCCTTCACTAAAAAACAGCTAATCTTTAGTCGTCTTCCCAAACCCAGCGCCAAACTTTATTGACTGGAGTTCTCCGTTACTCGCCCAGTTCTCTCTATGCGTACTCACCAAAGATTTCAGTCACCCATTCCTCTTTTACATCAAAAGTTTGAGCAGCCTCTTTTGTTATCATTTCAACAAATTTTTGTTTTTGTTCGGATGATCTACCCTTAGCTAACTGTACTGTTATGATAGGCATTACCGTGCCCTCCAGATATCAATTAAATGGTTCTCCCTCATTCTACCACAAACTTCCAATTTAGGAATGGATATATTTTTTAAAAATAGTGAGGGTTAACTCATATTTCCTATTCTTGTAGTCTCCAGACGAAGGAAGATTTAACGAACTTAGAAGTTTGTTGCAAATGGAGCTAGAGGGTAAGCGGAGGAACTCACGGGCTTTTTGATTGTTAATCATGGGACCGAACAAAAGAAAATAATCTAGTAAACTAGGGAGATAAATGTCCTTACTGTAGTTCTCACAGATTGGACATAACCACCCTCTTCTCTCCTTTGTTAATGGCATGAATAGGCATTCTGAACAATAAACACCTGTCATTATTTCAGATCTATGTAGCTGAAAGATCTTTAAAATATCAGAACTATACTCCCTATGTTGCTTGATCAGTTGACGTGACAATTTTTTTGCCTCTTGTCGGGTGATTAATTCTTTCTTAAACATACTGTCAATTGTAGCGATTTTTTTAGGAATTGCTTCTGCATGAATGACTTTATTGGAGATTTCATGATTTTGCTTTGTAGCTTTAATAAGCGAGGAGTACTTACTTATAACAACGAAGGAATTGATAGGCACTAAAGGGAAATTAAACTTTTGCAGCCATTTTCGTAGCTGTATTTGGAGCCTTTCAATTTGTAATAGAGGATCAGGAAATACTTCTTCTTTTTCATTAATCGTTCTTATTAGTTGGTTAAATGATTGATCAAATAATAATGTACCAATCATATTTTTAACTTCAATAATGATGGCAAATCTAGACGTTAGAATAAGCGTGTCTATTTGAAAAAAGTATCCTCCTTCTCCTTCAAGTCTTAGATCATGAAAAATTAGATAGTCTTTAGTTGATAATTGATCTAAATAATAATCAATCGATTTCTCTCCCTGAAAACCAGCTTTGTTTTTCGCATATTCACCTTCAATTTTGCTTCTTTTAGGATGATCCTCTGGCAACCTCCTTAATAATGCTTGAAATTTTAGAACTTTTAATGGAACTAGTCTTTCTTTAAAAATCATTTCTTCACCTTCCTTCGATTTTCCGAGAATAATTCGTTATAAAATAGCAAAATTCCTGCTTTTTAAACTAAGAATTCCCTTTGAGAAAAACACGAATTTTCCTTATCATCCATACTGAATTTTTACTGTCGAAACACAATATTTTTCAATCTAAAAAAATGACCGTTTTTAATTATCAACCAAACTTTAGTCTCTATCGCCCAAATTCAAAGGCCTATTGTCCATATTTGAAATTCCACTGTCCAAACCGTAATAACCTTTTAGAAACCCCAAACCAAATTTAACCAAAACACGAACTAAATATTAACACTTGATATTTTTATTCGTTTTTTACTGTTTTAGGGTTCCATTTTCAAAAAAAATCATATATAATCACTGACATACACAAACAATATAATAAGAACTCGTATAATAGTGGGGATATGGCCCACAAGTTTCTACCAGGTTACCGTAAATGACTTGACTACGAGTGATACTCGAACATTCGTGCATTCATGTTTAAGCACGTGGATTTTAATTATTTTTTTCTAATTAAAACCTGAATGTTAAGGCATCACTTTTAGTCAAAAGTAGCCTTAATATTCGGGTTTTTTGCGTTCCATTTTAAAACAGGAGGAATCATACTTGGAGCAATTAAAAAGAGTTATTTTAGAAAATGGATCTGTTGTCTCTGATGGAGTGTTAAAAGTTGATAGCTTCTTAAACCATCAGATTGATACAAACCTAATGATTAAAGTAGGAAAAGAATTTGCTAGTAGATTTAAGCAAAGTAATATTACCAAAGTTCTAACTTTAGAGTCTTCAGGGATTGCTCCTAGCTTTATGGCAGCACAAGATTTAGGAGTTCCATTAATCTTCGCTAGAAAAAGAAAGTCTTTAACCATGAACAACGATGTTTATACGAGCACGGTATACTCCTATACAAAGGAAACTAGCAATGAAATTGCCGTGTCTAAAAGCTTTTTATCTCTTGGGGACAATGTTCTAATTATCGACGATTTTTTAGCTAACGGACAGGCAGCTCTTGGACTAGCTAACATTGTTGAGCAAGCCGGTGCGAATGTTTCTGGTATTGGGATCGTCATTGAAAAATCGTTCCAAGAAGGACGTTCTAAATTAGAGCAAGCCGGGTACCGAGTTGAATCACTTGCACGTATTCAATCGTTGGATAACGGTAAAGTGTCATTTTTAGAAGAAAAAGCATTAGTCTAATCATTTAAAGTTGAGAGGAGAAAACACCATGAATCAAACTGTTAACTACCCATGGTATAAAAAAGAAGATACAGATGCTTTCTTTGCACTATTTCAAAACAACTTAGCAAACTTTGTTATTATCGCAGTAACAATGCTTGGAATGGGATTCCCAGCTAGCATTGTGTTTGGAAAAGTTATTCCAGGTGCGGCGGTAGCCGTAATGGTCGGTAATTTATATTATGCATATATGGCAAAGCGCTTAGCACAAAAAGAAGGTCGTACAGATGTAACTGCCCTTTCTTACGGGATCAGTACACCCGTTATGTTTGTATTTTTATTCGGTGTTTTAGCACCTGCTAATGCATTAACAGGTGACCCTGAATTAGCTTGGAAAATTGCTGTTGCAGCTGCATTTTTAAGCGGATTAGTTGAGGCATTAGTTAGTGTAACTGGTAATTGGGTTCGCAACCAAATCCCACGTGCAGCGATGCTTGGTGCTCTTGCCGGGGTAGCGATTACGTTTATTGCTGGTGAAATGCTATTTAACACTTTCTCGATCCCAGTTGTTGGACTTGTATCATTAATTATTATCATTGTCGGTGTAGTTGGAAAAATGGCCATGCCTTTTAAAATTCCAACTTCATTATTTGCAGTATTAATTGGAACGATCTTAGCTTTTTCACTAGGCTATCAGTCTCCTGAAAAGATTTCAGAAGGTCTTGCAAATGTAGGTTTCTACCCTATCTTGCCTACCCTTGCTGCATTTGATGGAATGTCTTACTTGTTTGGTGCTTTAATTGGTTTACTTGCAGTTATTATCCCAATCACTTTATACAATGCTATTGAAACAATGAATAATGTGGATGCCATGGCTGCTGCTGGTGATTCATACGATGTACGTGAATGTCAAGCCGTTGATGGTGTTGGAACGATGCTTGGTGCATTATTTGGTGGATTGTTTCCTACTACAGTATACATTGCAACAGTTGGATCAAAGCAAATGGGTGCTGGACGTGGATACAGTATTTTAAATGCAATCGTTTTTGGTCTTGCTGCCATGACAGGATTAATTGCTGCTTTTTCAGCTATCATTCCTCTTGCTGCTGTTGCTCCAATCCTAGTTTTTGTAGGGATGTCTATGGTGACTACAGCATTTAGTGCAAACGAAACAAAATATTTCCCTGCAGTTGGGATTGCAATGCTTCCCTATTTCGCAAACTATGTGATGACGCGTTTCAATAAATCTGCTGGGGAAGTCGTAGAGGGGATTTCTGCGGGTATTGTCCCACTTGGACAAGGTGCCATGTTTACAGCCATTATTCTAGGTGCGATTACAGTATGTATCATTGATAAGAAATTCGGAAAAGCGAGCATTTTCTCATTAGTTGGAGCTTTCTTATCTTTCGTTGGATTTATGCACGCTCCAAAATTAGCTTTTAATGCAGCACCAGATTTTTCAGTTGCTTATTTATTAACGTCCATTTTCTTAGTTTACTGTGCATATCAACATGCCAACAGTACTGTAAAAGGTGCAGATACTGTTGCTGTAGGTCAAAGAGTCGCTTCGTAAGTTTTCAAACATGGAAAAAGCAGTCCTGATCATATAAGATTATGACTGCTTTTTTATTCGGGTAAGTAGAACTAATTGTATTTAAAAACCTCTAGTACCTCTTCTCCAGAAACCATGTCCTTTACCTTGTAGAAATTATTTCTAACCTCTTCTTCTCCAATCAAAATGACTTTGCGAATGTTTTCCTTATTGGCTCGATCCATCACCTTGCCAAGTTTCTCTCTTGCCATCTCTAACTCCACATTAAAACCTTTTCGTCTTAAAAAAGTCGCTACTAGTAAAGCTTCTTTTTCAGTATTGAGTGGAATGATGTAATAATCTGTCTCACAGTCTTTGATTGAATCCTTCCCTATGAGTTGCATCGCCGTAAAAATAACATCTAAGCCAAATGAAATCCCTACAGTTGCATACGTCTGATTGTTACCTATTAAACCACCAATTGCGTTGTCATAACGTCCACCGCTTCCTATACTAGATTTCACCTTTTCATTTAATAGAAAAATCTCATAAATGGTTCCTGTATATATTTCTAGCCCTCTTGCTAAGTAAGGATTAAATACGCACTCATTCTCTATCTTGAGGTACTTTAGAAATGAGTTTAATTCATTTAACTCTTCAACCCCCTGTTTAACTAGTTCATTTTTATCCATGTATTGTTCAAAGTAATCAATCTCTTTAGCACGAACATCTGATAACAGCATCTTAATGGTATGGACCGTTTCAACTGGCAATTCCTTTTCTATTAATTCTTCTATAACACCTTCAAGGCCAATCTTCTCAAGTTTATCAATTGTTAAAACGACTTCATTTATTTTTTCAGAAGGTGTTTCAAACACCTCTAATATCCCTGTTAGCAATTTACGATTGTTATATTGTATAGTAACGTCCAAATCAAGTTCTCTAAAAGCTTCTACAGCCATCATCATCAACTCTGCCTCGGCTAATTGGGAGTCAACTCCGACGATATCGACATCACATTGTGTGAATTCACGAAGTCTACCTGTTTTGATAGGACCATCACGAAAAACCTTTCCAATTTCATAACGTTTAAAAGGCATCCTAATTCCAGGATTCATTGCCACAACTTTCGCAAATGGAATGGTAAGGTCATAACGAAGTGCTAACTCTCTTTCACCTCTATCCGATAAGGTATACATTTCTTGAAGGATTTCTGCACCACCACCATATTTAGAGGCTAAAAGTTCCTGATAATTAAGAATTGGAGTCTCCAACGGCTTGCAGCCGTATTTTATAAAGACATCCTCTAATGTTCTCCTTACCTTCCTTCTGATTATCTCGGACCCCGGTAAATAATCTTGTGTTCCCTTAACATTTTGATAATCCATCTTTTTCATTTAAATAACATCTCCTTTTTTCATTTAAAAAAAGCAAAAAACCGCACTCGATTAAGTGAGTTTACTCAATCAAATGCGGATTAACGAAAAATAGCCTTCCTATTTACGATTTTCTAAAAATCGAAACAGCAAAGCTACGTTTTATGATGATGTAATGATTGTACGCTAGATAAATAACACATATTTTTCCACCCCATATTGATAAGAATCTATCATGTTAGGAGTTTTTACGCAAGATTATTTTAGCTTTATTCTTATCCTTATCATCACCCTGATCATCATCTTCAGCTATAACCTCTTGTTCTTCATGAAACTCAACGGACGTTTGACCGGTGATTTGATCAAACGGAGTATAAAAAAGACTTACATTCTTCTTTTTAACCATTACTTTATAAAAACCAATCATGACAATGACAACAATGACTAGTGGGAATCCAATTACTGCTAAATTAATGACATTCATACTTACCTCCTGCAAAAATAAAGCACCCTAAACGAGTGACTCGCTTTAAAGCTTTTAGTTTAACAGTTTGTGAATTTCAGGTTCAATGTGTTTATATTCCTTGCTTGGATAGTAATCAAATATCGTTTGTGCAACAGTTCCCTGTTTTTTTACGTATGTATATTGGAACTGGGGTTCATCCTTAAACACAATTTTCGTATAGTAATAACCGGTAGCCATCGAATAAGAAGTAGATTTTACATAAAAATCTTCTTTACTATAGCTTTTCTCGTTAACAAGGTAGTCAATGACCTGATTCTCTGAAAGCTTTTTAGAAATTGGATTGCCAACAAAAGAGTCTATTACTGCACAACCTAATACAATAACCACAAACAATAGACTGACGGTTAAAGCCCAAGAAAGTTTTTTCATAGACACTTTTCCTCCTTCTATTATATAGACGACTAAATAGTCTGAAATGTTTCAACAATTCAAGATTTAAATAAAGCTTTTAATTGCAGAGGGTAGTTAGCCTGGAGGGGCTAGGTGAAGAGGCCGGAGGAGGATTTAATACCTTCAAAGTTACTCTCATCAATTAATCTCCGAACAAAAAGCACAAAGGCAACAACCTTTGTGTCTAACGTTTGATATTAAAGATTGGCAATAATTGTAAAGAGGTATCTTAAAAAATGTTATATCGCTTATATGAAATCGTATAGAATAAATTTGCATTCACATGGCAATTCTAAAAGTATCATTTGTAAAAAGATTCCAAAGGAGCTCTAATATGTCTGTTTTTGTATATCAAACGTTTGAAATTAAGCAAGATAAATTCTATGAAGCGGTAGACAATTTAAAGGAGATGCAAAAGTATAGAAGTGACAACTATGATCATAAAGTAGACATTCTCACCCCCATATCCGGAAATGATCATACTTACGCATTGCTATTTACGTATGACGGAATGGCTGAAATGGAACTTCAAAACAAGAAAATGTTTGAAGATGAGGAGTATTTAAAGCTTGTAAAAGATTTTTTTATTGAGCACGTTGTCCAAGGAACGATGCACACCCAAATGTATCGTTCTCTTACTGTAAAAAAATAAGTGATATCATTTCTTCGGCTGCCTTAATTGGCAGCCAATGTTATTACTGGAGATTACTCAAATTATTTAGCATTTTTATAGGAAGGAACATTTTTTTCAATCACTGTTCCTGTAAAGATAAAGTCTGGGATAAGAATAGCATCCTCAGATATGTCTCCTGTGTTTTCACTTGTTGCAGGAAATGATACATCGCCAAAGTACAATTGGGCTTTAACAAAATAGACGGGTGGTTGTCCATTAATAAGTGGGGTTTTATCTACACCAATAATAGTGGTTGTATCAAACCCTCCCTGACTTTCTGTATCAGCTACACTGGCAATCAGCTCTCCATCATAAGTAGTCCTCGTAATGGAAAAAACGATTCTTGTATTATCTGCGTTTGCCGCCCAAGATATATTTGCCTTAAGCTCAACCCAGTCACCCTTCCTAACCGTATTAAGGACTAGCGGCCCCATTAATTGAATCTCAATCGGAGGGTTTGCTTCCTCCCCATCAGGTGCACGTCTTCTAAGGGTTCCTTCAAAATTTTTCCCTACTGTTTGAAACTCTTTAAAGAAATCAAATTTCGGAGATTTTCCTGACTTTTCTTTTTCTTTCATAATGATCACCTCATGGCTAGTATATTCTTGGGATACCAAAGAGGCTTGTACTGTTGACTATTAAAAGCATTTAGAAAAGCACATTTATAGATTCAATAGCGGATAATACTAGACAAAAAAGACGCGCAGTAGAACTACACGTCATAAAATACAAGATATAACGGAAATTAATCCACTTCTTTTTTATTCTTCCCTTTCACAAAACGATAGGCAACGTATGTGATATATAACGGGGTTGCGATATATATTAGATAAGGAAATTGTGCGTAGGTTCCTCTATAAATAACGTATAGTAAGCACCCAATAAATAAGGTTACAATAGTCCCGTACTTTGGTAGTGGAACTTCTTTTAAGCTAGGGATTCTGATTCTACTTACCATTAAAAAACATAGACCTGTAAATACAACCGTTGTGATGATGTTCGGAATGCTGTCTCCGAATAATGTTAGTAATGCAAGGATCCCACCTGCAGCCGTGATCGGTACACCGATAAAATAATTTAGAGATGTTTTATCTGAGCTAATATTGAACCTTGCTAGACGATAAGCCCCAAATAAAGGAAATAATCCCGCAACCATTAAACCTAAAAGCTCAAATTGATAAAAGTATGTATAATATACTAAAAAAGATGGAGCTACCCCAAAAGTAACAACATCAGCAAGAGAATCAAGCTCTTTTCCTAAGGAACTATCTGCTTTCAGCATTCTAGCAAGTCTTCCATCCATGCTATCCAGCATCATACCAATTAAAATTAAAATGGCTGCGTTATTGAACTGACCATAAGCAGCAAAACCAATTGAAAGAAATCCACAATATAAGTTTCCTATTGTAAACATATTTGGTATAGCTTTAATTAAACGAGATTTCAATTGTTGCCATCTCTCCTCTCGACAACCTTATTGAGTATTTTTGGCTGTTACTTAGTAAGACCTATGAATAATAGAATATCACACGATGTTTTTATGAACAATCGACATTATATATAAGAAAGTCTTTTTAATTATTTTTGTGGGGGGATTAGGTGACTTCGCCTAACTTGAGTCCTGCGATTTTTTTGTTTGGTTCTGTTAGAATTTTGCTTACTTCTGACTGTACTACGCTTTTTTCTTCTTCTGCTGTCTGAACTTCGCCCAACTTCTGACTCTGTTCGAATTTTTTCTTTGGTTCCTGTCAGAACTTCACCCTTCTTCTGACTCTACTCCGCCTTTTTCTTCTCCTCCTGTCAGAACTTCACCCTTCTTCTGACTCTACTCCGCCTTTTTCTTCTCCTCCTGTCAGAACTTCACCATTCTTCTGACACTACTCTGCCTTTTTCTTCTCCTCCTGTCAGAACTTCACCCTTCTTCTGACACTACTCCGCCTTTTTCTTCTCCTCCTGTCAGAACTTCACCCTTCTTCTGACTCTACTCCGCCTTTTTCTTCTCCTCCTGTCAGAACTTCACCCAACTTCTGACACTACTCCGCCTTTTTCTTCTCCTCCTGTCAGAACTTCACCATTCTTCTGACTCTACTCCGCCTTTTTCTTCTTCTACTGTCAGAACTTCACCCAACTTCTGACACTACTCCGCCTTTTTCTTCTCCTCCTGTCAGAACTTCACCCTTCTTCTGACTCTACTCCGCCTTTTTCTTCTCCTCCTGTCAGAACTTCACCCTTCTTCTGACTCTACTCCGCCTTTTTCTTCTCCTCCTGTCAGAACTTCACCCTTCTTCTGACACTACTCCGCCTTTTTCTTCTCCTCCTGTCAGAACTTCACCCTTCTTCTGACACTACTCCGCCTTTTTCTTCTCCTCCTGTCCGAACTTCACCCTTCTTCTGACACTACTCCGCTTTTTTCTTTCGCACCTGTCCGAACTTGGTTCAAATTCGAACTGCTGCTGGCTTCTTTCTTCCCCTCCTGTCCGAACTTCGCTTGACTTCGAACTGCTGCTGGCTTCTTTCTACCGCTCCTGTCCAAACGCACTTTCCCAAACACCATAGATTTATATCTAATCAAGCCACTTATTAATGAACAACATCATTCTTGCTATCAATATAAAGGGTACCATCCTTTTGCACTTCTGCATAAAAGACCTCTGAAATAGAGTTGATTCCACCTTGTGATAACTTTTGCTCCAACCATTTTGTATCCAAGTTTAATTTTTTCAAATTCTCCATATTAATAACCCCATCAGAGACAGGATTGGATACACATTTTGGGGTTTAGTTATATTCATATCACTTGCTGTTAAAGGCTGTTTCATATCTTTCCTCATTACAGAAAGTCTACCATCCGTTTCGAAGATTGCATATTCAACATCTTTTATGGAAAAAGTATTTTTTTCCCTTAGCATTGCATTAAGAGCATCGACATCAAGTCGGGTTCTTCGGAGAGCTTTCTCCATAATTTGACCATTTTTTATAACTATAAGTGGATCTCCTTCAATAACCTTTCTGAATTTCTTAGAATTGATGTCTATGAAACCTACGATAATAGTTATTGCTGCCCACCCGACAAGGGCAATAACTCCATTACGAATGGACAATTCATTATTGATCACTAGAGATCCACCTATTGTTCCAATAGAAATCGCTGATACTAAATTAAAAAATGTCATCTGACTAATTTCTTTTCTTCCCATAATCCGAGTTAAGGCCAACAAAACAATGAACGATAGAACAAGTCTAGTGATAAGCTCCCATACACCCATTCAGTCAATCTCCTTTTATTTTTTAGTGTGACTTTTTTAGGATCGTTTTATTTATAGATGACACCTTAAATTTAAAGGAGCCAACAAGACTGTCGGCTCCTCTCGAATACAATTTAAAAACAACAAACCTCTAATTCATTTCCTTCTAGATCTTTAAATTTGAACCACTTTACATTGATATCTTCTTCAATGGGACCAACTACCACACCATTTTCAGTGAGGTGTTTATGGGCCTCTTCAATATTTTCAGTGTAAAAGTTAAAATAGACGGTTGGAGACTCCACTTTTTCTCTATCTGAACGAACTAGAGTTAATGGGGTTTCTCCAATATTTAATGCTGCGTATCCACCTTGATCATCTCTCCAACGAACATCAAATCCTAAAACATGACTATACCATTCTATGGCTTTTTCAAAGTCATTTACCTTTAAGAAAACAGTATCAATTCTTTTAAATATCCCTGTCATTTTAATCTCCTAGCCCCTCAAAAAATTTTATTCCCATGCTTTATATTGGGATTCAATGTTTTCAGCAGTAATAAACCCACGCTGCATATTCGGAGGACATACCCCATTGTATTTTTTAATTTTCTCATTAATTTCAATTATTTGGTTCTGCGTCTTTTCTTCCGTTTTATCTTTATCGATAACTTTTGAGATTAAATCTCTTATTTCCTTTTGCAGACTAACCCAAGAAGGTAGATAACCTGCGTTTTTTGCCATTCTCGTAAAATTGCTATATGTGTCCCCTGAAAACAAGGTGTTGGGTAGAGGTTTTCCAAATCCAGGATTTCTTTTTATCTCTTCATCGAGGTTATAATCCTTCGACACCTGATCCATCCAATTGACATGTTTGTCCTTATTATTCTCCATGCTTTTTCTCCCCCCTAAGCTATCCAATCACTTATTTTTTCATTTTTTATAGGAAAATAAGTATAACGTAACCATTCAGCGTTTTTATAAAACCATATTTGGTGTATATGCCACCTCTAGAACATAACCATCCGGATCATAAAAATCTACCGTATAATAGCCCTCAGAATATTCATTTCTCTCAATGGGACCTCTTATTATTTTGATGTTGTTCCTCACCAAATAATGAAACACCGAATCTACAACTTCTCTACTTTCTGCTTGGAAACATATATGCCTTGGTCCCAATGTATCCTTTCTAGCATGACTGACTTCCTTAAAATAAATCTCAATGGATCCCGTACTATATGCCCAATCATTAAGTTTCTTCCAGCCAATTATTTCAAATAATCCTTCATAAAAAGGGAGGGAATTCTCTCCATTGGAAATCCAAAACTCGATATGATTAATGCCTGGCTTCCATTTTTTGTCCATAGATACCAACCTTTCATAAATTAGAAAAACTCATCATGGACATATACTCTATAACTGAAAAAATCTCCTTCCCAAATAGCAAAGTAATTTTACAAAAAGAGGAAAAGCTTACGCTGTCCGTCTTAGCATATATTTATATTTCGCTATGAATGTTGTAACTTTACTCTCAAAAGACACGACAAATTAGTTAAAGGGAAAGTTTTAACCCATAAAGAATTGAGGGAAAATAATGAAAAAATTATTACTCATACTATTATTAGGGATCGTTCTAACGGGTTGTGGAACGGGTAACGAAAAAGCTAGTCAAGGTGGAAGTGGTATTGTGGCAGGCGAAGTACAGTCAACGATTGAACCGTTAAGTTCGCAAATATATCAATATGAAGTAAAAAACCAAACTGAAGAGGAAATAAAACTTGATTTTACCAGCTCTCAAAGGTTTGATTATTCCATTAAAACGAGTAAAGGCAAGGACGTTTACCTATTTTCTAGTGTAGCCATGTTCCTACAAGCAACTGGTGAAGAAAAAATTCAATCAGGTGAAAGTTTAACTTACGAGATTGATTTAAAGGATGTAGGTCTTTCACCAGGCGATTATGTATTAACTGTGTGGATGACACCAAAAGACGGGAAAGCATATTCGATTAGTAAAGAATTTAAAGTGGAATAACAAAAACGCAAACAGCTCAGCCCTGAGTTGTTTGCGTTTTTTCGGTTTTTTACCAACGTGCCGTTAACATCTTTCTTCTTGTATAAAACTCGACTCCATCAGAACCATTTGCATGTAAGTCACCGTAAAAAGAATTTTTCCAACCTGAGAACGGGAAAAAGGCCATTGGAGCAGGTACACCAATATTCACTCCCAGCATTCCAACTTCAATGTTCTCTCTAAAATAACGAACATGACTACCATTTTGTGTAAATAAACAAGCTCCATTCCCAAAATCAGATTGGTTTGTTAATTCAATGGCTTCCTCTAAGCTATTAACACGAACGATTGAAAGAACCGGTGCGAAGATTTCTTCCTTCCAAATCTTCATAGATGGGTCAACTTTATCAAAAATCGTTGGACCTATAAAATAACCATCTTCTTGATAAGACTCATCTTTTCTTCCGTCTCTAACTAAAACTGCCCCTTCTAATTCGCCGGTTTCAATATACCCTGCAGTTCTTTCTTTATGTTCTTGCCTAATCACTGGTCCTAAAAAGACATCTGAGTCCAAACCATTCCCAATTTTGATTTCATCTGCTTTTTCAATGAGCTTACTTAGTAGAGGCTCTGCTACATCCCCCACAGCTACAACGACTGAACAAGCCATGCATCTCTCGCCAGCAGATCCGTATGATGCAGAAATAATTTCTTTAACAGCTGCGTCTAGATCGGCATCTGGCATAACAATGGAATGATTTTTTGCACCAGCTAGAGCTTGGACTCTTTTTCCATTTGCCGCACCCGTTTTATATACGTACTCAGCTACCGGCTGTGAGCCTACAAATGATATCGCAGGAACGTCTTTATGCTCTAAGAGTGTATTCACGACTTCATGTGCACCGTGAACAACATTTAAAACACCATCTGGTAGTCCAGCTTCTTTAAATAACTCTGCTAATCTGTTTGCAAGCAGTGGGGTTCTTTCTGATGGCTTAAGTACAAATGTATTTCCTAGAGCAATGGCGAGAGGAAACATCCAACACGGCACCATCATAGGAAAATTAAACGGTGTAATTCCAGCAATCACCCCTACTGGATAACGGTACATTCCGGATTCAATATTAGTCGCAATATCTGGTAACTGTCTACCCATCATTAAGGTTGGAGCACCTGCTGCAAATTCAACACACTCGATTCCTCTTTGAACTTCCCCATGTGCGTCCTTGTAGGTCTTCCCGTTTTCTTTTGTGATTAATTCAGCAAGCTCATCCCAATGATCAACCAATAATTGCTGATATTTAAAAAGAACTCGAGCACGCTTTGGTACAGGTGTCGCACTCCATATTTTGAATGCTTCTTTTGCTACTTTTACAGCATGATCTACATCCTCTTTTGTAGAAATAGGCACTTCAGCGAGTGTTTCCCCCGTAGCTGGATTTGGAACCACTTGGTATTGATCTGTTTTAGCCTCTATCCATTTTCCATTAACAAAATTCATTAGTTTCTTTGTATCAGTAATCATTGCTACTTACCCCTTCCTAATTTCCCACTTTCTCTTCGTTTGAAAAATCATATTTATAGCAAACATGATAAAGTTGTTCAATTTCTGTCTTCGTCGGAACTTTTGGATTATTCCCTGGGCTTCCGCTTGCTAAAGCATCCTCAGCCATCTTACTTACAACGCTTTCAAATTTCTCTTTATCAATTCCCCATTCGGAAAGATTAGGGATATTTAATTTCAGACAAAGATTCTTAACAGCTAACAGGGCAACATTTGCTGCCTCCTCATTATTCATCATTTCTCGATTAGGAGCAAAAATCCTTCCCAAATCTGCTAACCTATCCATACAGGCTTCTTTACTATATTCTAAAACAGCTGGTAAAAGCATGGCGTTAGAATATCCATGAGGCACATGAAAAAGAGCTCCAATCGGCCTAGACATTCCATGAACCAAACATACAGAAGCATTCGAAAATGCGAGTCCCGCTTGTAATGCACCTAAAGCCATGGCTTCTCTTGCATCAATATTTGCACCATCTTCATAAGCAGGTAAAATATTGTTCACAATTAAATTCATGGCAGATAAAGCCATGGTGTCCGTCATCGGATGAGCTCGCTTTGATAAGTAAGCCTCAATGGCATGGCTAAGGGCATCTATACCAGTTGCAGAGGTTACATGCTGGGGAGAGGATACTGTGAGAATTGGATCTACAATGGCAACTGTTGGCATAAAAGAAGGTTGTTTAACCATCATTTTCACTTCTGTCATCGTATTCGTAATAATCGTGACATCTGTAGCTTCTGAACCTGTTCCTGCAGTTGTTGGAACCGCAATATGTGGAATGACACCTTGATTGGCGACTTTTTTAGCTCCTATGTAATCACCAATATATCCCCCATTCTTTGCAAGTACAGCTACTGCTTTCGCAGTATCAATACAACTACCTCCTCCTAGGGAGATGATTAGGTCACATTGTTCTTTCTGAAACAAGGATAGGGCCTCACCGACAAAGATATCTGTCGGTTCCGTACTAACCCCAGTATAAACTACACTCTGCACATCAACTTTACTCAATAACTTTTGACACTTCTCAATAAAGCCTAGCTCTTCAATCACTTTGTCAGAGACAATTAGCGCTTTTTTCCCTTTTAGAGCTGCTTCTAATCCGATTGTCTCAAAAGAATTTCGTCCATATGCAATGGTTTGTGGTGACCTAAAAAATGCGTACCCTTCCATCCCAGTTTTCACTCCCCTAAACTAAATTGGCATTAACCTTTAGGAAATTACCTTGCTAACATAGAAAAGAACCTACTTTGAAACTTATTCATTTGTTTACTAATAGATTCTCGGTTAAAATTATAATTCCTTTTCAAACTTTCAAAATTATCAGTTAAAAGACAAGATAGGTACACAAACTTCTTTGACTTTCTGAAATTAAGAACTTCTGGTAAAATTTAATTTTACGGACTTTTTACTTAATCGGATAGGAGATATCATCTTGGCTAAGAAAAATAAAATACTTTTATTCGTAATTATAAGCTTGCTTTATTTGTTAATAACCGAAGTGATGATTTTCTTATTTGTAAACGAAAGCTTCCTTGCCATTACACATATAGGAAAGAATCTCATCTTTGTCTTATTCACAATCGGATTTGTCATAACCCTATTTAAAAAACAGACGTTTACAAGGGCAGGAAAAAATGATGAACAGCACTTATCTACTCTTATTAACTCCATGGTAGACTTTGTTTGTTTTAAAGATGGAGAAGGTCGCTGGTTAGAAACGAATCAATTTGGACTGAAACTCTTTCAAATAGAACATGTGGATTACAAAGGGAAAACCGATACTGACCTTGCAGAACATACAGAGTTTTACCGTGAAGCCCTCATCTATTGCCAAGAGGTATCTGATCGAATTGCTTGGGAAAATAGGACAACTACACGCTGTGAGGAAGTCATCCCAATGCCAAATGGTTTAACAAAAACCTTTGACACGATTAAACAGCCTTTATTTAATGAGGATGGCTCTCGGAAAGCACTTATTGTCATGGGGCGAGATATCACTGAAAGAAAACTAGCTGAGGAAAAATTACTACGCTCAGAAAAACTATCCGTTATCGGCGAACTTGCGGCAAGTGTTGCTCACGAAATTAGGAATCCCCTCACTTCACTAAAGGGATTTGTTCAATTCATGAAACCAGATAATAGGCAAAACGGTATGTACTATGACATCATGCTAAGTGAGTTAGATCGTATAAACCACATTGTTGGAGAGCTGTTACTTTTGGCGAAACCGCAAGAAATCACGTTCAGTAAATGTGATTTATCAAAAACATTAAAGGATGTTATCTCCCTGTTAGAACCACAGGCAACCATGACAAATGTACAATTAGAATATACAACTTCAGGCCCTTGTTTGGTTGAATGTGAAGTAAATCAAATGAAACAATTGTTAATCAATATTATTAAGAATGGAATAGAGGCTTCTGGCGAAAAAGGAACAGTCTCTATTAATATTAAGCAGAAAGATCACGAAAAAGTATTAATTACTGTAAGTGATACCGGTCTTGGAATTCCGGATGAGTTCTTAAATCGACTAGGCGAGCCTTTTTATAGCTCTAAGGAAAGGGGCACTGGTCTCGGTTTGACGGTAAGTTTTAAAATTGTTCAGCAGCATAAAGGTGAAATTCATTTTAAAAAGAATGAGGATTGTGGGACAACGGTAGAAATCGAGTTGCCAAATGTACAATAAAAAGCATGTTCAGACGAACATGCTTTTTCATATTCCATAGATATCCAAGTTTTCCACTACACCAACTTTACTGATTTTTCTTTATATGAGTACTTTTCAACTATCCTGCTAAAGTTAAAAAAGAGCAATGTTATATTGCTCAAAATTTATCGTCGGGAGTGATGTATCATGGCAAGAAACAAACTATTGGTTCCTGGTTCAGAAAGCGTCCTGAATCAAATGAAAGAAGAAATCGCCAACGAGTTTGGAGTACAACTTGGTGCTGATACGACCGCACGAGCAAATGGCTCTGTTGGTGGAGAGATGACAAAACGCCTTGTCGCGATGGCAGAACAACATCTTAAAAACCAACAGGGTCAATAAGGTCTAAAAAGAAAGAGATCCATATGGATCTCTTTCTTTTTATCCGCAAGACAATCCGCTTCATCATCGAGTACCAGGGTCTAGTATCACTATCGGCTGTGTCTCCAAAAGTCTTTATATAAAAAATTCTTAAGATGGTTATTCATACGCAATTGTCCTGTTTGATGAGAATGACTTTTTTGCATCACCCCCAATATCGCGACAATTTGTGACAATTTTATGAATCTTCATCTTTTCATTTAGGAGAAAGTAGGTATAATTAGTAAATAGTTACTAGTGTTTTATTACTATGTAAACAGTAATAAAACACTAAAATTAATGCACCAAGGGGATGAAGGAAATGAAGTCTATTAAGGTAAAACTCATTAGTATCTCACTTTTACTTCTAGCATTACCTAGCTTAATCATTGGGGTTGTAGGCTATGTAAATGCTAAAAACAGCTTAGACGAAATGGGACAAAAGACCCTAAAAAATGGTGTTGAAATGGCCATCCAGCTTATTGAATCCATGAATGAGGAAGTACAAGCTGGTAAACTATCATTGGATGAAGCACAAGAAAAAGTAAAGGTAAAGTTAATAGGTTCAAGAAATACTGATGGTACTCGTAATATTGAGAGTCCTGTTGACCTCGGTGAAAATGGATACTTTCTAGTTTATGACGAATCAGGGCTTGAAGTTGCACATCCTAGTCTAGAAGGCAAAAACGTATGGGATGTCAAAGATATCGATGGAAACTTTATTGTTCAAGATCAAGTTGAAATTGGAATTTCAGGTGGAGGTTTTTATACATATAAATGGAATTTACCAAATTCTGAAGAAATTAGTGAAAAGGTTACATATAACAAGTATGAACCAAATTGGGGATGGATTGTTTCAGCAGGCACTTATAAGATGGATTTTAACCAATCTGCGAACAAGTTAATGTTTGTCCTTATTATTACCCTAGGTGCTTCCTTATTAATTGGTGGTATTGCGACTTTCTTATTCTCAAAACATCTTGCATCTCCAATCAAGTCCATTACCGACCAAGTAAGTGAGGTATCTAACGGAAATCTCGCAGTTTCACTTAACCATATAAAGCGAAAAGATGAAATTGGAACACTTAATCTACACTTTAATTCTATGGTCAATCATTTAAAAGATTTGATTGGGAATGTAGAAAAATCAATAACTGAAATTAATTCCACCTCTTTAAATTTGACCGCTATTGCAGAAGAGACTTCTGCAGCAGGTGATGAAGTTTCTAGAGCTATAGAAGAAATCTCACGTGGTGCTGTACAACAAGCATCTGATTCTGAAAATACAAACCAAATTTCTATGCAATTCTCAAGCCAAATTGAAAAGGTATATGAAAAAAATCAGCAAATGTTGTTATCTTCAAACGAAGTAAAAGATTCAAATGAACAAGGATTAAAAAACGTAGAAATCTTAAAAAGTAAATCTAATGAAACACATGAGCTAATATCTGGAGTTCAAAGTGTTATATCAGGTTTAGTTAACAAAGTAAAAGAAATCGAAAGTATCGTAGGAACTATTAATGAAATCTCAAATCAAACAAACTTATTAGCCCTAAATGCAAGTATCGAAGCAGCTAGAGCTGGTGAACATGGTAAAGGATTTGCTGTTGTTGCTGATGAAGTAAGAAAGTTAGCAGAACAAACATCAGAAGCAACAAAGAAGGTACGTGAAACACTAAACGGAATTGAACAAGAAACATCTGCCGTTAATAGTGAGATTGACAAAACATCACTTACTGTCCAAGAACAAAACAAGGCTGTAGATGATACAGAATCGTCTTTTAAAATCATTGCTCTTTCGATTAACAAAATTTTAACGTCCATCTCTGAAACTAGTAATGAGATGACACAGCTTATCGAGGCTAAAGATCAACTGACTAGGTCCATTGATAGCATCGCATCTGTAAGCGAGTTGACAGCTGCATCAACTGAACAAGTTACATCCTCTATTGATGAACAGCAAAAAGCCATTCAAGTGGTTTCTGAATCTGCAACAAAATTAAGTGATGAAATCTCCGGTTTGAAACAATCCATAAATAAATTTACGATATAATTTTTAAAGGTTGCTTCTCGATTCTAGATATTTGGGTCGTGAAGCAGCTTTTTTCTTTTTTAGTCCCTCTTTTTTCTTTCACATAACTTCTGTTTTCTATAAAAAAACGAGCAGGATATAAACCCTACTCGTTTGAACTATTAAAGAGATTGATCATCAACAGTATCCAGATACGCTTCAATTTCACCAATAACTGATTTCACACAACCATCTTCAAATGGAGAGATTAAGTTTGCTTCTTTTACAAGCTCAGTGAAAGATTTGCTTCCACCTTGTTTACATAAGTGTAGATAATCTTTCCATGCTTCTTCTGAATGGTCTTGGGTACGTTTCCAGAATTGAAGTGCACAGATTTGAGCAAGTGTGTAGTCAATATAGTAGAAAGGTACTTTGTAAATATGACCTTGTTGCTGCCAGAAACCACCATTTTCTAAATAGTCATTTCCTTCATAATTACGGTGTGGTAGATACTTCTTCTCAATATCTCTCCAAGCTTGTTTACGCTCTGCTGGAGAAGCATCTGGATTCGCATACACAAAATGCTGGAATTCATCGACTGCGACACCATATGGGATAAATAATACAGCTTCACTTAAATGAGAGAACTTATATTTATCTGTATCTCCCTCAAAGAACAACTCCATCCAAGGCCATGCAAAGAATTCCATACTCATTGAGTGAATTTCACACGCTTCTAAAGTTGGGAAACCATATTCAGGCACCTGGAATCCACGACTTTCAAACACCTGGAACGCATGTCCTACTTCATGCTTTAACACACGAACATCACCTTTTGTGCCATTAAAGTTAGCAAAAATGTATGGTGACTTATATTTACTAATGTATGTACAATAACCACCACCAGCTTTACCAGCTTTACTTAATAGGTCCATTAAGTTGTTCTCTACCATGTAAGTATAAAACTCGTTTGTTTCTGGCGACATTTCCTCATACATTTTCTTCGCTTGTTCCACGATCCACTCAGCATCTCCCTTAGGATCAGGGTTACCTGTTTTAAAGCTAAAGCTATCGTCATAATATCTAAATGTATCTACACCAATTCGCTCTTGTTGTTTTTGCTTTAATTTTGTAGCCAAAGGAACAATGTACTCTTTCACTTGATTTCTGAAGTTTGCGACCATTTCAGCATCATAATCCGTACGAGAAAGCCTTGCATAAGCAAGCTCTGTGAAAGAAGAAAAACCTAATTTTTTTGCCATTCTAGTTCGCACTTTTACAAGCTTGTCATACAAATCATCTAATTGATCTGCATGTTCTACAAAAAAGTCATACTTCGCTTCATTCGACTCTTTTCGGATCGTCCGATCTGGTGATTGGTGATAAGGTGTTAGTTGTGAAAGATTTTTCGCTTCACCGTCAAACGGAATTTTTGCCGAAGCTAGTAAATTTACATACTCGCTAACTAGTTTATTTTCTTCCTGCATATCTTTTAATAAATCTGGAGCAAACGTTTTTAACTGACTATCAGCTAATAAGAAAAGTTGTTTCCCCCACTTCTCTTCTAACTGAGAACGGAATGCTGAACTGGTAAGAGCTTCGTAGTACTTTGTGATGAACCCTTTATAGGCTGGCCCCACTTCATTAAAAAACTCTTTTTCTTTATTATAAAACTCATCAGTCGTGTCAATGGTCTGACGAATTTGCACAAGTGTTCTCATCGTCTCAAACTCAGAACGTAGCTCGTTTAACTCTTGCATCACTGCATCTTGAACCTCAAATGAATTAGCAGATTGGAACTTCTCTAACAATTGAGTGAAGCTCGCTTCTACTTCTTCCATATTTGGCCTACTATAGGCGTAATCGTTAAATTGCATGAAAAATCCTCCTCCAAATTTTATACCTACTTAGTATACAAAACATTCAAATAATTTTAACGCTAATAAAACTTCGTTATACGAAATATTATTACATATGCCACATTAAAAAGAAACAGGCTTTTTTCATTTGTAACTTATTATCACTTCACCTTTTCCCCTCACATAGTTCTTAAATTAATTGGTAAGGCTAAAGAAAAAGCTTAATGAATGGTGGAGAACTTATGGAAAGTCAACCTTTAAGAGAGGTTGAAAAATTAGCGTTAAAAAAGCTCAAAATTTATCAAGACAGCGTAATTCGCTATCTATTAAGATCCATACTTGCAAGTATGTTTATTGGATTTGGAGTAATCGTTGCTTTTAAAACAGGGGGTTACTTCTACCATATACACTCGCCAGTTACTTATCCAATGGCAGCCTTCACTTTTGGTGCTGCAATCATCTTAATTGCTTATGGAGGAGGCGACTTATTTACCGGAAATACCTTTTACTTTACGTATGCAGCCCTTCGAAAAAAGATGATTTGGTGGGATGTTATAAAACTTTGGACTCTTAGCTACTTGGGGAATATTTTAGGGGCTATGACCTTTGCCTTTCTAATATTTACTACCGGCTTGTTCTCAGATCTAGAGGTAAATGCATTTCTATTAAATGTTGTGGAGAAGAAGATGCATGCTCCTACTTCCGAATTGTTCTTCAGAGGAATTTTATGTAATTGGCTAGTATGTCTTGCCTTTTTCATTCCTATGTCAATAAAGGGAGATGGGGCCAAATTATTTGTTATGATTCTTTTTGTGTTCTGTTTTTTCATATCAGGCTATGAGCATAGTATAGCGAATATGTGTACCTTTGCCATTGCTCTAGTTCTCAATCATCCTGGGACGATTTCCTTTGAAGGTGTCGTACATAATCTTATACCTGTTACGATTGGAAACCTTATTGGAGGAAGCCTTTTAATGGGATTTATGTACTACTATGTAAACAAGCCATTTTTACATATGGAAGACAGCGAATAAAACTCTTCATGCTAAGAGAGTTTTATTTTTTTGTCGTTTTTTAGCAAAATTTATTTAGTTTCAATAGCGAAAGTAGAGGTATATGTATAAAAAAGACAAATCCATAGAAAGGAGAAAATATGAAAATTAAAGTAAAGAGTTGGAGAATGCTTTCTACCCAGGACAAGCTATTTATTTTAAAAGCAATCAGTTTCTATTCACAATCTAGAAAGACAATCACTCAGTCATAAACTCCTCAGTGAAATCACATACTTCTCTTACCCTCTCATCTTACATTAACTAGCAAGGAAATTTTTCATATTGAAAACTCTTAAGGAGTTGGAACGTATTAAAGCAGCAAATCGCATCAACTGTTATAAACTTTCGTCCCAATAGAGATAATTCCAGACAATCAAGGGTAAATGGATAGACTAAATCTCCTAATCTATCCATTTACCCATTTAAGTTCTGACTATTAGCATATTTTTTATATAAAGATTCAACCTTTGTAAAAGCCCATTGAATGGCTAATCCGTGTAAAATGATTCCTATAATTGACGTGACTGTTAAACACCAAATGGTTATAGAGCTTTCAGTTTCCAGCATCTTACGACCGAAAAACATTAAGTGGCCCAATACATAAATGAGTGAAGAAAAATAATGATCAATCCCCTCTAGTAACTGAATCACTAAGGCTTCAAGAGCTAATAGGAAAAACAATGCCGCAAATAGTACCGTTTTTGATTGGTATGTCAATCTATCAACAGCTGGCTGAATATAATACTTTGTGATTGTTTTGATTCTGAATAAATAAACCACTCTTACTATACGAGCTAATTGGAAGAATTGGTCAAGAGGAATAATAGCAATCACTAAAAATGGGTTCTTCTTAATAAACGTCCATTTTTGTTCTGAAAAATATAGTCGAACAAAAAAATCCGTAGCAAAAATTAGCCACACTATCCAGTTTAAAATCGAATGATGAGTTTCTTCCGTCCATAGAGTTATGATCGTAAACATGACGAGAATAACCATGATTCCTTCATAAAAACGCTGAAACAACTTCATGAATTCTTCCCCTTCTCTTGTACCTTGTATCTATTATACATGTTTTCATTTGCTAAAAATGATCAATGCACCCAATAACTACACTGATAGACTGACTATCTTTGGAAAATTGGGTAAACCTACTGATATAAGAAATTAGCTATGAGGTGATGTTTTGGAAACCGGACATAGTATACGATTGACATCTGCAGAGATTTCTCAATTATGGACTCAATATCAAAACGATAGCATGGCAGCCTGTCAGCTTAAATACTTCATACAAAAAGTAGAGGATCTTGAAGTAAAACAAGTATTGCAGTTTGCTTTAAGAATATCTGAGGAACATATTCTAAAAGTTACTACACTTTTCAATGAAGAAAAATTCCCTATCCCTATTGGATTCAATAATGAAGACGTTAATCTTAATGCCCCAAGGTTATACTCAGATACTTTTGCTTTATTTTATGTTCTACAATTAGGAGGGTTATCTCTCAGTGCTTACAGTTTAGCCGTTGCGCTAGCATCTAGGTCCGACATACACAAGCACTTTTCTAAATGTCTGAATGAGGCAATACAGCTTCACAAGAATGCCTTGGAGGCTAGTTTACAAAAAGGGGTTTATATTCGTGCTCCTTATATCTCTACACCGACCGAACCAGAATATGTAACTCAACAGAATTTTCTAACAGGTTGGCTTGGAGAACGAAGACCTTTAACTTCTATCGAAATTACGAATCTCTATGCAAATATTCAACGCAACTCTCTTGGTTCCGCTTTATTAATCGGTTATAGCCAAGTAGCGAAAAATCCAAAAATAATAAAATATTTTGTCAGAGGAAAAGAAATTGCCAATAAACATGTAGAAGTATTTGGTTCTCTCTTACGTGAAGAAGACTTACCAATCCCTATGACCTGGGATAGTGATATCACAGACTCCACAGTTGCACCTTTTTCAGAGAAGCTTATGATGTTTCAGACCGCTGCCTTAATAGGCCTAAGTATAGGCTTTTATGGAGCAAGTATGGCAGCTAGCCCTAGGAGAGATATTGGGTTACAGTATAGCCGTGTTTCGGGAGAAATTGCGAAATACGCTGAAGATGGAGCAAATATAATGATTGACCATGGATGGTTAGAGAAGCCTCCGTCAGCTAGTGACCGAGATAAAATAGCTTTTAAGAAGTAGCTATGGTCCCCCCTTTTTGGGGTTTATCAATAAAAGTACTATGGAAGGAGGCTTCCAGTATGAAAATTAAAGCTATAGCCATCACAATTTTAATGCTTCCTATCATTTTACCATTTAGTGCACGAGGCATGACCATTGAGGAACTTCCGAGCCACCAAACCTCAAAGCAATGGTCTGTAACGATTCATGAAGCGGATAAGAATGGCCCAAATATAAGATACTCAAAAATGGAACCTTATCACACTTATAGCATGGTTATAAAAAATATCGGAAAAAATACCCCTTATGTCCGGGTACAAGCTTTTCGAAATGAATTAAATTCAAGAACAATGTTTGGATTGTTTGCACCAGTTGAACCGGTTCAATTACAAAAAAGAGGGAAATCTTTTCAATTTGCTAACTTTCCAGTAAAGGATCAAGCAACCCAAATAGAAATTGTCATTACTTGGAAAGTGAAAGGGAGTAAAAAAGAGCTAAAAGAAACCTTTTCTTTTTAAGACGATGAATAACAAAAGGACGATCCCATTGGAATCGTCCTTTTGTTTATTTAGGACTAATAATTTCATCAATAATCCCATATTCTTTTGCTTCTTGAGCACTCATAAAGTAATCACGATCAGTGTCTTTTTCAATTTTTTCAATGGGCTGACCGGTTCTTTCCGAGATAATTTGGTTAATGTGCTCTTTTAATTTTAAGATTCTTTTTGCAGATATTTCAATTTCAGTAGCCTGCCCTCTCGCTCCACCTAATGGTTGATGGATCATAATTTCACTATTTGGAAGGGCGTACCTTTTTCCCTTTGTACCAGCTAAGAGCAACATTGCTCCGAACGATGCTGCCATTCCAGTACAAATTGTTCGAACATCTGGCTTTATATATTGCATCGTATCAAAAATTGCAAATCCAGCAGTAGTAGATCCACCCGGACTATTAATATAGATGGAGATATCCTTGTCTGGCGCATCAGCCGCTAAAAACAATAATTGGGCTACCACACTATTCGCTACGTGGTCATTAATTTCATCCCCAATCATAATAATCCGATCTTTTAATAGTCGAGAGTAAATATCATAAGAGCGTTCCCCCCGACTAGACTGTTCAATCACGTATGGAATCGTACTCAACGTTATCCCCCATTTCCCTGTTCTTATACTTAAGCGGCCATTCTTAAACCACTTGAAGGAGAGGTTGAACGTGCCCGGAATGAACTTAGTAAATGCAATGAAGTGGTGGATTGACTTTCTAATGAGCGAATGGTTGGGATTGTGTCTATCAAAATTGTTGGATCTTGTTCCTTTAGAGCTTCATAAATGACCTCATATAGTTCTTCAAATTCTGCTTCATCCAATTCTGAGCAGTTTGTTGTAAATCCTATATGATTCTTTTCTTTTGCTACTCGCCTTTTCGCTCGATAAAGAAGAGATTTAACACCAGTCTCTGTAGAGCCAACTAAATCTGCAATCTCGTTTGCTCTATATTGAAAGGCTTCCTTTAGAATGAAGATGACTGCCTGCTTTGGTGTTAAATTGCTTAAAAGATAACTCACCATACCTTCTATTTCAGACATATCGGTTGTTTCCTTAGAAACGATATTCTCAATATGATCAGTTATGTCCTCACTCTTTCTTTTCCGGATGGTGTCTATCCATGTATGGTAAGCAATCTTGTTCAACAAAGGTACACTTATACAATCCAAATTATAATGTTTTAGTGCCTTGATCATAGCTTCTTGAGCAATTTCATCGCCATCCCAATAATTCTGAGTAAGAAAATGTGAATACTGCCTTAACATAGGATACAGTTCCTCTGTTACCCTTTGCATATTTCTAGACTCCTCATTGAAAGTATCATGATCCACCTTTCTAAGCTTTTTAATCATTAAGTTCACTCCTTTTAGCACCTCTCTACCTTTGAAACGGATATGGGGTATAAAAAGATACGGGGTTTTTAATTTTTTTTATTCATTCCCTAAATTTATGGTTACCTCCATCATATATTCAGATATTCATTCATTCAAATATTACTTACCTTGTTACTTTCATCCTAAATTAATTGATTTATTAATATTTTTTACAGATACTGGTAATAATGAGGTTAACAAAAAACTTTTGAAGTTAACATTATTTTGGATAGGGGTTATAGCATGAGTACCATTCATTCTTCAGAACTTTCATCTTCAGAGTTATGTATGCTTTGGACTACATATGTTGAAGATTCATTAGCCTTATGTGTTCTAAACCATTTTTCGAGTGTTGTGGAAGACCCTGATGTTAATGAAATCATTCAGTTCGCAAAAAAGATTTCATCTGAACATCTAGTATTTATTCAAGGGTTGTTTAAAAAAGAAGAAATTCCTGTTCCCCAAGGTTTTTCCAACCACGATTGGATTGAAGGAGCACCTAGATTATTTAGTGATGTATTCAATCTTCGTTATTTAGGACATATGGGACGAAGCGGGCTTTGTATGTATGGTGCGGCAAAAGGTACTTCTAGTCGAGAAGACGTTCGTTCGTTCTTTACAACCTGTTTAAATCAAGCATCTGAATTGTATGACCGTGTTACGAACATGATGTTAGAAAAGGGCGTCCATGTGAGATCACCAATGATTACCTATCCAAAAGCCGTAGAATTTGTTGAGAATGAGCACTTTCTATCACCAGGATTTCTGAGTGAAAAAAGACCCTTATTAGCGAATGAAATTGCACATCTATCTTTAAACATTGAGACTAATTCAATTGGTATGACATTATTACTTGGTTTCGCACAATGTACCCAGGATGAAGAGACAAAAAAATATATTACAAGAGGATTTGAAATAGCTAAAAAGGCTACGGAGGTATTTAGTTCAATACTGCGAACACAAAATATTCCTGCACCTGGAACATGGGATTCAACTGTTACAGATTCCACAGTGCCTCCTTTTTCAGATAAATTAATGCTATTTCATGTAAACATGCTTACTGCAATGGGCATAGGTAACTATGGAATGGCAATGGGTGCTAGCATGAGACTTGATTTAGGAGCTCAATATGGAAGACTCCTAGCTGAATCAGGAAAATATGCTGAGGATGGTGCTAACTTAATGATTAAAAAGGGCTGGCTAGAGAAGCCGCCACAAGCTTTAGACCGAGATAAATTAATAAAATAGAAGAGCTTGCTCTATTTTCCAATGGAGCAAGCCCCTCAGTTTTAATCTACTAAGCGTTTTATAAGAGTTTCAGTATCAACTATTTCAGCAAATTCTTCATTCAAATTAACTAATGTCATTTGATGAATATCTTCTGCTCTATATTTTTTCCCATCTGGTCCAACCCGGTCAAAGGTTGCTGCAGCATCAGATACTAAAACCGGGTTAAACCCAAAATTCCCTGCCATTCGAGTAGTAGTTTCCACACAGTGATTGGTGGTTAGTCCACATATAATCACATTCGGACAATTCATGTTTATAAGTATTTCCTCCAAATTGGTTCCTATGAAAGCACTATTTACACTCTTCTCTATTACAAGGTCCTCTGGCATTGGTCGAATAAAATCTTGAAACTCACTGCCTATATCTTCTCTATAAAATAAAGATTCCTTCCTCTCGGATATGTGCGCTACAAAGATAATGGGACGATTCGTCTCTCTCCATGCATTAATCAATCTCTCAATATTTTTTTCTGCCTCTGGATTGTTTCTCTCTCCCCA
Source organism: Cytobacillus spartinae (assembly GCF_042865285.1). Lineage (NCBI taxonomy): Bacteria > Bacillati > Bacillota > Bacilli > Caryophanales > Bacillaceae > Cytobacillus > Cytobacillus spartinae. The sequence continues at coordinate 94,103 of NZ_JBIACK010000011.1, read as the reverse complement.
CTTAGGATGGTGGAAAGCCTTTTGAACATCTATTACAATGAGTGGTACATTTTTTTCCAACATATCTATTAGCTCCTTTTCTATATTTCTCTTACAAATGTATTGTAAATTTTTTCATGTATCGGTAACATGCTTTTTATAAGTTATTTTTTTGAAAAACAGATAGTTTTTAAGTTTATTACTCTTTCTTTATTTAATTTTTAAGGTGTGGTGTTTTAGATGGATGAGATTGATGAAAGTATAGTAGTTGAGCTTCAAGAAAACGCAAGAATTTCAATTACAGAGTTAGGGAATAAGATTGGACTTTCTATCCCAGCAACAAAAGAACGCGTCAAAAAACTTGAAGAGAAAGGAGTTATTTTGGGATACAGAGCGATAATTAACCCTGAAAAGATCAATAAAAACGTGACCGCTTTTATCCTGTTTGATACATCAAAATGTAAGCAGTTTCGGGAATTCTGTAGCGCTCATGAGGACGTGGTTGAATGCCATAGACTAGCTGGACAATACAGTTATCTTATAAAGGTAGTGACTGAAACTGTTCATACTCTTGAGGCATTTATAGATGCGGCGATGATTTATGGGCAGCCATCGACCTTGGTCAATCTTTCTTCCCCCATTAGCCATAAGCCATTTTTTCAAACGATAGATACGTAAGATTTTTTTCTTACATTCATTTGTGATAAAATCGCCCCTATAAACATTTATAAGAAAATAACCTTTTAGGAGCGCACACATGAGTGACTATAGAATTTTATTTTTAGATATTGATGGAACGATACTGAGACGAAATGATACGATTGAAGATTCAACAAAAGAGGCTATAGCTCAAGTAAGGGAACAGGAAGTTGAGGTTGTACTAGCGACAGGAAGACCGCTTCACGAAATTGGAGAAATTGCTGAGGAACTTAAAATAGACTCCTTTATTGGATACAATGGTGCATACGCTATTTATAAAGGAAAAAATATTTTTGATGAACCAATGGATGCTAGTACAGTTAGCGATTATTTACAGATTGCTGATGAACATCATCATGAAATAATTCTATACACTAGTACTAAAAATACCTTTACAACTTTGGATACACAACAGATGAAAACATTTATTAAGACATTTCATCTACGACAAAACGAACTTTTTACAACAGAAGACATTGATAAAGTACTAGGAATGACCATTATTAACATGAAGGAGGATGACCATCTTTTATATAATAAAGAAGGTATCCACCTTGCTCAAGTGAATGTGGAAGGCATAGGACTCTGCTACGATGTCATTCGAGACACAGTTAATAAAGGGGTAGCGGTAAAAGTTATGTTAGAACATTTCAATATCCCAAAAGAAAAAGCGATTGCATTTGGTGACGGGTTGAATGATAAAGAGATGCTCTCCCTTGTTGGGGAAGGTTTTGCAATGGGGAACGCTCATCCAGATTTGTTCCAATATGCTAAAAATAAAACGACTGATGTGGATACTTCGGGTGTATACAATGGCTTAAAATCTTTAGGATTAGTCAATGATTAAAATGAATTCAGGCAAAATGCATACACTGCATTTTGCTTTTTTACTTTCTAGAACCTAGCATAACTTGAGAAAAAGAATTCTGAGTTAAGGAAAACTATAGTAAAATGAATATTAAGATATTTCAGAAACTTGAAAGGAGATTCAAACTCTATGACGATTTCTACCTTTAAAATTGCAAACAAGCTCATTACTGGCCACGGTTCAACGGAACTGTTGCAGCAAGAAGTACATAGATTGAACATTCAAAATCCCTTAATTGTAACGGATGAGATTTTAAAAGAAATTGGTGTATTACGTACAGTTACCGCCCTTCTAACAGATGTCCCCTTCGATGTTTATACCGGAGTTAAGCCTGAACCTGAAATTGGCTTAGTTGAAGAATGTAGAGATGTTTTTATAGAAGGAAAACATGATGGTATCATTGCTTTAGGTGGCGGGAGTGCCATCGACATTGCCAAAGGGGTCTCTGCATATGCATTTTATGATGGATGCATTGAAGATTTAATTGGAACTGATTTAGTTCCGAAAAAGGGAGCACCCATTATAGCCATTCCGACAACAGCAGGTACGGGTTCTGAAGTAACCAATATCGCGATTTTATCTGATACGAAGGCACAGTTAAAGAAAGGCATTGTGAGTGATCATCTGCTACCAGATGTAGCGATTGTATCTCCAGAAATGACGGTAACCATGCCGAAGTCCGTAACTGCAGCTAGTGGAATTGATGCATTGGTCCATGCAATTGAAGCGTACATTTCTGTAAACGCTTCCCCCATTACTGACTCATTGGCGATTGGGGCTATGAAGCTTATTGCGAAAAATTTACCGAAAGCGTATGCAAATCCTAACAACATTGATGCACGAGACAATATGGCGACAGCAAGTTTAATGGCTGGAATGGCTTTTGGAAATGCTGGTGTTGCAGCGGTACACGCGCTCGCCTACCCGCTTGGTGGAAGATATCATATCCCCCATGGCGTCAGCAATGCACTTCTTTTGCCGTATGTAATGGAATGGAATAAAATTAGCTGTGTCGAACGCTTTCGGGATATTGCCGAAGCACTAGGCGAGAAAGTATCGGACCTATCAGACTATGAAGCAAGCAATAGTGCGGTTGAAGCAATGCGCCGCTTATCAGCTGCTGTCAACATTCCAACAGGTATGCGCTATTTTAATATTCCGGAGGAGGATATTCCTGCCATGGCAGAGGATGCCTCACAGATTACGAGACTTTTAAAAAATAATCCTCGGATTCTTTCAAAGCAGGATATAGAGGAGATTTATAGGGCGGCTTATTGATTTTTCCAGTAGAATCGTTAAAAGCGCCCCCTTTGTTAGTCGGCAAATAGCTATCTATGAATGTTAGTTACATTTTTTTCGGATGTTTGATGATTTTTGGTATTAACTTTCTATCTTAGTTCACTTTTTTTAGCTAATTAGTGGTTTTTCGCACTAAGCTAACATGTTAGTTACATTTTTTATGATTTTTGGTGAAATTCTGCACTAACTACCCGTCTTAGTTCCTTTTTTTAATCCTAGGGCATTTTTCTGGCACAGAAAACCCTAATCGATAAAAGCAGAAAACACCTTAGTTACAATTTTTAAGCTTATAAAAAGATTTCGGCACTAACAACCGACCTTAGTTCGGATATTTTAATCCTAGGTCATTTTTTTCCACTAAGCACGAATCTTAGTTCCATTTTTTTCATTCCTGTCATGATTTTCTGTACTAACTAGCTATTTTAATTCCATATTTCTCATTCCTAGAATGATTTTCGGTACTAACTAGCCACCTTAGTACCATATTTCTCAAACGTAGCATGATAATCGCACTAACACTCCATCTTTTTACAAGATTTATAGACCTGATATAAAACTTAATTACAAAGCAAGTACTAAAGTTGATATAAGTAAATCACACTCTATTCCTAACAAAAGGAGGATCTACCCTTTGAAAAAATACTCATTTTATATAAACGGAGAATGGACCGGAAACGATTTAGATGTAATTGAAGTTTATAACCCTGCCACAAATGAATTAATTGCCACCGTTCCAAATGGTGGATCAACAGAAGCAAGATTAGCTGTGCATGCGGCCTATGAAGCTTTTAAAGAATGGTCTTCTTTTTCCGCTTACGAACGATCGGATTTAATCTGGAAATGGTATCATTTAATTAATGAACATAAAGAGGTTCTCGCTAGAACCATGACGATGGAACAAGGAAAACCGCTAAAGGAAGCTTTAGGGGAAATTGCCTATGCGAACGGATTTTTATCTTGGTATGCCGAAGAAGCTAAGCGCATCTACGGAGAAACGATTCCTGCGACTCAAAGAAATAAGCGGTTATTTGTACACAAACAACCAGTTGGAGTCGTTGCTGCAATTACACCATGGAACTTTCCAGCAGCGATGATTACAAGAAAAGTAGCACCTGCACTAGCAGCAGGTTGCACGGTTGTCGTAAAGCCGGCTGAACAAACCCCTCTTACGGCTCTTAAACTAGCAGAATTAGCACATGAGGCTGGGATCCCCAAAGGCGTTATCAATGTGGTTACTGGGAACCCGCAAGAAATCGGGAAGGTTTGGCTAGAGGATGATCGTGTTCGCAAACTAACTTTTACCGGATCTACGGAGGTTGGGAAGCTGCTCATGCGCGGCTCAGCAGATACCGTCAAAAAAGTATCTCTAGAACTTGGAGGCCATGCACCTGTTATTGTCATGGATGATGCAGATTTAGATAAGGCGGTTGACGGAGTGATTCACTCAAAATACCGAAATGCTGGTCAAACCTGCATCTGCTCTAACCGAATATATGTACAAGAGAGTGTCTATGAACCTTTTATTAGCAAACTTGTAGAAAAGGTCGAACGATTAAAGGTTGGGAATGGACTCGATGATCAAGTTGACATTGGACCGTTAATTGATGACCCTGCAATTCAAAAAGTAAAAAATCACATTGAAGATGCCATCTCAAAAGGTGCAAAAGTTGAAACTGGCGGAGAAATACTAAATCAGTTATTTTTCCAACCAACCGTCATTTCGAATGTAGACGATGACATGGTTTGTATGAGTGAAGAAACGTTTGGCCCTCTCGCTCCTGTTACCTCTTTTAAAACTGAAGAAGAAGCAATTGAACGGGCTAACGATTCCCTTTATGGGCTGGCGGCTTATGTTTTCACTGAAAACATCTCAAAAGGAATTCGAATTTCGGAGGCACTTGAATATGGAATTATAGGATTAAATGATGGGCTTCCATCAACACCACAAGCACCGTTTGGCGGTTTTAAACAAAGTGGGATTGGGCGTGAAGGTGGCCATTACGGAATAGACGAATACTTAGAAGTGAAGTATATTTCACTTGGTTTGTAAAAAAAATTCCTTAGGGTTTTAGACCCCTAAGGAATTTTTAATCATGTTAGATTCTTCTTATAACAATCGCAAGTAACAATATGGTCGTTTACCATTCCAACCGCTTGCATGAATGCATAACAAATGGTCGTTCCAACAAATTTAAAGCCCCTCTTTTTCAAATCTTTGCTTAGCCTGTCACTGATTTCCGTGGAAGTAGGAACTTCCCCCATATGTGTAAAATGGTTTTGTATCGGCCGTCCATCTACAAAAGACCATATGTAGTCCTTAAAAGAGCCAAATTCTTGTTGAACCTCGAGATAGGATTTTGCATTTGTAATGACTGCATTAACCTTTAGTCTATTTCTTACGATTCCTTCATTATGTAAAAGTTCTTCGATTTTTTTGTCATCATAGGTAACAATCTTTTCGGCAACAAATTGATCAAAGGCGATACGATAGTTTTCTCTCTTTTTAAGTATTGTGTACCAACTAAGGCCTGCTTGCGCTCCTTCAAGATTCAAATATTCAAAAAGCAATCTGTCTTCATACACAGGTACTCCCCACTCATTGTCATGGTAATCCATATATAATGGGTCTTCATTCACCCATCCACATCTATTCATCGTAAAAACCTCCCCCTATTTTAGACAATACAAATAAAAAATAGCCTATTCATTTCATCACTTGCATAAAATGTACAAGTCCTTTAAAAGGACAAGTATTTAATTGTGGAGTGATGTCATTGATTTATTTAAGTTACATTATATTAGGTTTAACACTTGCTGCTCCAATCGGTCCGGTAAACGCGGCAAGATTAGATAAAGGTCTCAAAAACGGATTCTGGCACGCATGGGCAGTCGGCGCTGGGTCGATGATTGCAGACGCCATTTTTATGTTATCTGTTTATCTTGGGGTTGTCCACTTTATAGATAAGCCCATTATTCAAATATTTCTCTGGCTATTTGGTGGATTTATCCTATTATACTCAGGTTTTGAGAGTATTTTAAATGCCAATAAAATATCGTTTGATCACAACAGAAATCGGGAATCCATCTTTAAATGCTTTATGTACGGGTTTATTATGTCGATTTCTAGTCCTCTATCCATTTTATTTTGGCTAGGAATCTATGGTTCTGTTTTGGCAAAAACAGCAGCTTCCTATGGAACAAGTGAACTGCTGTTTTATAGTGCGATGATTTTTATTGGCTTAACGTTATGGGACGTTTTTGTGGCTGCCTTAACAAGTATGTTTAGAAAATTTTTAACGATTAAATATATCATTTTCACGTCTATATTATCAGGAATCTCTTTAGTGGGCTTCGGGATTTATTTTGCTTTTCAAGGAATTAAAGCATTATTTTTCTAACCAAACCTATGCTTACTAGGCGAAACTCACATCTCCATTTCGAATGAATAGAATACAGAAGTACCTTTTAATAAATGGAGCTGTGATATTTATGAATTTACCACCTCTTTTAGCAGGTCCGATTTTACGGCGCGTGGAACGGAGAGCAATCTACCTATGGGTTGCTATGAGTAAGAGATATCAAATTAGCGCCAAGGTATATGCGGTTCGGAATAATGGAAAAGATTATACCCTTTTAAGCAATCAATCAGAGACCAAAACGATTCAACTTGGTAAAAAACTTTTTATCTCTTTAATTAAAGCTTTTCCTGAGGAAGATTCCTTTCCAAGTCAAACTCTACTCGGATACAATTTAACATTTAGTAGAGGGAACGAAAAGTTAGGTTTACAAGACTTTGACTTACTACGAAAAGACAGTCCCATTTCTATTGTTTATGGAAACTTACTCTACCCTACGTTTTATATAGATGAAGGTAAAAACACAAAATTTCTGTATGGATCATGCCGAAAGCTACACGGAAAAGGAGAAGACGCATTAGCCATAGGAGATTTAAAGCTTTCGGAGAACCACTTAAATCTGAAAAACAGACCAAGCACACTGTTTCTGACTGGGGATCAAATTTACGCTGATGATGTCGCAGAGCCAATTGCGCCATTTCTTTATGAGCTAGGTGAAGAACTAATCGGCGCGAAAGAGCATTTAGAAGAAATCGATGAGCGGCTAAAATTAGAGCCTTTCCGCACCTCTATCTCCAAAGTAAACGGCAGGCAGTATATTTTAGAAAACTTTGCTAACTTTACTTCTAGAAAGGCATCTAATCACCTCATCACTTTCGGTGAATATGCAGCCATGTATTTAATGAGTTTTTCACCTGAATTGTGGAATCTTATGAACGTAGAAAATCGGATTTACCCTTTTGATGAACTCGTCGAGGAAAATAAGATTCATTTTGTATTCCCAAGAGAAGATGAGGAATTTGAAAATGAATTCGATACTAATAAAATTCGTTACCAAGAGCAAATAGAAGATTTACAGACTTACCATCAAGCACTTCCAAAGATCAGAAGACTACTAGCAAATATCCCGACCTACATGATTTTTGATGATCATGACCTTACGGATGATTGGAATATATCCCGCGCTTGGGAAGACAATGTATCTAATTCTGCATTAGGGAGCCACATTATTTCTAACGGGTTATCCGCTTATTGGGCATTCCAAGGGTGGGGAAACAACCCCGACGTATTTGATGATTTATTTTTACTAACCATTTGGAAACATTTCCAAACACTAGAACCCTTCTCACCATCGTATAGAAAATGGACAAAAATGTTATTAAACTTTGATTCTTGGCATTATGTTGCTCCTTCCAATCCAGTAACTCTTGTTTTAGACACAAGAACGATGCGTTCCTTCACTCCAAGACCGCAGCCAACTAAAATTGGCAAAGTTATAAAAGAAACGACCTCTGGTCCAGAACTGATAAGCAAGAGTGGCTGGGAGACAATCGAGAAGACTTTACTTGCAAGCGAATGGAAGTCGGGTACCCCTTTAGCTATTGTTTCGGCAGCCCCATTATATGGGATAGGGATCATTGAATCGTTTCTGTTCCATGTTGCATTTCCATTACAGTTGCTTAGATTTCCTGTTCGAACTTCCTTTGATTTGGAGGCATGGAAGTTTAACGGTAAAGGTTACTATGAATTTCATCGGCGCCTTAAAAACTGGAATCCTAGCCAATGCTTTATTTTGTCAGGAGATGCTCATATCGCCTCTGCTGTTAAATCGACCATAACATTTGCCGATCATCCACCAAATACCCTCTACCAATTTACGAGTAGTCCTATGAAAAATATGAGCTTTAACTACTTTACAGATTTCTTACTAAAGAATATGATCCGACTCTATTCATTCATTAATCAAAATGAAGAAATAAACCGTATTTGCGATGAAACATACCATTTAAAATTCGACGATAACCATACACCCTCTGCCTGTCTATTAAAAGAATCCATCCAGTATCTCCCACTAGAGAATCATTCTATTATTTACACAGACAACAATCTTGGGATGCTAACTATTTCATCCAAAACCATTCAAAACACGCTGTTAACAGGTAAATCTTCTGATAAAAAAGAAATTCAATACAAAATGAAGTAAGGCATGAGTAGGTTCACTCATGCCCTATTTATTACTCACGCACCTGACCTTGACCGTATATAAAATACTTGCTAGAGGTTAAGGCCGGTAGACCCATCGGCCCCCTCGCATGCAGTTTCTGCGTACTAATTCCAATTTCTGCTCCATATCCGAATTCAAATCCATCTGTAAATCGGGTAGATGCATTATGATAAACAACAGCTGCATCAACCTTTGTTAAAAATAGATTTGCATGTTCCGAGCTTGAGGTAATAATGGCTTCAGAATGTTTCGTACCGTACTTGTTAATGTGCTCGATCGCTTCTTGAACATTTCTTACTACTTTTACACTAACCGTTAAGGCTAAGTATTCAGTAGACCAATCCTCTTCTGTCGCGTGTTTAGCAGATGGATAAGCTTTACAAACTGTTTCATCTCCATACAGTTCGATTTTTTGTTTAGTCAATGCATCTAGAAGTTTAAGTCCATATAATTCAAACCACTTCTCATGTATTAAGATCGTTTCTATCGCGTTACAAACAGATGGTCTTTGCGTTTTCCCATTAATCGAGATATCTTTAGCCATTTCTAAATTAGCTGTCTCATCAATGAATATGTGGCAGTTTCCTGCTCCAGTTTCCAGAACGGGTACTGTAGATTCTTTTATGACCGTTTCGATTAGGTTCTTCCCCCCTCGAGGAATTAGAACATCCAAGTAATCTTTAAGATTAAATAGCTCTTTAGCCGTTTCTCTACTCGTATCTTCAATGAGTTGTACAGCATCAACTGGAATCTTCGTTTGTTCTAATGCTTGATGAATGGATTGTAGTAGTGCCATGTTTGAATGTTTTGCCGACGAGCTACCTCTTAATATAACAGCATTTCCAGTTTTTAATGATAAGGTTGCTGCATCAATGGTCACATTTGGTCTGGCCTCATAAATCATCCCTATAACACCAATAGGTACTCTTTTCTTTTTGATTAATAACCCATTTTCTTTTTCAATTCTCTCCAACTCTTCACCAATGGGATCCTTTAAGTTGATTAATAGCCTAATAGCCGTAGACATATCCTCTATTCTTTTTACCGTTAACAATATCCGGTCCAGTACAGATTCTGTTAGTCCTTTCGCCTTCCCCTCATCAATATCCTTTTGATTTTCTGAAAGTAGAAAGGGAATATCAGCGATGAGTTGTTTGGCAATTTTCTCTAATGCTTTATTCTTCTCGTTAGTTGGTATATCCATTAATGAAAAACTAGCTTGTTTTGCTTTCTTTCCTTTCGTAACAACCTCACTCATTCTTTCTCCCCCAATCTATATTCGAACCCATTTATCCCGATGTATGACTTCTATGGAAGATAAGGCTAACTCGTCACTTCTTTTTCCCATTAAACCTTTTAGCTCTTCTGAAGAAAATAAAACTTCGCCTTTCCCTAGGAGCCCATTTTTACCTATAACTTCGACGACATCCCCTTTATTGAATGTTCCCTTAATATCATATATGCCAGCCGGAAGTAAGCTACTCCCTTTTGATAAAAGTGCTAATTCTGCACCATGATCGATTAAGAGTTGACCGGAGACTGTGGAGTGCAGAGAAATCCACTGTTTTTGATTGGTCACTGTTGTAAGTAGCTTATTTTCTATATACGTTCCATCTCCACCTTTATCTAAAATCTTTAGAAGTTTTTGTTCACCTTCACCCGTTCCAATAAATACACGTACACCTAAGGAGAGAGCTGTCTTAGCGGCAATTAATTTGGATTTCATTCCACCTGTCCCCACTTTTGACCCAGTACCTTCTGCAGCCACCAATAACTCATCGGTAATTTCATGAAGCTGGTTTAACCGCTTGGCTAAGGGGTTCTCCCGGGGATTAGAATCATAAAGCCCATTTATATCAGTAAGGATGATAAGCTGTTCGGCATGAACCAATCCACTCACTAAGGCTGAGAGCATATCATTATCACCGAAAGTTAATTCCTCAACCGACACCGTATCGTTTTCATTAATAATCGGTAGAACTCCCCTAGCCAAAAGTTCCATGATGGTCGAGTATGCATTCCTATAACGTTCTTTTTTAGAGAAGTCATTTCGAGTAAGTAGAATTTGGGCTGGAATTATTCCATAAGGGTTCAATTTTTTCATGTATGATTGAATTAATAGACTCTGACCAACAGCTGCAGCAGCCTGCTTTCCCTTTAACGTTACAGGGCGAGCGGGATATCCCAATTTTGAAAAACCAGCTGCCACTGCACCAGAAGAAACTAAAAGTACCTCATGCCCAACTTTCTTAAGTGCGGCAATTGCTTTTACATGATCGTTAAATTTCACCTCGTCCATTTCACCTTTATTGTTGGTCAAGGAACTACTACCAATTTTGACAACAATCCGCATCTTCTTCATAAATGTTCCCCCTAGAACAGGTCATTTTTCATTGGTTAATTCAAATACAAAAAAGCCCTTTTCATCCTATCAACAAGGACGAAAAGGGCTAACTTTTCCGTGGTACCACCTTAATTGGACACATGTATGCATCCCGCTTCTCATGATAACGCAATTTTTGCGCCTATGTATTTCATAGGACTCTGAAGGTAGGTTCAGGCAGCTTATCTGTGATGAAGTCTCCCAGCTAAAAACTCCACTCTCTAACACATAAAGACATGCTTACTAGTCCTTCATTAACGTTCGATTTAATTTTTATTTATTATGCCTAGGAACAGTAAAAATGTCAAGAATGGATTAACTAGTTTTTATAATAAATTTATTGGACAAAAAGTCCTTAAGATGTATTAAATCCCAGTAGGCCATGTAGCCAACTGTCTTTCACTTTTCTCCCTTTTAGATGTAAGTAGGAATTCCAATGATTGGCAGAGGAACTTCCTTGTTTCCTCTGGCTGAATGACATCATCGATTAAATGCTTAGCAGCAGCCTTATATGGTGAACTATCAAAAGACCATGATTTTAATAGTTCTTGTCTCATTTCTTTTGGGTTTTCAGCTTTTGCAATCTCACGACCATAGACGACATTTACTCCTACTTCTGGCCCCGTAAAATTGATTTCAGCGGTTGGCCAAGCAACTACTAAATCGCCTCCCATTCCTGGTCCACACATATTCCCGTAAGCAGCACCGATGCTTTTGCGAATAACGACTGAAATTTTTGGTACTGTAGACAAGGCTAATGCTTGGTTCCACACCATAATTTTCGTAGGCATTTTTGCTTTTTCAGCTTCGCTACTAATACGAAATCCTGGTGTATCATGCAAGAAAATTAAAGGAATATGGTAGGAGTCACAGAGGCAAATGAACTCCGTTGCCTTTTGGCATTCATGCGGTCCAGGAGCACCAGCAAATTGGTTTGGTTGGTTCGCAATGATTCCTACCACATGACCATTCATATGGGCAAAAGATGTAATAAGCGCTCGCCCGAACTTCCTTTGATACTCAAAAAATTGACCATCATCTACTAAACTCTCGATAATCTTTTTCATGTCATACACACGATTCCGCTGCTGAGGTAAAATGGATAAAACCTCATCAACCGTTCGATAAGGATCATCATTAGATAACTTCATCGCTGGACGTTCTTCAGCGTTTTGAGGCATATACTCAAAAAATGTTTTTAACGCCTCAATACATTCTTCCTCTGTACTTCCATCATGATCAATTTGCCCAGTGAATTGATTATGAACGTCCACTCCACCTAGTTCTTCTGGTGTCATCTTTTGCCCGTTTGCAAGCTCTAGCATTCTTGGACCTGCAATCGCCATACATGTTCCTTGGAGCTGAGTAACGAAATCCGAGGAAACAGCTGACCATGTTGGACCTCCAAAGCTATCTCCTAAAATAGCAGACATGGTAGGGACTTGGCGATGGGTTGTTAGCATTTCTCTTGGAAAAAGCATGTTGCTAATGCCGTCAGATCCCATTCCATCAGGCATCCTTAGCCCCCCGCCTTCATTTAATACAAAAAGCGGGAGACCATTTTTAATGGCAAACTCATGAATTTTTTTCGACTTTCGAATATGAACATTCCCCTCGGTTCCTGCAAAAACCGTCTTATCCCCAGCAGAAATGACTGCAGCTCTCCCATTTACTTTTCCAATCCCTACAATTAACCCATCTCCGTAGCTTTTTCCTTCCATTCCTGCTACGTCAGAGGTATTCAGCATTCCAAGCTCCTGAAATGAATTGGAATCAACTAATCTATCAATTCTTTCTCTCGCTGTAAAATAACCTCTTTCGTGTTGCTCGTCGATTTTCTTTTGACCGCCTCCTAGTAGAGCTGCCTTTTTTCTATCTGCTAATTCATTTGTCAGTTGTTGTATAGTATCCATTTTAATCTCCTTTATTTACTAAATTTAATCTTTTAAAAGCTTTCGCAATACTTTCCCTGATGGAGTAGCAGGGAGTGCTGAGATGAACTGAACGAACCTCGGATATTTGTAAGCCGCCATATGCTCTTTAGACCAGTCAATAATCTCTTGTTCAGAAACCTTTCCTTTATATGAATCTTGTAAGACGACGAATGCTTTGACACTTTCCCCACGGGTCGGATCAGGAACTCCAATTACAGCTGATTGGCGAATAGCTGGATGGTTGTTTAATAACGCTTCCACATCCTCTGGAAATACACTATAACCCGAGCATTTAATCATTTCTTTTACACGACCTTGGAAAAATAAGTATCCGTCCTCGTCAAGATACCCGATGTCACCTGTATGAACCCATCCATCTTTTAGGGTTTCTGCTGTTGCTTCGGGGCGATTTAAATAACCTTTAAACACTCCAGGATTCTTTACAACGATTTCTCCCGATTGTCCTTGTTGAAGCTCTTCACCCGTTTCGGGATGTAGAATTCGGATTTCTGTTTCATATATGGGAATTCCGCAGGAACCGAATTTAATGTTCTCCTTTGGCATGAATGTGTCACATGTATGTGTTTCACTTAAGCCGTATGCAGCTTCATACATAACACACCCTTTTGTAACCGCTTTCCATTTATTCGCTAGATCTTCCGTTACCTGCAATCCGAAGCTTGTTACTAAATTATTTTTCAAACTTGTGAGGTTTCTTTCAGCAATATCCGGAATTTGTAAGATAGCCCCGTTCATAGGTGCGATACTATACCAGGACGTGATTTTATATCGCTCTATTGTCTGTACGGTTGCAAACGGATCAAATCTTGTAAACAACACGCAAGGAATTCCGGTGTAAATCGGCATATTAACTCCCATTACCATTCCCGCAATATGGCTTAAAGGTGCATTTGCCATGATTCGATCTTCCTTGCTAATTCCGTTAGCCTGCGCGGAAGCAGCTGCCTTAAATAAAGCATTTCCATACGTAAGTTGAGCACCTTTTGGCCTTCCCGTAGTCCCAGAGGTAAATACCATTAATCCAATATCATTCCATAAGTCAATCTGCTCACTCTTTTCAAGAGAGGGGTACATATTTATTGCAGTTTGAAAATCGTCAGCTCCGCTAAAATTTCTTTTTGGAAAAGTCAATTCTTCACAAATAGGTAATGCCGGTTTGTCTGGTATGTAGTCCTTATAGTTTGTTGTAACGGTAAATGCTAATGAGTCCGTATTCGCTTTTTGTAATTCTGCGTAACCATCATCACTTGTGACGATTCCATAGATAGGGGTTTCTTCAAAAAAGTATGTTAGCTCATCCGCTTTGTACATTGGATTTAGCGGAACTACTATCCCACCTAACTGTTGGATGGCATAATGCGCAATGATATATTGCGGACAATTTTGTAAATACAAACCTACACAAGTACCTTTGATAACACCCTTTTGCTTTAAATAGCTAGCAAAACCGTTAACCTCTTCTAATAGACTGTGCCAGCAAATTTCATTTCCATAGAAAATATAAGCTGTTCTGTCCCCCTTATTTCTTGCGTGATCCACTAAATACTCATATAACGTCTTCTCTCCTTGTTGATACACCAATTCACTTGGTAAACTCGCTGGCCAATACTTGCGCACTTTCTCAACCATACGTACTCCTCCTTATTAAATAATAAACATTCTAACCGGTTGGTATCTATTTACTAAAAGAAAAAGCGTTCAAAGACGCTAAAAAAACCGATTCTGATGCCACAAATCGTTTTGAAATTAGAATTTTCTGAATTATAAACCATTTCCATTATACTACCAATAAACCATCTATTCAAGCTAGGATTAAAAGAGCCTCAACGAATTTATTTTCGTTAAGGCTCTCTAATCTTTTCGCTATTTAATTCTATTCATTTAAAACCCATTTATGAATCGCTTGTGCCACTCCACTTTCGTTGTTGGTACCAGTTACCCAATCTGCAGCTTCCTTTACAAGTGGTTGGGCATTCCCCATTGCTATTCCTAGACCCACCTGTTCAATCATGGCCAGATCATTCAGGCTATCACCGCAAGCCATAACCTCTTCCATAGATATCCCTAGAAGATTGCAAACCTTTTGGATTCCTTTAGCTTTATTGATCCCAATCGCATTCGCTTCTATATTTGTTAGACTGGAATTCGTAATCTCTAGTTTTCCACTATTTCTAAGCTGGTTCAAAATCAGTTCTCTGATTTCATCTTCCTCAATCTCAAACCCAAACTTAAGCCAGTCATGCGCGGTAATATCATCAGGCATTTCATTGTTCCATACATTTCCGCAGCTAGTTGCCCAAAACTTAGTCTTATGTTCCTGAGAAAGATCCCACATCCATTGGATAAGCTCTGTTTCTACTAGATTTCTTTCCACCAATTCTCCATTAGAATCCCAGATTTCACTTCCATTAACCGTAATTAAATACGAAGAAAGTTTAAGTGACTGGAAATGGTCTTTACATGTCGCGATAGAGCGTCCTGTACTTAATACAACACTAACCCCTTTTTCCTCAGCTGCTTTAATGGCTTTACGATTTTCAGGTGAAATCTCATCTTTTTCATTCAATAAAGTTCCATCCATGTCTAGAGCAATAAGTTTAATGTTGCGAGTCACATCACAGTCCCCTTTATTAGAATTTATATCTTATTCTCCCATCATACTCTCGATAAATTCTTTTAATACATGGACAGAGGTCACACAGTCATTCAAAGATGTCCATTCTTTCGGATTATGACTAATCCCATCCTTGCTTCTAACAAATATCATACTAACTGGCAACTCTCTGCCTAGAATCATGGCGTCGTGTCCTGCTCCACTCGGTATACTTATTGGCTCTATTCCATGTCTCTCCAACACATTTGCCAACTTATTTTGAATATTTTCCTCAATTGGAACTGGCTTTACTCTTGTTTTTTCCTGAATCGCTATCTTTATAGATCTCTTTTCGGCGATTGCTTTTGCCTCTTCTAAAACGAGTTCAACAAGCTGATCACGTGTTTCTTCTTTTATATCCCTAATATCTACATAAAGAGTAACCTCTCCTGGGATGACATTTACTCCGTTGGGCGAGACATTCATTTTACCAACTGTTGCAACTGAAGTTGGGCTTACCTTTTCCGGTAATGTCTCTACAGCTAAAATAAACTCACTTGCTGCAATCAGAGCATCGTTTCGGTCATTCATCGGTGTGTTTCCAGCATGGCCAGCTTTTCCAGTAAAAATGATTTCCACCCAACACGGGCCTGCAATCCCATTCACAATTCCAACTGGAAGATTAGCTTTCTCTAAGCGTTTTCCTTGTTCGATATGTACTTCTACAAAAAATTCAAGATCGTTTTTTTCTCGTTTTGCCATTTTAAACTTTTCAAGTGTGGTACCGTATTCTTCTAAAACGGTTGTAAAGGAATCTCCATTAAAATCATTCAGTTTTATTTGTTCTTCATAATTAATGCTTCCCATCATTGCCATACTTCCAGTTAGACCACCATTAAATCTTGATCCTTCTTCATCCGAAAAAATGATGACTTCAAATGGTTTTAATGGATTGTGATCGGTTTCCCTCCATGCTTCGACCACCTCAAGGGCCGCTAATACTCCTAGAGGACCATCAAAATGACCTCCATTGGGAACGCTATCTACATGAGAACCTGATGCAATGGCAGGCAGTTGGTTGTTATGCCCTTCTAATCTCCCAAATACATTCCCTGCCCCATCCTCATGAACGTCAAGCCCTGCTTCTTTCATCCAAGTTTTCACTAGTTCTTTTGCTTGTTTCTCTTCTTTTGAAAAACCTGGTCTATTGCTACCCCCTGCTGATGTAAATCCAATCTTAGATAATTCATATAAGCGTTTTGCTACTCTTTCTCCGTTAATTCCATTGTTACTAAGTGCTGAATTATAATCCGCTAATAGTTTTTCAAGGAAATTCTCCGGACTAATCATGTTCTTCATCTCCATTCTTCTCTGCCCAATAAGTTTCTCCTATTGCAAGTACCTTCAACATCTCTTGACCTAACCCTAAGCAATTCCATTCATTCGTCAAACGCTCTAAAGCTTCCGGCCCAGTATCATCTGCAAGTCTATATGCTCCATAATGCATAGGGATAAATATTTTCCCTTTTAATTCTAGAAATGCTTTAATTGAATCTTCTGGATTTATATGGGAAATCTTCATGAACCACTCTGGTTCATAGGCACCAATAGGCATTAAGATTATATCTAGATTGAACCGCTCTGAAATATCTCTAAATCCTCTAAAGTAACCTGTATCTCCTACAAAGTAAATGGATGGACTAGATTTAGAATCTTCCATCACCCATCCACCCCAATGGGATGTGTTTGTATCGTTAATCGACCTCTTTGTCCAGTGCTGTGCTGGTACAAAGGAAATATTCAATTCTTGATATGTAAAAGTGTCCCACCAATTTGCTTCAATAACCTTTTTATAGCCTCTGCGAGTGAAAGCTGATTTTAATCCGATAGGTACGTAAAAGGTTGGGGACCCAGGAAGCTTTTTTATTGTTCCAAAATCAAGATGATCATAATGCCCATGGGAAATGACTACCATATCGATTTCTGGAAGTTGATTAATAGGAATTCCAGGCTCTGTCAGTCTTTTTTGAACCCCCATCCTTTTAGCCCAAACAGGATCAGTTAAAATATTTTTCCCATTTATCTGAATTAAGAAGGTTGAGTGCCCAATCCAAGTTATTGAAGAGTTTGTATTGTTTTCATGGAGTTGCTGGACTTCTATTTGTTCAGCATGTGGAATCTGAACCGTTAGATCCTTCTTTTTGGACCTTCTTTCCTTATTCCACCTCAACATATCTGAAAAAGATGTACCATTTTGGACATGATCATAGTTTTCATACCTTTTACGACTCAAAGCTCTCTCCCTCATTTACGTAATTTCTATTTATTTTTATGAGTTAAGTTTAGTCATTTTAAGACAAATTAGCAAAAAATCTAGCTTTAAGGCTAACGGTTATATAAAGGCTTTTTTCGAGAAGGGATATATTAGAAAATTTATAAAATAAATTAAACAAAATTGCATTATGTATAGGTCGACTAAAAATTTAAAAAGCTGATTACCTATTTGGATAGATAATCAGCTTTTCATAATTCTATAAGGTGTTGGATATTTTCATCAATGATGCTATATCCCTAGATAACCTCTCTATGTATCTACTTGCATTTAAGAAAGCATCTTCTTTAGTCGTGATTCCTGGAACAATACTAAACAAAGCGTCAATTCCATATTCATAGACAATATCGCTATCGTTTGTAACATTTCCAGCAATAGCAATAACTGGAACACCATGTGACTTTGAAACTCTTGCTACTCCTATCGGTGTCTTTCCATATATGGTTTGATGATCAATTTTTCCTTCCCCTGTAATAACGAGAGTAGCCCCTCTTACCACCTCTTTAAATTGAGTTGCTTTCAACACAATATCAATTCCACTCTTAAGTTCTGCGTTTAAAAAGGCCATTAATCCAGCACCTAGCCCCCCAGCAGCTCCTGCACCCGGAATTCCGTTCACATCTTTCCCTAGCTTCTTTTGAATGATAGATGCATAGTGAGATAGATTATAGTCGAGTTCCGAAATCATTTCAGCAGTTGCACCCTTTTGTGGTCCAAAGATGACGGAAGCTCCCTTTTCACCCGTTAGAGGGTTATCAACGTCACATGCTACTTCAATTTTCACATGCTTTAATCGTTGGTCCATTCCAGTTAGATCTATTTCATAAAGATCCTTAAGTGACCCACCACCATTGCCTATCTCCCTACCATCTTTATTTAATAGTTTTATCCCTAGAGCCTTTGCCATTCCTGCCCCACCATCATTCGTTGCACTACCACCAATCCCAATAATGATATGGGTCACTCCGTAATCAAGTGCAGCAACCATTAATTCGCCTGTGCCCACTGAAGTAGTTATTAAGGGATTTCTTTTTTCAAACGGTACTAGGTGGAGACCTGAAGCAGAAGCCATCTCAATCACAGCTGTTTCCCTATTTCCTAATAAACCAAAAAAGGCATCTACTGGGTTACCAAGTGGACCCGTTACTGTCTTATTTACAATTTTCCCACCTGTTGCGTGAACAAGTGAATCAACAGTTCCCTCTCCACCATCAGCCATTGGTATTTTCATAAAAGTTGCTTCTGGGAATATTTTTCTAAAACCATTTTCGATGGAATCCGCGACTTGTCGGGATGTTAGACTCTCCTTGAAGGAATCTGGTGCAATTACAATTTTCATAGAACACCTCTATCCATAAACTATTATCCTACCATTTTTTCTTTTCGAATTTTTCTAGCTCCAACTTTAATATCAGAAATTAGGAATACACTCGTCAGGATAACTGCTAACCCTGCAATAATTCCAAACGTAATTTTTTCTCCTAAGAATAGGGCACCCCAAATAACGCCAAAAAAAGGAACAAGTAAAGTGACACTTAATGTATTCGTTGGTCCAACATTTTCAATTAAGTAGAAATAAAGTAAATAGGCAACGGCTGTACATAGTAGTGCTAGACCTAGAATCGAGTAAATAATGCTTGTGCTAACTGCCATACTCGGTATTTGTGTAACTGTAAAAGGAATTAATAAAAGGGCTGCCCCTAGTTGTTGCCCGATAGCAAGAGTCATGGGTGCTACACCTTTAAACGTGAGTTTTGTATAAATACCGCCCACACCATAAGAAAAAGCAGCAACAATGGAGAAGCAGACAGACATGATTACTTCCTTCGATAAAGGAATTGGACTCCATCCAACTAACAGGATAACCCCGAAGATTCCCAATACAATTCCAACCCATTTTTTCATATTAAGTTTTTCTTTTAACCAGAACCAACTTACAATCGCTGTAAATAGTGGTGTCGTTGAATTTAAAATGGCCGCTAATGATGCATTCAAATGTATGGTAGCCGTAGCAATTAATACAAATGGCAATGCTGCATTTAAGGCACCAATCATCAAGTACTGCTTCCAGTGTGTTCGTAGATTTGGCACCTTTCTCATAAACACTGTATAGAGTAATAACGCTACTCCAGCAATAAGAACCCTTAGTTCTATCGTAAGAAAAGGACCGATTACTGGGGAAGCAACCCGCATAAAAAGAAAAGAGGCTCCCCAAAGCCCGGCTAATATAAACAATATCGTAATATCTTTTATTTTCATATAGACTCCTTATTTAGAAACGAAATAACAGAACATTCTCATTCATTATATACCCTTTACTGCATATAAAAAAGTACATCACCTTCTTAAAGTGATGTACCATTGGATTATAGTGGAAGCAATTCAACCGTTTGTTTACTTTTTAAGTTCTCAACCATTTTAAGCCACGCTTGAGGTTTATTAGAGAGAACGGCATAATACGTCGTTAAGAAATCTGCCACTAATTGGGCAGGGATTTCATTCACTTCATCATTTGATGGCATGAAGCACAGGTCTAGCCCTTTCACTGCCTCTCCATCATTTTTCCAAGAAGGGTGTACATATTCGAAATCAAGACGTTTGTAGCCAAGGTGAGATAGAACTTCTCTTCTTACATAAGGATTCATTGGTTTAACTCCACCAAATTCATGATCCCCTAACTGATATGGGTCATAGATTTCAGCAAACATCCCGAATAATTCTTTCCCATTTTCTTGGGCCAATCGATTTAAGTCTTTTAAACGATTTTGAGCAAGAAAACGCCCTAAACTTAGACCTGGACGACCAATAATCGTAAAGTCAGTCATCGCAATGTTCCAGTCTGGATAATAGCGATATTCTGTAGAGCCCACTACTTCATCATCTTTTACCGCAACAAATACACGGATGCTTGGATCCTCTAAAGGTTCTTTCCACAATTCAAACTCTAAAACTTCCTCAGGAGGGAAAACTTCTTTCATTAGATCATGCATTTTTGCAAATAAAGGATCTTCAATACTAGTAATTCTGATATATTCCATTGTTCAACGCTCCTATAATTTCGTTTTCTTATCCTTCTATACTTTTGTTTTCCCAGTCTACATATAAGTCTGTTCGGCGGTCTCTCCACGTTGTAACAGACCCACTTTCACGTACCTCATATAAAAGAGTTAAATCCAGGTCAGCCGTAACTATCATATCATCATTTAGTTCCCCTTCAACCATTAACCCTTTTGGCGGAAATGGGATATCATTAGGCGTAATAACCGCAGCCTGACCAAAGTTAGCTCTCATAAAATCCACCGTAGGAAGAGAGCCTACTGTTCCTGTTAGAACCACATATACTTGGTTTTCAATTGCACGAGCATGACTTGTATAACGGACACGATGGAAACCGTGACGATCATCTGTACAAGAAGGGCAAAAAATAACATCTGCTCCTTGAGCTTTTGCCATTCTAACGATTTCCGGAAATTCGATATCGTAACAAGTTAAGATGGCAATTCTTCCTTTAGCTGTATCGAAGACTCTGAAATCCTCTCCAGCCTGCATATTCCACTCGTTCACTTCGGTTGGAGTAATATGGAGCTTTGCTTGCTCTTCAACCCTACCGTCTGGATAAAATAGATGAGCAACATTGTAGAGTTTCCCACCGCGATTAATGACATGAGTTCCACCAATAATATGCATGCCTGTCGTTACAGCAAAGGTAGTAAACAGGTTTAAATACTGATCTGTAAAACCTGGCAATTCATTAATGGTTAATTTTGTACCTTGCTCACTTCCGATAGAAAGCAACTGAGTTGTAAAAAACTCAGGGAATAAAACAAATTCAGAACCGTATTCTTGAGCTGTTTTTATATAATGTTCACACTGATCGGCGAATTGTTGAAATGATTGAATGGTGTGCACATGATACTGCACAGCGGAGACACGAAATTTCATAGGAAAATCCCCCTTACGAAAAGATGATAACAAAAAGAACATTTGTCTTTTTTGATTATCAAATAAAAAAGCCAGTACCACAAGTACTGACTTTTTTGTAAGGTGGTTACCTTCAAGTAACTATTGTTTTATTAAAGGGTTTCAGGCTTAATTTTCTCTAATTTTTAAAGTCCTTTATTCGCTTTTTACCCCACTCATACATCATATCTACAATGGGTAGTAGCGATTCTCCCAGTTCAGTAAGAGAATATTGCACTCTTGGAGGTACTTCCGGGAATGCTTCTCTTTTAACAATTCCGTCCTCAATCAGTTCCTTTAGCTGACTAGATAGCATCTTTTGCGTAATTTTTGGCAAGAGTTTTTGGAGTTCGCTAAATCGATACGATCCATCTTTTCCCAAGTACCAGATGATCACCATTTTCCACTTTCCACTGATGACCGATAAAGTTAATTCCTTCTCGCAGTTAAAATCTCCATTTTCAATTTTCTCTTTTATCTCTTTTCTTAAGCTATCCGCCATCACAATACCTCGTTACTTATTTTAATAGATCTTCCAGACGTTTGTAGTTAAGTTCCATTATACATAAAAAGAACCCATTAATAAATCAAAGGGCCTTTAATAAGAAAGCACAGCTCTCTTAGGAACTGTGCACTCATAAGGTATTTTTAAATAAGTTTTTAAACCATATCTCGTTGGCAGGGATTCATGTTGACACCATTATTTTTTTCAGGTTTCGCGGGGTAGAGGCTTCTTCTGATACCGTCATTTACTTTTTTCCTTGATTTCATGGTGTCAGAGGTTCCTTTTGATACCGTCATTTTCTCTTTCCCTTGGTTTCATGGTGTCAGAGGTTCCTTTTGATACCGTCATTTCCTTTTTCCCTTGGTTTCATGGTGTCAGAGGTTCCTTTTGATACCGTCATTTCCTTTTTCCCTTGGTTTCATGGTGTTAGAGGTTCCTTTTGATACCGTCATTTTCTTTTTTCCTTGATTTCATGGTGTCAGAGGTTCCTTTTGATACCGTCATTTTCTCTTTTCCTTGATTTCATGGTGTCAGAGGTTCCTTTTGATACCGTCATTTCCTCTTTTCCTTGGTTTCATGGTGTCAGGGGTTCCTTTTGATACCGTCATTTCCTCTTTTCCTTGGTTTCATGGTGTCAGGGGTTCCTTTTGAAACCGTTATTTTCTCTTTCCCTTGGTTTCATGGTGTCAGAGGTTCCTTTTGCACCATCATTTTCTCTTTTCCCAGTTTTCGCGGGCTAGACGCTCTTTTTAGAACGTCATTCTTCTTTTCCCAGCGTTCACCGTGTCAGGAGTCCTCATTGTTTAGGAAAGATTTCAGCATCTTCATCGTCCCAACAGTAAGAGCCTACATATCGTCCCCTCCATCATCTCCACCATCAAAATCATCATTCGGTTCATCCGTATCAAAGAACTCATTAATTTTACCAATAATTCCATCACCATAATCATTGATATCATCATCTTCTTCAACATTTTCTTCAAGCTCATCTGTTAGAAGATCAGTCTTTATGATTTCTACATCATCTTTTGGATTACTCCCCATAAATTGGCTAAGAGAAACCGTTTCTAAAGCTTTTTCACGATCCGTAAACATAAAGATTCCTACAATGATGATAAATAATAAAATGATTGCGATGAAAGCAAGCAGCATTGGACATCACCCTCCTTATATTTAATAAGAAGGTATTCAGACAAACTAAATTTATAACTGGTTTAATGGCTGTTTTTATGTTCTTTGATATTGGACACTATGAAGATTTGCAAAAATCCCGCCACGTTCAATCAATTCATCATGGCCACCTTGCTCTGCAATCCCGTCCTCCGTTACGACGACAATTCGATCTGCATTACGAATGGTTGCAAGCCTATGAGCAATTACTAGCGTCGTTCGGTCTTTAGCTAGCTCTGTTAACGCATTCTGAATAATCAATTCTGTTTCTGTATCAAGAGCTGACGTGGCTTCATCTAATATAAGGATTGGAGGATTTTTCAAGAACATTCGAGCAATCGCTATTCTTTGCTTTTGTCCACCAGATAACTTTAAGCCTCTTTCTCCAATTTGTGTTTCATACCCATACGGCAAAGAATTAATGAAGTCTTCTAAATGAGCACGTTTCGCAGCGTCTCTTATTTCTTCCTCTGTTGCATGAAGCTTTCCGTAAGCAATATTTTCTCTTAGCGTGCCTGTAAATAAGAATACGTCTTGTTGAACGATTCCTATTTGAGAACGTAAAGACTCCTTCGTCATGTCACGGATATCAATGCCATCTATGGAAATGCTTCCATCGTTTACATCGTAAAAACGCGGGATAAGTGAACAGATGGTTGTTTTTCCCGCACCAGAAGGCCCAACAAAAGCAACGGTCTCCCCAGCTCTTATATCAAGATCTATTCCTTTTAAAATGGTCTTTGAATCATCATAACTGAATTCGACGTTGTTAAAAGCAATATCTCCTCTTAAACTAGCTACTTCAACCGCATCCTCTCGATTGACGACTTCTGGATAAGTATCAATGAGTTCCGTAAATCTTTTAAATCCTGCCATGCCTTTAGGATAAAGTTCTAACAACGCACTAATCTTATCAATTGGTTTAAAAAGGACATTTACATAGAGAACAAAACCAACAAGCTCTCCATATGAAAGTTTTCCACTAAAGCTTAACCATGCACCATAAACAAGAACAATAAGAATAAATAATCTAGTCATCATATAAATACCAGACGAGCTAAATGACATCGTTTTATATGCTGCTAATTTGGATAAGCGAAATCTTTTGTTATTTTTTGTAAATCTAGATATCTCATATTCTTCGTTTGTAAAAGACTGAACAACACGAACCCCAGATACACTATCTTCTACCTGTCCATTTACTTCAGCAATATCACGATACATGTTTTTCCATGCCTTATTCATTCTTATGTTACAAAACGCAATTAACCAGATTAAAAAGGGAACGACAATTATCGTAACTAGCGCTAGTTGAACATTGATTGTAAGCATAATCCAGAAAGCACCTATAAATGTCATAAATGCAATAAACACGTCCTCTGGACCGTGATGGGCAAGTTCACCAATGTCCATTAAATCGTTCGTTACACGACTCATAATATGTCCTGTCTTCGTATTATCAAAGAATCGGAAGGACTGCCTTTGAACATGAGTGAATAAATGCTGCCTCATATCTGTTTCTATATTAATTCCCAGCATATGACCCCAATAATTGACGACAAATTGCAAAAGGGTACTCATAATATAAAGTGCTAGTAATCCGGCACTTACAGAAACAATCATAGACCAATTCCCACTAGGTAGTAGAGAATCAATAAACCATTGCACGGCAAGAGGAAAGGCTAATTCTAATAAGGCAACAAAGACCGCACTACTGAAGTCGAGTGTAAATAGCTTCTTATGAGGTACGTAGTACGATAAAAATCGTTTAATCATAAAACTTTTCTCCTTTAATATATCCAAATCTTTTCTGTTATTAAATTACTAAGAATCTAATTAGCTCATTTATCGTTTATACATACTTGTGTATCATACCATAAAATGTAATCTCTATAGGAATCGAAACTACTTTTCCACAAAGAATATCCTCAGCAAAGAAAAGGAGTCAAAAGTTTCCTTTTGACTCTCGGTACTTCTATTAAAGCATATACTCTAATGAAAAATCTTTTCCGCTTATTTTTTTAAAGAGTTCATTATACTTATACATTCCAGAAGGCTTAATAACTTCATGGATTAGAAAGTCCCCAAACTCTTTAGGCTTTTCAATCATTTCTGCACCAAACTTATCCTTAAACACATTTGAAAGCATCGCACAAGTTACATCCCCCATAAAATAGTTATGAAGATAAATTGGATGTGTTGTAAAGTGAATCATATATGCCCACGGTGGTTCCGCCCCAAAAGGCTCCTCTCTTAATACAGCCTTTTGATTAGACCAGTACAATTGATAAATATCATCTAATGTTTCCACGCTATTTTTATAGAAGCTGTGATCAAAAAGAATACGGTTAATTGCCCTTAAGGAGTTAAGCTTGCGATATTCTTTTAAGTTATTGAACTCAGCTTGAACCTTATCCCCTTCTGAGAAGAAATTTTGATAGAATGCTGGGCTGTACAAGAAGCCTTGGAATAAATTCGCTATCCCTTCGCTAATAATCCCACTTACCCCTTCATTTAGAATCACTTCATCTTTATCTAATAAAAACGAGTGAACTGCATGGCCTGTTTCATGAAGCAATACACCATATTCGAAGTATTTATTTTTAACATTAGCCAATATCCTTGAGTCCTTAGCTGTTTCCACGGGGAAATTATAGCCCCATTCCGATTTATTCGCTCTAGGGAAGATATCATACGTAATGTTAAACTTTGAAATATCAATTCCAAACCGATTAAACAATTCTTTAATATGATTATAGTAATCTGACATATCTACATGACTATTCAGAGAAGGCGCAATTTTTGAGTCAACATACTGCTCATCCCAAGGCATAATTTGACCTTGGTTTAAGAATTCCTTTGCATACTTCCCTCTAGCATCATTCATTTTCGGCAATGCTTCATGAAGCTGTGGCAACCAGTTGTCAAAAGTATTTAAATCTAATTCATTTTCTTCTAATTTGTAAGAAATAAAGTTTTCGGAGCCATATGCCTTTGCGTATTCTTTTCTTAAGTTCACGAGATTAATAAAGCCAGCATCCACCATTGGCTTATTAATCTGACTTCTAGCAAAAAAGGCTTCTTTTCTTCTTTCAGAATCATCGTCAGAACCTAGGACCTGCGCTAGATCAACGGAAGATACTTCCTTACCTTGAAACTTAAATCGAAACGTATTTAAGATCTTAGAAAGCTCGTTTACTTGCTTTTGAATTTCCATGTCTAGCTGATTAAGCTCATCGGAAAGATGGTAAGACTTAAATGAACTATGTAGAATCTCTACCTTTCTTTTCTCAACAGGAGAAAGGTCCTTTTCTAATTGTTTTTGAATTTCTTCATAGTAAGCTTTGTTTTTGAGCGTCTCTACAATCTTCTTGTACTGTTCTTGCACGCCAAAATCATATCCCGCCGTATATTGTGTCCACATTAGTTTGCTATATTGTACTTTATGTTCATGTAATTCTTTTGCAATCTCTTCTATCTTATTTAACATGTTCTCAACCCCTATGATTTTATAAAACTATTTACTTCGATTAACGAAATACATACAAACATTATATAGAAGGAATTTTCAGAAATCAATATGTGTTAGAAAAAAGAATTGGTATGAATGAAGTGCTTAAGAAATCTATATCTTATGAATTTTAGTTAAATATTTGGCAAACTGGACACCTACTGTTATAAAAACAAGTATAACCACAATGGTAAAACCAAGAGAGTGGTCCGTTGCCCTAATGTACAATGGCGTGCTAAGTAAACCATCTCTCCAACCAGTATCGCCACTGAAAACAGATCCTTCTAAACGGTATAAAATCGCCCATGATTGATATACTTTAGCAACCACCAATCCCACGACAAATCCAAAAAGACCTCCCCAAAGTTCATTGTTGTCTATATTCACCTTCGTTCACTCCCCTCTTTGAAATCATGAATTCACCGAAACCAATAGACTAGCCTTTTAAATAATATGTAACTCAAACCAATAGTTTACCTTCGTTCACTAATATCTTGACTTAGGGGCCAAAAAGACCAAATCAAATAATGATCTGGTCCCAAGGTGCTTATTAAGTTTTTCTTCTGTTCGACGGACCTCAAATTAAAACGGGAAACTTTGACCCTCATGTAAATTTAAGATAAATGCCTTAACAAGTTCCTTTGTTGCCTCTATATCTCCCATATCAATAACTTCTACAGGTGAGTGTGCGTAACGTGATGGTATAGAAAGTACACCGGTTGGAATACCTTTATTAGCAAATGTTACAGCACCTCCGTCTGTTCCGATCCCAGGAAACACCTCCAACTGGTAAGGAATTTCCTGTTGTTCTGCCAATTGAATCAGTTGATCCTTCATCGTCCTATGGACAATTAAACTAAAGTCCATGACTTTGATGCCCGTTCCTCTTCCAAGGCCTAATGTCTGATCCATGGTTTCTTCTGGTGTATCACTTACAGCAGTTGTATCAATCGCAATAGCCGCATCCGCTTGCATGTGTTCAGCTGCTGTTTTTGCCCCTCTTAACCCTACTTCTTCTTGTACAGTAAATAAGAAAATGATTTCTCCAGCAAAAGATATTTCCTGAAGTTCTTCTAGTACTTGAACTAAAACAGCACAACCCGCACGATCATCTAGTGCCTTCGCTCTTACTCTTGGGCGGTTCACTGGACCAAACACTTGGAATTCAGTTCCCCAGGTGATTGGAGTGCCAATGTTAATTCCCATTTCCAGTACTTCATTTTTTGATAATGCACCTACATCAATATACATTTGACTATGCTTTCTAACTTTTGAAGGATCATCAAACTTCACATAATGAGCAGACATCGTGCCGATTACACCTTGTACCACTCCGTTAGAGCCACTAATTTTTACAGGCTGAGCTAGAAGAATTCTGTCATCATGTCCTCCTAGTTTTTCAAAACGTATTAATCCGTTTTCTTCAACCTTTTTCACGATAAATCCAATTTCATCCATATGCGCGGTTAAAATAACTGTCGGACCTGGCTTAGTTCCTTTTTTTCTAGCAATAACATTTCCTATCGGATCGACATTTACTTCATCTACTTTATCTGCTAGGTAATCTCTTAAAAAATATGTAACAGAATGCTCGTAACCACATGGTCCATGTAGGTTTGTTAGTGTTTTTAAAAGTTCAATCATGTTTGATATCTCCCTCTATTCAAATTTTATTTCTATAATCGAAATAAATATTTACTGTCATTATAGAGTAAGAATTTTCAGAAAGCAATTATAATAAGAAATACCACAGAACAAAAGGGCTGTGGTAAAGATTCCTTAATTACCTATTGATATATAGTAGCTTTTCTGTAGAGATCTAATTTCTTCCAATATCGAACTTGCCTTTTCATTTATAGTAGTTAACGGAACCCCATTAACCAATGGCGTTTTGTCATAAACCTTTTTAACTTCTACCTCAAACGCACCCTCTATCATATGGTCATGAACGGTGATGCACTCCGGATTCCAAAGAATCACAGACATAAGATTCTCTACTTCTTTAATATTGGAGTTTAGTAACAATTGAATTAATTCATTATTGGTTAGAGACTGGATAACGGTCCTGTCAACTTCCTTATGCTCTACATAAATCTCAATTGTTTTTGCAAGCAGTGCATCAATTCCTAAATTAATCGGATTAAGAAAACTCAAATGGTCTGCATAAATGGCTTTCAAAATGATAAAGGCTGTCTCTTCATCCGTTTCTACATATTTGTCATTAAACGTAATCCTTTTTAGTAAATTTGACGGTTGCTCCTGATATTTGCCGAGCATAAATGAATCCCTTACAAAACTATCTAGATGATCTGCAGATAGATAAGGAGTTTTATGTGAAAGTGGAGTGTCCTCATTTAAAAGTTCAATAATTCTATAGGGTGAAAATCCATATTTTTGTAAAATACTTGCAATTTCTTCAGAAAGAATTCTTTCCTCCGTTAGATGGTGATGGTTAAACCCCAGTGTTTTTTCTACAGCGTGAGAAAAAGGAAGATGACCTATATCATGAAGCAATGCAGCAATACGTAAATCTTTATCTTCCTTAAAAAAGGTAGAGATGACGGTCCAAACCCCAATCGTATGTTCATACCTAGTATGAGTAACAGGAGTAATAAGAGATGATGCACCGTAATGGGTAAGATGCTTTAATCTCCTTAATGTTTTACTTTTAAGAATTTCAAGTTCCCATGGAAAAGCTTGTGTTTCTGTTTGATATAATGAATCTCGAACTTTCTCTGTATCAGAGTAGACAAATAACATGGATTTTTCCCCCTTTGAAAAATATACTGCTAAACAAATGCACAAAAAGAAAAACCGATTTCATATCTGATTAGGATACGAAACCGGCCCATTTTACTATTTAATGAGAGTGATAGAGTTATCACGGTTTATCAGTTCGTGGATTGTTTAGTTTTTTTACCAAATATATGATGATTATACTATTTAATGGAAATCTGTCAACTCTTAAATGCAGACGATTATCTCTTAAAAGGAATAGAAATTTCAAAAGTGGTTCCGCTACCTAATGAGCTATGCACCTTTAAACCACCACCCATATCCTCAATAATCCTTAAGGAAACCATTAGCCCTAGGCCCGTCCCCTTCTCTTTGGTTGAGTAAAAAGGAAGTCCAAGGTTTTCTATTTGTTCTGGTTTCATACCTACACCATTATCAGATATAAGAATGATAACCTCCTTCTCATTTTGATCAAGAGTGATTGTAACCTCACCAATTCCTTTTGTCGCTTCAACTCCATTCTTAATTAGATTTACGAATAATTGTTGTATTCTCCCCGCCGATCCAATTATGTATGCTGGCTTCCGTTCTTGGAAGGTTAATTTAACATTTCTTAAGTTCGCATAGGATGATAGAGAATTGATTGACCTATTAATCTCAAAAGCTAAGTCAATTCGCTGCTGATCTTCTAATTTATACTCTCTTCCTAAGGAGAGGTAATCATCTATAATTGAATTGGCTCTGTTTAATTCATCTAAGGAAATCGTGACATATTGCCTTTCCTGTTCTGTTAAGTTTTTAGAGCTATACAATAATTGCATAAATCCTCGAATACTTGTCATTGGGTTTCTAATCTCATGTGCGACACTTGCAGCAAGCTGTCCTACTACATTTAACTTTTCTGCTCTATGTACTTCCCTAACTAGTTGCGTTTTTTCCTTGCTCAATTCAATAAGGTAAATCATCAACCACCCAACGATAGCGTTCTCCGCAATAAATATGATATAAATGATAGATTTAACATATGTAAAGGGTTCACCAATCATGATTGATCCTATAAAAGGAAGTGAGGTTGAAGCTATTAATAGAAAAGAGACTGAAAATGTTACTTTCTTTCTAAATGGCCAAATATGATATCGTTTTTTAAAAAATTGAATGACTAATAAAACAAGTAATAAATTAGCAAAGGCTGGAACCATGCCAATTCCACCAATTAAAAAACGGACGATGATAAAAAATACTGTAACAACTATTCCAACTAAATTCCCACCGTATATATAAGCAATAAACCATGGAACGAGTCTTAAGTCTAGGAAAATTCCTTCATTTATATCTATAGCAACTGTAAAGGAAAGCAGCATGGAGATTGCACAAGTTACTCCGAGCCAAATCCTCTTTTTCCTTTCATTGAAGCTATCCTTAACCATGGCTAGATATAAGACGACTGGAAACATGACCATCAATACTTGCAAAAGGATATCATCTAATTGAAATTCCATTCCTTCACCCTTCTCATAGAGGCTACTCTTTTTATATTCGACAACCGAAACAATTTCCCTTTCTTTGTAAATTAAATTTGTTTAGTGCGAATGCAGGTGCAGGTGTATTTTAGGAGAGAGGGTTCGCGGCTTAAAAGAGGGGTTTCCTGCCGCGTTGAATATAAAACAAGCTCCGGCGCGGATAGAAAGAGGGGGTTTCTTGCCGCGTTGAATATAAACCGAGCTCCTTCGCGGATGGAAGGAAGGGGTTTCTTGCCGCGTTGAATATAAATCGAGCTCCGGCGCGGATAGATAGAGGGGGTTTCTTGCCGCGTTGAACATAAAATGAGCTCCGGCGCGGATAGATAGAGGGGGTTTCTTGCCGCGTTGAACATAAAATGAGCTCCGGCGCGGATAGAAAGAGGGGGTTTCTTGCCGCGTTGAATATAAATCGAGCTCCATCGCGGATGGAAAGAGTAGGCTTCTTGCCGAGAAAATCGTAAAAGGCATCACTTCGCGGATAGAAACAGGTCTTTTCTTGCCGAGATGACCATAAAATAAGCCCGGACTCGGGTGGAAAACTATGTATTCTTACCAGAAAAATAGTATAAAGAGCCGAACCGCGGTTTAAAAAGGTTTACTCTACCCGTCAAAGACGTAAAAGGAGCAAATCACCTTCCTTCAAATCACAACTAACCCCCAATAAATTTAGGCCGTCTGCAACGGCCCTGTAATCTTCTTTTATGTCAATTGTTTAGTAATCCCTAATTCCTTCAATATTTCATCATTATGTTGACCTAGTGTAGGAGCAGGTCGTGAAAGTTTGCCTGGAGTTTTGGATAACTTAGCTGGGAAGCCTAGTGTATGTATTGGCCCGGCAATTGGATGTTCATAGTTTAAAATCATTTCTCTTTCATTAATATGGGGATCCTTTAAGGTCTGATCATATGAATAAATGGGTCCTGAAGGAATTCCATTTTCCTCTAGAATCTCAAGCCAGTAAGTTGAAGAATTTGTCTTTAGTACTTCTTCAATTAAACCTTCTAAATCATCCACATTTTCACTTCTTAAAGTATTTGTGCTGAAACGTACATCCTCTAACCACTCTGGTTTTCCCACTACCTTTAAGCAAAATGTTTCCCACAGCTTTTGATTGGCAGCACCGATTAGTATAAAACCATCTTTTGTTTGGAATCCTTGATACGGTGCCGCTGCTCGGTGAGCAGTTCCATTCCGTTTTGCTACTTCTCCTTTTCCAAAGTAAGCAGCAGCCTCCCACACAGTCCAAGCCAAACCAGATTCGACTAGAGAAACATCAATATATTGACCTTCATTTGTTTTTAATCGGTATATGTACGCTGATAGAATCGATTGAATAGCTGTTTGTGCTGCAGCAATATCATGAATGGCTATTCCTACCTTTACAGGCTTACCGTTTTTTTCTCCTGTCATGTCCATGATTCCTGACAAGCCCTGAGCCATAATATCAAAACCGCCCTTATGCTTATAAGGTCCTGTTTGACCATAGCCTGAAATAGAACAGTATATTAAAGCTGGGTTAATTCCCTTCAATGTTTCGTAATCAATTCCTAATTTAGCAGTAACTCCAGGTCTAAAATTCTCCACAAGTACATCTGCTGTTTTAATTAGTTCCAGAAGAACTTGTTTACCTTCATCACTTTTCAGATTGATACACATGCCTCTTTTATTACGATTAACCATCATGTACATATAACTTTCTTCATTTATATATGGTCCCATCGAGCGAGTATCATCACCCTTTGGATGCTTTTCAATCTTAATCACATCTGCTCCCATATCCGCAAGAACCATGGTACAATATGGGCCTGCTAAAATTTGGGATAAATCTATTACTTTCATTCCTGATAAAGCTTGGTTCAAAGAATTTACCCCCTCTTTCAAAAATCTCATATGACTAAAATTTTATAAAAAATTTGGTTTTCTTTTTTCTAAAAATGCTTGTATTCCTTCCTTATAATCATCTGAACTATAGGAATCTAGTACAAGTTTTGAAATATTTTCATCCTCACTCTGTGCTCCGTCCAATATGGATTGAATCACGCTCTTAATACCATTTGTAGACACAGAGGACTTTTCTGAAATCTGATTCGCAAGCTGAATAGCCTTCTCGTAAACTTCTTCCCCATCATACGCGTAGTCAATCAATCCGATTTGATGGGCCTCTTTTGCATTCATTAGCTTTCCCGTATAAAGTAACTCTTTCGTTTTTGATGGTCCTACAACATCTAACAGTCTTTTTGTACTCGTTAAATTATAAACAATCCCAAGTTTTGCAGCGGTTATCCCTAATAGGCTATCATCAGAAGCAAATCTGAAATCACACGCTAGCGCAATTTCCAACCCACCCCCTATCGCAAGCTTCCTAATAACTGCGATTGTGGGTTTTGGAAAACGATATAGTTTGTCAACGGCTTGTAAAGCAATATCATTATATTCCTTAGCTTTTTCTGTGGAAATCCGGTTTTCAAGGAATTCACTGATATCTGCACCGGCCGCAAACGCAGTGTCATCTACTCCACGTACGATTAATACTTTAATGGTTGGGTCTACTTCTAGCTCATATAATAACAGCGTCAGCTTTTTAAACATGCTTAAGGTTAAACTATTTTTCTTTTCTGGTCTGTTTAAAATCAGGGAAGCGATAGGTCCATTCTTTTCAATATATAGATCACCCATTACTCCACCTCCAATTCTTAGTCTCTTTTAAGACTTGCTGCAACTCGATTCCCAATCGTTTGAATCGCCTGAACAATTACAATTAATAAGAAAACAGTTGCATACATCACATCTACTTCGTAACGTAAATGTCCAAATCGATAAGCTAAATCACCTAGACCTCCAGCTCCAACAAGACCTGCCATTGCGGTAGCCCCTATCAAACTTACAGTTGCAATTGTTAGTCCTAATACAATAGAAGGTCTTGCTTCACGAAGCATGACGTTCCAAATAATATGCCTTGTTTTAATCCCCATCGCTTGATAAGCCTCAACAACACCTTTATCAACCTCCAACAGGGAGTTCTCCATTAGCCTAGATAAGTATGGTGCCGTATATATGACTAGTGGAACAATTACCCCTTTTACCCCAATAGTCGTACCAACGATAAATTTTGTAAAAGGTAAAATAAAGAATAATAGAATTATGAATGGCACTGATCGAATGATATTAATTAAAAGGTTCAAACCTTGGTACACCCATTTATTTTCTAGTGTTTGATTTGGCCTTGTTAAAACTAATAGAATACCAAGAGGAATTCCAATTAAAATCGATAGTATTAAAGAAATCGAAACCATCTGAAAGGTTTCAACTAACGATTCACCAATAATCGGAATCCATTGTTGTGTAAATGTCTCAAATCGTTCCAACGATTATCCCTCCAATTCCTCTAGTCCTACCCCATGATCTTTTAAAAACTGTTGCGCAGCTTTAACTTCATCCTGATCACCCACTAGATGAATGACTAGATTTCCAACAATACCATTTTTTAATTCAATGATATTAGCCGTAAGTATATTTGGCTTTACATTAAATTGTTTACTTACAAGTGATAGCAATGGTTGGCCTGTAGATTCGCCGACAAATGTCAGTCTTGTAACAGAGCCTGACAATTTAAGCTGATTAACAAGCGAAGGTGTTAATTTCCGTTGAGCAATCGTGTTAAGAAACTTCTTTGTGGTTTCCTTATTAGGTTTAGTAAACAGATCGATTGCGCTACCATGCTCTACGATTTCTCCATTTTCCATCACATACACATAGTCACAGATTTTCTGAATGACATTCATCTCATGTGTAATGAGTAGAATCGTAATCCCTAATTCTTCATTGATTTTTAACAATAAATCTAGAATGGAATCCGTAGTTTCAGGATCTAGTGCGCTTGTTGCTTCATCACTAAGAAGGATTTCGGGTTCTTGTGATAGTGCTCTTGCTATTGCTACCCTTTGCTTCTGACCGCCAGATAACTGTCCAGGATAGGCATTATGTTTATCTGATAAGCCAACGATATCCAAATACTTATTAACACGATTCTTTACTTCTTCGTTACTTATCCCGATTAGTTTTAATGGAATGGCAATGTTATCGTATACAGTAGCCGTCTTCAACAAGTTAAAACCTTGAAAAATCATCCCAATATTTGTTCTTTTCTCCCTTAGCTGATTTGGTGTAAAGGAAGTTAGTTCCTCACCGTTTATGTATACCTTACCGCTAGAAGGTTTTTCTAAAAGATTTACACAGCGAATGAGGGTACTTTTTCCTGCACCACTATAGCCAATAACTCCATGGATTTCCCCCTTCTTAACATGAAGGCTTACATCCTTAACCGCTTCAATCTTCCCTTTTTTAGACTGGAATACTTTTGTTACATTCTCTAAAACTATCATGTTGGTCACACCCTTTTAGAAAGAGGTGACGCATTAGACAGTATCTAATGGATCACCTCACAATTTTATTTACTCTTCCCAGCTTGGAATTACAGAACCACCAAATTCTTCAAGAATAAATTGCTTTACTTCTTCTGATTGATAAGCTTTTC
This sequence comes from Cytobacillus spartinae, assembly GCF_042865285.1. Lineage (NCBI taxonomy): Bacteria > Bacillati > Bacillota > Bacilli > Caryophanales > Bacillaceae > Cytobacillus > Cytobacillus spartinae. The sequence continues at coordinate 58,479 of NZ_JBIACK010000011.1, read as the reverse complement.
GTAATTTCTCTAGAACAGGGTCATTTTTATTTTCTTCTCTAACTACTAAGAAGTTTACATATGGGGATTTCGGTGTTTCTAATAAAATTGAGTCATCTTTAGGACTTAAACCTGCTTCTAAAGCAAAGTTGGTATTAATTGCCGCTGCATCTAATTCACTTAATTGCTTCGGAATCTGTGCTGCATCTAATTCAATAAATTCAAGTTCTAACGGATTTTCTTCTAAGTCATAGATACTTGCTATTTCACGCTTATCTTCTTTAATTTTGATATAACCAGCTTCTTCTAGGATATATAGAGCACGAGATCCGTTTGTTGGGTCATTTGGCAAACCAAATTTTGCTCCTTTTGGAAGGTCATCAAAACTATCAAATTTATCAGAATAGATTCCCATTGGGTTCAAAATCGTCTTCCCAACTTCAACTAAATTCGTCTTATGATCTTCGTTAAATTTATCTAAAAATGGTTTATGTTGATAACTATTAACATCTAGCTCCCCTTCAGCTAAAGCTGTGTTTGGCATAATATAATCAGAGAATACAACTAACTCAAGTTCTAATCCGTCTTTAGCTGCCACCTCTGCTACTTTTTCAACAATTTGCTCATGAGGTCCAGAAGTTACCCCAATCTTGAGCTTCTTATCATTCAATTCACCAGATGCCCCTTCACTGCCACATCCTGCTAAAATTCCAACTAATAGTAAAACAGATAATAAAAACGATAATTTCTTCACGACTTCTCCTCCTTAATGTCTTAACGTCTTAATGTATTAAAGTCCACAGATACATTTATTCCTTGGTTCAATTACAACTTCCCTTTGAAAAAATAAAAAGCCTCCCTTCCAAAAGAAAGAGAGGCAAATACATACAAAATATGTTCGTCCCTCTCTCATCTTTCAAAACAATGTTTTGCAGGATTTAGCACCTTTTCATGTTCAACACATGAACGGTTGCCGAGCTTCATCGGGCCAGTCCCTCCGCTACTCTTGATAAGAGATATCAAAATATTAAATTATCAATCATTACTGCAGATTTACTTGCAGTAATTTCTTCATAGGGAAAATTTACAGGATATTTCAGATAATGTCAACAAGATTTTTTGAAATTTTCTTGATAGTGTAATAGTATGGTAGTCATATTTATAATATTCACAATTTTTTTAGAGGGGTGTATAAAGTGAATAGTACTAGTAGAATTCAGTATGCTACAGGAAACACCGGAAGAATAATTGCTGCGAGGCTTTTACCAAGCACGGATTTGCTGACAGGCATAGAAGATGTATGTAAGGAAAACAACATCAAGTATGCTTCAATTTTAAATTGCTTTGGGAGCTTCCAAAGATCTGGATACCTTTATTTAATTCCCAAATTAGAAACAAAAGCTGGAGCTGGTTATGGTGATTTAATAGAAGTAGATGGCCCCATTGAGTTCTTGGGGGGCACGGGAGTGGTTTGTCAAAGGGATGGTGAATATGAGGTTCACATACATGGTTCAATGTGTGATCAAGAAGGCAAGGTATTTGGTGGACATCTAGTAAAAGGGGAAAACAAAGTATTAACCGTTGATTTAGTTCTCATGGAAGTTGAGGATATTCACTTCTTTCGAAAGCTGGATGAGGAAACGAATCATTATCAGTTTTATCCTGTTAGCTCCGGACAAAGTAAGACTACATATTTAAAATAGTTAATATTATATCAATTAATTCACTATGATAAAAGAGGCTGGTATATAAGCATTTCAGTCAATCTGAAAACGAACAATATCTAAAATTAATCTTGAAACACTTGTTACTTATCAAGTTCAGTTTGTAGAACAAGTTCGTTCCATTGCGCTGCAGCCACTCGCTTTCCGCGGGGAGGAAGCTGAGCCTCTGGGGTCTCAGCCTTTCCTCTACTTCCCGCAGGAGTCGAGTGGCTTCCGCTCCATTCCACTAGTTCTTAATATGGTGTACAGAATCATCAACCAATCTTTTAAAAAACAAATAAAATTCCGAACTTTTAGGCGAAATATTCATAAGAATATTTCCTGATAGTTCGGGTTTATCAATAGTCTATCAAAGTATGTCCCAGCCTTTTGTTAATTTCAGATAGTTATTGCCTAGCAAAAACCAAATCATTTTTTTGCATCAAGTGCTTTAAAGCGGATTGAAATGTGCTATATGTTTCTGCTTTTAGTTCCACTCCTGATGATACGATTTCCTTAATTAGATGTGGCCTTAGACCAACGTAGTATGGTTTTATCCCCATTAAGTGTAAAGAATCTGATAGTTGCTGAAGCTCTTTTCCTAAAGCAGAAAGACCTAAGCTTTCAATCTTTTCAATTGTTATATCAGTAAAGTCTATAATGGCAAATTCAGTGTCATTCTGATGGATGTAGTTTAAAACTTTTGTTCTTATATTTTCAAATCGTTGTGAAAAGAGTAATCCTGTAATCGGCACTAGAATGGTTTTAGGAATGATGGATGGAATAATAGGTGCTGACATTTCCGAGATAATTTCCTCGTACTCTCTTATTTTCTTTTCAAGCATTAATATGTATTCATTACTCATTAGTTTCTCCCCTTCCCCTGCTATAACCCCGCTGAGCCTACTCTAAAAATAACATATTACTAAATATAACACTTTTTGGTAGTTAAATGTAAAAAAGGGAACCAAATTGCTCCCTTTTCACTCTAGATTTTTTGTTATCTTAGAGATAATTCATCCACTAAGTTATAATCAGATAATTGATGTGATGTGATTTTAGAAGGTGAGATTACATACAAAATTTCACCTATATATAATAATCTTTGAACTCCACTTTCCCATTCTTCATACGGAGACTTACCTTCCAAATGACTAATTTTAGTTTTTAATTGAAAGCCCTTATTTACGTCTATTTGATATACGTATGCACCCTGAAATTCAAATGTTTGTTCATACTGACTTCCTTCTACATTTTGATAAACATTAATTGGAAAACCAAATAGATTCTTTGACTTATTAAATAATAGCGCTTTATGATCATAGTTCAGTGGAGAATAAGTTCCTCTTCCACCAATTACCTCTGTGAACTTTTCTTTTGGATTGGTTACGTCCGTAATATCGAACATGGATATTTTCACGCCATTTGTTAAAACAAGAGGTTCATTAGAACCCTTTTGAGAGATCAATTTTGTATCGTGACCAAAGCCAATTAGATGGTTTTCATCATAAGGATGTAGGTAATTACTGAAACCAGGTATTTTAAGTTCTCCTAGTACGGATGGTTGATCTGGTTTAGAAGCATCAATTACGAACAATGGGTCCGTTTCCTTGAATGTAACGATATAAATTCGGTCCCCCATAAATCTAGCAGAATAGATTCTTTCTCCTTTCGCTAAATCTGTAAGTTCACCGACCTTGTTTAAATCCTTATCAAAAATAAACAAGTTATTATCAGAAGGTCTATCATTATCCCAGGTATTTCCTTTTGTTGTAGCTACACGAAAATAACCATTGTGCTCATCCATAGAAAATTGGTTTAAAATGGTTCCTTGTACCTCCGTTGAACTATGGTACTCCACATCTGTTCCGTTCACACCAAACTTATAGATGTTTGTATCCGGAGAATTAAATTCTCCTCGTTCCCCTATCATGTCTGACCAGTCTTCAACTGCTAAAAAAAGATTTTCTCTTGACATATATAGCTGCCTTCCACTACCTAAATAAGTTGTAATTGTAGCTTCGGATGAAGGCTTGTTTAGATCAAAGGAAGTGATAATTGTGTAATTACTCTCCTTCGAACTAGGGAAATATTGAATTTCATCATAGTCTATTAACTTAATCTCTTCACTTATGGCACTATCAGAGTATCGGGGCCGTAAATCATAGGTTTCATCTTCTTCTAAAACCCAATATTGTGGTTGATTATTAGTAATTAAATAAACAATATTATCAATTTTTCTACTCGAAACAAAGCCACCTTCGAGCAAAATTTCTCTTTCCACCTTTAAATTTTTAGGATCCTTAATATTGTATACAACCGCTTTCGTTGATTCGTAAATAGGGGCAATTTTAGAATCAACTGACTGCTTTGAGGAACTTTGCTTCATTTCTTCGTAACTATGGCCAATAACAACTAGTCGGTCGTTCTCGAGAAAAAGTTGATATGGTGAAAATGAGCGTTTAAAGTCGATGGTTGAATCTACTGACATATTTGTAGGAATGCTCGCATTAATTATGTTAATCTTTCCATCCACTACTTGAAAGATATGTGTACCATTCGTTTTCACTATATCTGACTCATCAACCCCTTGTACCTGTGTGTTCGTTTCTGATACATCAAGGGATTCTGAACTTTTTTCTGCTTCTGCCGATTCCTCCTTAACTCCATCCTCAGCAAAGAGCCTGAACTTCCTGTCCTTTTTTTGTTCTTCAATAATAGTTAAAAAATGTTTATTTAGTTTTTCTTTAGAACCAACAAGTGGCAATGTCTCTTTTACGACAAAAGAAATCTCTTTCTTAGCACCAAGTCCTCTACCATACAATGATTTAATCTCTTTCCCTAAATGAAGGGTGTATGACTCCGATGATAGGTCGTATCCCTCTTTCGGAGGTTGAACATTTAATGTTTTTAAGTCCTCACTCAAAAAAATAGTTGTCTGAACCTTTTCCCCGTTGGTATTTGTTACATAAACCGTTTGATCATTAATTGTATTTTTTTCTAGTTTCTCTGTGAACGTAAGTGTCCATACTTTATTGGATAACACAACTGTTTCTTCTTGTGCATATGCAGATACATTTTCTATTTTTAACTGTGTAACATATAAAATAGTCGATACAACCATTAGTATCATAAAGACCCCCATGATCCCTAACCCTTTTTTATACACTCAATCTCCTCCTTAGGAAATTTATACAAAACCTCTAAAATTTATCTTTACTGTAATTGACTACTTTTTCGTTAAGAAGGTTACAGTTTTGTTTCATAGAAATAAATGAATTTTTATGGAGGAATGGAACTATCAATCTTGAATACTATTTATAGTACCTACTTTAATTTAAAGGAGCGCTCTACAAATGAAAGCGATCGAATCGTATACTAAATACTTTTTAGCCCATCGAGAAGTGACTTTAGAGCTTGTGAAGAAGATTGAACAAGAAAACTATAGCTACCAACCAACACCTACTTCCATGACTGCAGAGAAGCTGGTTGCTCACATGGCTGTTTCTTTCTACAGCTTTGTTTCAGTAGTTAAAGGCGGCGATGCTTCTACAATGCGTCAGAGTATAAACCGCTCAGATTCCAATCTGTATGATTTTGCCAAAGATTTAACAAACCAAACGGTAGAAATCATTCAATCTCTAACGGAAGAAGAGTTAAATACTATTATTGATTTGACAAATAGTTTAGGGATAAAAGTAAAAGGTTCAAGGCTTTTACAAATTGCTATGGATCATGAAATCCATCATAAAGGAAGCCTGTTTGTTTATGTTCGTGAAATGGGACATACAGACTTACCGATGTTTGTTAGTAAAGGGTAATTCACGAGTCCAGCTAGTTCCTGCTAGCTGGATTTTTTCATTTTACATGTTAAAATAGAAAAACAAATAACACTGGGGGGTTCCTTGTTTTGCAGCTTGGTAGACATCTAGTCATGTTTTTCACTATTTTCATTTTGCTTTTACAGTTAAACTCTACTTCTTCTCTTGCGCACAATGGTGGAAGAGATGAACTAGGAGGGCACTTCAGAAACTCAAATTGTACATATTTATTGCACGAACCAACTGCATTAGCAAAAGAAGCACGTTCTATAGAAGAATTACTGCGGCTGATTCAGCAGTATAACAGCAATACAAAATGTGTATCTAACTTAACCATTGATAAAATAGATTTAGAAGGCTATAACTTAGAAAACATCCACGTAAGTTCTCCTGTAAGTCAATCAACCACTGACCTAATCTTAGGAGAGAAGTATGTTGCAATTTTAGAAAAGTGTACGGACGGTGACACGGCGAATTTTAATGTTAATGGAACTACATATAAAACTAGGTTTTTATATATTGATACACCAGAAAGTACGAATCAAATAGAGCCATACGGAAAAGAAGCAAGTGAGTATACTTGTGAATTTTTAAAAAAGGGGAAGATTACATTAGAGACAGATGGAAATACCCTCTTTGATAAGTATGACAGGTTACTTGCATGGGTCTGGGTTGATGGTTTACTTCATCAGGAGGAAATTACAAAGGCTGGGTTAGTTGAGGATTTCTATGATTATGGTAATTACAAGTATGAAGAACGAATTATAAGTGCAATGAAAGAGGCAAAAGAAGTGCCTAGAGGCATGTATGCTATGAATAAAGACGTTGTGGATGAGGACGTTACGGAACATGATCAGAAGGAAGTGAATCAAACTCCTTTAGATGAAACATCGAATGATTCAGAAGGGACTAGTATGACGCTAATCCTCTTTTTAGGTGGATTAATAGCTGCTTTTGTTATTATACTAATCGTTAAATTCATATAAGAAAATCCCTTTTGAATTTTATCTCAAAAGGGATTTTTATGTTATTCTTTCTTCCTTTCAAAAATAATCTCATAATCTGTCGGTTTCCCATGCCCGTTGTAGTGAGTAGGTAGAACTTGCACAAGTCTCCACCCTTCCTTTGCGTGCTCATCGATTGTTTCGCGATGAGTTGAGTCGGAAAAGAACCCTCCTAAATTTGTATGAACATATTTATACTCGTACATCTTATTCCTCCTAATAAACGGTATTGATTGTTTCCCCATTTTCGGTTAGGCTGTACATCATTATTTCACCGTGGTCGTTATAAACCATATGCATCCCCACCGCGTTTGAGTTGGCATCCATTCCAAAGCTTATTTGTAGATGAATATCACCATTTTTAAAAGCTTCTGTAATATCGTGTTGCGGCTCGGGTCTTTTGTAGTTTTCAGTTGTTAAAAAGTCAAAAGTTAAGAAATATTTTGCTCCACCATCCCCACTACCCGGGTCTGGATATTCAAAGTAGTCATGTCCCCACGTTTCTAAAATTTCATCTCGGCTCATTCCTAAACGAAATGAATTTTTTGCTTCCTCCACTGCTTTATTAATAGAAGGATAAAGACTATATTCATCTAGTGTAACCTTGCGTGGGCGATTAAAATAATCCTCTTCATCAATGGTAGCTTCTATTTCGCTTGTTAAATGCAAATAAATGTTTCTGACTAAGTCACCTGAATAGTCATCACTATATTTTAATGTAATCGTAACACTGGGTTCCGCCTGACTACTCATAAAGTTAATCACCTCAAATGTATCATAGTTCATACTTTCATATGCACTAATTAGATACTCCATTTGTTGATCACTGTTAAGACCCCTAATGTATTCCTTAAGTTTATTTGTGTCTTTTCTTTTAAGAGCCTCCAAATAGAAAATAAATTCCTTACTGTGCAGCTCTGATTCAATTTCCTGGAATAACTTATCATATATAAGTTGATATTGATTATTTTCAGAAACAAGCTGTTCAAAATTATATTCCTCTTCTTTAGGCGAATGAACAACTGGTTTGTCAGTATCATGGTTTTGTGGGGAGAAGATAGATGAATTTGATAACACCAGCAACATGGCTACACCTAGAGTGACTATACTAACGATACCGTATTTTAAGGGTACCCACTTAGTTCGTCTAGAGTTTGCATGTAGTTTTTCCTTAACACCTCTATGAATGTTCTTATAAATCTCTTCATTATAGTATTGATGATCCATATAATCTTTCGCATCCTTTAGCTTCTTATCCATGCAGATCACCACCCTCTAAATCAATTATTCCTTTTAGTTTCTCTCTTCCTCTTGATAACCTAGTCTTGACAGTATTAACGCTAATTTGTAGAGATATTGCGATTTCTTCAACCTTCAAATCGTAAAAGTAGAATAAGATGATTACTTCTCTGTATCTTGTTGATAGTGATAGAACTGTCCCTAATAGTTCTTCTTTTTCAAGGTTATTAAAAACTTTTTGTTCTGTAGAATGCTCATCTGAGAATCGGTCAAAGAACATGATTGGAAACTTTAAAATATTGAAATTTCTTTTTCTTAAAAAATCTTTAGCTGTATTGACCGTAATTCTATAAATCCAGGTTTTAATACTTGAGTCTCCTCGAAAACTGTCCATATTGTTGTAGCACTTTATAAACACCTCTTGGGAAATGTCCTCTGCAAAACCTTGATCTTTTACAAATGAATAAGCTAGTAAATATACGTCTTTTGTATACTCTTTCATGATTTCATCTATTGCTTTATCTTTATCAGACAGATCTATAAGATTTCTATAAGAGTCTAGCTTTATGATTTTTTCATCTTCCATTGCTTCCCCTCCTTTTTCAACCCTTTAGACTCTAAATAGAAAATTTTGGTTTCACTTTTAGAAAAAAAAATGAAGCACTACCAGCGGTAATGCTTTCTTTAGTCCAATTTCTTATAGAATAAAACGCGATCGCTTCCTTTTCCATCGTAGTTTTTATGTATATATACACCATCTTGCTTTGTTTCAGAAGGTTCAATTTCAAATCCTAAAGCTGTATGGAACGATATTGAGTTTTTATTAATAGGTGAAGTAACACAACACACCTTATCACATTGCAGTTCTTTTACTTTTGAAAAAAAATGATGGTAAAGCTTAGCTCCTAGTCCAGTCTTTCGAAATGACGGATTTACTCCTACAAAATGAATATACGCTTCTTCAGTTTTTGACTGTGATACAAAACCGATTAAAAAAGCAGCCACTTCTCCTGAATCCTCCATAATAAAACTAGTACTCTGAAAGTGATCAAAAAATAGTTTTGGAAGCATATCAGCCATACTTCTTCCACCCCACCAATCATCTACTACCGAAATAATTGGTAAATAATCCTCTGAACGTACATTTCTAATTTCCACTCTTATCCCCCTAAGTGATTTGATCTTTTATATTTAAACGGAAGGAGCTCGGATGTATGAACTTTCGCTACTTCATGTTCAAAAGGCATAATAACTTGAATATCTTCACCGTAGTCATTTAATAACTCTCTACACATCCCACATGGACTAACCACTTTAATTTCCTGATTTTCCTCTTCAACATCCGGGTGACGGACAGCTACGATCGCATCAAATTCATTAAAACCTTCTGAAATCGCCTTTCCTATCACAATGGCCTCAGCGCAAACTGTAATTCTTCCAATATAGGCTTCAATGTGTACCGCAGATATAATTTCCCCTGTTTTAGTTCGTAGAGCAGCTCCTACATGGTGACGTCCATCCTTATATAATTTCTTTATCGTATTTTGGGCAACTGTTATAAGTTCTTCATCTTCTATTGTTATCTTTTGAATGTTCATATCCATTTCCCCCGACATAATAATTGTAAATTATACCATCTACTTCAAATTAGATGTTAATTTTTGTTGATTCAGCTGTCTTTGTGGAGAAAGTCACTTACTTTATTACAAATTATTGTTATGATACCTGAGACAACATTTTAGAAAAGAGGATTATTATGGACTATGATGTTGACGAAATCAGTAAGACTATTTTTAAAGAAATTATAAAAATCAGAAATCAGATTGCTTCCATTCTATATCACGACGGTCCGGCTAACCCAAAAATAAATGAACTAACGGACAAAATAGACGCATTACTAGAGCAATACAGAAGGTATAGCAATTGAGTCCACGTTATATGATAAATTCTTGTCAAGTACATCCGTTTACTTGGCTTTTTTTATACCCAACATGCTTCCACGCTGTGTTTTAACAGGAAATGTCACCTTACACCATTTACCATTGGATAACAAACCCACCCATTGGAAAAATTACTGATGTAGGAGGTGATTTAATTGTACGATACGGCTATTAAAGAATTAAATGCTTTTCTTAAAGGTCAATACATGGGCATTCATGCATATGAACATTTAATACAGAGTACGGATGACTTTTACATAAAAAAAGAACTCCAGGAAATACAAAAGGATCATAAAATCCATGCGATGAGAGTGGCTGAGCGCATTCAAAATCTCGGAGGCACTCCTGTCGATGATGAGGGATTTATCGGATCTATTCAAGAATTTATGAGTAGATGGACAACACCTACCGCCACAGATGATATCCTAAGAACCGCCTTAAAAGGAGAAGATTTTTACGGAATTCAAATGTCTCATGAAATTGTAAAGGGAGACTTAGACCCACAGAGTCAGCAATTAGTAGATGAGATTCTTCATCATGATCAAAAACATGTAGATCGTTTGAGGAACTTACTCCAATAAAGTAAACGACCGCCTTTTAGAATGGGCGGTCGTTTTGTGTTATTTACTCTTACAGAAACCAAAATACAAAAGTGTGTGTATGGACTAGTCCTCCTGTCCATACACTTTGTTATTACATACATAAACTATAATATCGATGGGAAAAGCTTATTTAGCCTTACCATCAGTTATTCCATACGGAGGTGATATCATGGGTCATGGCGGTGGATACAACAATAGCTTTGCGTTAATTGTTGTTCTATTTATTTTGTTGATCATTGTTGGTGCTGCGTATATTGGATATTAATTAATCTTCGTAAAGAACCAGTTTGTTTCAAGCGCCTTTATGGCGCTTTTTTTATGAATAAATCACTCTTGGTTAATCTTATATATTTTGATAATTCGGGTAATCAGTACTTTAACTATTGAGTAAACAGGAATTACAAAGATTACACCAAGTAAGCCAACTAAATTCCCAGCTGTCAAAATTAATACAATGATGGTTAAGGGATGGATGTTTAATGTTTTTCCCATAACCTGCGGAGAAATAACATTTCCTTCAATCTGTTGAGCGATTACCATAATGATGGCTACATATAACACCATAATCGGTTCCTGAAATAATGCTACTAATAAAGCGGGGATAACCGCTATGAAAGGTCCTAAAAATGGAATTACATTTGTTAACATTCCGAATAGAGCCAACACAAGTGAGTAATTTAGTCCTATGACTAAGTAACCAACATACAGGAGTGCTCCAACGATAAAACTGACTAGCATCTGTCCCTGAATATAAGAAGAGATGGTTTTATCCATATCCTTTAAGATTTCCTTGATTTCATCTTGCTTTGATTTTTTAAAAAAGTTTGTCACACTTGGTGAAAAACGGTGGCCATCCTTTAACATATAAAATAAGATAAATGGAACTAGCACTAGGTAGAAGATAGTATTAACAAAGCCGCCAATAAAACCGAAAACGCCCAATATCCCATTTGCAATATTTCCAATATTATTTTTTACCCGCTGTTCTAGTTCTGTACTTGCATTTAATATCGCTTCTTGAACAAAATCAGGGAAAGTACTACGATTCACTTGAACATATTTAATCCACTCTGTTACAGTCGAAACCATAGCAGGTAGGTTGTCTACAAAAGTTTCAAGCTGATCATTGATGATTGGTCCTACCAACCTAATTAGAAGATAAATAAATAAAGTAATTGCCAAGTACGCTCCAAGTATAGCAATCCATTTAGGAACCTTTTTACTTTCCAGCCACCTAACTAGTGGTCTACATAAATAAAATAATATGCCTGCTAAAACAAAAGGTAGAAAGATGGTTTGTACGAAGATCCATAAAGGGACTAGAATAAACTGATTTACTTTTAATAATAAAACGATTAGTAAAAATAATATAATGGCCACCATATACCTAAACCATTTTTTCTCTGTCAACGGCATAACTGTTAAACACATCCTATTCTTCCAGCTTTTACTCTTTTTAATATAACAGCTACTACTTTCTATTGCCAATAATATCAATCAGTTGCTAGTTTAGGAAGCGCTTAAAAATACAAAAACATAAAGACCTTAGCTGCAAATGAACTAAGGTCTTTCGTTGACTTCTCTTAAGGCTGTTTTCGCATAGATTGTTACTATTCGTATAGGGACTCCAATACCGTTTCTATGCTGTTTCGTGGCATCTTTTCTCGCAAAATAAAGAAATCAGCACCATAATACGTTGAAAAAAGTAGCTTAAAGTATTTAAAAAGCAACAAAATTTACGAAATGAGCCTTTCTTAATGAACATACCTTCCATGCTTCGGGACTACTATGTGGTCATATTCTTCAACGAGCTTGTTTATTCCCGCTGTTAATTCTGATCCAGCCATTGGTTTACCATGTCCTGTCAGAGCAATCCGTGGCTGCAGAGCATGCAACTTTCTTATTGATACCTCGGCCGTTTCCCAGTCAGGAGTAAAATATGCTGGAGGACCATGGATCTCTTTTGTTTGATTGAGTACGGCTAGAGCAGATTCTTGCTTAACAGTGATAAATGCATCACCGACAATGATCAACTTGTCAGTATCCCTGAATAACGAAATATGCCCTTGTGTATGACCAGGAGTATGAATATATCTCCAATCAGGCATCTCAGGAATCGTTCCATTTTCAGGAAGCTCTCGTACCCGCTCACCTAAATTAATTGCCTTTCTAGGGTATAAAGGAGATAGTAAAGACATTAATCCCATTCCTACCGAAGGATCTGGTGGTAGGTAATTTTTCTCCCCTGTTAAGAAAGGCAGTTCCTCTTTATGAGCATAAACAGGTATATCCCATTGATTTAGTAAGTATTTCAATCCACCTACATGATCGAAATGGCCATGTGTTAGAACGATTGCAATAGGCTTCTTTCCCTTTCCCATAACCCGCTCAGCACATCTTTTTATAAAAGGGCCGGAAAAGGGAACACCTGCGTCAACGATTACCCATTCATCTCTGGAGTCACCACATCCCCCAACAATTGCGATATTAGCAATCGCTGTTCTAAACCCATAGACACCCTCAGCAACCTTATGCTCGTTCAGTTCCTCTTTATCCATTATTTACACCTCCCATCCATTTCGTATTATTCCAAGAAGGTGTATATCTCATGTTAGGAGGTTAGAGGATAAAATTGTTTTTGACCGCATTTTGCATGTACAACCCAATATTCGTGTTAACTTTGAATCTTAGTGACCTTTTTTCGCGCGCTCAGTAGTTTTTTTGCACTAACTCTAAATGTCAATGACGGTTTTTCGCATGCACAGTTATATTTCTGCATTAACTTTAAATGTTAGTGCCTTTTTTTCGCATACACAGTAATTTTTTTGCACTAACCTTAAATGTTAATGACCTTTTTTGGCACGTACCACACAATATGGTTAATAACTTAATTTCCAACTTTTAGTTCTCTTGTGGCACCTTAGTTAGTAATAAACCTAGCACCATCTACCTCTACTATCCCACGTTAACTTCCTTAAAAGCTTGCACTAATTTGGCAATCTCATCATGCTTATTCTCGTGGAACAGCTCAACAATTTTACTTCCTACTACTACCCCATCACAAAATTGGCTCATTTCTACTACTTGCTCAGGAGTTGAGATTCCAAACCCAGCAAGGACTGGAATAGGACTAACTTCTTTAAGTCTATTGAGGTAATCTCCAATAGATTCATTAAAGGTCGTTCTAGCACCAGTAATTCCAGTGACAGTTACTGCGTATAAAAAGCCGTTTCCTCTTTTAGAGATGGCTTCAATTCTTTCTATTGGACTAGTCAATGTAACTAAGCGGATTAATTCCATACCCGCATCCTCTAAATGAGGAGCAATCATTTCCTCTTCTTCAATCGGTAAATCTGGAATAATGCAACCGTCAACCCCAGCTTTTTTTGCTTCAATAATAAAGGAGCCTATTCCATACGCGTAGATGGGATTCATGTAAGTCATTAAGACAAGTGGAATGGAAACAATTGGACGAAGTTCGGCTACTGCCTGTAGAACATCTTTAAGAGTTACACCTTCCTTTAAAGCTCTAATGCCTGCATCTTGTATAGTTGGTCCATCTGCAACTGGATCGGAGAAAGGGATCCCAATTTCTATCGCGGTTGCTCCACACTTTTCTAAAAAGATCACTCGGTCCTTAAAGCCGTTAATTCCACCGTCACCAGCCATTATATAAGGGACAAACGCCTTTTCGTTATTTGCTCTTAATTCTTGAAATGTTTTTTGTAATCGGTTCATTTCTTACGCCTTCCCTTCCAATCGAGTTTTAATTGTATGAACATCCTTATCTCCACGCCCCGATAGGCAAATAACTATGCCTTGATCCTTCTCCATCGTAGGAGCTAATTTTAATGCATATGCTACCGCGTGAGCACTTTCTAACGCAGGAATGATGCCTTCTTTTTTACATAATACCTGTAAGCCTTCCATAGCTTCATCATCTGTAATGGATTCATAATTGACCCGACCGGTATCCTTTAAATAGCTATGTTCCGGACCTACCCCTGGATAATCTAAACCTGCAGAGATCGAATGTGCTTCTTGAATTTGCCCTGCTTCATCTTGAAGTAAGTACATTAATGCACCGTGTAAAACTCCAGGCTTTCCTTTTGTTAGTGAGGCTGCGTGTTGAACAGTATCTATGCCATGTCCCGCTGCTTCAACTCCATACATCTGCACTTCTTCATCTTCAATAAACGGGTAAAACATCCCCATTGCATTACTTCCCCCACCAATACAAGCAACAACTGCATCTGGAAGCTTTCCTTCTTTTTCTACATACTGTTTCTTTGTTTCCTTCCCAATGACACTCTGGAAATCACGAACCATCATTGGAAACGGATGTGGCCCCATTACTGATCCGAGAATATAGTGAGTATCATTTACATGAGAAACCCAATAACGAAGTGCTTCATTACAAGCATCTTTTAATGTTTTACTACCCGAAGTAACACTAACTACCTTTGCACCCAGTAGTTCCATACGAAATACGTTTAGCTGTTGCCTTCTAATATCCTCTTCTCCCATAAAAATAACGCAATCAAGATTCAGTAGCGCACATACAGTCGCAGTCGCAACACCATGTTGACCTGCACCTGTTTCTGCGACGATTTTTTTCTTCCCCATGCGTACAGCTAATAGCGCCTGCCCTACTGTATTGTTGATTTTGTGAGCTCCAGTATGATTCAGATCCTCACGTTTTAAATAAATCTTTGCCCCACCAGCATGGTTCGTTAAATTCTCTGCAAAGTACAAAGGCGTTTCACGTCCTACATAGTCCTTTAATAAATGCTTTAAATCAAGGTGAAACTGTTCATCTTGAATGGCTGTTTTATACGCCTCTTCTAATTCTAAAATCGCTTGCATTAGCGTTTCTGGAACGTATCTTCCTCCGTAAATTCCAAAATGTCCTTTTTCGTTTGGTAATGTATATGTGCTCATTTTATTTCCTCCCTCTGTTTTGCTGCTCTTATAAACTGCCTAATTTTTTCTATATCTTTTTTGCCGTTCGTTTCGACACCGCTGCTTACATCCACCATATATGGATAAGTAATTTCAATTGCTTCAGCTACATTTTCAATATTTAACCCGCCGGCTAAAATAATTTTTCGAGTGGGCCTCTCTACTTCGGATAGTAAGTTCCAATTGAACTTAGTTCCATTCCCGCCATGGTATTTGCCTTTTGGACTATCTAACAGAATATAATCACAATGGTATCCATTGATTCTTTCAATGTCTGATGTTTCACTAATACTTAACGCTTTAATGACTGGGACTGAAAAAGATGTACAAAATTCCGGTGTTTCGTCTCCATGTAATTGAACAGAGGTAATTCCTGTTTTCTCAATAATTTTGTTTATGTTTTCAACCGATTCATTTACAAAGACTCCAACTTTTAAAACTTCCCTCGGTAACTGACTGATGATTTCAAAAGCTGTTAGAGGGTCAATCTTCCGTTTACTTTCTGCAAAAACAAACCCCAGTGCATCTGCCCCACTTTCTATTGCGGTTAGAGCACTTTCCAAATCTGTTATGCCACAAATTTTAACCTTCATTATTTAACAACCTCAATTAACGGTTTCTTTAATTCTTTTACTCCTTGGACGATGTTTCCATGTTTCATAAGTGTTTCTCCAACCAGGATTCCGTTCGCGCCTGCTCGGACTAGTCTCTCGACGTCAGAACCAGAGGTAATCCCACTTTCACCAATTAAAAAGCGATTTTCTCCTTTAATAAGTGGAGCCAAGCGTTCTGTTGTTCTAAGATCCACCTGGAACGTTTTAAGATTTCGATTATTAACACCGATGATCGGATTATTTGTTTTAAGAACCTTTTCTGTCTCTTCCTCATTATGAACTTCCATTATGACTTCAAGATTTTTTGTCTTGGCGTACTCATATAGATATTCAAGTTTTTTTAGGTCCAATGCAGCGGCGATTAATAATATTAAATTTGCCCCGGCGTGTTTTGCAAAATCAATTTGGATCGGATCAATAATAAAATCCTTGCAAAGAATCGGTTTTTGTATAGCTAAGCGAACTTTCTTTAAGTCTTCAAAAGATCCTTTGAAAAACGTCTTATCTGTTAAAACAGATACTGCGTCTGCTCCGCCATCAATATAATTTCTTGCCTGTAGGGCTGGGTCAAGAGTAGGGTTGATGTCCCCTTTAGATGGGGACGCACGTTTAAACTCTGCGATAATGGTAACGTCTTTCCCTTTTTCCAAACGAGAAACCAGTGAATATTTCGGTTGAGCTCCTTCTATAAGTGGAAAAGTCATATCACGTAACTGCTCTACTTCCTCTTGTTTTTTTCTAATGATCTTGTCTAAAATTGTTTCCACCTACATCACTTCCACTTCATAAAGTCTACTTTTCTCGATTAAAAGCTCCAGCTTGTTTAGTGCAGCACCGGAGTCAATACTTTCAGCGGCTAATTTTATTCCTTCTTGAATGTTTGTTACTTTTCCATTTGCGTAAATCCCGATTCCTGCATTTAATAAAACGGTATCTCTGTACGCCCCTTTATTACCTTGAAGTACATTTTTTAAAATCAAGGCATTTTCTTTGGAGTCTCCACCCCTAATCGCTTCATTATCATATACAGGTAGGCCGACTTCTTCAGGATGTAAGATTTTATTTATAATCTCGCCATCTTCTAGAATAGCTAAGTAGTTCTCCCCTTGAAGAGACGCTTCGTCCATGTATCCTGTACCATTTAAAACAACAGCACGCTCTCTTCCAAGGTTCTTTAACACTTCGGCAAAAACAGTAATCAAGTCCCTGCTATAAATCCCTAATAATTGTGAGTGAAGTTCAATCGGATTGGTTAACGGTCCTATTAAGTTAAAAATAGTCGGGATTCGTAAGTCCTTGCGTACCTTCATAATTCTTTTCACATTCGGATGAACATGTGGTGCGAACAAAAACGCTATTCCAACTTCTTCTATTAACTCTTCAATCACACTAGGTGATAACGATAAATTTACCCCTAAGTACTCAAGAACATCTGCACTTCCTGTTTTACTTGATATGCTTCGATTCCCATGCTTGGCAACAGGAATTCCTGCGCCGGCAATGACGAAAGAGGAAGTGGTGCTGATATTAAAGCTCTTTGAACCATCACCACCAGTCCCGCAATTATCCATAACATTAGGAATATTCTTACTAAACGAAAGGGATTTTTCCCTGATTGCTTGGACAAGTCCGGCAATCTCTTCAACTGTTTCCCCTTTTGTTTTTAATCCGATTAAAAAAGCTGCTATTTCACTATCGCTAATATCATTAGAAAATAATTGTTCAACTGCTTCTTTCATTTCAATTTCATTTAGGGAGCCTCTTTCAGATAATCGCTGTAGATATGTTTTCATCTTTTTTCTCCTTTCCAATATCCATTAAAAAGTTTTGAAGCATTTGTTTACCTGTTGATGTACCAACAGATTCAGGGTGAAACTGTAAACCGTAAAGTGGAAATCGTTCGTGCTTTATCGCCATGATTTCTTGGTCATCCATTGATTTCGCGATGACTTTGAAATAGCCCGGTAAGCTCCCCTTTTCGATAACGAGTGAATGATAACGCATTATTTCTAATGGCTGAGACAAGTACTGAAATAAATGAGATCCTGCATGGGTAATATTAGAAACTTTTCCATGCATGACTTTTTGAGCCTTTTCAATTCTTCCTCCAAAAGCATAACCGATTGCTTGATGACCTAGGCAGATCCCTAATATAGGAATCTTTTTATAAAAGTGTTTAATGATTTCTACACATAGGCCAGCATTTTCAGGTCTCCCTGGTCCTGGCGATAATACGATAGCAGATGGATTTAACTGTTCAATTTCATCTAACGAAATCTGATCATTACGCTTTACGATGATTTCTTCGCCTAACTCCCCTAAATATTGATATAGATTAAATGTAAATGAGTCGTAATTATCGATTAGTAATATCATCTTTTATCCTCCAAAAAAGCTTTTAGTTTATGAAGTGTTTCCTCATACTCTTTTTCAGGTACTGAATCATAGACAATTCCTGCGCCTGCCTGAATATACGCTTTATCATTCTTGATCACCATCGTTCTAATCGTTAAAGCAAAATCCATATTGCCATTTGCAGAATAGTAACCTACGGCCCCGGAATAAACTCCGCGTTTTAACTGTTCAAGCTCATTTATAATTTCCATTGCCCTAATTTTAGGTGCTCCTGAAACGGTTCCTGCTGGCAAACATGCGGTTAAGGCATCGATAGGTGTATATGATGGTTTCAACTTTCCACTAACCTCAGAAACTAAGTGCATCACATGCTTATACTTTTCGATTTTTAAAAACTTTTCTATTTCTACTGAACCAAATTCACTTACTCGCCCTAGATCGTTACGTCCAAGATCAACTAGCATCCTGTGTTCTGCAAGCTCTTTTTCATCATGTTTCAGCTCTTCCTCGAGTCTTGTATCCTCTTCGACTGTTTTCCCTCTAGGTCTCGTACCTGCTATTGGGTTTGTTACAACTTTATTTTGATCTGCTTTTATCAGACTCTCAGGTGATGCACCCGCAACGATATAATCTTCAAAATCTAGGTAATACATATATGGCGATGGATTTTGAACACGAAGCTTTCTGTAAAAAGAGAATGGATCCCCTTTAATAGAAGCCTTCATTCTTTGTGAAAGTACAACCTGGAAAATGTCTCCTTCAATGATGTACTCTTTTGCTTTTTTTACTTTTTCAATAAACTCATCTTTCGTCATTGATGCCTCATATGAGGATATTTCAACTGGTTGATTTTTTATATCAGCACCAGTTTGTATTTCATTTTTGATGTAATCGATTCTATTTCGAAGCTCATTTGTGTTGGTTTCATTTAATAAGGAGGTTGCAACGATATAAACTTTTTGGTCTAGGTGGTCAAAAACAACTACTTCCTCAAACATCATGAAGTGGACATCTGGGATTTGTAGCTCATCCTTTGGAATCTCTCCGATATTTTCGTAATACCGAACTACATCATAGCCAACAAAACCAACTGCCCCGCCTATAAAGGGTACTAATTCACAGTAACGATCATTGGGAGTGATTTTTTTTAATACCTCTAGCGGATTATCTGACAAATATTCAACTTGTTGCCCTTTAAGTAAGACTGATCCTTGCTCATTAGCCTTTAGCTCGTATGCAGGGTTTGTTCCAATAAACGAAAACCTTCCTGAATGTTCATGCTTTAGCGAACTTTCTAGTAGAAATTTTTTCTTACCGGACAATCTTTGAAAGATAGAAATCGGTGTCAACGTATCTCCTTGTAGTTCTTCAATTAAAACGTCTTTATTTTTTAATGTCATTTATATAAACTCCTTTCGCTTATAAAACTCACAAAGTTTTGTTTTTAAAAATAAAAAAGTCCCCTATACGCACATAGAAAATGTGTGTATAGAGGACGATCGTTTACCGCGGTGCCACCTCAAGTTTAGAGCAAAAATTTGCTCCCTCTTTCGGGTACGTAGATGTCCATGGAACATCTAGATACCCTATCCCTTTAACGGTGGAATTCCGTGTTTCCCTACTACGTTTCAAGAAACCTCTCGTGAGTCCATTCCATTAGACGGATTGTACCGGCTCCCACCTACCCCGGCTCTCTGGACCAATCCAAACTAATATACTACTCTCACTCAACGATTTACATCATTAATTTGTCGATTTAACGCTTTGACCTTTTATATAAGTAAAGTATTTCTGTAAACAAAAAGGGCTTCTCGTCTTAAAAAGGACGAGAAACCCGTGGTGCCACCTTCATTAGCTAAAAATTAGCTCACTTAACAGATATCATAGCTAAAGTATAATATCCGCCTCTTGTAACGATGAGACCGTTCGCCAAAGCCTACTGCTTAAAAAAGGTTCGGTTTGGAGGCTCGGAAGTCCATTCACTTAAACATCCACACTGATTTGCACCAACCATCAGCTCTCTATAGTTTCTGTCTAAGATACTACTCTTCGTCTTCGCCTTACGCGTTATATTGTTTTTTATGATAAATGGGAATATCTGAAAAGTCAATAAGTAACCCGAAAAATTATAAAGATTTTTCAGTCAATTTCTTTAGTGTTTTAGTTAAACTGTTTCTCCATTCATCTGCAAGCTCGTTCACTTGGAGGATTTCCTCAATAGCTACTATATTCTTCTTGTCATGAAGCATTACTTCATTTGCACGTAAAATCGTTATTTTTTCTTGGGTACGGTCAATTAACTTTAATTCAGCATCTGATTTTACCGTTCCCTCTTGAAGAACTCTGAAAAAGTAACCTGTAAACCCTGTTTCCACAATTCGGCCTAGTAACTTATCAATACCATTGAATTTAGATATTTTTGAGCATGGTACTCTACCTTGAGTGACTTGAATAACGGTTTCTCCTAAAAGGTAAGTGTCTCCAATATATGTATCTTTCTCCAACATATTTGTTACACATATATTTTCTCCAAAAGCTGGAGGCTGTAAAATTTGTCCAAATTCTTTTTCCCACATAGCGTAATGTTCAAAAGGATATAAGCAAACCGCTCGATCTGGACCCCCATGAAATTCCGGAGCTGCTACTTCATCCCCAATAAAACCATCTTTTGTTAACCTTACTTCATTTACGATAGATTTACCGATACCTGATTTTTCTTGTTTACCTTTCCACTCATATTCTTTCGGTCTTCCTACACTTAACGTTACAATCTTCTGCATTCTGTCACCCCTATTTCATACTCATGACATTATTTTATCTGTTTTTTCCCGAATATACCATTTGTAAGAGAATTTCCATAAATAGCATACCTATTTTTCCGTTAGTTTTTATTAAAAGTGTAAATATTAACTTTAGGCGACTTTAATAGGAGTTGAGAATTGCTATTAAAAATGTTAAATAATATAAAAAGGCGGGTCTATGATGGAATACGTAGAAAAAGCTCATTCAATTAAGGGTAAAACCGCCCAAAAAAAAGAGGAGAAAAAAGCTAGCAAATCGAAACGTTGGGCAGTGATCTCAATGTCTTCTATTCCTCTAGTTATGACATTAGGCAATTCAATGTTAATACCTGTCTTGCCTGAATTAGAAACTCAGTTGGGTATTTCTTCCTTTCAATCGAGTATGGTTATAACGGTCTACTCAATTGTTGCTATTATCCTTATCCCTCTTGCTGGATATTTGTCAGACCATATTGGTAGAAAGAAAGTCATCATTCCTAGTTTACTGATTGCTGCAATCGGGGGATTAATATCGGGATGGGCCTCATGGAAAATGAATAACCCATATTGGATCATTTTAATTGGAAGGGCCTTGCAAGGAGTCGGTGCTGCTGGAGCTGCACCTATTGTTATGCCCTTGGTTGGTGACATGTTTAAAAATGAAGATGAAGTTAGTAGCACTTTGGGAGTTATTGAAACCTCAAATACACTAGGTAAAGTGCTTAGTCCCGTTCTAGGAGCATTCTTAGCTGGTATCATATGGTTTTTGCCTTTCTTCGCCTTTCCAGCTTTCTGTGTCATTTCAGTCTTACTCATGATCTTTCTTGTCAAAAGCCCAAAGTCCAAAGAAAAGCCACTTCCATTTAAGGAATTTCTTCAAAAAGTTAAAAAAATATTTAAGAATAGCGGAAGATGGCTTTATTCCATTTTTATTGTTGGCGTCATCCTTATGTTTGTGCTGTTTGCGGTACTTTTCTATCTTTCCGATGTTCTAGAAAAGACCTACGACATTAAAGATATAAAAAAGGGACTACTACTGGCTCTACCACTAGGCGCTTTATGCTTTTCGTCTTATTTTACTGGAAAGATTATTAAGGAAAATAAGGTTTTAATGAAATGGATTACATTAGTTGGAATAGTAGTGCTAGCTTTGTCTATTGGAGCTCTAAGCTTTTCAAATGGCTTGATATTTATGATCGCCATGTTCTTTATAAGTGGAATCGGGATCGGCGTTGGCCTTCCTTGTCTAGACGCCCTAATAACAGAAGGAATTGAAAAAGAAGAAAGAGGTACGATCACATCCATATATAGTTCTATGCGATTTATTGGTGTTGCAGCTGGCCCCCCTGTGATGGCTATAATGCTAAAGCATACAGGTTCAATATTGTTCTATATTTTAGCTGGATTGGGTCTCCTTGCTGCCTTCATTACACTTGTGGGAATAAGACCGGGGAAAGAAGCCAAATAACCAGCCATAGCGGCTGCTCTTTTTTCAATGGTTCTCCTTTGGAACTAAACGGAACCTCTTTCCCAGGATATCCACTAATCTTGAAGGACCTCCCCTGGTCCTCGGAGAAGATTGTAACTATTACTGGTAGCAAAAAAGGCCTTTAAGGGATTCCCTTAAAGGTCTTAGTATGCTTGCTCTTTTACAAACCCCGTTATTAACTGATTAAAAACCTGCCACTTCTTAGTAGGTAATTGATGGGATACTTTCTGAATGATGACTACTTGATAATCAATATACCTCTTATAACATCTAATGTGTTGATTAACAAAATCCCTTGAACCGTAAAGTAGTAATACTGGAGCTTTTAACTGTTTAAGCCGCTTCACACAGGAGTAATGTAAGGATTGCTCATAAAAATCGAACCAAACTCTCCGATCTGCTTTTTGCATATGGTTATAGATATCATTTCGAACATCTTCTTCATTTGTATGACTAGTAGAAATAAGATAACTCAAAAATTTCGGGAATCGTTTCACTAAGTACATTCCGGCTATGTGTTCGTATTTAAATGCTGCTGATTGAACTTCTGGGAAACCTCCTGAGAGTATGACCCCCAACGTTCGTTCAGGATAGGTTAAGGCAAATTCTTGTGCTACACACCCACCTGATGAATACCCACAAATGACAGCACGATCTATATCTAAATGGTCTAATAGTGCTCTTATTTCCTTAGCAAACCCCAATATAGTTACGTTTTCAGGGACTCCAATGGTATCTCCACATCCACTAAGGTCTGGAAATATGACCTTAAAGTGCTTCTCTAATTCGAATTGAAAATGAAATACCTTTCTGCCCATCGCTGGGGGATGAATAAATACAATAGGCACACCCGACCCTTTTTCCTCGTAAAAGATTTCTCGATTTTCATACATAAAAGTAGGCATATCGAAAAACTTCACTCCTTTCTACCATACATTTACTAGATAGAAAAAAGGAGGCAGAATTAAACTGCCTCAAAGCTTTAATTAGGTCTTGTTTTTTCTGCACCTTTACTATCCTTGTCCTTTGTGATATCCATATCATTTATACTTTTCTTTACACTTTGTAAACCTGATTTCGTTTTAATATTTCTTTTCGTCATTTTAAGTCCCCCAACAATTTAGTTATACAATTTTAATATGACTAAACGGTCTGATTTTCATTCATTTTTCCCTCTGCTTAAACTTTTACCAAGAGCCTCAAGATTATGAATTTTTCGTGACATGGGAGGACTTAAAGGAAAAATTTTGAATATATATAAAGAGGCGACAAGCCCAAATCGGAGAGGAGGAGTATCCATTGTCAAAAAAAGTATTAATCTTAGCTGGTGATGCAGTAGAGTCACTAGAAATTTATTATCCGTATTTTCGTTGTTTAGAGGAAGGCTTTGATGTCAAAATTTCCGCTCCATCTCAGAAAAAACTCCACACTGTTGTTCATGACTTCGTTGGCTGGGATACGTATACAGAAAAGCAAGGATATTTAATAGACGCACATCTAGCATTTGAGGACGTAAATCCAGAAGAATATGACGGGTTGATTATCCCTGGGGGCCGTGCACCTGAATATATTCGTCTAAATGAAAATGTCCCAAGAATTGTCGCTCACTTCTTTAAAGAAAATAAACCTGTAGCAGCAGTTTGTCATGCAAGCCTAGTATTAACAACAGTCCGTCAGTATCTAGAGGGTAGAGAGTTAACCGCCTATATTGCATGCAAACCTGAAGTAGAGGCTGCAGGTGCAACATATATAGAGAAACCACTACATGTTGAAGGCAATCTTGTTTCCGGTCATGCGTGGCCAGATCTTCCAGGATTGATGAAAGAATTCATTAAACAGCTTACCTAACAAATGGCGGCACAACCATTAAAGTTGTGCCGCTAACCATTTATTCACTACTAGGAGTTATGTTAAAGAAATCATTTTTGTCTTTTTCTTCACTTTTCCGCTCTTTCGATCCTTTTTTATTTCCCATTTCTCCATCTGACTCATAGCTTTCCTTAAACGGGATTTGGTTGTCCTTCATAATGACCTCCTTAAAAAGAATGGTGTTGTTGCCTCTCTATTTAGCTTTTCACTATCTATATTCTTTATTCTTTATGCATTCCCTACAGCACTACGTTTTCTTACAGGGAATAACAATAGGGACCTTATGTTGCCATGAGAGCACAATGAACAAAAAGAGAGCACTATTTTTAGCACTCTCCATTTTATTTATTGTTTAAGTCTTGGTTTCGTAGGGTCACAATTCGGCTTTTTTAGATCAGTAGATTCTGATAACTTCATTAAATAATAACATTCTTCTCGCATCATGTGATCAGCCATTAGAGGTGCAAATGTCCCCAATGCTTTCTTACTTAGCTCAAGCTCTTCAATTTCATGAAGGAAATTCATAAACAGTTTCATCTCTAGTGAGACATCATCATTAAACTTTTCTAATGCTGGAAAGGAGGATAAATTGGTTCGAAGATATCCCGTCATTTCCACTGCCTTTAGATAAAAGGCTTCAAAATCCTTTGTAAAGTCATCGCTTTTTTCTTTAATCTTCTTTTCAATACGATCCATATTATCAAAAATAGCACCAGCATGACCGGCAGCGTCTAATAACCAAATTAAATGGTGATGAAGCTCGTGGAATACTGGTGGAACTTCTCCTTTTGTTAAGTAACCTAGGATAAGTAAATACTCTTCAAGTTCATTTACCATATGATTGATGAATGTGGGACCAAGATGTATGGTGATTTTTCCGACAAGGTGTGACTCCATAAGATGAAGCTTAAATTCCCTTAATTTATTTGCTTCTTGTTCTGCTTTCTTACTTAATTCAACTAAATTATCAACCTTTACTCTTCCTAATAATTGATCAAAGGTTTGAATAAAATAGTTAGCCTTATCTATCTCCGACTTTTCCTTTGGAGAGAGTGAATCGTGAATGAATCTTGCGTGATCCCCTAACACCTGCAACCAAAATTCATGCTCGAACTTTGCAACCTTTTCAAAATTCGCCAAATAATCATCTCCTCTTTCACCATACTCATAAAATTTTATTTCAAATGATTATATTTATGACTATAGGAGGGGGGGCTTGCTAGATGATAGTAAACAATTTTTAAAATATTTAGAATCTTAAAAGGAAATACATCGAAAGTGTAGAACTATTCTATAATTTGATTTAGGGGGAATGAATATGACAACGGGGATTCTTTTATATCCTAGGTATAGTGAATATGAGCTTTCTGTTATTATATCGGTATTGACACAGGCAAATCACCCGAAGGTTTTTATTGGATTAGACCATAATCCTATAAAAGGAGAAGCAGGTTTAACATGTATCCCAGAAACAACAATAGATGAGGTAAACATGGAAATGATCCAAAGTTTAGTATTACCTGGGGTAGATGATTTCCAGCACCTAATCGACGAAAAACCACTTTTTGAATTTATACGAAAAGTCTATGAACAGGATGCTGTTATTGGTGCCATTTCGAGTGCTCCTTATCTACTCGCAAAAGCAGGTATACTACTTGACCGATTCTATACGACGGGAATTTCTAAACAAGCCCGAGAATTTCTTGGCGTTTTCCCGGAAAAAGCGTTTGTGGATGCTCCAGTTGTATTTGATAAAGGGATATTGACCGCTAAAGGTGCCTATTTTATTGATTTTGCTGTTAAATTCGGGCAAGTTTTAGAGTTAGACTTTAATCGAAATTGGTACCGTTAACCATAACAGAAAAAAAAATACACTCATAGAGTGTAAGTCACATATTAATTACATAATGCCTTCATACTTTTATTTGGTACTTTTTTCATTCCTCTTTGTGAAAATAATGATGACCATTCTAATCACCCCCATATAACCATACCCCTAAATAGACTACATAGTTTATTTTATTTAACCATACTTTTCCAATAAATTCAAGCAAAAAAAGTCAGTAAACGTTACGTCCACTGACTTTTTGTTATAACTATCTAATTGGCTTTTTTAAGAATCCTATTAATAAAGCTGATACTACTGCTCCAATTACGATTGCTAATAGATACATAAACCATGCTCCGTCAACTAGTGGTATTACGAATAAACCACCATGTGGTGCACGTAAACCTATTTCAAACATCATAGATAGTGCACCAGCAACTGCCGACCCAGCCATAATAGAAGGAATGACACGAATTGGATCGGCTGCTGCGAATGGGATTGCGCCTTCTGTAATAAACGAAAGTCCCATAATATAGTTTGCTTTACCAGCATCTTGTTCTTGTTTGGTAAACTTATTCTTAAAAATTGTAGTTGCTAAAGCGATACCTAACGGCGGAACCATACCAGCAGCCATAATTGCAGCCATTGGCTCATAAACTCCACTCGCTAGTAAACCAGTTCCAAACACATAAGCGGCTTTATTAACCGGTCCACCCATATCAAATGCCATCATTAACCCTAATACAATACCTAATAATATTGCGTTTCCTGTTCCTAATCCAGTTAACCATTCAGTGATAGATGTATTTAGTGCACCTACTGGTTTATTTACTACATACAACATTGTGAAACCAGTTATTGCGATACCTAATAACGGATAAATTAAGATCGTTTTGATACCTTCCAATGAAGCAGGAAGTCCTGCGAATACTTTTTTCAATCCAACAACAACATACCCTGCTAAGAAACCTGCAATAATACCTCCAAGGAATCCTGCACCGCCACTTGCAGCTAACATACCACCAACAGCACCTGCTGCAAATCCAGGACGGTCAGCAATACTCATAGCAATAAATGCTGCTAAAATCGGTACAATAAGTCCAAATGCATTCCCACCACCAATAGTCATTAACGCTTCAGCGATTGGGTGGTATGATGGATCTTCAGGATTAAATGCATTATATCCAAACATAAATGAAATAGCGATAAGGATACCACCACCGACAACGAACGGTAGCATGTTAGAAACACCATTCATTAAGTGTTTGTAGATTTGTGAAGCAATTCCTCTACCTTGATGTTTATCTTCAGAATTTGAGGATTTGTTCCCACTACCTTTATATACTGGTGCATCTTGTTTAATCGCTTTTTCAATAAGTTCTTTTGGTCTGCGAATCCCATCAGCAACATGTGTTTCAATCACATGTTTACCAGCGAAACGGTCTGTCTCAACGTTAGTATCTGCTGCAACGATTACTGCGATTGCGTTATCTATATCGCTCTGTGTTAGAACATTTTTTGCTCCGCCAGCGCCTCTTGTCTCGACTTTTATGTCTACACCCATTTCTTCTGCCTTAGCCTTTAAAGAGTCAGCAGCCATAAAAGTATGGGCAATCCCGGTAGGACAAGCCGTTACTGCAACAATAAACTTTTTGTTACTTGAAGCAGTGCTCTCCTCCTTCGAATCTTCTTGATCATAGCTATCAATAATCCCTATCACTTCACTACTTGTTTTTGCATTTAGTAGTTTTTGACGAGCTTCCTCTTTCATTAAAATAGAAGAAAGACGTGATAAAGCTTCTAAATGTGTGTTATTTGCTCCCTCTGGTGCTGCAATCATGAAAAATAAATGTGCTGGTTGCCCATCTAGCGACTCATAATCAATTCCATCAATTGACTTCCCAAAAGCAATTGCTGCTTGTTTGACTGCATTTGTTTTCGCATGTGGAATCGCAACTCCTTCCCCAATGCCTGTAGTGCTCTGTTCTTCTCTTTTTAAGATTCCTTCTTTAAATTTCTCAGAATCCGATAGTTTGCCAGCTTTATCAAGCACATTTACAAGCTCATCAATTACAGTTGACTTATTTTGGCTCTTTAAGTCTAAATGAATGGTTTCTTTGGTTAGTAGTTCTGTAATCTTCATCATTCTCTCTCCTCTTGGAAATTGACTTGGGTCAATAATTGTTCTACTAAATCTCTGTTACACAGTCCTATAGAAAAAGCTGTTGCACTTCCTGATGCGACACTATAACGAAATGATTCTTTAACATCTTTTGTTCTCTCGTAAGCTGACAGAAAACCAGCAACCATTGAATCCCCTGCCCCTACTGAACTTTTCATTTCGCCTTTAGGGACATTTGAAATAATTTGTACATCTTTGTTAACAAATACCGCACCTTTATCCGCAAGAGACACTATGACATTTTCCGCACCCATCTCAACCAATTGTTTTCCGAATGTAAGGGCATCTTCACAACTAGAGACAGTTGTGCCAAATAGTTGTCCTAGCTCGTGGTGATTAGGTTTAATTAAAAAGGGGTTATGGGAAAGTACTTTTTTTAATAAGTCTCCCTCGGCATCAACCACAAACCTTACTCCGTTTTCATTACATATCTTTACGATTTCTTCATACGTATTTGAAGGTAACGTTGAAGGGATACTTCCAGCTAGCACTAGTAGATCTTCCTGTGAAAGATGACTGATTTGGTTTATTAAATCTAAAAAAGCATCTTTAGAGATACATGGTCCACTACCATTAATCTCTGTCTCTTGATTTGACTTTAGTTTCACGTTAATTCTTGTGTCTTCAGAAACGCGTATAAACTTTGTTTCTATTCCCTCTGATTGCAGGTATTTCTCGATATAATCGCCTGTAAAACCGCCGATAAATCCAAGAGCCTTACTATTTATATCCAATCTTTTTAATACTCTTGAAACATTAATTCCTTTCCCACCAGGAAATTTCGTCTCACTTGTTGTTCTGTTTAGGCCTCCTAATTCCATATTGTCTACTGCTACGATGTAGTCAACAGATGGATTCAGAGTTAGAGTGTATATCATGCTGTCACGACCTTTATTGTGGTTTTACTTAGATAGTGTTCTTTTGTGTCTGCTTCAAATTCATTCGTAATAATACTCGCTTCATGAAGATCAGCTATTTTAGCGAAAGATATCTCACCAAACTTAGAATCATCACTTAGAACAAACGCTTCTCTTGAAAGTGTAATGGCCAAATTTTTTATTAATGCCTCTTCTTGGTCGGGTGTTGTGTATCCGAATTGTGGATGTATCCCATTCACACCCATAAAACACTTATCAAATCGATAGTGTTCTAGACTAGCAAGCGCTCCTCTACCGATAATGGCTTTGGTTTTTTGTTTTGCAAAGCCACCGATTAAATACATATCGATTTTTTTCTCTAAAAGTGCATTTACGTGCATTAAACCATTTGTTACAACTACGATATTCTTTGGAAGAAAAGGAATCATTTCAAGTACAGTTGAGCCTGCATCTAAATAAATACATTCTCCCTCTTCGACTAAATTTGAAGCGAATTGAGCGATTGCTTTTTTCGGTTGAAGGTTTATGGCTGATTTTTCAGTCATACTTGGTTCTTCAAGTTTCCCCTGTAGCCTTGCAGCACCACCATGGATTCGTTTTAAAAATTTCCCTTGTTCTAATTGAGTTAGATCGCGTCTAATGGTAGATTCAGATGTATTTGTTAAATCAACTAGTTCCTGTATTTTTATGATATTTTTATCCTTTAGTATTTCGAGTATTAGTCGATGGCGCTCCGGCGTTAGCACAAAGCTCACCCCCTGAGAATAATCTCTTCATGAGTTTATTTTACTGTAACCCCTTTCATAAATCAATCATTTTCTTTCAAAAACAATCAAAAACAACCACTCACTTCGAGACGATGAATGATTTTGAATGTTTTAAAGCACAATCAACTCCTTCTCTTTAGGTTACCTTATGGTTTCAGTCATCATTCTCTAACATAGAAAGTTTTAAAAATGTTAATAATAGTTGAGACATTTCTTAAAGGGAGGACTTAATGTGAATAAACAAGGAAAACAAAATCAAGAACAGACGTCCAAACAACTGGGCAAACAACGTGGAAAATCGGATGTGGAATTTGGAGAGGATTATCAAGTTGGAAATGACCAATCTCAAAGCCAAAAGAAAAGTGGTCGCCAAATAAACAAGAAATAATTACATGAACCGTAAAGAAGAGGTTGGGTTGCGTCTAGCCACATCTTTACGGTTTGTTTATGCTTCCTTATATTGAGATAAATTTTGGGATATACTTACCAAGGAATATTCATAACCTTGGGAGTTTGATGATTAATGAGTAGAGTGACTGTCTTTTATATAGAATTCTTTAGGGTGTTGTTATTTTTGGTGTTATATTTCGGACTAATTGGTTGGATAAATGACAGAATGATTTTTACCATCTCAGCATCTACTATTCAACAACTAATGGGTATTAGCACTTCTTATTTTTTACTTTTCAGCTTACAATTTATAGGGTTTAGTATGCTGGCCATTTTGATTTATAAGAATCGGGTACAACATCTCTTCAAAAAGGAGAAAACCTATTCATTTACTAGAGGAACGACTACCATTTTACTTGGAATATCAAGTGTATTGATTATTGTTCCTTATTTAGTTTTACTTTTAAGTGCTAACTGACTAGAGAACTATAAATTATTTAAAGTCTAGTATAAAAATCATTCACTTTGAAAAAATAAAATGACTATCTTTGAGGAGTGAAATAAATGGATGCAAAACGAGTGAAACAAATTTTATCATCTTCAGCTGACATCGAAGTCCAGTACAATGGGGTATCCGTTTGGATTGACCAGTTAAATGAAGATGGAAGAACTGCTACCGTACACTTGAGAGGACCTTTAGAAGAAAGATCCACTGTTGAAATTCATGAATTACAAGAAATTTAGAAGCTAAACTTATTTGCGCATACTAATCACGTATGTTAGAATAAATACAATATATAGGATATAAAAGCTAATTAACCACTACATATAGCTTTTTATTCTATCGATTCATCGTCTCTTTTTCCCGCTTCTTCCCATGAAGCGGACTTTTTTTGTGTGAAGATGGTTGTTATGTATGTTAGAGATTTTATAGTTAAGTTGCCTATTTCTTAAAAACATAGATTAGTGCATGATTAGGTCTATTAAAGGCTGGGCCTGAGAAGCCTCTTTTCACTAATTCTTTTCTCATAAACACCATGATACCCCCATGTCCAACAACAAGAACATTCTTATTTTCCTCTATCAACATATCGATTACATGATTAATTCGACTTAAAACTTGTTTTTTGTTTTCCTTCTGTGATTTGTGGTTACAAAGCCACGCCAGTCTAATTAATAATAAGTGAATGAATAGTGGAAGTCGTATATTCTTTTTAAAAATAGGTGATAAACTAATTTCGCGTAAATCTTTTAGAACGACTATTTCCCCATTAAACACTTTCTGGGCAGTCTTTCTAGCTCTTGGTAAGTCACTTGATAAGCAATTTTCCCATTCAACATTGCCTAAGTCAACGTGTTCCTCTTCAATGTCCGACAAATCATATTCCTCTACCCACTTCATGAATTCCTCCGGTGTAACAAGCTTATTTGGATAACCTCTCTTTACCTTAAAGTGGCGAACTAATCCGATATTCAAACGTAACACTCCCTCGAAAAATTAGCTATCTCAATCCAAACAAAAAAGATGCTCGGGGCCGAACATCTTAACATACACTTATTATCTTTCTGTTGATGTTTCATCTGATAATTGTTTATCCTCATGCCAAAACTTTATCTGTGTAAAGATGGAGAATAATAAGAAAAAATTCATTGCCCATACCGTAACAAAGGGGCGAATACCTCCTAAGTCAATGGTGTGGTATCCCTTTAATATCAAAACGATGTACGCCTCAATAAAAACAAGGAAAAACCCGCCAATACCCGCTAGTGTCATCCGAATCAAAGTAATTTCCCCTTTTTCTGAATTTTATAACTATTATAATATAGATTTATCACTTATTTCAATTTTTTAGCGCTTCAATATTTAAATTATTTTGAGAATACTCCTTTGGTATTATAACGTATTTTAATCGGCTTATCTAATATGATATTATTTTTATTATAGGAATTATTAGGGAATTAGGTGAATGACTTGCTAGTTGAGATAAAAGAGAAATTTAATGAATCCATCTTAAAGAAATTTATTAATATTTATGAAATTGATTTTAAGACTGTTGAATTTATTGGGGGTTTTGATAGCTTCGTATATTCATATAAAAAGGACCAAAAAGATTTTATTCTAAAGATTACCCATAGTATTCGACGAACCAGCGCTTACATTAAAGGAGAACTTGATTGGCTAAATTACATGGCGGAAGCAGGGGTTTCGGTAGCAAAAGCCGTTCCTTCAACTGCAAGGAACTTTATTGAAACCATTGGTACTGATGATGACTACTTTATGTGTATTTGTTATGAAAGGGCTCCTGGTAGTCCTCCAACCGAGGATGATTGGAATTTAGCTTTGTTCGAAGAATGGGGATCTATTACGGGAAAACTTCATACATGCACAAAACTATACGCAAATGATCATGGTAACAAGACACGTAACCATTGGTTCCAGGAAGATTATTTAAATATTGATAAATATATCCCAGAAGACCAAAAAGACTTCAGGAAGATTTCAAAAGAACTAATAGAAAAATTAAAAGGTATTCCAAAAAACGTTGATAATTATGGCTTAATACACGGTGATCTTCATTTCTTAAACTTTCATATTTCTAAAGGGAAAATTACTTTGTTTGACTTTGATGATATTGGTTTTAACTATTTCATCAATGATTTAGCCGTCATTCTCTTCTATGCTTATTGGAGACCTCTAAAACCACATGAAGATGATCAAGTATTTATTAAGGAATTCTTACAATCCTTTTTAAAAGGATATGAAAAGCATAATCAGTTTAATCGAGAGTGGTTTGGCTACCTCCAAGATTTCTTAAAGCTAAGACATATTATCCAATATATTGCGTTTATTCAATCCGTTAACCTCAATAATCTGAGTATAGACGAGCAGGAATATATGGATTTTCAAAAAATGATTATAGAAAAAGGGTACCCTATTATTGACTTTGATTTTACAAAGGTAGACATTTAATCGTGGCTGAGGGCTAGCAAATCTTAACTTTAATTTGCACAAAGGCACTGTCCGAAGTTTGTTCAACTTCGAACTATACTCGACTATTATCTGGCTCTACTGTCCGAAGTGCACTCGACTTCGGACTCTGTTTCACTATTATCTGACTTTCCTGTTCGAAGTTCGTTTAACTTCGAACTGTCCTCGAACTATTTTCATGCTCTCCTGTCCGAAGCTCCCCCATTCCCTCTATCAGTACAAAATGAAGTAAATAACCAAAACGCAATTGGATTATTTTTCCATGTATAACCTTCTCCCAACAGAGAACCTTATGTATGAATGGCTTCTTTCGTCTTGCTTAGAGTTTTATATAAACTGGAGCTAACGAAAAAGCATCTTGAATTCTCATACAGGAGGAATGATTTATGAAGCTAAAATTATTTGTTATGTCAGTACTGGCTGTTTTTTTAGTAACAGGATGTGCGGGTGACCAAGAAGCCCAGGACCGAGGATTAGATATGAACACGCAGTCAATCCGTAATGATAGCAATATGGATTCAACAAGGATTACCAACACAAACAATACAAATAGACAAAATGATGATGATCGAATGGAAGTAGCAGATGAAGCAGCGGACAAAGTTACAGACTTGGAGGAAGTTAGCCAAGCAAATGTGATTGTGACTGATCGGAATGCCTATGTAGCAGCGGTTTTGAATAACGATAGAGAGAATCAGAATTTATCTAGAGATGTTGAGAATAAAATTTCTAAAGCTGTGAAAGAAGCCGATAATCAAATTCGAAATGTTTATGTATCCACAAACCCTGAATTTGTTGATCGAATGACTGGTTATGGTGACCGTATCAACCGTGGTGAACCAGTGGAAGGGTTCTTTGATGAATTCACAGAAATGGTCCGTCGTGTTTTTCCTACGGAGCGCTAATAAAGCAAATAGCCACTATTGCTAGTGGCTATTTTTCAGGAAATTTGTTGAGTTTTATTTTTATAGCTATCCTCTTTTAATCGATAAAGTGATTCAATCGATGATATATTTCCCTCTCTAACAAGCATACCCTCTATGGAAAAAACATAATAATCCGTATTCTTGCAAAGATGCAAGACTTCATTTAAAGACAACGGATAGCATATTTCTCCCTTGGTTGATGTTATCGTTCTATTAAGCGAATTATGTATAACTTTAAGTAGTGGATCATTACTAATCGAATTGAAAGGATTTAGAAAATCATCAGAATGAATAGAGAAATACCCACAAATGACAGGCTTCGAAGGTACATAACTTCCTCTAATCTTCAATAACTGATCTTTGTCATAAACCTGCTCCAAGTCCGACAATGTGTGTGCAGAAGAACGAAATATTTGACTCTTTTGATGACCGTTTATTTCCTTCCATTCCATCAATGATTCTAATATTAATTTCATTTCTCACTCCCCCAATGTGCATCCCCATGCCCATATAACTGAGGTAAATTATACCATATTTGTGGTTATTATTGTAAATTTTTTGTCTAAATTGTGAAATTCAATAGAAAAAGCTTGTAGAGAAAGGTCGTTTCCCTTTCCCTACAAGCTTTTATTTGTTAGCGAGTACCAGTTCCCATATTACCACCATGAGGTCTTACACCCGTATTGTTGTTTCTAAGGATTCCATTATTTCTTGTTCGATTATCATTGTCAGTCATGTCAAAATCGTTATTATCCATGTCTAAATCTAAATCTTCATCTGTATCAAATTCAACAGGATCGACGTCTCTTGTGTTTCTTCTTAAGTCATTATCAAAGACATTATGGTCTCTGTCAAAAACCCCATTGTTATTGTATCGGCCATTGTCATTTTGGTTGTAACGTACAGGAGTGTAGTCAGCTCCATCAGTATCATTCATTCGTGTATTATCTACTCCACATGCTGATAACAACCCTAAAGACAATACCGCTGACATTGATGAAAGAATTAGTTTGTTTTTCATGAATGTTACCCCCAATTTTTTGTTTTTAGCGAGGCAAGTTTAATTTGCTCTAATAGTACGATTAAAAAGCATGTAGTTTTTGTCAGTATAGTGTTTCATCTTACTGATTTGGTTTTCGAAAGTCAGTTTGTCCTTTTGGAGCAAATTCTTCAGCAAACTCACTTGCAAGATTCAACTGCGATTGTAGTGGCTTCGCATTTTGCATACGATCAACATATGATCTGACCGTATGCATCACATTTTGATTTCGCCCTGCTATGAAAGCCACAGCAGCCAATCCAATTAATGAAAACCATGTCCAACCTCTATTTCCGTTTTTCTTTCTATTCGTTAACATTTTTAAAAACTGTTGAGTATTCGTGTTAGACAAAAGAGACATAAGACGATTCATTGTTTGCACGAAAATCCACCTCCATGAGATGACAGAGTTATTAAACTCCATCACCTATTAGAATGGATTTGG
Organism: Cytobacillus spartinae; assembly: GCF_042865285.1. Classification (NCBI taxonomy): domain Bacteria; kingdom Bacillati; phylum Bacillota; class Bacilli; order Caryophanales; family Bacillaceae; genus Cytobacillus; species Cytobacillus spartinae. The sequence goes on along the minus strand of NZ_JBIACK010000011.1, from coordinate 22,678 downwards.
TTCAGGTCTTTTATGATGTTAAGTTCTAGTAATTCATTTGGGTAGCACAATTAGGAGTTAATAGAAAATAAATACAGAGTTTAAATCAAGTGCTTATTCAAGGAAAAAATTGATATGTTCATTTTTATCGCTTTGTTCATAAAAATGAACCTTACGGTGAGAATATAAAAGTACCTTTTCGTATTTTGTAAATGCCGGGAGTCGGATTATGAATAAATGGTTTATTATTTTCTTTTATGTAATTCTTTTAATAATAGGATTTATAAATCGAGACCTATTAATGAAATGGATTCAAAATAGTGATCGCTCCTACCTATTCTTTATGTTTTTATTATCTGCTATGCTCGCCATTTTTCCCGTTATTCCTTTTACCATATTTGGGGGGATTATGGGGGTTAAATTCGGTTTGATGCTTGGGTTATTAATTAATTGGTTTGGAGGATTAACTGCTGCAATCACTTACTATCTAGTAGCTCGATTTATAGCTTCTGATTATTTTATTAAGAAAATAAAAACGTATAAAAAAGTAGAATATTTAAATCATCTCATAAAGAACAATTCTTTTATCGCCGTTTTACTGGGGCGTCTAATACCGGTAATCCCTCCACCCGCTGTTCATATATACTCAGCAGTGAACGGGATTTCATTCTTCACTTATCTACTTGCAACAGCGATTGGAATCATTCCTCCTATGTTTATTGTTTCATTTGGAGGAAATCAACTATTTACTGACTTCTATTTATTTCTTGTGGGAATCTTCGGATATTTGATTTTTTTAATTTCGGTAATATTATTTAGTCGATTTTGGATTAAACGGAAGGCATTATTAAATGATTAAGGAAATTAGTGCAAAGGAGATTAAGCTACAATGAGGGGATATCTACTATCTATTTGGAGTATTTTAGACCCTATTTATTTCATGTTTACACGGCTCACTTATCTTCCTAGTTCAGATGAACATCAAAATATTTTCAGAGTCAGACTTACCAAGTATAGGGGCAGACTTATAACCTTATCAGATGGTACGTGCATTAACAAAAATGATACGTTAGTAAAGATTCATCTTCATAATGTAAAACTTCTTAAAGAATTAAAAGGGATTAAAAGTGAAATCAAAAAAGGAAAAATTATTTATGAGTATGTACTAAAATCTTTACCTGGTATTCAACTTTATATAGAAAATCATAAATATTCCGAAGAGATAAAAGGGATTATTGGGATTACTTTATTGAACAAAGGCTGTAATCGTTTAGGTTTTGAAACATTTCAGCTAAGTCACCCCTTCTATCGGTGGTTCAAATGGGTCAGTTTTGTACCTATTGAAATGTTATCTAGTACAAAACTTTCTTTTAGAAAACTCTTTAGACATGACCCACCAAGCTACTTAGTGATGTCAAAAGAGAAGTTAGAAAAGATGTATAGTTTAAAGAAAGAAATATAAAAAAGCACCCTAGGGATGCTTTTTAAATTTAAATAGCTGTTTGCACTTCTTCTTTCTTAGATGTTAAAGATAATTGGTGTATAGTGATTTCTGGTCTGCTTCCTACACGTATATTTACGCCTGTTTGCCCTAGACCTTCACTAATATAAAACGGTTTATCATCATAATTATGAAGACCTTTGATCATGTTCATTCTGACCATCTTACCCATCTTAACTAAATGATAGGCTTTAGGGTAACAAATCTGGCCGCCGTGGAAATGTCCAGCAAGTAGATAATCGAAATGATAATCTTTCATCTCCAATACTACATTCGGGTCATGTGTCAGTACCAAGTTTGTTCCATGCTTAATCCCTTTATAGGATGATTTGATGTCACTTCGCTTTGTGCTATAATCGTCAATTCCGATTAAATTTACTCTTCTTCCTTTTACATTTATCGTAGTATTTTCATTAAAAAACACCTTACAATGATGGGTTTCAAGAGTATCCTTCAACTTTTGGAGATTAGATCCACGTAAAACATAATCGTGATTTCCGAAAACAGCATACATACCATAAGGTGCGTTTAGTTGATTTAGGACCTCTAAATAAGGAATTAACTTAGGAATGGTACGTTTTCTATCGAGGAAATCACCTGTCAACGCAATTATGTCAATGGGTTTATCTTTTAATTTCGTGTACAGTTCTTGAGGGGAAATGGAAATGTTCTCTAAATGTAAGTCTGATAAGTGCAGGATATTCATAACGGGATTCTTTTTATCTATATGAACCGGGTTTATTTGAATTTTATTAATAACGATATCCATCGTGTTCTTATAAGCTTTTTTTATAAAATAATAAAGGATTATAAACAATCCGATTAAAAGTAAAATTTTCAAGTTCTATCACTCCTTCCTCCAAACATTATACATGAAAAAGTCGCTTTTATTTACGGTAATTGATGGAACATACATTGTCATAAAAGACTTCATTGAGGTGACATATGAAACAGCATGAAAAAACCATTTTGTTTTTACCTTTTTTACAGATTCCTTCCGGTCACCACCAAGCAGCAAATGCCATCATCGACTCTATCGAAGAAATGATGCCTCATGTTCAGTGTAAGAAAGTAGATATTCTTTCATATAGTTACGGAAGAATTGAGAATTTGGTCTCACAAATTTACCTTAAATGGATTCAATACTTCCCTAACATATACAATTTGATTTACCAAGCATCTGTCTATCGTAAACTGGATGAAGATAAGCGCTACCGGCTGTATGAACTTTTATTTCTTCCGTTCATGAAAAGGTTACTAAATGATGTACGCCCAGATTTAATTGTATGTACGCATGCACTTCCATCGTATATGCTTAACTACTTGAAGAAAAAGGAACTAATAAAGATCCCTATTATAAACATTTATACTGACTATTTTATCCATCGTTTCTGGGGAGTCCATCACATTGATTTTCATTTTGTTCCTTCCATTCACGTTAAGGACTATCTGATAAAAAAAGGGATTCCTAACAGACATATTTACCACACAGGCATTCCCATTCACAAAAAAATAACAATAGACAAACAAGAAGCAACCACTTCTAATACGTCTTACAAAATATTATTAACGGGTGGAAACTTAGGTGTTGGGGAAATTGAAAAGCTTTTAAAAACAACAGAGGAGAACAACGGATTTCACTACTACGTTTTATGTGGAAAAAACGAGGTTCTATTTAATAAACTCAAGAAGCTAAATCGAAAGCATATAACCCCATTAACCTACATTTCTTGTCGTGAGAAGATGAATGCACTTTACGAGTCAATCGACGGAATTGTTACAAAACCTGGGGGAGTAACAATTAGCGAAGCCTTATATAAGAAGAAACCTATTTTTATTTACCACGCATTACCTGGACAAGAGAGGATAAACCTAGAAAAATTAACAGATTTAGGTGTAGTTACTCATTTGCAAAATTGGGCTTCTAAAGAACAATCATTGGAATCGCAATTGAGAGGATTTTTTGAAAATGATTCCTTAATGAATGATTTTTTTCAAAAATTGAATGTTTATCACCAACATCTTAATGAAAAGAAGCCAGCAGAAATCATCAGGGACCTGCTCCATAATGCATAAGACAAAGGGGAGAGATTCTCCTCTTTTTTTTGCTTTAACTTTTTAACCTTTTGTATTCATCAATAAAGCGGAAAGGATCTTGGGTAACATTATATGAGAATACACCCTGATTTGTATGCAGGTATAAAAAGCCCTGTAAGTGATTGATCCTTCTAAAAGACATATCAAACACGTTTTGTAATTGAAAGACATTTGTTGGTGAATAAATTTTATCAGGATATAGGTGTAAAAACTCTTCGGTTTCAATCGAATGCTGTTTATTATCACAGATCGTTCTAATAATTTTAATGTACGGTTGAGATACGATAATCTTCATATTGAGCCCCCTGTTCTGATTATGATTTCTTGGCAATAGTTTAAAGATAACACATAGAGTATTCGCTGTATAATCGTCAACGTTCATACAGGGATTTTTAACAATCAAAAAAATTTTTATTGGACATATTTACTAGTATCGGTAAAATTAAGGGAATAATGTTTTGTGGAGGAATTAGCATGCTTATCATTCGAGATGCACTAGTTACTGATTTACCCATTCTACTCGATATTTATAATGAGGCAATTCGAACAACTACAGCAACGTTTGATTTAAAGGAAGAAACGTTAGAAAATCGTGAAACTTGGTTTCGTAAATATGGTGAAAAATATCCTTTAATTGTAGCTGAAGACAATGGTAGCGTAGTTGGGTATGCTTGTCTAAATCCTTTTAGGGATAAACCAGCCTACTCCCGGACGACCGAATTATCTGTTTACATTTTTGCTCATCATCATGGTGCTGGGATTGGAAGTGCACTGATGAAGGAAATAATCAATCGAGCTCAAATTCTTGGGTACCACACTGTCATTGGCGGAATTACAACAGGAAATGACCGAAGTGTGAAGCTACACGAGAAGTTTGGCTTCAAACATATTGGAACTTTTAAAGAAGTTGGATATAAGTTTGACGAATGGCAGGATGTTGAATTTTATCAATTAATGCTTCCTTTAGAATAGTTACTGCTCTAGAAGAAGGACTGTTTATTATACGGTCCTTCTTTATTTTTATTCTTCCACACGTAACAAATCGTAATGATTTCAATTTACAAATTTCCTTTTATATAATAAACTTTAAATCGTAACAATTACTATTTAACCAAATACTTATCAATTACATTCTTGGAGGAACTTATGAAAATTCCAATTACCGTTCTTAGCGGATATTTAGGCTCGGGAAAAACAACATTATTAAATCATATATTAATGAACACTGATGGACTGAGAATTGCTGTGATCGTTAATGATATGAGCGAAATTAATATAGACGCAAGACTTGTTAAAAATGGGGCTATTTCTAGAACAGATGAGAAATTAGTAGAACTTCAAAACGGCTGTATTTGCTGTACATTGAGAGAAGATTTAATGAAGGAAGTTGAGAGACTTGTCGATAGAGGTGAAATTGACTATATCGTCATCGAATCCTCTGGGATAAGCGAACCCATTCCTGTTGCACAGACTTTCACCTATAAAGATGAAGAGTTTGGCATTGACTTAACTACAAAGTGCAGGCTTGATACAATGGTTACAGTTGTCGATGCTTTTAATTTTTGGGAAGACTATTCTTCAGGAGATTCACTTCTTGATCGAAAGCAAAGTACGGATGATCTAGATACGAGAGAAGTTGTTGACCTTTTAATTGAACAAATAGAGTTTGCAGATGTTATCATTCTAAACAAGACTGAATTATTGGATGATAATGATGCACTTGAACTACAAGCATTCCTACGAAAGTTAAATGTAGATGCAGAAATTTTACCTACTTCTTTTTCAAACATAGACGTGAAAAAAATATTAAATACTAAAAGGTTTGATTTTGAAAAGAGTAGTCAATCTGCTGGATGGATTAAAGAATTAAATGAGGAGCATACACCTGAAACAGAAGAATACGGAATCTCTTCCTTTGTCTATATACGAAGAATCCCCTTTCACCCTGAGCGATTTATGGGATGGATGGAAAATTGGCCAGTTGATGTAGTTAGAGCTAAAGGGTTCTTTTGGCTTGCAACGAGAAATCGTGTTGTAGGTTTACTATCTCAAGCAGGTTCCACCATCACGATACAAGGTGCAGGAGAATGGGTTTCGGAATATCCTCTTGAAGAACAAAAACAAATGCTTCTTGAGGATCCCGAATTGCAAAAAAAATGGGATACTACCTTTGGGGATAAGCAGACAGAGCTAGTTTTCATTGGAATAGATATGTGTAGAGCATCTATTGAAACCTCATTAGATCAATGTTTACTAACTGAGGAGGAAATGAAGTTAGACTGGACTAGTTTTATCGATCCGCTACCAAAATTTACAGAGAAGTAAAACTTTTCACCAAATAGTATAGGGTTAATTCTATATGAAAAGCGAACCCTATCAGAGGAAAAATCCCGCTTTAGACGGCTGAAAGAAGATAGCACGTCAGATTTAAGAGAGTGTACAACAAGGCACACTCTCTTCTTACATTATTGTTTTTTAACAGGAACCCAAATCTCACTAATATAATCTTCACTTGTTATATCACCGGGAAGGTATAGCTCAAATTCAGGACCGCCAGCATGCTGGTAGCCAGTGGAAGGAAACCACTCTGAATAAATTCTCTTCCATACAGCTTGAATGGCATGAGGCATTGCACCAACAGATTCAAACACAGCCCAAGTTGATGCAGAGATGCTTTTCTTATCATATCCGTCAATGGATACAGATTTAGGATTCTCTACTCCAATAAAATAAGTAAATTCTTCTTTTTCATGATCATAGTCCATACAGACACCAAGTACATTCATTCCACCAGTCAATTCACATAAATGTTCTGGGATTCCTTGACTGTTAACCTCTTCCCAGAATAAAGGTATTTTTTTTAGATTTTCATTGTTCACAGTACTAACTCTTATTCCTTTTCCAACGATTTCAACGTTCTCTTTATCAACAAAGCGGTAATTCATTTCTCTCTCTCCTTTAATAGATATTTGGAAGGATATTCGTGGAAATGCTTTTAAGACTTGAGATGAATCTCTTACCTGTGAAGGTGATATACCATGTACTTTACGAAAGGCTTTTGAAAAAGACTCTGGGGTTTCGTAACCATATTTTATGGCAATATCAATCACTTTCCGGTTTGGAGAAGTTAACTCCTGAACAGCCAAGGTTAACCTTCTTCTACGAATATATTCTGCAAATGTATAACCCGTAAGCATATGAAACATCTTTTGAAAATGAAATCTACTAACATAAGCCATTGAGGAAAGAACATCTAAATCGATTTCATCCTCTAAATGTTCCTCAATATAATCAAGACAGTCATTTAATCTTTGTAGCATTTCCACGCTAAATCCCCCTCACAACCCTTATGATACTCTCATCTAATCAACCTTTCCTGTCATTCTTTGCTCACTTAAGACAGAAGCAGTCTAGTAATCTAAAATCTAAATGTTATCTTTATTTTGTTCAGTATGTATGGATAGGAACATTTGTAGTTTATGTTTACTGGGTTATTCTGTCAATTATTTTCTTGTATGAACCATCTGTTTATTATTACTAGTCATTCTTATGCCTCAAGGGGCGAGGGCATTTACCACTAACTTGAAATTTTTATGGTCTTACACAACAAAAAAACTGTTCACGAGGAACAGTTCTTAATTATAGCAAGTTAAATTAGAATATATACCAACATAATATTTCATCGGAAAGATATTAGCGATCAAGCCAAAATTAATTATGAATGTTTTCCGGGATTATTAATGACCTCTATCACTCTAGTAGTCTGTTCCATCTCACTGCTACAAATTGGACATGTAGGTACGTCACTACTTTTAAAATTATCACGTAACCAACAGTTACAATCATCGGATTTACAAACCCAAATTTTCGTTTCTTCTGTTACAACAGGTTCTTGATTTCTTCTACCAAATCCCATTACAAATCACTCCTAATTAAGTGGAATTTTTCACAACAACATGGAAAACAAAACGTGCTAAAAATCAAAAAATTCATATATTATAAAAAGTTCACTCAATATGTTAACTTTTTATAATAAATGAATTCATATCAATAAGCAACAGCATTTTTTAAATTATATCATATTTTCACACCTTCTGTATACTAAAGGCTGAAAAAGGAACTGACTAGACCATTATATTTAAAACTTATAAAAATATGACCCTATTCCTACCCGATACCGTACAAAATTTATGATCCCTTTACCATAATTGCAAATGATTATTATGGATAAATTTGTACATAATATAAACATCTAATTTATAAGGCAATTTGGTGTTAAAACAATAAATTTTACATTACATCAGAAAAAAGCCTTTTAAAAAAGGAGGTACTGCAAGTGAAGAGAAACAAAAAAGGACCAAGTTTCGGTACTGGCGATATCACTAGTAAATCAACGAAGGGTAGCTATGGGATTGACTACGAACTAAGCCTTCAATCTGTAGAGTATGCCACAACCTTAAATACTTACTTAAATGAGCGTGCTGAAAGAGATCAATACGAGAATGACTAAATGAATAGAGAAAACCTCTAAGATTAAACTTCCTGTTTTCTAAGAGGTTTTTATTTTTTTGTCGTACAAGCCACACCCTCTGAATAGAATGTGTACAAGTACACGCTTACTTTTTTTTCATCAGGGGGATTTGTAATGGCAATATTTATTAGTTATGTATTTTTAGGTTTATCTCTAGCCGCTCCAATAGGACCGATTAATGCAGCTCAAATGGATAAAGGAATTAAGCATGGATTCCTAAATGCATGGGTCTTAGGGTTGGGATCTGTGCTAGCAGACATTGTTTATATGATGGCTGTGTTTTTCGGTATAGCTCAATTTATAGAAATTCCAATCGTGAAAGCATTTCTCTGGTCCTTTGGTTTCTTCGTATTAACGTATACAGGTATCGAGAGCATAGTAGGTGCTGGGAAGTTTGTTAACGATTCAAGAACGGGTGACGAGTCTCTCGGGAAATCATTTATAACTGGTTTTATGATGTCCATCTCAAATCCACTAACTATTCTATTTTGGTTAGGTATATATGGAGCAACATTAGCAAAAACAGCCTCTACATATGATAATAGCCAACTGTTAATCTTTAGTTTAGCAATCATTCTGGGATTGGTCATTTGGGATATTACGATGGCCGCAGTTGCTAGCAGCTTCCGTAAACTCTTAACAACTAAGCTGTTAACCATTATCTCAATTATATCTGGAATCTCGCTTATAGGGTTTGGTGCATATTTTGGATATCAGGCAGTTATAATTTTGTTCTTTTAACATAGCTCGTTATACATTTTTAATATAGCTTCTGAATTAGGACAGTCACCTATTTCCTCCCCCGATAATATCTATATAAGGATAAAAGGAGGAATAGGGAATGGTGCAACTTTTTACAAAAAATTGTATACAAGAAAACCTATCATCCTTAGATGATTGGAAACAGAAAGCTTATTTAGAATTTGAAAATAGGATGACAAATACAGTAGATAAATTCCCGTGTATTCCTGCTACTCAGGGATTCGCGCTTAATCACCTTAGATACGGGTTTATTGAAGACCCAAGGAAAGAGAGCTCCTCTACGACCTTAGCTAAACTTCTTAAACATTATGGTGAAATATCAAGAGACACTGGGAACTACGCATCATTAATAGTCATGTTTGACACTCCACCGGATATTGTTGAACGGTATGATATAGAGCAATTTGAATACCTATTTTGGTCTTTATTAAAAACCGTAAATGAACAAGATGAAAAAGACTGGCCAAATCACATACCAACAGATCCTGACACGAATACTTGGGAATTCTGTTTTGACGGTGAGCAATATTTTGTTTATTGTGCGACACCAAAGCACAATAACAAAAAAAGCAGATACTTCCCTTTTTTCATGCTTGCAATTACACCTAGATGGGTGTTAGAAGAATTTAATTCCCATGTCCAAGTGTCAGATCGTATTAAAAAGGCAATTCGTGAACGACTACATCAATACGATAAGACAGAAGTCCACCCAGATCTAAAATGGTATGGGAGTGAAGGCAATTACGAATGGAAGCAATATTTTTTAAGGGATGATAATACCTCCCCTTCGGCATGCCCCTTCCACAAACAATGGAGTATAAATAAAAAAGAGAAACAATAATTATTTACGCTTATGTCTATGTTTTTTCAGCATACTATTATGTTTGGTCCGGGTTTGGCCCTTTGTCTTTTTACGAACAAAGTGTAAAATAGTTGCGGCAATCGCAATAATCAATAAAAATGCCAAGCTTACAAACAAGCCTGGCCGACTTGATTTTTCAAGTAAAGTCCCACTAATACCTAACGCAATTAATGCCATCCCAAGTAACCGTTTCCCGTGATCAAACTTTGTAAGGTCCAGAAGTCTAGGGGCAGAAATTAACACTAGTAACCAATTATATAAAAGCATAAGACCAGCAGCAGTTGTAATGTATTCATAGATGGTATCTGGTAACAATAAAGCAGTTATTATCGACGCAACTAGCCCCGATGTGGTGAGTGCTAATGCGAGGGTAGGTACTTTAAATCTCCCCTTTTTCGCCAATTTTGCTGGTGCGTCTTTTTCTTCTGCCATTGTGACAAGCATCGTAGTAATCGCAAATAAAGAAGCAGACATGGTAGAAAAGCCCGCAATAATTAAGGCTCCATTAAAAACATGTGGAACAAACGCTAAGTTATCGTATTCATGTAATGCGGTTACAAACGGACTCTTCTTATCGCTAAATTCCGTCCATGGAATCATCGTGACTGCCAGGCCCAATGAAAGAAGATAAATGGTAGTAAGCACAACAAGCATAATTTTTCCTGCTTTTGGTGCATCTGCTTTGTTTTTCAATCTTGTGGCCATGATCCCCATTATCTCAATCCCACCAAAAGCATAAAATCCAAAAATAAGCGATGCCCAGAGACCTTTTATCCCATGTGGAAAAAGCTCTGACATGGCATTAGGAAGATCCTTAATCCCCTTTTGTCCATCAATGATACCAAGAATAGCTAATATAGCAATAATGATGAACATTAAAATAGCCGAAATCTTGATGACTCCTAACAGGTTCTCTATCTTTTCGAACCCCTTACTTCCTAAAAGTACAACAATAATTCCTAAAACTGCATAGATAGAGGATAATACCCATAAAGGAACATCTGGGAACCAAAATTTTGTGAAAATAGAAAGTGCAGTTAATTGGCTACCCATAATTAGCATCTCGGACATCCAATACACCCAACCACTACTAAAACCAACCCAGGAACCGAATGCTTTTTTCGCATACGACCTGAAGGAACCTTTTTGAGGATCTTCTGCTGACATTCTACCTAAAGAATCATATACGATATAAGTACCAATCCCCGCTAGAAGGAAAGAGATTAATACGGAAGGACCTGTCAGCTTTATTGCAATGCTAGAGCCTAGAAAGAAGCCTGTTCCAATTATACATCCTACCCCAATGAGGGAAAGATGCCACCATTGCAATTCTCCACTTTGTTGTTCACTTTTCTTTTCCACTAATGTGTCTCCCCTTTCATCTAAAATTATTGTTAGATGAAAAGCAAAGACTTATGTATGAAGACCGTTATTTAGGGCTAATTGGTTATGAACTTTTTGTAAAATATGTATAAAATGAAGGTTTCTTCCTTTTCAAATTCAGGAAAAATTATTATAGTAAAGATAAGTAGCCACTTTAGATTTCTGGGATTTATTTACTGTGGTTAATAAGCTATATCATATTGCTTGTATACGAAATGTTATTAGAGGATGATATTATGAGCCTAGAAATAGTGGATCTATTAGTTAATTTACTTTTTATCTTGTTATTTGTTTCGGTTTATCAAATGTATATTATTAAAAAACGTGATGAGTACAAAATTAATTTTCCTTTAATCACGATCCTTTCGAGTATTTCCATAATACTGTGTATGACTTTTCCTATCAGATTATCATCCGAATTCATTTTTGACCTGCGCTACGTGCCTTTGGTCGTTAGCATCTTTTATGGAAATACATTTGTTGGTCTAATTCTAGGTACTGTTATCATCATTTATAGATATTTTCTTGGTGGAGTCGGTTTTTATATTACCTTAATGCTTGTTCCTATAATCGTCACTTTAACTCTGGTCATAAAAACCTACTATAAAAAGTTTGATCTCAAGTTACAGTCGTACTGGGTACTAGGGTTTATATCTATTCTTTATTCAATCATTGTTATATACCTCTCAGAAGTTTTTGGACAAACGGACATATTAACACTAACGATGTCTATTAAATATATAGTGATTAACTTCCTTTCTGTTCTTCTAATATCTTATTTAATTGAAATGTTACGTAAATTCGTTCTGTTAGGAGCAAAATTAAGGGCTGCTGAATTAGCTCAAATGGAGAAAATGAATTTAGTTAGTGCTCTAGCAGCTAGTATCTCTCATGAAGTTCGAAATCCACTAACTGTTACTAGAGGTTTCTTACAACTATTACAATCACCTGATTTACATAAGGATCAACGAATCGAATACTATGAGTTGGCTATATCTGAACTAGATCGTGCACAAGATGTCATTACAGACTATTTGACCTTTGCAAAATCTGATTCCACTGAATTTACGGTATTAGATGTAAAAAGCGAACTTGAAAAAGTAGTGAGTATTATCGAACCACTCGCGAACATGTCTTCAATAAAGATTGAACAAACCCTTCAAGACGAATGTTTTACAATAGGTAGTAAACAAATATTCAGGCAAGCTCTTATTAATATCTGTAAAAACAGCATTGAAGCAATGCCTGATGGAGGAAACCTGTCCATTCAATTAGCGGTTATACACGAACGAGTATCGCTTACCATTTCGGACAATGGACAAGGGATGTCACAGGACCAGCTAATTCAAATTGGAAAGCCGTACTTCTCTACGAAGGAAAAAGGGACTGGTTTGGGTATCATGGTTGTTAAAAATGTTGTGAAAGAGATGAATGGAGAGATCCTAGTAAACAGTGAATTAAGGAAAGGAACTACCTTTACCCTATTATTTCCACCTGTGAAATGACTAAAAAGAGAGTGTCCTACAGGCATTACCTTTGGACACTCTCTTTTTTTCCTATATAAACCTAAGAATACCTTCCCCATAACACCTACTCAAACGGTTAATGAGCAACAATCCCTCTAGATTAAATCCGGAGCCTACTCTCCCTTAATGGAAGCTGGAATATCAATTATAAAGCTCGTTCCTTGGTCACTACTAGTAACTCTCATCAACCCATTGTGATTTTCGATAATTTTTTTTGACACAGAAAGCCCTAACCCTGTCCCATCATCCTTTGTCGTAAAAAATGGGTCAAAAACATGACTTAAAATAGAAGATGGAATACCTTTACCATTATCAGAGAAAGTAATTTGGATGGATCTCCCAACAAGTCTAGTACAGATCTTGATTCGCAAGAGTCTGTCACTCTTTGCTTGCAATGAGTTTCTAAATAGATTTATAAACACTTGGAATAGCTCGTCCCTGTCCCCAATAAAAGAACAATTGGCGACCGAATCAGAAATATCATAAACCATTTCAACATTATAAAGTAACGCTTCACTATTTAAGAAGTTGCCTAAAAAGTCATTGACAAATTCAGAAACTTGAATTTCTTCTTCCGTAGTTTTGGAAGGCTTCGCAATTCTTAAAAAATCCGTAATAATTTTATTAGCACGGTCAATTTCCGGTATTAAAAGGCTCGAAAATAAGGCAGCTGTCTCTTTATCTACCCTACTTTGTAAAAGTTGTAGGTAGCCCCTAACCGTTGTAAGCGGATTTCTTATTTCATGAGCAATGCCTGCAGCAATTCTTCCAGCAATAGCTTGTCTTTCAGCCTCTTTAATCGTATTTAAAAATTGAAATGCTCCCATTACTCTTTCAATCGAACCATCTGGATTTCTAATGATTCGAGTATTGTTTATTCCATAATTTTTATCAAGTACCTCTCTGTCTACAATCGACTTCCCAGTCCGGAGTGTTTCAAGTAGATTAATTTGATGATCAGGAATATGTAAAAGCTCTCTAATATGCTTTCCAATCATCTCTTCCCGGTCTACCTTTAAATCTTTTGCCACTTGATTATTACATAGTGTAATTTGCCCATGTCTATTTATAAAAACAATGTGGTGAGGAACGAGATCTAGTATAGGGTTTAAGAACGATTCAATTTCTTCAAAGGGAATTTTCTCTTCAGAGATAAAGGAGAATTCTCTCTTTCCGTTTGTAACAGTTTCAGATATCGACTCAATAGAAACGCTATCTTCCTTTTTTTCCTTCACAGCTTTTTTACCGTGAGTGGAATCCTCATAAATAAAGGATAACGGAAGACGTTCAACTAGCCCCTTATAAAAGTCGAGTTCTCTTTTTAATTCATCAATTTCATTACGGAATTTTTGCTCTTCTATCATTCCAATACCTCACTACAGAGTTTTTACGCTTTCCCTACTATATATATATTACTAGAAAATGAAGGGATAAAAAACTTTTCTATAACTATTTACTCAAAAGTATGCAGAAAAACTTTGTTAATCTTTGTGAATATTAGTGTAGACACAGGCTATAATACATGTAGGGACTTGTAGCTCAACGTTTAGAGCAACCAACAGTTACACCGATTTCTGTTGTGTGTCTTGTGGGTTAAAATCCTACCAAGTCCCTCTCTTCGTATTACACTCCTTCTATGTAAACCCCCTTATTCAAGCTTATATTCCATTAATAGCTAGAGATATTTTCTATATAAAAAACGCTAGAAACACATCGAAGAAATTGATGTGGAAAAACAGAACTATCAAGTGGTTCCATAGATGTTAGAGCGTAACTTTCTAATATGTTTCTTAACGTTTCTTTAACCTTATCCACGAAACGCTTGCTTCTGAACGTTTGATACCTTCTTGTTCACCCACCATGTAAGATTAGAAATAATGATAAAACCAATAAAAGACATCCAATGATGCCAATTATATAATCTGAATAAATCTAGAATATGAAAGACTACTTCTATAATAAAACTAAAGACAAAAGACATTAATAGACACCACTTAAAATACATTTTATAAGAATTGTTTTTTTGATAAATAACCATAAAAGTTATGGGAATTACCGATAAATCAGCAGGTGCTAAAGGGGGAATTACCGGGAACAACTTTTTTGGATATCCCCACAAAAGCCACGCAGATCCAAGTTCATCTAATACCAATGCTAAAATCATCCAAATAAACCCGAAGAATAGAATATCCTTAATTCTTTTGCGGTCTACAAATGAGTACCACCAGATCCATGGAACTATAGCAGCAGCTAGCAACATCCACCATTCTGCAGTAAACACCATATGGTTTTGCCAAAACTGTACATCTAAATCTTTTAATTGAGCTTGTAACGATTCAATTTCTTTATAGCTGCCCATTTGAACAACTCCTATTTGATAACCGGGACTTTTGGATTTTCGTTACTTCATTTCCGTATTTATTTTATTTTTCCAATTAAAAGGGGTAAATTATAAGTATTACTTTTTTATTAATTGACTGTGTTAAAGGATAATGTTGATATTTTGGAGAAAGTTGATTGGAGCGAAAATCAACAGCAGCGCTTAACAGAGCCTATCAATTAAGATTAAAAGATTTTTTACGTTTTACATTCGTGAATAAAGATTTATAATACATTAATGAGGAAATTTTGAAAGGATGACAAATATGGAATTTACAGAATACACGGTTGAAAAAATAGAAGATCCATTTGGTATACTTATTGGAGATCGCTATGAATATTATATTCATATAGAGGTTCCAGAGGATGATGAACTGTATTCTGAAAAAGGATTAAAACTTAAAGTTCTATTCATTGTGGACGACAAAGGTTCTCGTATTTCCCACTATCATATAATCGAGGAAACGACTGAAAAAGTGCTTGATTTTGAGTTAGAGGAAGATGAGTTACAAAAAGTAGAGAATTTTTGTAAGGAGCATTTTACTGAAGAAATAGAAGATTAACATAGACAGGATCTTTGACCTACATATTATTATTTTTTTTGCATATACTACTTTTGTTATCCTATTCATTTAGCTTTCTCGACTGCGGGAACACTTAACCAAAATGGATAGGATAACTGCTTAAGGCATCGGTCTTTTACCGGTGCTTTTCTATTTCAAGTTATTTATTTCATGGATTTCTTGAAGTATACATGATTAAGTATAATCCCACTATCTATAGTAAGAACCCCATATGAAAACTCAGATAGCTTTCTTTTATCAGTAGGCGAACCAGGGTTAAAAAGCCATGTATTTCCTACTTTTTTAGAAACCGGAATATGGGAATGACCAAAAATAATACAGTCTACATCCTCGTCCTTAAAGGCTTCTATAACCCTTTTTTCTATTGTTTTCCCAATCCCGTCACCATGAATGACTCCAAATTTAAATCCATTTAATTCGATGACAACCTTCTTCGGAAGTCTTTCTTTAATAGCATCATCATCTACGTTTCCATAGACCCCTACTACTTCACCGTATTTTGTAATCTGTTCATAAACCTCTATAGACTGCCAATCTCCTGTATGTATGATTAGATTGGCTACTATTAATTCCTGAATAAGTTGACTAGGTAGTTCTTTTGCTCTTTTGGGTATGTGAGTGTCTCCTAATATGATTACCTTCAATGCTGCCTCCGATCCGGTTTAAATCACGCTATGTATTTGCAATGATAAAAAACTGATTGTTTTTATCCACATAGAAACTAAATTTCCTCAATTAAAAAGAGCCCCTATAAAGGAGCTCTCTATCTAGGAACCATTAGATTTTATTGACATTAACAGCTTGTGGTCCACGTTGCCCTTGTTCGATGTCGAAGCTAACTTCTTGACCTTCATCAAGAGACTTAAATCCTTCAGATTGAATAGCAGAGTAGTGTACGAATACGTCTTCGCCACCTTCTACCTCAATAAATCCAAAGCCTTTTTCTGAATTAAACCATTTTACTTTACCTGTTGCCATTGATAATCCTCCTAAAATTTGAAAACTCGATTAATGATACGTAGGTATCACATTTACTAGTTTACCTAAAATCTCATTTTTAAATCCTAAAATATGCAATTTATTTATTTTTATTTCGATTTCTTGGGCGACTTCCTCTTTCTTGTCCGTCACCTGGACGATTTCTCTCACGACTACGATCACGATTTCGATCGCGTCCACGATCACGACTGCGGTCTCTACCTCTGTCTCTATTTCCGCCGCCTTTTGGCTTTCTAGAACGAAGTGGTTCTACCGCAGTTAGTTTAATTGGCGTCACATCAGGCTCTTTTGTTAATAGTTTTAATGTAGCCGACAATAATGTCACTGAATCCATATCTTCTAGTAATGTCTCTGCTACTCGCTTGTATTCAGTATTCTCTTCGTTTTCTATAACTTTCATGATTCGATTAATCGTTGCTTGTTGGTTACCAGCAATAACATCTTTGAAAGTAGGGATTGGTTTCTTGACCATTTTCTTTTTCGTTACTTGTTCAATGATTTTTAAATGATCAATTTCTCTAGGAGAAACGAATGTATATGCGATTCCTTTTTTACCGGCACGACCTGTTCTACCAATTCGGTGAACATAGCTTTCTGGGTCCTGTGGGATATCAAAGTTATACACGTGAGAAACCCCACTTATATCCAATCCTCTTGCTGCAACGTCTGTAGCAACCATAATTTCAATTGATTGCTCTTTAAAACGACGGATAACTTGGTCACGCTTAGATTGTGGGATATCACCATGAATTCCTTCAGCAGAATATCCACGTTTAATTAAGCCCTCAACGACTTCATCTACACGCTTTTTCGTACGACCAAATACAATGGCAAGCTCTGGAGATTCGATATCTAAAAGACCTGTTAAGACATCGAATTTCTGTTTTTCATGAACTTCCATATAAAACTGCTCAATATTTGTTACGGTCATTTCTTTCGCTTTAACCTTAACTAATTCAGGTTCTTTCATGAACTTCTCAGCTAAAGTTTGAATTCTTTTAGGCATAGTTGCTGAGAAAAGCAATGTTTGACGCTCTTCTGGAATGTCACTTAAAATTCTCTCGATGTCTTCGATAAAGCCCATATTTAACATTTCATCAGCTTCATCTAATACAACCATTTGAATATTATTCAACTTAATCGTTTTTCGATCTAGATGATCGATTAATCTTCCTGGTGTTGCCGCAATAATCTGTGGTCGATTTTTTAATGAACGAATTTGTCGGTTAATATCTTGTCCACCATAAATAGGAAGAGTTCGAATCCCTTTAACTTGACCTATTCTATTTAGTTCTTCTGCCACCTGGACAGCAAGCTCCCTTGTTGGAGCTACAACTAACCCTTGAATTCCACCATCAACAGAAATTTTTTCTAACAGGGGTACACCAAATGCAGTTGTTTTCCCCGTACCTGTTTGGGCTTGTCCAATCATATCTCTACCTTGTAGAGCAATTGGGATCGCTTGCGCTTGTATTGGAGTAGGTTCCTCAAACCCCATATTAGAAACTGCTTTTTGCAACTCTGAACTTAAACCAAAATCAGAAAACTTTACCAAATCGTTATTTCCTCCTTATATAAAACCTTAAATTAATATTTTTATTTTGCTCTAATCTCTATATTTTACTTTCCCAAAAGAAAATGTTTTCAATCAGTATTAAATTGTAATATTTTCAGCTTTTTCCAGTCCAAGTTTGCTACTATGTATGGAATCAAATCGGGACGGTATGTTCTTGAGGAGAAACTAGAGGACGTAAAAAGGTGATGCCCAATTGACAAGCATCACCTCAACAATTATCGTTATTATGCTTTTGTTACGTTAGCAGCTTGAGGTCCACGGTTACCTTCAACGATTTCGAAAGTTACTGCTTGACCTTCTTCTAAAGTTTTGAAACCTTCAGTTTGGATAGCTGAGAAGTGTACGAATACATCTTGACCTTCTGAAGACTCGATGAATCCGAAACCTTTTTCTGCATTAAACCATTTTACTTTACCTGTGTTCATGTGTAAAACCTCCAAAAAAATGTTCACCATAAGTACTTAATATATAATTCATGCATTTAAAAAAATCGTAGCCAATAAAAATGTAAGGATGAAAATCTTCGCCTACATTTTTTCAGCTACGACCTACTTATCCAAAAATATATACCGAACTTTATAGCGTTATATTCATATTAAAGAATGTTCGGTATAAAGTCAAGAATTCTTTTTTTGCTTGTATGTTAAAAATGCCTTTAGTGAATAATCTTATTAGACTTTTTCATCGTGTATTCTGCTGAATCAACAGTGTGTTTTAAAAGCATTGAGATCGTTACTGGTCCGACACCACCCGGTACAGGTGTAATAGCAGAAGCTTTCTCGTAACAAGAGTCATACTCTACATCCCCGATGTTTCCAGGGTTATATCCAGCATCAAGAACGACTACTCCTTCTTTAAGCCAATCCCCTTGGATAAAGTTTGGTTTCCCAACTGCTGCTACAACAATATCAGCCTGTTTTAGCATTTCTGGAAGATTTGTTGTGTGAGAGTGACAAGTTGTTACAGTGGCATTTTCATTTAAAAGCATTGCTGAGACAGGTTTTCCTAAAATCGGACTTCTACCCACCACTACAGCATGCTTCCCTTTAGCAGTGATTTGGTAGTGCTCCATTATTTTCAGTATGGCTGCTGGTGTACATGAAGGAAATACGCCAAAACCTAGCGCAGTCTGTCCATATCCCCAACTAGTAACACCGTCTACATCTTTTTCTAACGATATGGTTTCAAATGCTTTTCTTTCGTCAACTTGGTGAGGTACAGGATGCTGAAGAAGAATTCCGTGCACATTTTCATCCTCGTTTAGTTCTTGTATAACCTGCAAAAGTTCTTCAGTAGTCGTATCCTTTGATAAATGAATTCTTTTCGATTCAATTCCTAATCGACTACAAGCATTTCCTTTCATTTTCACATAAGTTTCTGAAGAAGGATCATCCCCAACTAAAATGGTTGCTAAGCATGGCTTAATTCCATTTTCGTTTAAGACTTTGATTCTGTCTTTAAGACTTTCCTTTACTGCATTCGCTACTACGTTTCCGTCTAATATTAGTTTCTTCTCCATGTATTTCCCTCCCTGAGTTTAGAAAGCAAAGCGTTAACAAGAATTTCTTGAAGCTTAGGCTAAACAAAAAGAGACAAGGATATCCCTTATCTCTGCCCAGACGACCGGCTATACAAGTACGCAGCTCCCCTGTGGTTCCTTCCACATTTGTCGTCAGTCACTGCGATTTAAGGTGCATATCAATTAACTTCATCATATCTAATAAACACAAATATTTCAATATAAAAAATCGAAAAACGTTCGTGATTTAGAGATTTTAATCCATAAAAAAATGACAACAATTGAATTGTTGTCATTTTTGATTTAATTGAGGTGGGAAAATGATTTTGATTTATCATTTTAAAACCCAAAACAATGAAAGCCCTACCTCTCTTCCATCCTTACGGCTCCTAGACCGTGCCAGTGTGGATCAGGTTCCACTAATTTTTCAATAGGGAATACTCTTAGGGTATCTTTGCTAAATAAATGAAGGTAGCGAATACGGACGTAAATGTAGCGAATTAGAAGAAAATATGAAGGAAAAAACTATCTATCATTAGACAAACCTTGTACTTATTACTTACTTCTATACTTCAAGAGTATTACAATTTATAATCCCATTTTCAGTCAGGATTATTCATATAAAATGAAAAATATTTAAGCCACTATATGTGGCGATTAATAACACCTCAACTAACACAAGAATTGAGTATATCATACATTCAAAAATTAATCAAACTGATTTCATAAGGTTTGTTGAAACCTTTTTTAACCAGCTACGTATATAGGTGAGAGATGCTTGAAAGGAGGTTTAAAATGATGGGTTTTGATCCATTTTCAATGTTTTCAATCTTTTCGATGATTTTCCCGGTATTTTTCTTAGTTGTTTTTGGTATTATTGCGTTTTCATTATTTAAAGGTGTTAAACAATGGAATTTTAATAATAAGCAACCTGTTTTAACTGTATCATCGAAAGTGGTCTCAAAAAGGACGCATGTCAGAAGAAATGCCCATAACCATAACAACCATGTACACTCCACAACCAGCACTAAATATTATGTTACTTTTGAGGTTGAGAGTGGTGACAGAATGGAACTACACGTAAGCGGAAACGAATTTGGTCATCTTGCTGAAGGAGATTATGGCAAGCTCACTTTCCAAGGTACTCGTTATCTTGGCTTTGACAGATGGAAAGATCAATGAATTAGAGCTCACTAGTTGACAGTGAGCTCCTTTTCATCTTTGTTTAACCTTTATAATAATGGATTAACTCATCAAGTGTCTGATGTAAGTCCGAAAAGCTATATCCCAATTCTTTTACTTTATTTGTATTAATTGACCACGAACCAGGTAAGGCATACGGCGAAGCATTTTCAGGAGTTAGCTCATTAGTAATTTTTGCTTTAAGCTCTGTAATCCCTTCAATTTTTCGCATTAACTCACCCATAGATATATCTCCGTCGCAACCAGGGTTTACAGGCCCTGTAAAGTTAGAGAGACCCATCTCATATAAAAAGCTAGCGGCTTCATGAGAAAGGATAAAGCTATATCTTGCTTCTTCATTAGGAATTCCGATAGGTTCATTGCCCATAACCTTTTCAACATGCAACTTCAGTCTATTTGTGTAATCATCTTTCCCAATAACGATTGGGAAGCGAATTGCTACTACTTCAAAATTCGTTTCTTGAAAAAGGTGAGCTTCTGAGGCTCGTTTGGCTTCCTTGTATCCTTCATATCCTGGATAATCTCTTCTACCTTTGTAAGTTATTTGATATTCATAAGGGTTAAAATTTTCTTCAACGTTATTTGTCCCGTAATCATAAACGGCCATAGTAGAGGTGAAAATATATCTCTTTACCTTCTCCTTCAAGGCTTCAGCTGCATCTCTCGCTTCCTGAGGTGAATAACATGTTTGGTCATATACAACATCCCAGTTTTTCCCCTCAGTTTCATTTATGATAGATTCTTTATCCTCTCTATCAATTATCAGCCTCTGTACTCTATCTCCAAATGGATCTTTTGTTTTCCCACGGGTAGCTATCGTTACACTTTTACCTTGTTTCAATAATTTTTCGACTAATCTTTTCCCAAAAAACTGTGTTCCACCTAAAATTAAAACATTATCCAAAAGGTTTCTCCTCTTTCTATTTATATTTCTCTCTATATTTCGATATTAGCTTCTGATTTTCCTTTCTTGAGAAAATTTAAGGTCCCGAATTAGCGAGCTAATTAATTTAGTCGATTAGGATGTGGGGTTTCATGTGATTTACTCCGTACCTCATTAAATATAGAAGGTTCTTCCGTGTTAGATTGGAGCTTCAGTATTAGTTGTGGAAGCATCTTTTCTAAATCCCCTACTGTCACGGGACGAGCTTCCCTTTTAAGCTCATACCCTAGTTGTCCATTTGGCTCAAGTGTTGCAGTTTTTAAATCTTCTATGTTTGAAACCCCATTTTGCCTTAATCTCATTTCCAATTGATCGACTGTAAATCTTAGGGTTTTTAAATTCTTTGTATTTATTTGCCCATTTTCCACAATCACTACTGATTTCCCTGTTAGAAATTTTTCGATAAAGTTGAATTTCACTTGCAGCCATTCCATTAAAATTAATCCTCCAATAAAAATAGAGACCGCAATCATCGTATTAGGCACGCTCGTTTCTACAATTGGCTGGATGATAATGGATCCAATTGATATCATAATTACTGTCTGTGCAACCGTCATTTGACTGATCGATTTTCTACCGGCCACCCGTAATAAAATGGTCCCTGTTAGGAGCATAAGAACAGACGTCCAAAACAAATTCAGTTCCATGGAATCACCTCTTCCTCTTTTACCTTTTATTCTAATCTTCAAAGCCATATCTATTCTCCCATCGAGTAGGAGGAGGTGACGAACCTCCGACCTCTCACACCACCGTACGTACGGACCCGTATACGGCGGTTCAATCTTATACTAAGCATGTACTTTATTGTAATGTTGAACACAAGAGATTAGTCCG
>NZ_JBIACK010000010.1:0-204847 GCF_042865285.1 Cytobacillus spartinae | reverse complement strand
TGTTTCTCGACAACTCAAGTATATAAGAATGGATGATATCGTGCTTTTTTTATGCACTAAATAGTGTTTAAACCCCAACAAATATTATAGAATCAAAAAAAATATGTATGATTTTAGCTAAATTTGAAAAAATAAACATAGAAAAAGGACCGTGTTAAACACGGTCCTTTTAATAAGATATTAGCTTAAAGTACTTATGTAATTATTTTACAGCATCTTTAAGCGCTTTACCTGGTTTGAAAGCAGGAACTTTGCTTGCAGAAATTTCGATTTCTTCACCAGTTTGTGGGTTACGCCCTTTACGAGCAGCACGCTCACGTACTTCGAAGTTACCAAAACCGATTAATTGTACTTTATCACCGTTTTTTAGAGCATTTAAAATTGTATCAAAAACAGCATCAACTGCTTTAGTAGCGTCTTTCTTAGAAAGTTCGCTTGCTTCAGCAACTGCGTTAATTAGTTCTGTCTTGTTCATGCCTTTCACCTCCTCCCAAAAAATTCGATAAACTCAGTAAAATACCGTTCTTATCTACATTCTTAAACAAAATTACCAAATTCTATACGTCTCGACGCGTTTTTATGTAACAAGCCTTATATTAAATGATAAATAGAAAGATTTCAATGCTTTTTTCTCTTAAAATCCTTTATTTATAAGGCTTTTTGCGTTCGAAACAGTAATTCTGTTAAAAGATTATCATAATCAAATAGGCTAATCAAGAAAATTCAACAAAATAATGGAAATCTTTTCATTTTCGTAACATTTTCGCTAAGATTAGGCATTATTCCTTAAGATTTTCACAAGTGCATTAAACCATTAAAGCATTTGGACTTTGCATAAAACACGTACGTTCCATTGCTCCAGAGCACTTGCTTTCCGCGGGGAGGAAGTCGTTCCTCCTCGGCTTTTGCCTGCGGGGTCTCGACCTTTCCTCTTCTTCCCGCAGGACATTGATTTGGCTTCATCGAACTAACCCACGCACGAAGGGGATACGGATGCTATTTTCGAGGAGTCAAGTGTCTTCCGCTACATTTCACTATCAACTAAAATAATCATAATGTATACTAATATACACACATTTGAGGGAATATTGATATATATCCCTAACATCATACACTACATGGTAAAACTGAAAAGAAAAAAGACCCCAAAATGGAGTCTTGAAGATTAAAGGATGATTGCGATTAAACCACCAGAGCCTTCGTTAATGATACGCTCTAATGTTTCTTTTAGCTTATATCTTGCATTCTCAGGCATTAAAGATAGTTTGGCTTGAATGCCTTCTCTAACAATTGAACTTAAGCTGCGGCCAAAAATATCTGAATTCCAGATTGATAATGGATCATCCTCAAAGTCTTGCATTAAGTAACGTACAAGCTCTTCACTTTGTTTTTCTGTTCCGATAATCGGTGCGAATTCGGATTCCACATCCACTTTAATCATGTGAATAGAAGGAGCAACTGCCTTTAGACGAACACCGAAACGTGCGCCTTGACGAATAATCTCTGGCTCATCTAGGCTCATGTCAGCTAATGATGGAGCAGCAATCCCGTATCCAGTTTGTTTTACCATTTTTAGAGCGTCTGCAATAACATCATATTCAGCTTTTGCGTGTGCAAAATCCTGCATTAACTCTAATAAATGATCTTTGCCTCGGATTTCAACTCCAACAATTTCTTTAAGAATGTCATCATATAAATCATCTGGAGCGTATAGGTCAATTTCCGCAACTCCTTGACCCATTTCTATTCCAGCTAGTCCCGCTCGATCAATAAACTCATAATCGCTGAATAAGTGAACTACGCGATCTACATCTCTTAATCTTTTAATATCTTTAACCGTATCTTTTACAGCCTCTTGGTAGCTCTCACGAAGCCAATGATCTTCTCTTAATACCATTACCCAGCTTGGAAGATTAACATTCACTTCTAATACAGGGAATTCATATAATGCCTCACGCATAACACTTAACACATCAGATTCGCGCATTCCTTCCACACTCATAGCTAGTACAGGAATGTCATACTTTTCTGAAAGCTCATTACGTAAAGCTTCTGTATTTGGGTGTTGAGGTTGTACGCTATTAATGACCATAATGAATGGTTTCCCAACCTCTTTAAGCTCATCAATTACTCTTTGTTCAGCTTCTAAGTAATCAGAACGAGGAATTTCACCGATCGTTCCGTCTGTCGTAATGACGACACCAATGGTTGAGTGCTCTTGAATAACTTTTCTAGTACCAATTTCCGCAGCCTCATGGAACGGAATCGGTTCTTCGTACCATGGAGTGTTAATCATTCTCGGACCATTTTCATCCTCATACCCTTTTGCACCAGGTACTGTGTACCCAACACAGTCCACTAAACGAATGTTTACATCTAAGCCTTCTCCAACATGTACAGAAGCTGCTTGATTTGGAACAAACTTAGGTTCCGTTGTCATGATGGTTCTACCCGCTGCACTTTGAGGCAGTTCATCTTGGGTACGAGCCCGGTCTGCTTCATTTGCCATATTCGGTAGTACAACAAGCTCCATAAACTTTTTGATAAAAGTGGATTTTCCTGTGCGAACTGCTCCTACAACTCCTAAATATATATCGCCGCCCGTTCTTTCGGCAATATCTTTAAAAATATCTACCTTTTCCAAGTGATCCCCTCCTGAAATCTACGAGTTAGTGGGATATTACATATCCTATTATTATCTATAGACAGTATATATTTATGACGTTGTCCTACAACGTTATGACACTTTTCTTAAATTTTTTTCCCCCTTATTGAAAAAATATCTTTTTCTAGTTCAAGAATCCTCTATCTAGCCATGTCTTTACTTGAAAAACGAACATACGAAGTGTAAGTCATTTCAAGAAATCTGATAATCTGGTTCGCTTTTCATTCTGCTTAATAGAGAGTGATACACGTATTCGTATCTCGTATTTCATCAATCTCTCAAAATAAAAAGGGATTAAAACAATAAAAACCCTTCTCCTACAATATATTTTGTAGAAGAAGGGTTATGACTATTTCACCAAAAAGATTGGTTCTTTTGTTTTTTCATCAATCGTATAGGGTAAAGAGTATGCTGGAACGAACATGGTATCCTTAACTAGAATATCTCTAATATCATCACCTGGTTGGAATTCGTGTTCGGTATTTTGTAGTGCCTGAAATAAGTCACTTCGATAGTCAACAAATATTTCTGCATTCCCCGTTACAACATAGGGAAGGTTTTGATTCGTGTACGGACTAACATAGAATAGTTCTTCTTTGTAACCTAGCTTTTTATAATCTAGAGTAAAGACATTGTCTGCAATTTTCTCTTTATATGGTGGATATCCCTGCATCTTAATTCGTAAATTTAAGTCACGGATTGTTTCAGCAATCCTTAAGTCAAAAATTTTAACAGTAGGGTTTGTCTCTACATCCACAAGAACATATTGAAATACTCCACCAGATTCATAGGCATTCCCAGGTGGCTCTGCCATGTATTGTGGGACAATCTTTTTAAAATCAATAGGATACTTCTGATAAATCGGAGTGGACATTTCCTTCGTCTTTATTGGCAATATCCCACCGTTTGCTGTTTGAAACTGTTCCACTGCCGATTGAACTGATTGAATTTGATCTAAGTATGGAATTTGGTTTTGAGCTAGTCGATCCTCGGGATACGCACATCCTGTTAATAAAAATGTAAGTAAGCCGACTATCGTTAGATTTTTTAAAACTTTTTTCATATTCCTCAACCCTTTTGTCATTGAAGTAAGTTTATCCACTCGTTGGCCCACTAAATACCACAAAAAAGATAACAATTCCGGAAACAATCATTAAGAGATAAGCAAAAAAGGCTGTAATAAATTTAAATACACGATTATTAAATTTGAATCGACTTAAGTATATCAATATTATGGCAATGAACATAAATCCCATTGCACCTAACGAAATCCACATTTTTACTAATGACGGTGACATGTACATCCCCTCCTTTTTCCGAAAGTATTATATCACAAAAGGTATGTATATTTAAAAACATTTCAAATTTAATCAATAATTGTCGAAAATCTATTTCAAATGAATTTAAAAAATTTGCACAAAAAAAGAGGCTAAAGTAAAGAAGGGGCAATTCTTTACTTTAGCCTATACCTTGACTAAATATGCCATACACCCTGTTCATTTCACCAGTTTGCTTCGTTGCATTGTATGCAAAAACTTTACAAATCGCATCCTCGAAAGCCCATATTTTAAAGAAAAATCATTCATGAACTTTTTCTTCTAATACATTTGCCAAATCTTCCATCTCATGAGTTTTTACCCTAGCCATTAGAGAATCGACCTCATGCTTAGGACTAGCATTATTAAAGAGGACATTGTAAAGAGCTGATGTGATAGGCATGGTTACGCCGAACTTCTCCGCTAATTGATGTGCTGCTTTCGTTGTACGAACACCTTCTACAACCATCCCCATATTGTCCAATACTTCTTGCAAGTTTTTTCCCTTGCCTAGAAGGTTTCCTGCTCTCCAGTTTCGAGAATGAACACTGGTACATGTAACAATAAGATCCCCTATCCCTGTTAGACCAGAAAACGTTAATGGGCTAGCACCCATCTTCGTCCCTAAACGAGCAATTTCTGCAAGCCCTCTTGTGATTAAGGCTGCTTTTGCATTATCTCCATACCCAAGCCCGTCGGTTATTCCTGCTGCGAGGGCAATAATATTTTTTAGAGCCCCACCAATTTCTACGCCAATAATATCGGGGTTAGTGTACACACGAAAATTTTGATTTATGAATAAATCCTGAATTTTTTCAGCTGCTTCCATTCTTTTTGAAGAAACAGTTACAGTTGTTGGATGACGGAGACTAACCTCTTCTGCATGGCTAGGTCCTGATAGAACAACCACATCCTTTAGTAGTTCACTTGGAACTTCCTCTTCAATCATCTCAGAAATTCTTAATAAAGTATCTGGTTCAATCCCTTTGCTAACATGAACAATCGTGAGTGGTGTCTTTTGAAAATCCAAAACCTTCTTTAATACCTCACGAATAGCCTTCGTTGGGACAGCTAAAACAATTGTCTCAATATCCTTTAACGATTCCTCTAAGGAATAATATCCCACGATGTTTTCCGGAAGAGTGATTCCCGGCAAATACTTTTCATTTGTGTGAAGTGTGTTTAATTGATTGATCTGATCTTCATTATGGCCCCAAAGACGTACCTCGTGGCCATTATCTGCCAGCACCATTGCAAGAGCAGTTCCCCAGCTACCCGCACCTAGTACAGTGATTTTGTCTTTTGGTTGCATCGTATCACACACCTTTTAGCTTATTTTCTTTCTCTAGCAAAAATCTTTATTGGTGTACCTTCAAATCCAAATGCGTCCCTAATTCTATTCTCTAAGAATCGTTGATAGGAGAAATGAAGTAGTTCAGGATCATTAACGAACACTACAAATGTTGGTGGCTTCACAGCTACTTGCGTCGTATAATAAATCTTCAAACGCTTTCCATTATCTGTAGGAGTTGGATTCATCGCAACCGCATCCATAATGACATCATTTAGAACACTAGTTTCAACTCGCATCGAGTGATTTTCACTTGCTAAGTTAATCATCGGAATGAGGGTATGAATTCGTTTTTTTGTTTTTGCAGATAAGAAGACAATTGGTGCATAGTCTAAGAATTGGAAATGCCCTCTAATATTCTCTTCAAATGCTTTCATTGTTTTTTCATCTTTTTCCACAGCGTCCCATTTGTTAACAACAATAACAACAGCTCGCCCTGCATCATGAGCATAACCAGCAATATGCTTGTCTTGTTCAATAATCCCTTCTTCTCCATCTAACACAATTAGAACAACATCAGAACGTTCAATCGCCTTTAAAGCGCGAAGTACACTATACTTTTCAGTTGTTTCGTACACTTTTCCTCTCTTACGCATTCCAGCAGTATCAATAATTACGTATTTTTGTCCATCCACAGTAATGACAGAATCAATCGCATCCCTTGTAGTACCAGCAATATTACTTACAATGACACGCTCCGCCCCAATCATCGCGTTAACGAGAGAAGACTTCCCGACATTTGGTCTACCAATTAAAGAAAACTTGATGGTGTCATCCTCGTAATCTTTTTTCTCGTCTTTAGGGAAGTGCTTAGCCGCTTCATCCAAAAGATCTCCTAGACCTAGTCCGTGTGCACCAGAGATAGGAAAAGGATCTCCAAATCCAAGTGCATAAAAATCATAAATGTAATCTTTCATATCTGGATTGTCAATTTTATTAACGGCTAAAACAACAGGTTTTTTTGCTCTGTATAAGATTTTTGCAACCTCTTCGTCTGCTGCAGTAACCCCTTCTCTTCCATTCGTTAAAAAAACAATAACATCAGCTTCTTGTATGGCAATTTCAGCTTGTTGGCGAATTTGCTCAAGGAAAGGCTCGTCTCCTATATCTATTCCACCAGTGTCAATAATATTAAAATCATGATTTAACCACTCCGCTGAACTATAAATTCGATCTCTTGTAACTCCAGGTATATCCTCGACAATTGAGACTCTCTCTCCAACTATGCGGTTAAAAATTGTAGACTTCCCTACATTTGGACGCCCTACTATGGCAAGTACAGGTTTTACCATTCATCTCACCCTTTCATCTTTTGAACACTTATCCTAAGTATTCATGAACATAAGTTAATATCTAAAATCATTTCAAAGCATTTATGTAAGTTACTTAATATCTGTAAGATTGTTATAAGTCAACAACATGCTGAATATTAGGAAATAAGACTTCATAAATTAAAGCTTATCAATTTTTAGAAAATAAACCCTTCTTATAGATAGAAGGGTCTAACCTCATTATATTATCAAAGTGATTTCTTCCTAGCAATGAAAAGATTGGAAGAAACACTAATGTTTCACAATCACATACAATTCATCTGTTAAGGAATGAGCAATACCATCTAAGATTGCTTCTAGATTTGTTGTAATTTTCTCCATTTCTTCCTTAGAGTCACAATGAAAAACGGCAGCTCCACTCGGAACTTTCTTAGGATTAGTCGTAATAACGGCAAGGATAAACTTATCTAACTCCATTTCTAACTTCCTTTCTTATCTCGTTCAGTGGGCATTCTAATTGCATTCTCTAATGTGGGAACTTTTCCAATTACTCTAAGTGCTTTTTCCACATTCTTTTCTTGTGGAAGAACAAACACACCTACTCTTCCATCATCCAAATCCCTTTTCGCTAGCGGTACTAGAGCAGGGGTTCCGGAGTCTCGATAAACGCCAAGTGCGGTAGATACATCATGAAGAATCGCTTGACGTTGACCTAAATTAGCAATCGTTGAACGTGCATTAAAGTTCTTAGGTTTTAAAATAAAGCCCATACCGTAACGAAGGACTTCTTTTTGTCTTTCGGGTAACCCAATGTTCATTATGTATATATTATCAACGTAAAGTCCTGGACCATCGAATCTGGGTTCCACATACTCGATCTCAACAATGTCTTTCATGCGTCCACCAGACATTAATGATTTAGAAATAATGACTGCTATTATGGCCCCTATAATTCCTGCCCAAATGTTGAATATCAAATACGCTAGCGTGCTTACAAAAGAGGTAAATATGACGAGATAGTTCCGACTTTCAAACGCAATCGCAATCCCTTCTATATACGTTTTTCCTCTAGGAACCAACTCATAGCCATCTAACTCATTTAGCGTATTTCTTTCCATATTTCGGACTTCTCTAAATTGAGAAGCAGCTAGGGTTAAAAAGGTGATTGCCGTGAACTCCTCTTCCATTATTGAAGGTCCAGCAACTGTTCCTAAACCCGCTGCAATAAAGCCAAGTGCAACATGAATAATCTTTCCATGCAAATAGGTTGGGTATTGTCGATAATCCGTTCGAAGCATATAGATTCTTGTTAATGTCCCTACTAATAATCCAAATAATATCGGGTATGTGTATTCACTCATGATTGTTTTTGTTTCTCCCTTTCTAGATGATTAATGTGATATTCAAAATATATTGCCATCTTTTCAAGGCCACTCCAGGCTAAAATTAAGGCCACAACCAAGGCAATGACATCTAAAAATGCGAAGGATCCAATGTAATAAGGAAAAGAAAATTTATTAATAATAAACGCAAAAAGCAGATCCCCATGAATAGATCCAGTTATGGCTGTTAACGTCCTCAATATCGGTGTTTTTTGGATCATGACTGAAAGATAAGCTATCAGTAGCGCTAATAACCATTTTCTATCAATAATTAGCCAGACAGGATCAAACAGCTCAAATAGCATGAAACTTGTATATGAAAGCATTACGATAAAAGAGACAATGATGAAGTAAGCTAACTGTCTTCTTTTTAGCCTTGCTATAACCATATAAGAAGTGAGCAACATAAAAAGACTTGTCCATGACATTTGAAATGACATGAAAGTAAAAGACTGTAAAGATAAAATAAGTGCTAAAAGCAACCATATGGAGACCTTAAGACGATACGATTTCTGTCTCCCAACGAAAAATGTGGTTAAAATCCAAAATAGCCAAAATAACCAATAGAAAAAGATCCCTTCCATGTCACACCTCCTATCATTTCCATTATGTCTAATGCTTATGTACTTTAATCTCTTACGGATAAACTTTCGACTGTAGACCCCAAAAAAACAACTCCTCGACACGAATACAACAGAAGACAAAGAATCATGTTAAGGTAAGGAGGTGTTTTTCATGGGAAAAGATCGTCAAGAAAAGAAATTACAAAAAAGCGGACGTGTACAGCAATCCGACCGTGACCAAGCTCTTCATTACCCAGGAGCTACGAAATTAGCTGGTCCAGATGAGGCAAGATCACTAAACGACGGAAAATATAGTTAATCGAAAAAATCATAAAAACTGATTCCTTCAAAAAAAGTTCGTCCGAAACACAAGGCAAATGTCTTCCTGCACGAAAAAAAGCTCTCGATTTAATCGAGAGCTTTTCTTTGACTATACTTACTCGTTTGGATTCCTCGTTCATTTAACCAATGATGTGTATTACCAGAGATGATAATAGGTACTTTTTGAAGATCAGAGACCGCTGTTGCACCAAGAGCAGTCATCATCATAATCAATTCATTTTTTATTTCACTTATTTCATTTTCTAGAGAGTCTTTTCCACTTTTCAATAAGATTTTCAGAAAATACCCTGCTAAACCAACTGCTGATGCCCCTAACGAAAGAGCTTTTAACATATCAAGACTTGTTTGTATTCCACCAGATCCAATAATGGAAAGGGCCGCTTGGCTTTCCTTTGCTTCTATAATAGAACACGCTGTCGGGATTCCCCATTGATTGAAAAACGAAAGTGTTCGATCCCTTCTTTCATTTTCTATCTTCGCAAAATTTGTTCCCCCAAATCCGCCCACGTCTATAGCTGATACCCCAACAGAAGATAACTTTACTGCTGTTTCCTTACTCATACCAAACCCGACCTCTTTAACAAAAACAGGTACGTTTAGAGATTGAACTATTTTATCTATCCTATTCAAAGCACCGACAAAACTTCGGTCTCCCTCAGGCATCGTAAGTTCTTGAACTGTATTTAAATGAATCTGAAGTGCGTCTGCTGAGATCATATCTACCGCTGCTTTTGCCTGTTCAGGGGTAGCTTCACTGCCAAGATTCCCAATGATAATTCCCGTAGGATTTTCTTGTCTAACAATTTCATAAGTTTTTCTCTCTTCTGGATCCTTGAGAGCTGACATCTGAGATCCAACTGCCATAGCAATATTGGTCCTATAGGCTACCTGAGCTAAATCTCGGTTTATTTGATATGTATTTTCACCGCCACCACCAGTCATAGCATTGATAAAAATTGGCGAACTTAATTGAAGTTCGCCAATTTGAGAAGCTAACTGTATCTGATCTACTGATACATCTGGTAAGCTTTGGTGGACAAATGTGATATCATCAAAACCTGAAAGCCGCGTTTGACCTGTTGAAAGAGCATATTGTATATGATCCCATTTCCGTTTTGATCTAGTCACAGTATATCACCATTATTTTTTTAGATTCTTTAACTGATCGCCAATCATTTCACCAAGTTGGAATCCTTTAGATTCTTCTGGCATTTGGTAGTCAGCAGGAATTTCTGATTCCTTCTCTTCTAGCTCTTTAATACTTAAAGATAGGCGTTGGTCTTGTTCATTTACTTCTAGAACCTTTACCTTAACCGTTTGTTGTTCTTTCAATACTTCATGTGGAGTTCCAATATGCTTATGTGAGATTTGAGAAATATGAACTAAGCCTTCTACACCTGGGAATAATTCAACAAAGGCTCCATATGACACAAGGCGTTTGACTACACCTTCTAGAACACTACCTTTTGGCGCTTTTTCAGAAATATTAGCCCAAGGCCCTGGAAGAGTGTCTTTTATGGATAAAGAAATTCTTTCATTGTCTCTATCAACACTTAATACTTTTACTTTTACCTGTTGACCTTCCTCCACAACATCGGATGGTCTCTCGACGTGGTCATGGGAAAGTTGTGAAATATGAACTAAGCCATCGATTCCTCCAATATCTACAAAAGCTCCAAAGTCAGTTAGTCTTTGAACTTTTCCGTCAATTGTTTGACCTACTTCAATAGATTGTAAAATCTCTTGCTTTTGTTTTCCTTTTTGTTCTTCTACAACTGCACGATGCGAAAGAATAAGTCGGTTTTTCTCTTTATCTAATTCTACAATTTTAAATGCCAAAGTCTTGCCTTTATAGTCGGAAAAGTCTTCAACAAAGTGAGCTTCCACTAAAGATGCAGGAACGAAACCTCTAACACCTAGATCAACAACTAAGCCACCCTTTACTACATCTTTTACTTCAGCGTCAAAAACGACTCCGTTTTCAAACTTTTGTACTAAGTCATCCCAAGCTTTTTGCGCATCTACCTTTCTTTTAGAAAGGATAAGAGCGTCTTCTTCCACCTTCAGAACCTCAAGATCTAATTCGTCACCTTCAGCAACAATGTCACTCGCTTTTTCGATATGAAGGCTTGAAAGCTCACTAATAGGAATAATTCCATCTAACTTACTATCTGCAATATTCACTATTACCTGCTTTTCTTCAACTTTTGTAACTTGACCAGTTACTTGGTCACCGATTTCAAAATTCTTTACCTCAACTTGGTTCATTTCTTCAGACATATGTATTCCTCCTTAATCCAATGACTACTTCCATATGGTTATAGTAAGTGATTTTGTAATAAATCACATATTGAATGAAGCAAAAAGAACAATAATAAAATCTCTTTTTATAAACTTCTTACAAAAGCTAACTTTTGTCAAGCAAATAGGTTTATTTATTCTTAACAATCAGATTATTGATTTCATTCATAATAACGTCCGTAGTTTCTTCTGCTGATACTTTATTTTTTCTAAGTTCATCCATAGGAATTGGTTTTCCGTATACGATACGAAGCTTACCAAAAGCTTTATAAGGACCAATTATGGCACACGGAACCACTTGTGCGTCTGTGCGGAGAGCGAAAAATCCTGCACCAGCAAGTCCTTTCCCTAGCTCACCCGTCTTACTTCTAGTTCCCTCAGGAAAAAGCCCAAGTACATGACCTTCCTTTAATACATTTAGTCCTTTGCGCAACGCTTCTCGATCGCTCATTCCCCTCTTTACAGGAAATGCATTTAAATGAGGAACTATTTTACCTAGTACAGGGACATTAAATAGTTCTTCCTTTGCCATAAAATGAACTGGACGAGGTGCCGTAATCCCAACCATTGGTGGATCAAAATTATGAATGTGATTCGCACATAATAGAACCCCACCCTCTTTTGGAAAATGTTCCTTCCCCAATACTTCCATTCGATAAATGGGTTTAAAAGCTCCGTAAACAACAGACCTTGCAAACGAGTAAAACGTCAAATCAATTCGACCCTTTCTTCCGCTAACGCCATTATTTTTTCTACCACTTCCTGAATGCTTAATGAAGTGGTATCTATTTCTATTGCATCATCAGCTTTCCTTAGGGGAGCAGTTTCACGTTCGGAATCGATCTTATCCCTAAGAGCTATCTCCTCTTTTAATTTCTCCAAATCAGATGGAAATCCCTTTTGCAGATTTTCTAAATGTCTTCTTTCAGCTCTCTCTTCCACACTAGCTAGCAAGAATACTTTCACTTCTGCATGAGGAAGAACATGCGTACCGATATCACGACCATCCATCACAACACCACCACCAACAGCAAATTCTTGCTGGCGACGTACCATTTCTTCTCTTACTTCTTTATGTTTTGCTACAAAAGACACATTGTTCGATACTTGGGAAGTTCGAATTTCTGTCGTGACATTTTCACTATCAAGATAGACTAACTGACCATTTTGACTATGCTTTAATTCAATATTAGTATGGTTCAAGATATCTATTAATTTTTGTTCATCATTTACATCAATTTCACTGTTCAATGCCTTTAAAGTTAGTGCTCTATACATGGCACCCGTATCTATATAAATATATGATAGTTTTTCAGCTACTATTTTTGCTACTGTGCTCTTTCCTGCCGCCGCTGGCCCGTCTATTGCAATAGAGATTTTTTTCATACTGCCTCCTGGTACATTTCATTTGATGTCTTTTAAAATAAGGAATTCTATATATTACTATTCCCACTCTATTTTATCATACGCCAATACTTTCCTATTAGTATTAACTTATTTATTTTTATTTTTTCTATCATCATTATGAATGGATTGTGTCCTGTAATAGCACTTATACTACCCATTATAAAAAAAGCGATGGCGATATTAACTCCGAAAAAAGTATCATAGTGAAACTAGATACCCCTCAAGACATAATCCTTTTTTATACAGCAAAAAACTCGCACAATGCGAGTTTTATTAGTAGATAACGATTAATAATTTCCTTTAAATGTTTCTAGCAGCTCTGAAAAATTGTTTTCTGTTACACCTTCATACTGAGTGATTTCTTTCAACTCTGGAAAAGCATTTAGTTTATGTAGAAAAAATTGGGTAAATAAAAGGAAAAGGAATTGGATGATAACAACCTTAATTAATATTCTTTCGAATGTTTTCATCGGTTCAGCTCCAATACTTTTCTATTAAGCCCTGCATATAACAGCCACTTTAGCTACTATTATGGCAAAAGCCCAAGAAAAATATTCTTATATATCTATCCCTTTTTTCTTCATCATTAATTGTCTATCAAAACAAAAACGCAATAGGAGCTGTCTTTCATTTGGATTTATGTCTAAGAACTGAATTGAAACCTTACTTCTTGTCTGATCTAAAGGTGCTACCCTTACTACTTTACTGTTAAGCTTTAAATAGTGATAATCTCCATTTTGCATCGGTAGGACGATCCAACAGGTAATCCTTATCCCGCCCTTTAGTTTCGTATCAATGGAAGCGATTACTGAGGCGCCACCTGCACTAATGTCATCAGTAACGGTTACAAGCGGTTTGAATTCAAAATTAGTAGGATGTATGGCAATATCGACTGAAGTTTCTACACGAACGTATTGTCGTCTCTGAATCTTGATTAGATGTTCTTTCCCAGGATAAGAAAGCAACAGCATGGGGATATTTTGTTTTACTCTACCTAAAATTTCTGATTCAAATAAATAGACAGATCCGTCATTGGCAACAAAAGAACATTTTAGTTGAGTCCCATCAATAAGAAACGCTGTTTTCCCAGTAGTAGTATTAATGGGATAGTCAATATACAGCTGGTTCTTCTTTTGTTCTACTACTTTGCACTTGTATTTTTCAAATTTATCTGAGTACTTCAGTTCAAGTATTAATACGTCACCTATTTTTATCATGCTGATCACACTTTCCCTTTTCCGAACAGGATAATCTTGTCATTTAATTATGACACGGACTAATAGAAAAGCGCAAGGTATTGTTAGGCCATCAAGCAAAGGTTCATTTATATCCCAAGACTACTTACTATGTATATAAAGTTAACAAAGGACAATCTTGCAGGGAAATAGTTGATATCCGTTCCAGGTGCTTGCTTTCGGGGGTGTAGGCGGTGCTCGCCCGTAGCGTATATAAAAGGTTATTTAGATATAACTTTATTTTAATAAAAAAACTGCAGCCAAACTCCAGAATTAACCGAGTTTGACTACAGTCTGAAAGGAAGAGCTTAAAGCTCTTCCTTAGTTGTTATATATTAGACAACATCCTCAAATAATGGTTCAGCGTTTTGTAGCTTCTCTACTTTTTCTTCAACACCGCTCTCAGCATTAATAAAGATTCTATACGTGTCGTCTCCTAGTGTTCCTAGGAATTCATGGCATAGTACTTCGTTGTTCAAATCATTCAGAATGACTGCAAGTCTATTTTCCATGATTTTAACATTTGGATTTATTTCTTTTCTAGCGTCTTCTTGCGATAAAGTCGCTTCTGGCAGTTCTCTAGTGTGATGTGATTTTAAGTAATCTTCTGCCGAAAAGCCAAGGATGTTCCCATTATCAAGCGCAACTTTTACATTGATTGCATCCGGATATATTCTTACATCGTTTTCATTTGTAACAAAAGTAAATACTCCCACATTATCGTACTGTGAGCTTTCAAATAGATCTAAGTTCTTAAAGTCATGATCCTTTAAAAACTTTATGGCTTTATTTGTAGCGTCATTTAAACTTAGCTTCTGGTCTTTTACATCCCTATTTAGGATAAACCATATTGGATATCCACCTTTTTTCGTAATATCCATATTGGCTTCTTGCTTTGTTTTTTTGTTCAAAACAGAGACGCTAAAAAATCCATAGTCTGAACCTTTCCCATTCTCTGTTACTTTCACTCTTGCACTTTCTCCAAAGCCTGTGTACTCTTTAGCTATTTTCGCTGCCTCTTTTTCTGAAATTTTTTCGCCATCTAAGTACTTGAAGTTGGCATCATCTTTTTGCAAGCTCACCATACCAGGTCCAAAATCAGTTTCCCCGTAGCTTTCTACCGTTTTTTCGACCGTCTGGAATCCATCGATAATGGTATTATCTAATGGCTCTTCCTGCGACGCTAAAGCCATTTCCACATCCATCCATCTTAGATTATTTTCTAAGACATTATGTTGTACACTTCTTAATTCCTTCTGAATATCAGCTGATTGCTTATATAGGTCTTTAAGTGTGTTATATTCTTTATCTGATAAAGGCTCTTTGTCTAAGTCTCTAACAGCAGTCCTGTAACTAAAATCTCCAATTTTAGATAGGAATTCTTCTGTCTTATTAAATGGTAACAAGGTTAATGGTAATTGTCCGACATCGTTATGAGCCTGAGACGTAATTTTCCAAACTTCCGCTAACGTTGGTGACAATGACTGTCTCGAATTCATTGCTAGAGTTGTTCCAATCTTATCGTTAAGTAAGTCCATCTGAAAAGATAAATCATGAAAGGCTCTTTGATAATTGTTTTCCGCGTTTAGTAAAATTGCGTTTTTTTCTCTATGCTCCTGGTAACCCCAGAATGCCGTTCCAGCTACTCCTAGTGTTAATACTACAATAAGGATACTTCTAAGCATCTACCTCACCTCTTAGTTACAGAATATATGCTTTCCAATTTTCTTGATTTGTGGTCTTGACCAAATCCAAGCACTTGTTGCTGTATCAGGATTAAAATAATAGGTTGCGTTTCCGGTTGGATCCCAACCATTAATCGCGTCTAAAACTGCTTTTTTAGCTGTTTCATTCGGTGTTAACCAGATTTGACCATCTGCAACTGCCGTGAATGCTCGAGGCTCGAAGATCACCCCAGAGACCGTATTAGGAAAAGTGGCACTATCAAGTCGATTCAAAATAACTGCAGCAACAGCTACTTGCCCTACGTATGGCTCACCCCTTGCTTCCCCATAAACCGCATTTGACATAAGTTGAATATCATTTTGGGAAAAACCGTTCGGTACATTGGTAGCAGAAGGTTTTTGTGCTTGTTGCTGTGGTGCAGCTTGTTGCTGTGGTGTGGCTTGCTGCTGTGCATTTTGGTTTCCTTTTGGAGCAGCTTGTTGGTTCGTCCCTTGACCACCTTTTGCTGGTGCCTTTTGCTGATTTAAATCAACACCACCATAGTGTGTAAAGTTCTTGCCTTTGTTAATATTTTCTTTAACAAACTGCTTATTATAATTTGATGCTTTAACTAACTTTGCTTTTGTCTCAGCACCAGCTAATCCATCAATAGGCAATCCAAATTCATATTGAAAATTCCGTAATGCCCAATAGGTACCCCACCCAAAGACACCATCGATTTTCCCATTGTAGAAGCCTAAATACTGAAGACGTGATTGTAATTCAATTACATCGTCCCCAACTGCCCCATGTTGTATGACCTGGTTTGAAAAGGCATTCGCCCTCTCATCCTGCATACTAAAAGGAACAAGTAAAATAGAGACAGAAAGAATAACTAGTACCTTCATTAATAAAATTTTCTTGTTCATTTGTTAGCAACCCCCAGATGTAAATCTTATTAACATTAAGCCTATTTTTTGTAGTACTTGGTTTTTTATTCAAAATATAGGGGTAAAAATAATTTTCGGCTTCCATGAGAATGTCGACACAACAAAAAACCCTTCATTTACAAATGAAGGGAGTCTGAAACATTTATATCACTTTTGACATTCTCTGCACTTAAGGACCTAGCAATTTTTACTTTTCGTAGACCTAGCCACCATAGAAAAATCATGAATGGTAAGATTACAAATAACCAATAGTGAAAAGAAACTAAAATAAAATCATAAATTCCATGCAAAATAAACGGAAGTAACAATGAAAGAAGAATCCATTTTCTTTTTGAAGAAACACTAAACTTTCCTTTTCCTAGGTAATAGCCCATGATTACTCCGAACAAAGCATGGCTAGAAACTGGTAGTACCGCCCTTCCGATGGCATGCTCAAGTCCATTTGCTACTAAATAAAAAATATTCTCTACTGTTGCAAAGCCAAGAGAAACAGCAACACCATATACGATTCCATCGTAAGGCTCATCAAAATCTACATGCTGATACACCGTATAGAATAAAACGAACCATTTAAAAAACTCTTCTAAAAGGCTAGTAGAAAAAAAAGCGTGTATTAAATCAGAGCTAACTAAGCTTTCCACTTCAATTACATACTGAATAAACATGATTGGAAACACTAGCAAAGCACCGTATATGAAGGCCTTCATGACCATTGAAATCGGCTCAGGCCCATATTCATCCTTTAAATAAAAATAGCTAAGAAGTGCTAAACCGGGTGCAATACCGGCTGATAATATGCCCAACATAAGCTGGCCTCTTTTCAATCCTTTTTCTTAATCGTATCATGTTATATAGAGAATGAAAATGAAATAATCAATATTTGGAAAACACTCCCTAATGTAGGTTAAGAAAAAATATTGAAATGTAGATTCATTCACCTTTAGTTGTATATGGAGGAAAATATGAAGAAGAAAATTCTTGTAATTCACACTGGCGGAACTATTTCTATGAGTGAAGATACTACAACCGGATCTGTAAAGCCTGGAGAAACAAATCCATTAAATGAAAAGACAAGAGATTTGTTAGAACTTGCTGATCTTGTCATTGAGGAACCTTTTCATTTACCATCTCCACACATTACCCCCACGGAGATGCTTACATTAAAAAATATCATTGATAAGAAGACAAGAGAAGAAGAATTGTCAGGGGTTGTGATAACCCATGGAACAGATACGTTAGAAGAAACTGCTTACTTTTTGGACCTTACGGTAAATACCAACATTCCAATCGTCGTTACTGGTGCCATGCGTTCGAGTAACGAAATTGGAGCTGATGGGTTATACAATCTTATTTCTTCTATAAAAGTTGCTTCTAGTGAAGAAGCTCAAAACAAAGGAGTCCTTGTTGTTCTTAACGATGAAGTGCACACAGCCAAAAACGTAACAAAAACGCATACTAGCAACGTTTCTACTTTTCAAAGTCCGCAATATGGACCAATCGGGATTGTTACAAAGAGAGGAGTCTTTTTCCATCATGCGCCAACTAACCGTGAATGCTATGATATAACAGACGTGTCTAAAAAAGTAGTTCTTATAAAAGCACACGCAGGGATGGATTCTTCATTATTAATGGCCATTAAGGAATTACAAATGGATGGCGTTGTGATTGAGGCACTTGGACAAGGTAATTTGCCGCCTAAGTCCGTTGAAGGAATATCGGCACTAATTCAAAATAAAATTCCTGTTGTAATGGTGTCCAGATGTTTTAATGGCATCGTACAGGATATCTATGGGTATGAGGGTGGCGGAAAACATCTAAAAGATTTAGGTGTGATTTTTTCAAACGGCTTAAATGGTCAAAAAGCTCGATTAAAATTACTCATTGGGTTAATGACAACCGACCAGACAGAAAAAATTGAAGCCATGTTTCAAGTTTAATAAATTTAAGGACTGATCATCATTGATTCAGTCCTTTTCATTCTCGCGCTCCATTAAACTCTTTGCTATTAGACCACCATGGAAACGGCCATTTTCGATGAAGATTTCATTTGCATTGTTACCTGCAGCAATAACACCTGCTATGAAAATTCCTTTAACGTTTGTTTCCATTGTTTCTAGGTTAAAAATAGGCCTTCCGCTCTCAGCATCAATATTAATACCCATTTTTGTTAGAAAGCTGTGATCCGGATGATAACCTGTCATCGCAAAAACAAAATCATTGGAAATTGATAGCGACTTTCCTTCTTTTTCATAAATCACACAGTCTTCTTGAATTTCCTTTATAACTGATTTAAATTCCATTTTAACAATGCCATTTTTTACAAGCGAGTGGAATTCTGGGAGGATCCAAGGCTTTATGCTTGGCGAATATTCTTGTC
Source organism: Cytobacillus spartinae (assembly GCF_042865285.1). Classification (NCBI taxonomy): domain Bacteria; kingdom Bacillati; phylum Bacillota; class Bacilli; order Caryophanales; family Bacillaceae; genus Cytobacillus; species Cytobacillus spartinae. The sequence goes on along the minus strand of NZ_JBIACK010000010.1, from coordinate 186,022 downwards.
CTCGGTAAATAACAGTAACCCTTGCACCCGCTTTTACTAACTCAATGGTCGCATCTACACTAGAGTTTTTTCCTCCTACAACTACAACATCTTTATCAAAATATGGATGGGCCTCTTTAAAGTAGTGCGACACTTTAGGCAAGTTCTCACCAGGTACTCCCATGAGGTTGGGATGATCGTAATATCCTGTTGCAATGACAACATAAGGTGTAAGGTAAATATTCTTGGATGTCCTAACAATAAATTTTCCATCTTCTTGCCTTTCAACAGAATTTACATGTTCAAATGCATGAACGCGCAAATTCTTCCTTTTTACCACTTCCCTATAATAAACCAATGCCTGGTTGCGTTTTGGCTTATATTCTTCCGTAATAAAGGGAACTTCCCCTATTTCTAATTTTTCACTAGTGCTGAAAAAGGTTTGGTGTGTAGGATAATGATAGATCGCATTGACAATGTTTCCTTTTTCGATAACTAGCGGCTTTTTATTGATATCTGTTAACGCAATTGCTGCAGCTAGACCACACGGGCCTCCGCCAACAATAACGACTTCTTCTTTTATCAAATTTGTCACTCCTACAAAGAAATTTCATAAACAAAAGCGCAAGCTCCCTTAGGAGGGGGAAGCTTACTAGGCGCTGGGCGCTGGAGCTGGACGTGAATAATTAACTTAGAGGTATACACACGCTAGTATTTTATGATTTCCTAGCATAAACAAAAAATCTCCCATCATTCAATGATAGGAGATTTTTACACTAGTTTCAACGAAGAAAGCTTAGCAATTTGATAAATATCACAATTTTATTTAGATCCAACCACGGAATCTTGAAGCTTCAGCCATTTTACGAACACCAACCATGTAAGCTGCTAAACGCATATCAACACGGCGAGTTTCAGCGGTGTCATAAATATTGTTGAAGGATTTAACCATTACTTTTTCAAGTTTTTCCTCAACTTCTTCCTCTGTCCAATAATAACCCTGATTATTTTGAACCCACTCGAAGTATGACACTGTAACTCCACCGGCAGATGCTAATACATCTGGTACTAGTAAGATTCCACGATCACTTAGAATTTGTGTTGCTTCTAATGTTGTTGGTCCGTTAGCAGCCTCAACAACAATACTAGCACGAATATTATGAGCATTTTCTTCTGTTATTTGGTTTTCAATTGCCGCCGGAACTAAAATATCACAGTCAAGTTCCAATAACTCTTTATTTGTAATCGTGTTGTTGAACAGTTTTGTTACAGTCCCAAAACTGTCACGACGATCTAATAAGTAATCAATGTCTAACCCGTTCGGATCATATAGTCCACCATATGCATCAGAGATTCCAACAACCTTTGCTCCTGCATCATGCATGAACTTAGATAAATAACTACCCGCATTACCAAAGCCTTGAACGACTACTCGAGCACCTTCTATATTAATGCCCTTTTTCTTAGCTGCTTCTCTAATACAAATGGTTACCCCTTTGGCCGTTGCAGACTCACGACCGTGAGAACCACCCAAAACTAGAGGTTTACCTGTAATAAAACCTGGTGAGTTGAATTCATCTATTCTGCTATACTCATCCATCATCCAAGCCATAATTTGTGAATTTGTAAATACATCAGGTGCCGGAATGTCTTTTGTTGGTCCTACAATTTGGCTGATTGCACGTACGTAGCCACGACTTAATCTTTCAAGTTCACGGAAAGACATATCTCTAGGATCACAAACAATTCCACCCTTTCCTCCACCGTAAGGTAAATCTACAATCCCACATTTTAAACTCATCCAGATGGAAAGAGCTTTTACCTCTTTTTCTGTTACACCTGGATGAAAACGAATTCCGCCCTTTGTTGGACCAACCGCATCATTGTGTTGAGCCCGGTAGCCAGTAAAAACTTTAACAGATCCATCATCCATTCGGACAGGGATTTTCACTGTCATCATTCGGATTGGTTCTTTTAAAAGCTCAAAAACCTCTTCCGGATATCCAAGCTTTTCTAAAGCTTTGTGGATGACAGTTTGAGTTGATTTTAAAACGTCCAGTTTGTCATGATTTATATTTTCAGTACCTTTCTCGGCTACCATTTATAAACCTCCTAAAAAAATCACTTGCGAATGTTGTCCGCTTTCAAGACACAAGTATACACTTTTGTTTAATTTATGCAAGAAGAAAAATCAACTTTTCGCCAATTTTTGATTATTTTATGAAACCGTTAACATTGTTGTTATTTAAGGGAATTTTCAGTATATTCACTTATTCAATTTCCCGATTGTTAACAAAAGAAAACTTGTTTTTAGCCCTTTTTTTCTAAACATATTTTCTTTTAATTAATGTTATTTTACAAAAATGAATTGAGTTCTTTGTATTTGTTTTTCCCTATCTAGTTCAATATCATTTATGTAGATAAAAATTAAGATAATTTCTATTATTTCTTATAACTGTTAATTTTCCCATTCGTACCATAGTTATGGAGGGATTCATGAAAGTATGTATGATTTTATGGGCACTTACAAAGATAAAACTAAAGACTCCTGCTCATTATTTGAAATAATGAACAAGAGTCTTTACAGCATCTTGATTTAAAATTCTATTTCCATACTCCTCTATCCGATGGATACTTTCAATAGAAATAGCTCCGTACTCTGAAATAATTGCTGTTAGAGTGTTGACTTTCCTTGTTGGAACCTCTGTAATAAGTAAATAATACATGTTGTTCATTTCATATAAGCTACCGCCTGTGAAATGAAAAGAATTTAGCCGTTTGGATAGTTGGATGACCTCTTCAATATCATCAAATTGAAATACGATTTCCTCTTTTTCATCAACAGTAACCTGCATATCAATGAAACCGTCACTAAAAGTTTCTTCTTCCTCACCTTGTTCTTCCATTGTTACAATCATAATCATTCCTTGGGTGTGCATGGAAAAAATTTCGACTGCAACCGATCCTTGAATTTCTACACCGAATTCTTCACTTGCCTCTTCAAGCATCTCATGAAAGAGTTGATGCCATTTTAAAGAATCCTTCCATATATCATCTTTCGTTAAGCCACGTTCAGACAAATCATCTGTGGTAAGAAAGATTTTAATTTTATTGTATGTTAATCGTTCCAAGCGCATAACCATGCCCCCTGCCATGAACAACTCTTGCAATAGTGTATGAAAGATTTCAAAGTTGGTGAGTCGTCTATACATGAACAAATCATATTAAGGCTTGGTTCCTGATTATTGAGCTCAATGAGCCCTTAAAACATTCTTTTCTAGAGCCGTACTTTCAACCACTGCTCCCACTCTAATTTCGTAGACCCTAATAATAAGGAACTGTGTTCTTCCTTTTCCCTCTCGGTAAGTTTATCCATCGCATGTCCACCCACTCCAATTTTCAGTTCATTAAACACTTCCAATAGTTTGTGGGATATGTCAAGGGTGTCTCCTACGTGTTCCTTCATCGTTACAGAGAAAAATAAAAATTTCGGTTTAACAATCTTTATTACTTCATATAAATCATTCTCTTCGATGCTAGCCCCTAAATAAATGACATCAAAACCTTTTCTCCGTAAAAATAAAGTGAATATTAAAAGTCCTAATTCGTGACGTTCACCAGGACCACATACTGCAATCACTTTAGGCAAAAAGGAGTTGTTAGGGAAGGAATGAAAAATTGATCCGATTCTTGAACGTAAAATAGCTGTTGCGTAATGTTCATGGGCAGTTGTAATTTTTCCTTTTTCCCATAGCTCACCAATTCTAATTAAGATATCCCCTAAAATTTCTACTACAACCTTATCAATTGTATATAGGCTAAATGCTTCACTAATAAGATCATGGGATTTCGTTTCATCAAAGTTTAATAAAGCCTGTAATAGCTTGTCCGAGAGTTCTGATGCTTGATTACTTTCCAATGCATACTGTCTTGGGGCTATACCTAATTCGTTATTTTCCAGGAGGGACACAGCTTGACTGATCGTAAATCCCTCATTTACTTTAGAAATCAAAAATCGTAAGATCTTCACATGCTCTTCTGTGTACAACCTGTGACCTGATTCATTTCTCGTCGGGGCAACCATTTGGTAACGTCTTTCCCAAGCTCTTAACGTACCAGCCTGTATTCCCAGCATTTTTGAAACAGCTTTTATATTATATTTACCTTCTCCATTTGACATAATAACCCTCCCTACGGCTATAAGAAGTAAAATGATTTATCCTTTCCTAATGGTTAAAAGGTGGGTTTCCGATTTAGCCCCTAGTCTTAAAGGTAAAGCAGTTGTTCCATACCCATTGCTTATTAAAATAGTCGTGTTAGTATTGACTACCTTTTTAATTCGCCCTTTTTCATAGGGACTATAACCAAAGATATGTATTTGGCCCCCGTGGGTATGACCGCTTAGTACTAAAGAGATGTTATCCTCTGGTTTTATTTTAACCGTTATTTTTGGGTTATGGCTTACAAGTACCCTAAACCCTTCTTTTCCTGCATCAGAGAGCGCTAAATCTAAACGGTCCCTCTTTAGATTCATGTCATCAACGCCTAAAAGTATAAAGCGATCCCCTTTCTGTGATTCGAAGGAAACCGCTGTATTATCAAGTATCTTTACTCCACACTGTTGCAAAGTTACATCTAATAATCGAAAGTCGATTTCATAGTCGTTGTTTCCCCACACAAAATAAACAGGACCTACAGTTTTTAATTTTTCTATATTTTCCTTAACTTGTTCAATGGGTACCCCTTTTTCTAATAGATCCCCGCCAATTACCACCATATCGGCTTTTCCTTTAACATCATCGATAATGCGCGATGTAATTTTTCTCTTGTGTATATCTGAGATAAAAAAGATAGTAACTTTTTCAAAACTCTCCGGAAAATTAGGAAATGTAATTTCCTGATTCAAAACTCGGTCGGCAAAAGCTTCTTTGTACATATAAAAGAAAAAAGCGATACAAACGCCTACTAAAAGCACTAAAGCATATCCCATAAATCCTCCTGTTAGTGCAGAACTTTATAAAAGGCAAATGAAGAGTCTAGCCCTATCACTCGTTCATCAGCTGTTGATTTACACTTACTTATTTTTTTACTTTTCTGTTGCTTCAACAAACTTAAGCTTTTTGAAATCTACTGAAATAATACCATATATTAGAGAAAAACTAAAAAAAGCAAGTGTTTGCCAAATAGCTGTATAGAATAAAATAATAAAACTTAGTAGAACGAATGATGCTGTAAGGAACTCTACTAGTTGAATTTTCTTTTTATGAATGAGCAATACGGTTTGTTCAACTCCTCCTCGTATCAGTTCTGCATTAACAATAAATCCAATAAAAAAAACCATGGTTGCCGCAAAAAACTCGATAGGATTTAATACATATTCAACGATTAAATCAGACAAGGTGAAAGGGAATGAAATGGGCATCCACTTTATATAAAAATAACCACAAAAAAAGCCGATCATTAATTTTATTATTTTTTTAAACATTAAAAATCCCTCCCATACCAATGTATGAGAGGGGCTTGGATACTTTCACTCTTTTAGAATAAACCTTTTAAAAAAGGCTTGTGTTACTCATATTAATCTTCGTGAATATCTAGAATACGGAATCCAGATTGTTCTAGCTTTTTAATAAACTTATCAAAATTATCATTCTTCTCTACCTTCATTACGATTCGACGAACTAATTTATCCGTTTCATCAAACGTTACTAGAGAAATAATATGTTCATGGAAATGATGAGCAATTTCTGCGAGACGTGCAATTCTTCCTTCTGTTTCTACGGAAGTAAAGGCAATACGAATTCCCGAACGATGAGTTCCAAATGCTGATTGGAATTGATCTAGAACATCAAAGCGTGTTACTACACCTAAGAATTTACGATTTTCATCTACAACAGCAAGTAGAGGGAAGTCCTTCAAATCTAATAATGTTTTTTCAAATATCTCATTACCTTCTAAGAATTTCTCTTGATGAGTCGCCACTTCTGAAACTGTCGTATTCTGAAGAAACTCGTCCTTCGAAAGGTTCGACGTGAAATAACTTTCGTAAATTCCATACTTCGTAACAATCCCAACATATTGCTTGTCATCAAGTACAGGTAGAGCGTCTACCTTATGAGCATCTAATTTTTCTAAAGCTGTAGCTAAAGATTGATCCTGCTCAATCGTGTAACACTTGTGCTTTGGAATCATAATGCCTTTTACAAACATGCTAATCACCTCATAGTTAGAATCAAGCTATACATAAATATTCCACAATTAGATATTAAAATCCTCCTATTAAACAGTAATAATGTGACATGTTTTTTACAACTCCGACATACGTTTGTAATGACGTACAGAAAGGAGGACTTTCATGAATACACCTAAGAAGGTTTACCATCCTTATATAAGTCCATACGATCCTTGCAAACCCATTCAAACTAAGACATATTCTACTCCCCCACATTTATATATTGGATTTCAACCGCCAAACTTACCGCAGTTCCCTCCAATGGAAGCACTCAAAAAAGGAACCTTATGGAAACCCTTTTATGACCCTTATTACAATCCATACGAAAAGACAAAAGGGGGGTATCCTACGTGAAAAAACAATTACCACCTGAGTTTTATACCCTAATGGAACAGCTACAAGCAGTTGATTTTGTTCTTGTAGAGTTAACTCTATATTTAGATACCCACAATGAAGATTTGGAAGCAATTAAACAATTTAATCACTATGCTAAGGAACGCAAAAAGCTTGTAAAAGCAATTGAACCAATCTATGGTCCATTAATGCAATACGGTCATAGTTATTCAGGTTACCCATGGAACTGGGATGACGCACCATGGCCATGGCAAGTATAAAATCACTTTGCTCATGTCCCTAAATTACTTCTTACGATAAACATCCAGAAGAACTGAAATTCAAGAATTCAGGAGGGATAAAAAGAGTATGTGGGTTTATGAGAAGAAATTACAATACCCCGTAAAAGTAAGTACATGTAATCCTAGACTAGCTAAATACTTAATTGAGCAATATGGTGGTGCAGACGGTGAATTAGCAGCAGCCCTTAGATATTTAAACCAGCGTTATACCATTCCTGATAAAGTGATTGGTTTATTGACGGATATTGGTACAGAGGAATTTGCACATTTAGAAATGATCGCAACGATGATTTATAAACTAACAAAAGATGCTACTCCTGAACAGCTAAAAGAAGCGGGGTTAGCGCCTCACTATGTGAATCATGACAGCGCATTGTTCTACCATAATGCAGCAGGGAATCCCTTTACTGCTGAATATATTCAAGCAAAAGGAGATCCAATAACTGATTTATACGAGGATATTGCCGCTGAAGAAAAAGCAAGAGCAACCTACCAGTGGATTATAAATATGAGTGACGATCCTGATTTAAATGATGGTTTAAGATTTCTAAGAGAGAGAGAGATAATTCATTCTCAACGATTTAGGGAAGCAGTAGAGATTCTCAAGGAAGAAAGAGACAAGAAAAAGTTTTTCTAATCATATACTTAATTCTTGGACCTTTAGGCTCACCCTAGAGGTCCGTTTTTATGGTACGACTCATTTATTTTCATGATACAAGTTAATATCATAATTCTTCTTCATCATTTCAAACACAAGATGTCGGTTTTTCCATTGCTCCTCTTGTTTCCACAAATCTTTACTCTTATCAATGATTTCACATCTTAATGCATGATATTCCTTCTCGAATTTTTCCCGTTTCTCCCTTAACAAATTCATTAATCCATACAGTCCAACAACAAAGACAATCATATAGAAATTAATCGAGTTATTTACATAGGCAGAGAACATAGAGGCAAAAGAATAGGAGTAAGGAATCATGACAGTTTTGTAGATATAATAAAAGTATATAAAAGAAGTAAACACAGTGGCCCACATGGCAAGTAGATGTCTGTATTTGAATGTATCAAACTTTCTTTTCTTCTCGACTACTTTATTTAACATTTGTTTCGTTGCTTGATCGGTTCGGTCATCAAGTAAAATAATGGCTGATTCCATTTATCATTCAACACCTTTTCCTTAAACTTCAATTCAGATATCCATAATAAAATTTATGAGCATGTCCCTGTATATATGTACAACCCTTTTAAAAAGATAAAAAAACGACCATAAAAGGTCGTTTTTAATTTTTTATAGGAATAACAAGGACTTGCCCTGCTTGAATTTCATTTCCTTGAAGATGATTTGCTTTTTTTATAATCTCCACACCTGCTTGAGAATTATAGTATTTCATTGCGATTCTAAAAAGCGTTTCGTTTGCTTGTACTCTGTGATGAATTACTTTTTCTTCAGCAGCAAGGTTGTCCTTACTCTCTTCATTTTTACTCGTATCATCAGTAGATGAACCAGAATTAGTTTGGGATGTGGTTCCTTCCTGTTCTTCCGTAGTTGTATCAATTTTTTCAACTTCAGTTTGTTTATTTGATTCTGTTTCCTCTATTTCTTCCGTTTCCTTATTTGTTTCCTCTTCACCATTGCTTTCAGCCTCTTCGTCTATTTCTATATCGACACGTTCGTATCCACCAGTATCACTATTCACAATATTGTCAGCACCTAATCTCTGTTTTTCATTATAGGTATAGATACTAAAAATGATGATTGGCAATAGAATAAAGAATAAAACTAGGAGACGAATGATTGGATATTTTAATTTCCACTTTGTTTTCTTACGCTTTTGGTTATGAACTTCGCTACGTGGCGGAAGCTTTTTGGATGCTCTTGAAGACCTAGGTTTCTCCTTTATTTGTTCAATCTTATTCCTCAATCGTTCTGCTTGATCTCGATTTTGTTCATCGTTATTCATGTTCTATCACTTCCTGTTCATCAAGCTTCTTTTTGTTAGAGAACTTAATCACTATACCAAGTAAGAAATCTATAACGAAATGCATAAAAATGGTCACAAGTAGGTTCCCTGTTAATAGATAAATATAACCAATAAAGAAACTTAACACGATAATATTAGTAAATAAAAACCAATTAAACAGGTACCTGTAATGAATGAGTGCAAAAATAATGCTAGATACGAACAAGCCAAAGTGGGTTTGTAGTACTCCCCTAAACAAAATCTCTTCTGTCGTTGCAACCATTATCGAAATTAAAGCAATTTGTAAAATACTTTTGTTTGCAAACAGTTTCTTATTCAACCCACCATCATCATAATAAGATTTTGGAAGAATTCTCATTAGACCTATATCTAAAAGCACTACCAGTAGTCCAGCTAGTCCTCCAACATATAAGATGGTAGGGTCTGTCCAAACAAAAAGACTATCAAATTCTGTAAAACTTTCGAATAGAAAAATTCCAAGAATAAAAGATATAACCACTAACAAAATTTGTGTGGCCATAAGGTGGAAAATTAGCTCACGATCGCTAAGGTCATTAATTAAGTCACTGTATTTATTCTTCATATTTGCGCTCTCTTATTTTATTGGTTCTGCCAAATCTATGCTGGTAGCCTCATACACACTAACTTACATTACTTCTTAAGAATAGCCGATAAGTAATCTTTCCAATGAAATTGAAATGAGGGTTCCTGATCTAGTTTCTCTCTTTTGTTATATTGTTCAAACTGAATCCCACATCTATCACAGCAATTGGTTATCTCCATTTTCTTCTGTTCGTCAAAATATTTCAAGATTTTTTCTCTTCGACATTCAGTAGATTGTGTCCAATTTTTTACCTCTGCAATTTTTTTCCGCTTAATGGTATTTCTATTTTGAATGAAGATTTTAAAGTTATTAAGACCCTCTTTTAAACTGGTCTGATCCAAATCAAGATTTATGATATAGTCAAAAATTAATCGCCATTGGGTATCTGTAAAACCAGCTAACGACCGTATGTCTGCTTCAGACTGCGCAAGCATGGAATGTCCATGTTCACCCATCCATTCAAATAACCAGTCAATTTGGGCTTCAGAAGGCAATTCATTGTCGATTAACTGAAGAGGAAGCTGTTCATCACCAGGAACATATAAGAGAATGGCAACACTAGCCTCTCCATCTCTTCCAGCCCTTCCGATCTCCTGGAGATAGGATTCAATCTGTAGTGGCATGTGGTAATGAATAACGAACCGAACGTCTTCTTTGTTTATCCCCATTCCAAATGCACTGGTAGCACAAATAACATCTAATTCACCCTTTAAAAATTGCTGTTGAATTAGAATCCTGCTTTCCTGTTCTAAACCACCATGGTAGGCCATTACTTTTCTATTTCCATTAGACTTTAATAACTCCGCTGTTTCTTCAGCTAACTTTTTACTAGAAAAGTAGATGATTCCCGGCCCTTGTAGATATTCGACTAGTTCAACAACTCTTCTCTGTTTATCCAGGACTTCGTTCAGGGTTTCAACTTTCATTGAGATATTTGGGCGATCTACAGAGAAGATATGTTCTTTCCAATCTTCTAGATGAAGCGAACTCACAATATCTCTGACAACATCTGATGTGGCTGTCGCAGTTAAAGCTAATGTTAATGGATTGCCCACCTTTTCCCTGATAGCTCCTAATTTCCTATATTCTGGTCTAAAATCAAATCCCCATTGAGAGATACAATGGGCTTCATCAATTACAAATAAACCAATTTTAAGACGTTTGAGCCTATCCAACACATGATCTAACCCTAGCATTTCAGGAGAAATATATATAAATTTATAGTTATTCAGGTTGTTAAGAATTTGCCTTTTATCAGGCCAGCTTAAAAAGGAATTAATGGCAACAACCCTTTTTTCTCCTCTTATTTTCATTTGCTCAACCTGGTCCTGCATCAATGATAAAAGAGGTGAAACAATGATTACTTGTCCTTTTAGTAAATATCCTGGTAGTTGGTAACAAAGAGATTTTCCGGTCCCTGTTGGAAGCATGGCCATCGTATGCTGACCATCTAGTATAGAGGAAATGATTTCCTTCTGACCAAGCTTAAAAGTTCGAAATTTAAAATGATTGTAAAGTACCTCTTCTATTTTCATTTTCCATCTCCACTTTTTGCTATAACTAAGCGAATTTCAAAGTAATCCGCTTCTTTAACGTATTCACGAATATACCTCAATTGTTTTGACGGGACCTTTTTAGCAGCCTCTAAGATTTTCTCCTGTTTATTTCCATCTACATAAGGCTCAATATCAAACTCCTTAATATTAAGGGCAAGTTCAACAATATGGTCTTCTATCGTATTTTTCTTTAATCTACGCATGATGGCAATTTGTTCTACTGTATATCCTCTACTAATCAATTCATAAGTTCTTTTTGTTGAATGTGTAAGCGGTACGTCATCCTGTAAATCCTCAACCATTGAACTAAGAATTGGTAATTTAGTTTTATTTCCATGAATGCACTTTTGCATATCATGTAATAAGCTCAGTAATTGAAAATGATATAAACTGTATTCCATATCCAATACTTCACAAGCCTGCTCTTTCGTACGACCTATCGTGTTATACCCTGTTAACCTAACCACTAATACAGATGGGTCTATTGCATTTTTTTTGTTAAAACAAAATACCAATTCATCGTACAGTCTCTGAGATAGCTCTTTTCGATTGATATCAGTATGAACTAAAAAATTCTTCATCCAAAGCTGGACCTGTTTATTTCTCTGAATAGGAAAGTAGTTTGTTTCACTATGTGCAAGATTAGAAGCCACCTGAACAAATAGGGACAATCTTTCCCAAAATCGTTCACTGCCTTGATACTGCCAGCCGTTTAAATGTTCTAAAAAGGGGTATTGTGTAAAAAGATTCCTAATTAGTTCCATGCCCTTTTCAGAGAGTATATAGTGATGTTCATTGCTTTTAATTAATAGTTGGTCCTGTACAGACTCCTTAATGAATTCATCAAGGTCATTTCTAGTTACTTGACGGTACGTATTAAAAAAGGGAGAAAGTTGAAAAAGGTGAGCATCCTGGATCGTTTGAGAGGACTTTTTACCGTTTAATAGGTGGTAAATGGAATAGATGGATCTCTCCCCTTCTATTTTATACAGACAGTAAAGAAGCACTTTATGTAAAATAATACCCACCTTTTTCCCTCCTGACCTTAAAGTTGTTATATTTAATACACTGAAGGTAATAATATTGTAGGAAAACAAAAAACATACCCTTATTTTATCATGAAACATTCATGATTGTTATTTGAACACTATTTTATTCTTGATTTAGCGAAAACCCTTGTGTGATAAGCATTCTCAATACTTTTTCTATTGAAAAGTTGTTGATTGAGATTTACAATAAGAAATGAGGGATGCGTTTCCACGAAATAATGGAATGCTATAAAGACAAATGTTTAATTTTTTGGGAGGTTTTTCACATGGCAAAATACACGATTGTAGACAAAGAAACATGCATCGCATGTGGTGCTTGCGGAGCAGCTGCACCAGATATTTATGATTACGATGATGAAGGTATTGCATTCGTAACACTTGACGACAACCAAGGGATCGTTGAAATTCCTGATGTACTAATTGATGATATGATGGACGCTTTCGAAGGTTGCCCAACTGATTCTATCAAAGTTGCTGACGAATCATTTGATGGTGACGCATTAAAGTTTGAATAGAGAATACTGAAGGATCCCCTCATAAAGGGGATTTTTTGTTTTTTCTAGGAGTTTGCTTTTCTCGTCGTTGAATAAATGAAGAAAAACTTAGTCTAAATAGGTCACCAATTACAAAAAAAGAGAATCACCCATTTTGAATGAGTGATTCTTCTTTTTTTTGAAAACAGCATTACGCACTCTTGTATGTTTCTTGCTTAACAATCCAAGTATTCATTCTAGTAAATAGTAACAAGAAGACTACTGAAATCAGAATTCCTTTGACTATATTAAACGGTAAGATAGCCGTTACGATTAGCTGTCTAGTTTCAACGGCAGACATAGCTGGTGCATTCAGGAAAAATGTATAGGCTGGAAGAATAGCAAAGTAGTTTAGAACACTCATTAAGATAGCCATTGTAACTGTACCGATAATTAATGCAAACGTCATTCCCTTATTCGTTTTCAGTTTCTGATACGCGTAGTAAGTAGGAACAACAAATAGAACTCCAGCTATAAAATTAGCAATATGACCTACAGGGACACCTGTAGCACTTCCTGTCATAAAGTAATCCAATACATTTTTTATTAATTCCACTAGAATTCCCGCCGCAGGTCCAAATATTAAAGCAGCCACCAATGCAGGAAGGTCACTAAAATCAATCATAAGAAACTGTGGAAATGGTGGGATTGGGAAGTTTAATAGCATTAAAATGTAAGACAAACTGCTAAGCATCCCAACTGTTACTAAAGCTCTTGTGTTAAGGGTTTTCATGTTTTCCTCTCTCCTTTTTAGGACCATATCTCCTTAAGAAGAAAAGTTCAGCAAAAATCAGGCACCTTGAATATTAATTAAGTAACTAAATAACTCAATTAAAAAACCCTCAAGTTTTCATCTTGAGGGAGTGTTTACAAAGGCACGCTTGAATAAACGTTCAACAAATATTTTTTTGAACGCCTGCAGAACCTCCACCTTCTCCCATCCAGACTTTACTGTCGGCTTTGGAATCGCACCAAATCCTGCCCAACAAACAGGCTCGCGGGCTTAGAGAAGAACTTCTCATCACCGCCGGTCGGGAATTTCACCCTGCCCCGAAGATAGACCAATTTTTATTTTTCAGATTTATTATATCTTATAAATCAATTTTTTTAAAGAAGTTGAATTGCTACTGATTTTTTTTTGAGGTTTGAGTCTGTTTTATGGTAAATTAATAGAGGAAATTATCAACATTCAAAACGATACATATTTCAATTTTCAAAGGAGATTATCATGGAAAAAGTACTTGTTTTTGGACATAAAAACCCTGACACAGATTCAATTTGTTCAGCCATTGCGTATTCTGAACTAAAAAACAAATTAGGTCTAGATTCAGAAGCTATTCGACTAGGGGAAATCAACGGGGAAACCAAATATGCATTAGAAACATTCGGTGCTGAAGTTCCTCGTTTAGTTGAAGCTGTTTCTAGTGAAGTAAATAGCGTTATTTTGGTGGATCACAACGAGCGCCAACAAAGTGCTAATGACCTTGATCAAGTAAAAGTGTTAGAGGTTATTGATCACCACCGAATTGCTAATTTTGAAACTAGTGACCCACTATACTATCGCGCAGAGCCAGTTGGTTGTACAGCAACCATTCTAAATAAACTTTACAAAGAACATGGAATCGAAGTTCCTAAGAATATTGCTGGTTTAATGTTATCGGCTATCATTTCAGATTCACTACTATTTAAATCACCTACTTGTACAGAGCAAGATGTAGCTGCAGCTAAGGAGTTAGCTGAAATTGCGGGAGTAGACGCTGATCAGTATGGACTAGAAATGCTAAAGGCTGGAGCTGATTTAAGTGATAAAACGATTGAACAGTTGATTTCACTAGATGCCAAAGAGTTCCAAATGGGAACAAAAAAGGTAGAAATTGCTCAAGTAAACGCAGTAGATGTAAATGATGTACTATCAAAACAAACAGAAATCGAAGAAGCTCTTAACAAAATCATTGCAGAAAAAAACCTAGATTTATTCCTATTTGTTGTAACGGATATTCTAAACAATGATTCTACTGCCATTGCGCTAGGGAATTCAACAAATGCCGTTGAAGAGGCATATGAAGTGACGCTTAATCAAAATACTGCTGTTTTAAAAGGGGTAGTATCACGTAAAAAACAAATCGTTCCAGTGCTGACAGATATCTTTAATAGCAGAGCATAATTTGAGACGTAGACAGTGAAGAAACTCGGGTTTCACGATTTTCTTTACTGTCTTTTTCAATAATGTAATGAAGGATAATTTCTTCTAAGAGTTCAAAAAAATGTCTTTCATAGCATGGATGAAGGACAATTTCTTCTAAAGTTTTAGAGAAATGTCTTTCATAACACGAAAAAGGCCAATATCACACACTTGATTTGCGTTTAACTAGGAGTTCCGACTAGCCCCAGCAACAGCTTATGTCGAAGGAGAAATTCACCTCTAATTCTTCCCAAAAGGCTCCGTAAATCCCCACTAGAGGAACTGATTGTTGTAAAACAGGCAGTTTGTCTTTTTCTTGAATTACCATCCCCGTTGGTAAACACTTGAAGTAGAACTCACCCATACTACAATTTAGTAAAGAGAAAAAGTTCTCTATGCCCCCTTCAACACTTTCAACCCCTGACATTTCTAGTCTGTTTTTTTTGCTTTATATAAGCACTTCCCAGCAAAAAAATTTTAACAAAATCGGTAAGGTTTTATAACGATTCAACTTAAAGCGCTTACATAAAATCTGAACATTTTTTTGCAATTGACATATAAATGTTCGTTAATGTAAAATAGTCAGAAAATTGATGTTATTGGGTGGGTGATTTTTTTATGTATCAGATATTGGTAGCTGATGCAATTAATGCAGAGGGATTACAGCCCCTGTTAGAGTATAAAGATGCTGTAATCATTGAGAAAAAAGTGACTGATCCTGAGGTGGAGCTTGAAAAAATAGATGCTCTTTTAGTAAGAAGTGCTACTAAAGTAACCGAAGAATTATTTGAAAAAATGCCTCAGTTAAAAATTGTTGCTCGAGCAGGAGTCGGTGTTGATAATATTGATGTTAATGCAGCAACGAAGCGCGGAGTTATCGTTGTTAATGCTCCTGATGGCAATACGATTTCTACCGCTGAGCATACCTTTGCTATGATGGCTGCACTAATGAGAAATATTCCTCAAGCCCATCAATCTGTTAAAAACCTAGAATGGAAAAGAAATGAATTTGTTGGAAATGAACTATATGGAAAAACATTAGGTATTCTTGGTATGGGTAGAATCGGAACCGAGTTGGCTAAACGATCGAAAGCATTTGGCATGAATGTTCAGGTGTTTGATCCATTTTTAACAAACGAAAGAGCTAGTAAATTAGGCGTGCAAAATAGCTCCTTAGATGAAGTTCTAGAACATGCAGATATCATCACTGTTCACACCCCTTTAACCGCAGAGACAAAAGGTCTCATAAACGAAAAAGCATTAAGTAAGACAAAAAAAGGTGTATACTTTTTGAATTGTGCTCGAGGTGGCATCATCGATGAGGATGCTCTAGCAACCTTTATTGGTAACGGACATGTTGCAGGTGCAGCCTTAGATGTTTTTGAAGTAGAGCCACCAGGTGAATATCCACTATTTAAATTTGATAATGTCATTGTAACCCCACATCTCGGTGCATCAACTAGAGAAGCTCAATTAAACGTTGCTACACAAGTAGCTAAAGAAGTAAGAATGTTCTTTGAAGATAAACCAGTATCTAATTCCATCAATCTACCAGCAATGTCAAAAGATATCTTTGAAAGAATACGACCTTTTCATTATTTAGCGAAACAAATTGGGTCGACTTTATCTCAGTGTATAAATGAGGGAATCCAAGAGATTTCAATCACGTTCTCTGGAAGTGTTACTGATTTAGAAACAACCTATTTAACAAAAGCCCTTCTATCTGGGTTCTTCAAGAATCGAATTGATATTTATGTGAATGAAGTAAATGCTTTACTCACTGCTAAAGAACGTGGAATTACTGTAGGCGAGAAAATTTCCACGAATTCTTTTGGTTACGCAAATTGCATTTCTGTTACAGCTAAGAGTGAGACTCGTCAGTTTACGATTAGGGGTACTTTTATAGATCACTATGGTCCTAGAATTGTTTATTTGAATGATTTTAATATTGATTTTTATCCTGAAGGAAATCTTCTATACATTCAACACATGGACCGACCTGGAGTAATTGGACGTGTAGGGAAAATACTTGGCGATCATTCAATAAACATTGCTACGATGCAAGTAGGGAGAAAGCAGGTAGGTGGAGAAGCGATCATGATTCTTTCATTTGATAAACCTATCGATGATATCGCAGTTAACAAGTTGAATGAACTTGACGATATTGTATCCATGAATCATATACTTTTATAAGTTAATGCTTTTTTAGTCGGAGGGGAAAACCTCCGACTTTTTTATTCGTATGTGACTTAACTTCAATCACTCATTTTGAATGATGAGTAATACTTGTTGTGGGTGAATAACTTCATTAGTTAATCGATTGATTTCCATAAGCTGCTGAACGGTTGTTCCCGTTTTCTGGGCAATCGATGACAGGTTATCAAACGGTTGAACAATATATTGGTTTTTAGAAATTCGTTGAATCTTTAATGTCTGACTTGGTACGATTTGATCACCTTGAATTTGATTTGAAGCTTGTATACTCTCAATTGTAGTATGATATTGTTCTGCAATGGACCATAGAGTTTCACCAGGCTGAACCACATGTTCTAATTGATCTGCTTCTACCTCAACTTCTTCAGACGCTATTGCCACTTCTTCAAATTCTTCCATGAAATGTCCATAATTGAGCTCTGCACCTTCGTATAATCGGATTCTTCCAATCGTCTCTAAGGCTTCTTTAGAGTATGTATCCTCATTGAACGCCAGAACAGTCTGGCCAACTTCTACTTCATTTAACACAACTACAGGATCAATTACATTCTCTTTATTAATGGTCCATTCCGATTGATGAACTTCGAAGTGAAGATGCACACCAGAAGAATCTCCTGTGCTTCCCATGTTCCCGATTATATCCCCTTGAATAACCTCTTGGCCTTCATCTACATTTCTCGTTTTTAAATGAGCATAGACTGTTTCCAACCCATTTGCATGTTTGATAAACACCACATTCCCGTAAGAATACGAGTAATATGCTTTTGAAACTACCCCATCATCTACTGTATAGACGGGAGCTCCGTACGATCCAGCAATATCAATCCCTTTATGTTTTCCGTGTCTTGTTCCAAACGTATCTGTTATAAGACCATCGGACGGCCAAATCCAATGTGCAGTTTTATCTTTAATGGATATTTCTTCTGCTTGAGAGTGTTTCCCTCCGAGAAAGAGTAAGCTGATACAAAGTGCCATTATACCCGCAATAATCAAACGCCTTATGTAATCTCGCATGGTTTTTCCTCCTTGTTCTTGTACTCTCTAAATTCACCATATGAATGCATGTACTTTTTTAGAACAACTTGTATGGTACTTACCTAAAAAGCACTATTCTAAAAAAGAAAGTACAATAAAGAATAGACATTAACAGTTACTCTTCTGTCACTAAGGCTGTTTTCGCATAGATTTTTGCTACTCGAATATGGTCTCCAGCACGGATTCTATGCTGCTTCGTGGCGTCTTTTCTTCCTTAAACAAGAAACAGCACCCTAGTCCTTTTTAAAAGCAATTTTAAGTATTTAAATAGCAACAAAATTTACGAATAGAGCCTTCACTAAAAACACATTTGTTATTATTAGGGTAAAGTGAATTTTTTTATGCAAAAATAGGAAAAAAAGATCAGCAAATGAATGCTGATCTTTTTTTGAGATGCCTATTTATATGACTTGAGGCTTATTCCATAATATATTTCTTATTAGGAGCAACTGGAACCTTCCACTCTTCGTTAAAAACAAATTTTCCAGCTTGTTCAGTTGGTGCATTTTCAATCTTCACTTTCTTAAAGTCAAAATCCTTAGCCGTTAAAAGAATGGCTTCTACCATATAAGTTATCTTAGAGCTATCCCCTAATTCAGATTGATCTTCTAGACGAATAACAATCAGTTCCTTAGTAGGCGTATCAACTTCAAATTCAAGATTAGATGGTATTGAGGCCTTCAATCCATGTGTTTCAATGTCATTCTTCATTGCTTCTAGTGCCTCTTCTAGACTTTCATGTGTATCTAAGTAAGGGACTAGATAAGGAACGCTGCCTTCAAATGGATAGTAAAAATAATAAGCATGGTTCGTATCTACTTGTGGTGTATATTCATTCAAGACCCCTGTGTTCCCCAACATGATTCCACGATTACCTTCTGTAGAAAGAATGACCTTATCAATATTTAACATGTTTAAAGAATCATTTAATACCTTCTTAAAAGCATTTTCAGATGCTGCACCATCCCCATAGTAGTGCCCTTCAGGTACATCAACTAATAATTCATTCACATCTTCATTATATTCGAGTGTCGCATTTAAAGGATAATACTCACTCAAACCCCATTCTTCTTCCTTAAGCTTTGGCATCGCTTCAGTAAAAAGCTCAAACTTAGTTTTTCCTTCTTCCTTTGGAACAGTTATACTAACAGGAACCGCAATTTGCGCGTTCTTATCCGGAATCGCAAATGTAAGAACCTCTTGGTCTTCCATTATGTCCTCTTCATAAAGAGCTGTATGCGAATCAGCTACGAAAGATTTGTGTGTAGCGTCTCCATCACTTACTTCTACAGAGTCCATAGCAACATCGTTGGTCTCTTCTTCTATTACTTCTTCATTTTCTTTCATCATGGACATTTCCATTTTGGCTTCTTCAGAGCCAGCCGACTCATTTGTACTTTCCATAGACTGGTCAGCGGAATTCTGCCAATTAGTCAAGGTAGGAGAAAGAAGTAAGAAAAGAAGAAATGCTGCGGCTGTAGCAACTGAAGGAACAACCCAAGCTTTTTTCTTTCTACGCTTTAATCTGCTTTCTATATTTTGATAAATGTCTCGAGGATTGCGATGATCTTCAATCTTTGGCATTTCACGTAAAAGTTCCTCTAGTTGGTTATCGCTCCACTCTGACTTTCTCACCATCAATCCCCTCCTTTACCATTAAATCTTCCATTTCCTTTTTTAAAACTTTTAAAGCCCTGTGCTGTGTGGTCTTTACCTTACTTTCTGTCCAGCCAAGTGCTTCTGCTGTTTCAGAAATAGAAAGTTCTTGAATATACCGCATGATAATGACCATTCTTTGATCAACCGTACAATGATCTAAACATTTATAGATAAAACTGATTTCTTCTTTTTGCAAAGCGATTTCTTCAGGGATGGGGTGTTCATCCTTTACTTGTTGGGTGGACCAATCGAACTTTTCCATAATTCTTTGCTTCCAACCCTTTTGTTTCCTGAATGAATCAATTGCAACATTCCGTGCTATTGAAAATAGCCATGTTTTTTCGCTGCTTTTTCCTTCAAATTGTTTGTAGGATTTTAACACGCGGATATACACTTCCTGAACAAGGTCTTCAGCTTGCTCCCGGTTTTTTACCATATAAAAAAGAAATTGAAAAACGTCATGATGATATTTGGAATATAATTCATCAAAAACGGAGTCCATTGGTTTCCCCTCCCCGTTCAATTATTTAGTCGTATATTCTATATAAAAGGTTACACTTTTAAATATAGTATTTTTCCAAAAAAAAAGGAAGGCTTTCTTTGAATAGCCTTCTCCTAAAACGTGAATATTAAATTTTTAAAAAGTCATTTGTAAAATGTTTCTCGTGAATCAAGAACAATCGTCATAATTTTCCGTATTATTCGTAATTTCGAGGAATAAAGAAGGAAAATGTCGTTCCATGGCCAACTTTGCTCTGAACGGAAATATGACCTCTATGTGCCTCTATAATATTCTTCGCAATAGCTAAACCAAGGCCTGTGCCCGATCCTCTTGTACGAGCCTTATCCGCTTTATAGAAACGTTCAAAAACAAATGGTAAATCCTCTTCGGGAATCCCATAGCCTGAATCACTAACTTCCACATAAAAACCCTTTTCATCTGTTCTCCCAGTAATTTCAACTGCACCATTTGCTGGAGTATGCCTAATCGCATTGTCAATTAAATTGGTTAAAACTTGTTCAATTCGATCAGGATCAAAATAGAAATAAGGATCTTTATAGTCCATTCTTTCGTTTAAAAGAATATCTTTTTCTTTAACTAGTCCTTGAAATTTACGGGTAATTCGATGGATATAAGGAACTAACTCTATTTCTTCAATGGTTAATTGGATATGGCCAGCTTCCATACGAGCAAGATCTAATAATTCATTTACAAGACGTCCCATACGTAGGGACTCGTCGTAAATAACTCTAGCCATTTCTTTTTTCTCTTCTGTCGTCTCAGCTATATCATCGACGATAGCCTCACTATAACCTTGTAGCATGGAGATAGGTGTTCTGAGTTCATGTGATACATTTGCGATAAAGTCTTTCCTCAGTTTATCTAGCTGTCTTTCCTCCGTCATATCCCTCACAACAGCTACCGCTCCACGGATGAACTTCTTATTGTAAAGTGGACTTACGATAACCACCCAGAAGCGACCTTGAACAGAAATTTCTCCAATCTGTTCCTTTTCGGTATTTACAGCCAACTGAAAAAGCTCCATAACCTCTGACGGTACCGCTTCTGAAGAGGCAGTAAATCCATCTTGTTCGTAAAACCAACTCTGCAGAAAACGCTCAGCAGGAGGATTTGTAATAAGAATTGTACCATCTCGATTAAAAGTGATTACTCCATCTGCCATACTACTTAAGATACTACTTAGCTGTTCTTTTTCCTGGCTAAGAGCATTCATATTAAATTTTAATTGCCTTCCCATTTGATTGAAGGCAGTAGCCAGCTCCCCAATTTCATCGTTCGTCAAAATCGGAACTTTCGTATCAAACTTTCCTCTAGCCGCCTCAAATGCAGCTTCTCGCATTTTTCTAAGAGGAGCCGTGATTCTAGTTGATAAGAAAAAGGCAAAAATAGTAGTAAGAATGATAGCTACTCCTGCTGCTAACAATATAAACTTCGTGGTTGATTGGGTGGTTTCTTGCATAACCTGTAAAGATTGAAAAATAAACACTGCACCGCGTTCATTTCCTATTTCCATTGGTACTCCAATAATCAGTATTCGCGAGTCCTCTTTGTAGTTCTGATTCGGAATAGTTGCTATTTGTTTTACCGTTTTTTGATCATCAAAAGCCCTAGATAGCTCCTCATCCTCAAAAAAGAACTCCACTGGTAGTTCCACTGATGTTTCACTATTTGGAGAATAATAATACTCATTAGGATTTTTAATAATCATGGCTCTTGTAACATCGTCAAGTAATTCCCATGAGATTTGAAGCCCAATTTCCTGCTCTTGGTCCTCTAAAAAGTGAGCGATATTTAAAGCTGTATTTGTTAGGTCCTTTTCCGTTTCGTTGATATGATAGTTCTCAAAGAACTCTAATAACATAACGGTTAAAATAAACAAAAGAAAAGAAACTAACAGAAGGATTGTAAACCATAGTTTACCTACAACGCTTCGCCAGAACATCATTCATTGACTACCTCGAACTTGTAGCCTACGCCCCAAACTGTCACAATCATTCTAGCTGCTTGCTCAGACACCTTGTTTAGTTTTTCACGTAATCTCTTTACATGAGTGTCAACCGTTCTAAGATCTCCGAAGAACTCATAGTGCCAAACTTCTTTTAATAGTTGTTCACGATCAAAAACTTTATCTGGAGATTTAGCCAAGAAATACAATAATTCATATTCTTTAGGAGTTAAGCTCACTTCTTTCCCATCTGCAAGTACACGGTGTGCATCATTATCAATCGTTAAATGCGGGAATACAATAACATCCTTCGTCGTTGTTTCTGTTTGTAAATAACTTGTTTTAGAAGAACGGCGAAGTAATGCCTTTACTCGTAATACCACTTCTCTTGGACTGAAAGGTTTTACAATGTAATCATCCGTACCCACTTCAAATCCTTGAACTCTGTTAACTTCTTCACCCTTAGCAGTTAGCATAATGACTGGCGTAGCTTTCTTTTCTCTTAATTCACGACATACTTCTACTCCGTCTTTACCAGGCATCATTAGGTCTAAGAGAATGACGTCATAGTCGTTGTTCAATGCTTTGTCCAAAGCTTCAATCCCATCTTCAGCTTCTTCAATCATATAGTTTTCACGCTCTAAGTACATTTTTAATAAGCGACGAATTCTTTCCTCATCATCTACTACTAAGATTTTTACATCCTTTTCCATAAAACAATCCCCCTTATAATCATAAGCTTTTCATGCTTTAAATTAGCTTTTTAAAAATAGCCCCCACCATACAAAGTGAAGGCTATATAAAACGTTTTACGAACCAGCATAAGAGTGAAGACCAGCAATAACTAAGTTAACGGCAACAAGGTTAAACATAATAATGATAAATCCAATTACTGCTAACCATGCTGACTTTTCACCATGCCAACCTTTTGAAAGGCGTAAATGCAAGAATGCAGCATAGAATAAGAAAGTTATTAACGCCCAAACTTCTTTTGGATCCCAACCCCAGAAACGAGTCCAGGCTATTTGTGCCCAGATCATTGCAAAGATCAGTCCGCCTAGAGTGAAGACAGGGAATCCTATTAATACGGAACGATAGCTTATTTCATCTACTAGATCTAGATTTACATTTTTCGCTAGAGGCTTAAGTACTGCCCCTAAACGTTTACGTGCTATTAATCTGAACAATCCATATAATATTAAACCTACGCCAAGTGACCAAACAACAGTATTAAGTTTCTTTGCATTAATAATTCCAGGGACTTCAACAAGAGGCTCAAATTTTCCCTCTGTTAATAGTTCTCCTTCATTTGGACCTATTAATGCAGGGACATGATACTCCATTGTTGCTTCATTCCCCTGTTTATCTATCCAGTTAAAGTTTGCTTTGTAGTCCATCATCGAAAATGTAGTTATAACAATAATAAATCCAAGTGTTGCAACCAGGCCGTACATAACAGCTTCTAGCCATCTTGTACTCTTGCTACTTTTTGTTTGATCTACAGCTTTAACCAAATAGATTAATGCTGCACCAAAGCTAACAGCTAAAATTGCCTGTCCTATCCCTACAGTCGTTACATGGATATGAAGCCAATCACTTTGTAATGCAGGTATTAGTGGTGAGATGTCTCTAGGAAACATACTTGCATATGCAATAATTAATAAGGCTATAGGCATTGTAAATAACCCTAATACTGGTGTTTTATAAATATAATAGATGACAACGAATGCACCTACTAAACACATTCCAAAAAAGGCTGTATATTCAAATAGGTTACTAACTGGGGCGTGCCCAGCTACAATCCATCTTGTAATAAAGAAACCCAATTGTGAGGTAAAACCTAAGATAGAGACGATGATTCCAAGTTTTGCCCATTTATTTGGAGCTGTTTTTTCTCCACCTAGTCCTTTTTTTTGCTTAATCCCACCCGCAAAAAGCGGAATAGCAATTAAGTAAAGTATGAAAGCAATATATAAAAGATTTTCACTTAAAGTGACCAACCTTCTTCCCCCTTACCCGACTTTTTCTTCTTTTAACTGATCTTGTGGTTCAGTTAATTCCGTATCTGCTATAACTGTTTGAATTTCTCGTTTAATTCCAAACCAGTTCTTATTTGTATGTGCTGCAATCCATACTTCATTTTCATGGCGATGTACCCAAATTCTACGATGGTTCCAATACGACCCTTGGATAACACCAATCATAAAGATAATACCACCTATTCCGATTGTCCAAAGCGTCAGATCTTTACGGACCGTTAAAGCGGAAACATCCTTCGTTTCTATCCCATTAAATACCATCTTGTAAATATTATCCCCAAATGGCTCAATATTTTGCTGAATGGCTATGAAACTAATTTCTCCTTCTGGTTTCTCAGGAGAAAACATTTTAAATACAAAGGCTGGATTATTCGGAATTCTTGATTTCGTTTTTGGGTCTCCGTTTTTATCAAATTCGAAATCCGGAAAATAACTAACAATCTCCACCGAATATCCTTTGCCTAAATCATATTTTGTTGCTGGGTTTACTAAATCAACCGTAATCGTTCCGAATTGTTCATTTGTTGTCTTATGTGCTAAAGCAAATGACATTTTATTTAATTCATCTAACTTATAATCCACTTGGTAAAGCGCAAAATCTTCGAATTTTAATGGTTCGTTAACTCGGATGTTATATTCCTTTACTACTTCTAGTTCAGGTTCTTCCCCTGCTACTGTGTTACCCTTCGTTTTATAAAGGACAACATCAGATTGGTAGTTTTTAGCTACCATTCCGGCTTTATCAAGCGCTTCTTCAAATGCTTCATTATCTTTTTCTTTATCGTAAACTTCTACGGTAAATTCCTTATTTTCAAGGTAATACTCTCCATTTGTTTCTGGAATTACTTTCGTTTCGCCTTCTCTAATCCATAGGATCTTATCAACGTACATCCCAGGAACAAACCGAAGCATACATCCGACTAAGAATATGATTAGCCCTACGTGGTTAACGTATGGGCCCCAACGAGAGAAACGACCTTTTTCAGCTAATAAGTTGCCGTTTTCTTCACGGACGTTATACCGTTTCACCTTTAGCTTTTCTTTTACTTTAGCTATCTCTTCATCAACATTATTGGGCGTTGAAGTCCCATATAAACGCTGCTTTTTTAAAAAGCCTTCATGCCTAGTAACCCTTTGCTTTTTTAAGGCACGGTATAAAGGGATAACTCTATCTAAACTACAAATCACTAAAGAAATACCGATAGAAGCGATTAAGATTAAGTACCACCATGAGCTGTATAAATTATTAAATCCTAAATCATAGTACAACTTACCAAACCAACCATATTGATCTTCGTAGTATTCAGCTGCGGGCATAACCGGTGGAATATACATTTCTTGTGGTAAAATCGTTCCGAAAGAAGATGCTATTAACGTAATAACAATCAACCATACTCCAACTTTAACAGAAGAGAAAAAATTCCATATCTTATCAATAATAGTTTTATTGTATGTTTGAGAACGACGTGCACTTCCTTCATAGCGCATGTCTAGAAGTGTTTCGTTTTTATTCCCTTCTTCAAGTCCTTTTCCACATGCTTCACATAAAATAGTTCCATGTGGATTTACATGTCCACATTCACATTTTACTTCTTTCATTTTGTAAGACTCCTCTTACCCTAAGGTTTTATCTTTTCTAGTAAATTTGCAACATCACTTTCTTTTAATAATTCACCTTTATGAATATCAACAACCATTCCTTCTTTATCAATTAAGAAAGTAATTGGAAGGGGGTTAACACCATATGCATTCATAACTTGGCCGTCCTTATCGATAGCAATTGGAAACTGAAGGTCATATCGTTTTGAAAATTCTTGTACAGCAATATCCGATTCCATGACATTAACAGCTATAATTTGGACTCCCTTGTCTTTATAAATTTCATATACGCTATTCATATATGGCATTTCTCTCTCACATGGTGGACACCATGTAGCCCAGAAATTTAAGAATACTCCTTGTCCTTCATAATCAGACAGTCGATGTTTTTCACCATTAAGGTCCGTCAAGACAAAATCAGGTGCTTTCTTGCCTAATTCTACCTTTTGTATATCATCCTTTGTGAAATTAGCATACAGTGTGTATCCAACAGCAGATAATAAAATGATCAAAATAATTGTGCGGATCACTAAACGCTGCTTCTTCATAAGTAACCCCCCAAAACAAATAAGCAATTTGGTATCTATTATATCATTTTTCAACATGAACATATTGTTATCATTTAACGCTAAGTGTGACACTTCTATGAACTTTTATTCGCCAATTTTATCCAGTCTGGAACCTACTTTTTATTGGCCAAGGTTCTTAGCTGTTTTACTTCATGAGGGGTTAACTCTCTTATTTCTCCTACACTTAATCCTTGAAGATTTAAAAAGCCATATCGCTCTCTTTTTAACTTTAGAACTGGATGTCCAATTGCTTCAAACATTCTTCTAACTTGTCTATTCCTACCTTCATGAATGGTAATTTCTACAATGGATGTTTGTTTTTTCTTATCAAGGCTTAGCATCTTTACTCTTGCTGGAGCGGTTTTTCCATCTTCTAGCTGAATACCCCTCTCAAGACTTTTCATTTTTTCACGCAGTGGAATTCCTTTCACTTTTGCTACATAAACCTTGTCAATTTCGTTACTTGGGTGCATCAAAAGATTAGCGAATTCTCCATCGTTCGTTAGCAGTAACAATCCAGATGTGTCATAATCTAATCTTCCAACAGGGTAGATTCTTTGTTCAATATGTTCGAAGTAATCAGTAACCACTTTTCTACCTTTATCGTCATTTACACTTGAAATGACACCTCTCGGCTTATAAAAAAGAAAATATACGGGCTCTTCTCTTTCAACCGGTATACCATTTACCTCAACCTTATCAGATGGAGTTACTTTTACCCCAAGCTCTTTAACTACTTTTCCATTTACTCTAACCTGTCCATTTATTATCAATTCCTCAGCTTTTCTTCTTGACGCAAAACCTGCGTGGGCAATTACTTTTTGAAGACGTTCCATTATCGTCACCTCGACTGTATTCATTACTTCTATTATTCTTACTATCCTAATGCATTATGACACAACTTTGCGTGATTTCAAAGTAACGAGTAACTGTAAGAAAGCTTTTTCTAAGGCTGTATTCACATAGATTGGTGCTATTCGTATATGTCTCAAGCACGGATCACATACTACTTCGTGGCATCTTTTCTGCCTTAATTAAAGAAAATAGCACAATAATCCGTTTAAATGCAGGTTAAAAGTACTTAAATAACAACAAATTATACGAAAAGAGCCTTTTCTACAGAACATTTTCTAACACAAAAAGAGATGCCAGTCGTTTGGCACCTCAAATTTATATCTATATCAAGTTCCAAATACGATTGTTACAACTACGATTGCTGCAATGATCCCCACAAGGTCAGCTAGTAATCCTACCTTTAGAGCATCTCCCATCTTTTTAATTCCGACTGCTCCAAAGTAAACGGTCAGCACATAGAAGGTTGTATCTGTACTTCCTTGCAGAGTCGAAGCTAATCTACCTATAAAAGAATCTGGTCCATAAGTAGCCATTAGATCACTTGTCATCCCTAGAGCTGCTGTACCAGATATCGGACGGATAATTGCAAGTGGAGCTATCTCTGCTGGTACTCCTATTGCTTCTAAGCCTGGCCTAATAAAATTCATTAAAAACTCAAGAGCTCCTGATGCACGAAATACAGAAATAGCAACAAGCATGCCGACTAGAAAAGGAATGATTGAAATGGCTATTTTGATTCCTTCCTTTCCCCCTTCAACAAAGCTTTCATACGTTGGAACCTGCTTAACGGTTCCATAAAGTAATATAAATCCTATTAAAACAGGAATCATCCAAAGTGAAACTATAGAAATAATACTCATACTGCATTCATCCTTTACGGCTTCTTCGGTAATAGAAATAGCGGTCAATTAAGATTGCCCCAACGGTTGAGCAAAATGTGGCAACCAAAGTAGTACCGACTATATCGGTAGGAGAAGCAGAGTCATAATTCATACGAATCGCTATTACAGTTGTAGGAATTAAAGTCAAGCTCGAGGTATTAATGGCTAGAAAGGTAATCATTGAACGACTAGCTTCACTCTTACCACCATTCAACCTCTTCATTTCTTCCATAGCTTTTATTCCTAGAGGAGTAGCTGCATTTCCTAAGCCAAACATATTGGCCATCATATTAGAAAGAATATACCCCATTGCTGGATCATCTTTTGGTATTTCCGGAAATAACCTTTTTACAATTGGTTGGAATAGAAGCGATAACTTTTTTAATAGCCCTGAATCTTCTGCAATTCTCATAAGTCCTAGCCAAAACACTAAAATGCTTATTAACCCTATACACAACGTAACTGCCTCTTTAGCTCCATTAAATATCGCTTCATTTACTTCCTGCATGGTCCCATTAATCATCGCAAATACAATTCCAATAATCGTCATGCAAACCCATATAATATTAACCATCTGTTTTCACACCAATAACAACTAGAAATATACTTTTAAAATAATCCATGTAAGAGGTCTCTTGATCATTCTCTGTTTTAAAATAAACGGGCATTTCTTTTATCGGTCGTTCATCAAAATATATATGGACTTTACCGACTACATCAGGAACATTCCTCTGATCATCCCAATCTTTTTTAGGACTCAGCATCTTATACTCTATACGGAATAAATTCTTTTCTTCTTCTGTTACAGGGTAAGTAAAGTTATGATCTAAGTAGGTTTTATTTTTGTAAAATTCATGATCAACATGATCTATAACTCCATCTGGTAGTACTTCTACTAAATCATAATGCTTAAATGCAGTCTCATACATATTTATATGATCATTCCAATCATCAGGGCCATTTAAGGTTACAGCAATTAAATTCATGTTATTTTTTGTTGCGGTTGTCACTAGAGTTCTTTTAGCGAGCTTCGTATATCCAGTTTTTCCTCCAGTACAATAATCGTACAACTCTGTTAACAGTCTATTTTTATTTCTCCAAATTCGATCCCATTTCTCATTTGGATTTGGCGCACGATGAACTTCAGTACCAGCAATTTTCTTGTAGGTATCATTCATCATGGCATACCTCGTTAACATGGCCATATCATAAGCAGTTGAATAATGCTGATCTGAATCATCAAGACCGTGAGGATTCATGAAATGAGTATTAGCCATTCCAATTTCTTCCGCTTTTTGATTCATTAAGAAAGCAAACCCCTCTAAGCTACCACCTACATGTTCAGCAATAGCTACGGCTGCATCATTTCCAGACCTTAGCATTAAACCATAGACCAAATCTTCTAGTTTAATTTTTTCATTAGCCTGTAAATAGATTGCTGATCCTTCTGCTCTAATTGCACGATCACTAACTGTTACCATTTCATCTAGCTTCCCAGATTCAATTGCTAGGATAGCAGTCATGATTTTCGTTATACTCGCAATTCTTCTTTTTTCATGAGATGCTTTTTCATATAAGATTCTCCCAGAATCCTGCTCAATGATAATTGCATTCCTTGCACTTACAGATGTGAACGCTTCTGCTTTATAAGGAATATTCATAGCTAGCAACGAGACTAAGAGAGAAGAAATTATAACCTTATAAATTTTCATATACACTAGACCTCGTCTCATTTTATGGTTTGTACAATTCTATGCGGGACAAGTTCTGTTATGACTAAAAGCTAGAAACTAACGAAAGTTGTTATGTAAAATTATTCCATTTGATAAACAAATAGAAAAGGTGCTTGCATTAACAGCACCTTTTCCTATGAAAAATTTCCTAAGAAATATTTTAATATTAAAATGGCTTCCACTTTAATTCACTAGCCTTCTCAAAGCGCTCCTCAACATTTTTCCAATTCACTATATTCCACCAATTTTCGACATAATCACTTCTCTGATTTTTATACTGTAAGTAATAAGCATGTTCCCAAACGTCTAGAGCAAGTAGTGGAATGGTATCCCACTGAGTTAAAAGCATATGTCGTTCTGATTGTAGAATTTCTAGATGACGCGATCTTGGAGACCATACTAATATCGCCCAACCGACGCCTTCAACCGCTTTAGCTGCTTCACTAAAATGCTTTTTAAATGATTCAAAGCTACCAAAATACTTCTGAATTTCAGAAAGCAATCTACCTGAAGGCTTTCCTCCTCCTCTAGGACTCATGTTATTCCAAAATATGGTATGAAGGTAATGTCCTGAACCATGAAATGCTAGTTCTCTTGACCAATGCTTCACTAAAGAAAAGTCATCCGATTTCCGAGCTTCCTCTAGCTTTTTCTCGGCTTTATTTAAGCCATCCACATAAGATTGGTGATGTTTCGTATGATGAAGTCTCATAATTTCTTCAGCGATATAGGGCTCTAGTGCATCATAAGGGTAAGGTAATGGAGGTAATTTGTGGCCTCCTGCCTGTACAAACGGTTCATTCACATAAATCGTTCCAATTTGTTGCCGTTTGGTGAAATAGCGTTCCATCTCTTCGTGAAGGTTATCAACTTGTGCTTGAACCTGTAGTAATCTATCTTGGTTCATTTCATTAGAATTGGGTATACTTCCTAGAAAATCGGTTAATTGATCGAGCTTAGTCCATAATTCGTCATTCCGGTCAATTTTCTCTGATTGTAAAAAACTCCTTAAATCCTCGTTCCAGTTAAGTACTTCTTTAAAATAATCATCAAATTGCTTCATACATCCTTCACCTTCGCTTTCAGACATTGGTCTTTCCTATCCTATGAGCGATTAGCTTGGTTGTTTCTCTAAAATACAAAAACGACCTATCCAAAGGATAGGTCGCTTTTGTTAAATAATTATTTTGATTGAATCATTTTTGTTCGATAATCTGTTTCATAGTATTCTAATTCTTCACGAATACGTTGAAACTCACCTTCTAACCCTTTTAAAAGGTCAATGATACTCTTTGGAGTTTGCTTTTGAAGCTTAATGGAGTTTTTACCAGTATATGCAGAACGACTATCTTCAAACCATGCATCATTTTTTGGTGAAAAAAATTCTTCAATGCATTGGTGATAAATTCGGTACAATGTCTTTTCAGCTGCACCCTTTTGAAAGGATTCAGACTGTAAAATAACAGAACATGCGTCTAAACCTTCTTCACAATACACAAGTAATTTTCGAATATTCGAGAGAATCGTTTTGTAATAATCCTCTTCCCCAGCCTCTTCATTCATCAGCTTGGTTAGTGTTGTTTCATTTAGAAAAGTTTCTAACTCTAATACCGTTTTAGAAAGAAAACTTTTTACCTCTTCTAATTGAGTTTTTACCATTGAATTTCCCAATTCATACACCCCTAAATTAAAAGAATCATGCGCCTAACCAGTAAGTATCATAAGTCCATTTACCATATATTCACTGTCGTTGGACAATATATTCTAAAGGAGAACGCAATTCGCAGCCTCCATTTTTACCTAAAGCTTCAAATACTGATTTTACTTTTTCAAAATCAATGTCTTGAAAATAAGAGGCAAATTCGTTTTGTGAATTAATATAGATACGTTTTCTATGACGTAATCCTGGATTCTTTATAAGACAACAAATCGCAACCATGTCTTTAAAATTTATAGTTTGTGAGTCAATTTGAAAAACTGGATCCTGTTCAAAGGGAGTAAATTCACTCATTTTTTCATCAAAATAGCGAATATATAATACATTTAATGTTTTTACTTCACCATTTTCAGTAAAAGTAACTTCACTTCTATTAAAGAAGTCTTCTGAAGTGTTGGATTTCTCTTTTTCTAACTCGTATCCACTGCAAGATTTAATGAACAATTAAACCATCCCTTTCCACGGGTTATCTTGGATAAATATGTAAGTAATTAAGTAGTAACTCTAGGTGGATGATAGAAAATGCTTCATGTACATGAAGCATTTAGAAATATATATAGTAAATTTATTTTACCATAATCTATATACAATGTGTCAGAAAAGTGGCTATTCGCTTGATTCTTTAAATTTTTCAAAGAATAGATCTGCCTCTTCCTGGACAAAGTCATCATCCACTTTTTCAGGTAATGGAGGTAATTCCTCAATACTTCTTAATCCAAAATAATCAAGGAATTCTTTTGTAGTGCCATATAGGATAGCTCTTCCAGTCCCCTCTGCTCTCCCTACTTCCTTAATTAACGCCTTTCCAGTTAGAGTTTGGATTGGCCTTTCTGTTTTTACTCCTCTAATTTCCTCTATTTCAGTACGAGTAATAGGTTGCTTATACGCCACGATTGCTAAAGTCTCCAGTGCTGCTTGTGATAACGTATTTGTGTTGGGGGATTCGACCAACTTTTTAAGATATACAGAATTCTCTTTCTTTGTAGCTAGCTGATAGGTTCCAGCTAGTTGAACGATTGTAATACCCCGTGACCGGTCACTGTTAAAATCCTCAGCCAACTCATTAATTACTTGTTCTGCAAGAGTGATATCCATTTCTAACACGTGTGCAATTTGTTTGAGTGAAAGTCCTTCATCTCCAGCGGCAAACAAGAGACTCTCTACAATCCCTTTCCAATTAATAATCTCCAACCGCTATTGCTCCTTTCCCATAACAAATATTTCTGCGAAGTTCTTTTCTTGTTCAATAATGATTTCTTTCCGTTTCATTAACTCTAATATAGCTAAAAAGGTAACCACAATATGATTGCGCTCTCGGTACGGAAATAAATCATAAAAGCTCTTCTTACCCTTGAATGTTTTCAATTCCTGAATAATCTCTTCTATTCTTTTTTCAATCGGTATTTCCTGTCGTGCTATTCTAGTTGCCATAGGTCTTTGTAGTTTTTTTCTTCTTAAGAGCTTTTGGAAGGCCCCAAGCATGTCGTATAAAGAGACATTTAAATCTTTTCTCTCAGATTGAACCTCTTTTGAAAAATCAGTTAAATCGCTCGGAGGTTTAGTGAACATTAATCCCCGCTCTTGCTCTAACAATTTCAAGTCCACTGCAGCTTCTTTATATTTCTTATACTCAATTAATCTTTCAACAAGTTCATCTCGTGGATCTTCTTCCATTTCAAATTCGAACTCGTCCTCTAATTCTTCTTCGTGCTTAGGAAGGAGCATTTTACTTTTGATGGCTAACAAAGTAGCTGCCATGACTAAATATTCACTTGCAACATCTAATTTTAGCTCCTTCATTGCATGTATATAAAAAAGGTACTGCTCGGTTATTTTTGCCATCGGAATATCATATATATCAATTTCCAACCGATTTATAAGGTGAAGCAATAAATCGAGTGGTCCTTCAAACGCTTCTAGTTTAACATTATACTGCTCCATCGTTTCCACCAAAGTTTCTGTTTAGGATCAAAAATACTATTCTTTACTTGTGTTAATGCTCTATCCTTCAAGCATTTCTTCTACTCTTTACATATTCTTAAATGCTACTAATAGTATAGAGGATTCATCCTGTTTATCCAATAAAAATTTGTCTCTACGTTATTATTGTAAAAATTAGGCTATCCGCCCATACGTTTTATATTTTGCCCACATAGGATGTAAATGTATTAACTAAGAATTTAGGAGGTATGTTATACAATGTCAGAAGTTACAGGCGTTGGCTTTGGTTCAGGATTTGCGTTAATTGTGGTGCTTTTCATCCTATTAATTATCGTAGGTGCTGCTTGGTTATAAGATCGATTTAAAAATCTTTTAGGATAGATTCAAGGGGCTAACTTGCTTGTCAATGCTTGAAACAGTTGGGTAGGAATTCAAATCCTTTCAAACTGTATCTAGGATTGGCAAAAGGTTAGCCTCTTTTATATTAGGGCATTTCTCGCATTTAATAATATTAGATAATACTTAAAACTGTGATACACTAATCATACATCTCTTAAGGAGTGACCATATGTACCCGAAGGAATACATTGAATACTTAATCCATTTTCATGGAGATCGAGATTACTTTGAATGTCATGAGATATTAGAGGAATATTGGAAAGAAACAGATTCGAGGAATAAAGAATCCATACTGGTTGGATTTATATTACTGGCAGTTTCCAACTATCACCACCGAAGAAGTAATTATAAAGGTGCACAGAGAACCCTCAATAAAGCATTTTCCATCTTCATTCAGCATCGTGAAGATTTGGCTAAGTATGGACTAAGAAGTGAGGATTTCATCCCTTTTCTAGAAAATTGCATGATAAAAATTAAAAACCTGGAAGAGTATAAAAGCTATAACCTGCCCATACATGATCCTCAATTAGTAGATGCATGTATACAAGCTTGTAACGAAAGAGGCTTCAATTGGTGCCAGAGTAGTGATTTGGCAAACTTCGATTTAATCCATCGCCATTCCACTCGTGACCGAAGTGAAGTCATCGCTGATCGGAAAAAAGCGTTAAAAGTGAAACAAAATAAAGGCAGGGAATAATTACTTATTCCTTGCCTTCAACCAATTCTTCATTATAGACACATTTTTCAATAAATGATGCTGTATCTTCATTTGGTTTTATTTCTTTATTAGGGAGAAGTTCTTTTAATCCCCAGACCATACTCTTTCCAATTCCCTGATGACGATGAGAAGGATTAACAGAAATATGTTGAATTTCAACTGTCTGTTCGTCTACCATTAAAACTCCGATAAGTCCAATGATATCCTCCTCTTTCCACAAGAACAATTGCCAATCATCTGCTGTTTCATACTGTTTCATCGTTTGTTGTAACTTCTTCAGCTCTTTTTCATTTGGCATGAAAGATAACAAACCCATAGCAATTTTTTCAAATGTTTTCTTATACCGAATTAGCATAGTAATCCCTCATTAATTGAATAAAACATATAAAAATTATTTTTCCTACATAGGCACATTAGTCATAAGACTATTTTTTCCAATTTTTAATCTTTTTAAACTTTTTATTATAGTATGTAAGTGTTATATATTGGTTCTTCCGTTCTTAATTGTAAAAAGTATGTTAAGAAAAAAATCAATCGTTAATATCATACAAGATAAGAATCATTTATTCAATGGAATGTTTTCAACTAGTTGGTGCAATAAACATCCAATAATATACTCCCCAGGCTAACCCCATTAGTAAGATAAAGATGAACAGTATCCAATTATTCTTTTTCATGCTAGAGAAAATAACCTCCTAACCAAAGTAGATCACATCTGTGACGTACTTATTGTACACGATAGTGCGATTTTCATCCATCCCCATTCAGTGCTTACAAACTTTGAAGTATGAGAAAACACCCCTTTAGTACATGTGGTTGCCATCTACTATAAGGAGTGTCCATTATTCCTAGTTATTCACTTTAGTTTTCAGTGGAAGATCTAGTCGCACAATATCATCAAATGTTTCACGTCTGACCACAAGTTGGGCTTTACCTTTTTCAACAAATACAACAGGAGGCTTAGGGATACGATTGTAGTTGTTTGACATCGCATAGCCGTATGCACCAGTACAGAACACTGCTAATACATCATTACTTTCAGCCTTTGGAAGAGGCAGATCCCAAATTAACATATCGCCAGATTCACAACATTTCCCAGCAATTGAAACAGTTTCTTCAGGTGTTTCTAATGCCCTATTTGCTAAAATCGCTTCATACTTAGCCTCATAAAGAGCTGGGCGGATATTGTCACTCATTCCACCATCAACAGCCAAATACTTTCTTACATTTGGGACATCCTTCTTTGATCCAATCTGATAAAGTGTTGTTCCTGCGTCACCAACTAAAGAACGACCAGGTTCAATCCAAATCTCTGGAACTTCCATTGATAATTTCTCAGCTTGATCTTTTACTTCAGCAATAATTTCCTCAACGTACTGAGAGGCGGGGATGGGATCGTCTTCTTGTGTATAACGAATTCCGAAGCCTCCACCAAGATTTAATACTTTTGACTCAAAGCCAAGTGATTCCTTCCACTCTTTTAATTGAGTGAAGATTTTTCTAGCAGCTAATATGAATCCAGTTGTTTCAAAGATTTGAGATCCAATATGACAATGAACTCCTAGTAAATCTAAATAATCAGAGTCTATGGCTGTTTTAAGGGCAGTCGTTGCCTGTCCATTTTGAAGTCCAAAACCAAACTTAGAATCCTCTTGACCTGTTAAGATATAATCATGTGTATGTGCCTCTATCCCCGGTGTTACTCGGAGTAAAATCTTTGCTCTCACATTTTTAATTTCACAAAGCTCTGCAAGAAGTTGTAGTTCATGAAAATTGTCAACTACAATACAACCAAGACGGTGCTCTAGAGCCATTTCTAATTCTTCTCTGCTCTTGTTATTCCCATGAAAATGGATTCTATCAACAGGAAAATCTGCAGCTAATGCCGTATACAACTCTCCACCTGAAACTACATCAAGAGAAAGTCCTTCTTGATCAGCAAGTTGAACCATGGCAACAGTAGAGAATGCTTTACTAGCATAGGCAACTTGTGCCTTAATCCCCAATTTTTCAAATGTATCTTTAAAGCCTTTAGCTCTGTCACGAATGAGTGCAACATCATAAACATAGACAGGAGTACCAAACTCCTTCACAATTTCAATGGTGTCTACTCCACCAATTTCCAGATGCCCCTTATTATTTATCTTAGAAGTTCCATGTAAAAACATTATTTCCCCTCATTCCTATAGTAAAAATAGGCAGTGTCATAGAAAACTACTGCCTATCTATTCTCTTTATCCCTTTATTCCATTAAATTAAACATAACTTTATCATATTTTGTTTGTTCTCGCAATTACCATATGTCCTTCTATTTATGAATTGGACGGCTGTTTAAAGCGATTTTTAGGATGTACAATACTTGGTCGAATTTTTGTTCCAGGAACCGAACGTCTGAAAAGTATTTGCAAACATGCTCTTGGGCTAAATGGTAGTAAAGGCCATAAATATGGACTACTAAATGACTTAATACTCCCAATAAATAAGATAAACAAAGTTACTCCAACTACGAACCCAGGGGTGTGGAAAATGGCCACCGCGATTAATAACGCAAATTTCGCCAACTTATTCGCTATACCCAATTCATAACTAGGAGTTGTAAAGGTTCCAATGGCTGCAACAGCCACATAAAGGATGACTTCAGGGACAAAAAGTCCTACATCTATAGCAATTTGTCCAATTAATACTGCAGCAATTAAGCCCATTGATGTAGCTAAAGGGGTTGGAGTATGGATTGCAGCCATTCTTAAGAATAATATCCCTACATCCGCAAGCAAGAGCTGAACAATAACTGGAATATTAGATTTCTCATTAGGCCCAATAAAATCTAATGCTTTCGGTAGTAATTCTGGTTCCAGTACAAACAGTAACCATAACGGTAACAAAAATAATGATGCCAACACGCCCAAGAACCTTGTCCACCTAATGAATGTCCCAACAGTAGCTGATTGCCTATATTCTTCAGCATGTTGCAAGTGGTGGAAAAAGGTTGTAGGTGTAATCATAACACTAGGTGATGTATCAACATAAATAATGACATGACCTTCTAATAAATGTGTGGCAGCCACATCTGCCCTTTCCGTATATCGCACAAGAGGGTAAGGATTATAGCCTTGTTTGACTAGGAATTCCTCGACCGCTTTATCAGCCATCGTTAGACCATCGACCTCAATCGCCTGTATCTCTTTTTTTATGATATCTACTAAATCAGGATTAGCAACATCTTTAATATATCCAATAGCGATATCCGTTTTCGACCTTTCTCCGACCTGCAGTATTTCAAATCTTAGTCGTTCATCTCTTATTCTTCTTCTTGTCAATGCTGTATTTACAATGATGTTTTCTACGAATCCATCTCTAGAGCCCCTTATGACTTTTTCCGTATCCGGCTCTTGAGGAGTCCTGCCAGGATAACTTCTTACATCAACTGTTAATGCTTCCGACTCCCCCTCCATAACGATGACAATCAACCCTGATAAAACTTGATCGACTAATTCATCTAACGTTTTTATTTTAGTTACAGACTGATGGACAATGCGATTTTCAATCTTTGCGAGTAAATCTGTTGATGATTTTTCATGGTCATTAATTCCGACTAATTCTTCAAGGTTTTCAATGATAAATCCTGTGTCACAAAGGCCATTAATAAAATATAACCTTACATCTTTTTTAAGTATCTTTATTTTTCTAGTACCTAAATCAAAACTTTCTCCTAAACCAATCTTATCTTTCATAAACTGTTCTACTTCATCTGGACTTTCAGGTATTGGTCGTTTTTCTTTACTCGCTGTTTGATTCATAAAATCCGCTCCTTTCTAAGATGAGTTCAATTGCTTGTTTTGTAATAGGTGAGCCGATTTTGTAATGATCTTTTCTAGCCATTTTCCCAATATCACCGATGCCTACAACAATAGGCACATCAAGCTCGTCTATACAATAGACGGTGTCACCATTCATTTTTCCGATCTCTAATTCTGGTTCTCCATATTTATCTACACCATATGGGGTTAATTCTCCATAACGATCTACACAAACATCTACCTTTGTCCATTCTGCTTGCTTGGTTTTAGAGGCAACAGCTAAAACTCCTAGAACCTTAATATCACTATGGCGTGCTACGTATTTCAGAGCGGTTTCTCCTGCGCCCTCTCCTACAAACCCGCTATCATCAAACATAACGAGTACAGGATCGTATGGAGATTTCTTGATTAACTCTACAATCTGAGGACCTTTAAGAACAGTTGGGTTTCCATGAGACATCGATATGCATCTACCACCTATCTCTTTTGCAACATGTTCCACTGCTTTTCTTGCGTATTCGTCCCCATCTGTAATCAGGATTACGCGCCGCCGTTCCTTCATAGTGTAAGTTCCTTTCGTTTTATAATGTACGTTCTAAGATTTGTTCCTTCCTTTCATTCCAAGCATTTTAAAATGATCCTTTTATCCTTTTGCAACAAAATACACCCAATGAAAGAGTGAACCAAAGACCTTGCCTAATACGATGGCCATAAGTAAAATCACGATTTTTCCATCAAGGCCTATCCTTTTAGCCAAAATTGGAAGGACATTAAGGACCTCGGTCAGAGCAGCAGCAAGCATGCCAATAAAAGTACCACATGCTAAGCCGAGCGGGATTAAAAGGTATGGGGTAAAATTAAAGTTAGGGGAAAATAAGCTGGCTACCGTCCCCCCTATTGCGCCAAGAACAACTGACCATTCGTACCAGTGAATCATTTTCATCGTTTTTGATAACTGAGTGAGTCTCGGAATGATTCCCAAAACAGTTAGAAACGCAACAAATCCAGATCCAACTGCTAGTCCACCAGCAAAACCGATAAACATTACAAATATGATGTTAACGATCATGCAATCTTTTTATACTTTCTTTGTTTTCGTTCATACTTACGTAATGATCGAGGTCCTGCTGGTAATTAAACATTTCAACTTCTAGTGGACTTGGCTCTTCATTTATCCGTTTACGAAAAACGTGGTTAAAAAATATAATCATTCCTAACCCCAACCCCAAGGAATAAGGTATTTGAAAAATTAATGGATACTTTTCAACTTTTCCAGTAATAATGGTGTAAATTCTTTGATGAACACTCAACATGCTGACATCCTCATGAAAGTTCATAATGGCTAGTGCAGCACCAAAGAAAAGTAAAAGCCATATTAAAAGAAAAAAAGGAATGGATACTCCTCTTTTTTTGGTGATTACTTCTATAATCGTTTGAGAAGCTCCAATGGTCTGAATCTCAATGTCCCTATAGACCTCATGTACAAGGGAAATAACTTTCATTACATCAAGAACGATAAAGTTTTGATCTTGCTTTGAAACCTTATAAATCGGAAGATTTTTTAAATCATTGATTATGGAGTCATCCGTAATTACTTGTGCAATGTCCTTCAGCAAAACATGGTCGTGCGGTTGAACTTGGGCTTTATGTCGCATGCGAATATAAACCGTTTTTTCCATGACGTTCACTTCCCACACATTGATTTCCTTGTATAAATAGTATTAGTAACACCTAAATTGTTCATGAACACCAATAATTGGTTCGCTTGGTAAAATAAAAGGGGAAGGTCGCAAATTCCATTCAGATTTGGTAATTTGTAGTTTGGGAAACTTATGAGGCATATTCGCGTGTTTATGCGGGAAATTCATCATTTTATGCGGGGGTTTTTGCACCTTTATGCGTCGATTTCATGACAGACGCGGAATTAAGAATTAACTGTCGGCAGCCAACTAAGTCCATTTAACGAAACGATAAAGCATTAGAAAAAAGGATCGTATAGACTTTATAAGTCCATACGATCCTTCATTTGTTGCAGTATCTTTTTCTCTAGCCTAGAAACTTGCACTTGAGAAATTCCTAGCCGTTCGGCGACTTCAGACTGGGTTTGATCTTTATAATATCGCAAGTAGACAATAAGCCTTTCTCGCTCATCAAGTTCCCTTATTGCTTCCTTTAAGGCAATCTTATCAAACCACTTACCCTCATTTCCATCATCAATCTGGTCGAGTAATGTGATGGGGTCACCATCATTTTCATACACGGTTTCATGAATGGAAGAGGGTGAGCGACTTGCTTCCTGTGCAAGAATGATGTCTTCAGTCGGGATATCCAAGTATTCAGAAAGCTCATTAACAGTAGGTATTCTCCCCAAAGTCTTAGAAAGCTCATCTTTTGCTTTGCGGATTTTGTTAGCCATCTCTTTCAAAGAACGACTTACTTTTACAGTTCCATCATCACGGATAAACCTTTGTATTTCACCAATAATCATGGGTACTGCATATGTTGAGAATTTGACATCATAGGAGAGGTCAAATTTATCAACAGACTTAAGTAAACCAATACAGCCAATCTGAAATAGATCGTCAGGCTCGTATCCTCGATTTAGAAAACGTTGAACGACTGACCATACGAGACGCATGTTTTTTTGAACGATTAAGTCTCGTGCCTCTTGATCCCCATCATGACTTCTTTGAATAAGCTCTTTTACTTCATGGTCCTTTAAATATGTCTGGGTCTTCTCTGACTTTACCTCCACATCCATAGGCAATACTCCCTTAATTGCATAGCATTTTGCTCTGTGCTAACTGTTTTCTTAATCGAATTTCTGTTCCTTGACCAAGTTGTGAATGAACTTCTATCTCATCCATGAAATTTTCCATAATCGTGAATCCCATTCCGGACCTCTCTAGCTCAGGCTTTGTCGTAAATAATGGTTGACGAGCTTCCTCAATATCCATTATCCCTAAACCTTCGTCCTTAATGGACATATCCATAAAGCCGTCTTCTAACTTCACGGAAATATAAACAATTCCATTCGGATCATTTTCGTAACCATGGATAATAGCATTCGTAACAGCCTCTGATACTACTGTCTTAATTTCTGTTAATTCATCCATCGTTGGATCAAGTTGAGCAATAAATGCTGCAACAGTGACACGGGCAAAAGATTCATTTTGACTCAAAGCGCTAAATTGAAGCTGCATTTCGTTTTTCATTAATTTACGCTACCCCCAATCGTTCCAAAGCAAATTCTTCTGTCGGTTCAAGACGAATTATTTTAAATAAACCGGACATATCGAATAATCGTTGAATAGCTGGGGAAATAGCACAAACGACCATCTCACCGTGTTGCTGTTTAATTTGTTTATATCTTCCTAAAATAACTCCTAGACCTGAACTATCCATAAAGGAAAGCTGTTCTAAATTTAGGACAATATGACGAATACGATGCTTTTCAATTGCTTCAGTTGCATGTCTACGCAATTCATCAGCAGAATGATGATCCAACTCTCCATCTAGACGAATGCACAAAACATCATTTTTAACTTCCATTTCAATGTTAAGACTCACTATCCATAGGCCTCCTTATCTGGTATAGTGAGTCAATTCTATGCTTAATACGCTAATTCCTTCTCATTGACAGAACTAGTGGTTATTCGCTAAAAAAAGTTGGAATACACAAGGTTTTCGACAAACTTTTTTCAGGTTTATTACTATAAGTATTAACGAAAAAAATTTAAATCTTGTTATTTCCCAGCTTTCGTAAACATACCGAATGCTCTTTTGTAAAGAACCCACCAGCTTGCTTCAGCCACATCTTCTTTTGCAACTAACGGGCTCTTCACCAACGTTTTCCCGTCTTTTACTAGCTTAAGTGTTCCAACCTTATCTCCTTTTGCAATTGGTGCCTTAAGCTCTTTTTCAAAAACAACTTCTTGCTTAACGTCATCAACACTTTCCCCTTTTTTCGTTAATAGAGAAATAGGTTCACTAGTTAATGCAGTGACTTTCTTTTTATCTCCCTTGCTAACTTCCACATTTCCTAATGTGAAGTTTCTTTCATACATTGGATGTGTCTCATATTGAGTAAAAGCGTAATCTAACATTTTTGTAATTTGCGCATTTCTCTCTTTAGAAGTAGGCGCTCCAAAGACAACAGCTACCACTCTCATTCCATTCTTTTCAGCAGTTGCTGTTAGACAATATTTCGCCTCGTTTGTAAATCCTGTTTTTAAACCGTCCACTCCAGGGTAGAACTTTACAAGTCTATTTGTGTTGACTAACCAAAATTTCTTATCTGTATTTTCACGTAAATAGGATTCATATTTCCCTGTGAAATTTGTAATTTCTTTATACTTTAGAAGCTCTTTTGCCATCACTGCCATATCATGTGCAGTACTGTAGTGGTCATCAGCCGGTAACCCAGTTGCATTTTTGAATGCAGTATCTTTCAATCCTAATTCCTTTACTTTAGCATTCATCATGTCAACAAAGGCTTCTTCTGACCCAGCGATTCTTTCAGCAAGTGCAACGGATGCATCGTTTCCAGAACCAATGGCAACCCCTCTTAACATCTCTTCGGTTGTCATTTCTTCACCTGGTTCTAAGAAAATTTGTGAACCACCCATGGATGCAGCATGTTCACTAGTTCTGATTTTTTCATCCATTTTTAACTTACCTGTATCTATTGCCTCCATGATTAAAAGCATAGTCATGATTTTCGTCATGCTTGCCGGAGGTAATTGTTCATTGCTGTTTTTATCGTATAGTACAGTTCCAGTATCTCTTTCAATCAAAACTGCAGATCTCGCATTATCTACTAATTCAACACCAGTTTTTTCTTCAGCTAAGGCATAAGGAGCAGTAATAGATGTTAATAAGATAGTGATAAGAAATAAAGTTGCAAATCTTTTCATGACATAACCCTCCATTCTTTATACGCTCCATTTTTCACCATTAGCGAACAATTTATACAACTTTTTCCTGTATTATAAAATTTTTTCCACACAGAAAATCCAGCGAAGGTATTTCCCTTAAAGAAAATATCCATTTAATATGACTATTAACTAAAAGACGCAAAAAAAGCCAAGGATCATCTCCTTGGCTAAATTCAATCATACTCATGGTATCCGTTGATTTATGCTACGGGCGAACGCTTTACGCGGGCGGGGCCGAGCCGCTTCCCTCGCTCCGCTCAGTCCAGGGCTTTTCCCACAGGAGTCGTCGCCCTTCGCTTCAATCAACTAAGTAAACTGTAATATTTTGAGGTGACGTTCCTAATGACTAAAATACCAAACCAATGAACGCAACAATTAGAAATACTCCCGATTGATCAATTAGTTCCTGGAAATTACTAGTCGCTGGGCACTAGAGCTGGACGTGTTAACAAACATTTAGTTATACACACAGGCTAGTAACTTTAGAATTTCCTAAAACATAAAAAAAAGACAAAAGGTATCAGTTCGATGACTTTTGTCTACAATTTTAAGCCAAGGACCGTCTCCTTGGCTAACCTTACTATTCTGTTATCTCTTCGTAAATCAATCTCTGCGCTTCTGCTCTCTCTGGTGTAATTTTGATGTTTTTATATAACTTATCTTTTACTTCTTCAACCTGTTCAAAATTACTATAGATCGTTACGATTGATTCGCCTCTTTTAACTTCGTCACCTATTTTTTTGTTTAAAACTAAACCGACTGCTAAATCAATTTGTGAATCCTTTGTTGCTCGGCCCGCACCTAACAACATAGCCGCCGTTCCTATTTCGTCCGCAACCATATCAGAAATAAACCCATCTTCTCTTGCCTCTAACTCATATGTATACTTTGCTTGAGGTAGCTTAGATGGATCATCGACTACTGAAGGGTCGCCACCTTGGGATTCTAAGAACGTCTTCATCGTGTCTAAAGCACGGCCATTCTCTATTGCTTCTTCAAGAAACTTCCTTGCTTCTTCTAAAGTGTTTGCTTTGTTTGCTAGGTAAACCATATGACTTCCTAGTGTCAGGCAAAGCTCAGTTAAATCCTCTGGACCTTCACCCTTTAACGTATCAATTGCTTCTTTTACTTCCAATGCATTACCGATGGCAAATCCTAGAGGCTGGCTCATATCTGAAATCACTGCCATTGTTTTTCTGCCGACATTATTCCCTATCCGAACCATCGCTTTAGCTAATTCCCTTGAATCTTCTAACGTTTT
This sequence comes from Cytobacillus spartinae, assembly GCF_042865285.1. Classification (NCBI taxonomy): domain Bacteria; kingdom Bacillati; phylum Bacillota; class Bacilli; order Caryophanales; family Bacillaceae; genus Cytobacillus; species Cytobacillus spartinae. Next base: position 141,448 of record NZ_JBIACK010000010.1, on the reverse strand, counting down.
CATAAACGCCCCAGAACCAGTCTTTACGTCTAGAACAATTGCATCCGCACCTGCAGCAATTTTTTTACTCATAATGGAGCTTGCAATCAGCGGAATGCTGTTAACGGTTGCAGTTACGTCACGAAGTGCATAAAGCTTTTTATCAGCTGGAGTTAAATTGCCGCTCTGGCCTATTACTGCAATTTTATTTTTATTGACCAAATCTATAAATTCATTATTATCAATTTCCACATGGAACCCTTCCACAGATTCAAGCTTATCAATTGTTCCACCTGTATGACCTAGTCCGCGTCCTGACATTTTTGCAACCGGAACACCAACAGAAGCAACGAGTGGCCCTAAAACTAACGTAGTTGTATCACCAACTCCACCTGTAGAGTGTTTGTCGACCTTAACTCCTTCAATTTTTGAAAGATCGATTTGATCACCAGATTCAACCATAGCCATTGTTAAATTTGCTCTTTCCTCTTCTGACATCCCTTGAAAAAAGACTGCCATGGTCCACGCGCTCATTTGATAATCAGGAATATCTCCTTTTGTATATCCTTGAACAATAAATTCAATTTCCTCTTTTAAAAGCTCTTTTCCATCACGCTTTTTTTCAATTAAATCCACCATTCTCATACCAATCACCACTTTTCCAATAAATAGCTAGCTTTACTACTTAATTTCTTTTACGATTTCTCGTACAAAACGAAGGAAATTTTCTTTTACTTTCTCTGTTGTTTCAATCACTTCTTCATGGTTTAAGGGTTGATCTAATATTCCTGCTGCCATATTCGATATACAAGAGATTCCAAGCACCTCTAATCCACTATGACGGGCTACAATCACCTCTGGAACCGTCGACATCCCAACAGCATCTCCCCCGATTACTCGAAGCATCCTAATTTCTGCAGGTGTTTCGTAGGAAGGACCAGTGTTTCCAACATACACGCCTTCTTTTACTTGTATAGATAGCCTAGTTGCTATTTCCTTTGCCATTGTTCTTAATGATTTTGAATAAGCCTCTGACATATCAGGGAACCTTACTCCGAGTCTTGAATCATTTGGACCAATTAGAGGATTTGAGCCCATATTATTTATATGATCTGAAATAAGCATTAAATCCCCGGGAGAAAAACTCTCATTGACACCACCTGCTGCATTTGTAACAATAACCGTTTTTACTCCTAATTCTTTCATTACTCGAACTGGAAATGTAACTTGCTCAAAGCTATAGCCTTCGTAATAATGGAAGCGGCCTTGCATGGCAACAACTGCCACTCCGTTTAGTGTTCCAAATACAAGCTGCCCGGCATGACCTTCCACAGTTGAAACAGGAAAATCCGGGATTTCACTATAAGGTACTTTCACAGCATCTTCTATCTCTTCTGCTAGAACCCCTAGTCCTGAACCAAGAATAAGACCAATTTTTGGCTCACCCTTATAATTTCCTTTTAAAAAATCAGTAGCTCTTTGTATTTTTTGAAAATCCATATTCGTCCCTCATTCTATAGATTCTTATTTTCATTTTCGATCCTATTTTAAATGCCCTAAGAAACTCTTTCCGAACTTAGGCATTTCCACCTTAAAATTATCTGCCACTGTTGCACCGATGTCCGCGAACGTTTCACTTATAGGAAGTTCTTTTCCTTCAGCAAATGATTTTGAATAAACAAGTAGGGGTACATACTCACGCGTATGATCGGTGCCTGGGTGGACAGGGTCATTTCCATGATCTGCTGTAATCACTAGCAAATCATCGTCTTTTAATTTTGCAAACACTTCTGTAAGTCTAGCATCATATTCCTCTAAAGCCTTTCCATAGCCCTCAGGATCACGGCGGTGCCCATACAAAGCATCGAAATCAACTAAGTTCAAAAAGCTTAGCCCCGTAAAATCTTCGTCGAGTGTCTGAAGAAGCTTATCCATCCCATCCATATTTGAAACGGTTCTTAGCGATTGAGTAATTCCTTCTCCATCATAAATATCAGATATTTTTCCAATAGCAATGACTTCGTAATTAGAATCCTTTAACTCGTTCATCACTGTTCGAGAAAAAGGTTTTAATGCATAATCATGGCGATTGGATGTTCGTTGGAAATTCCCTGGCTCTCCAAGAAAAGGTCTAGCAATGACACGACCTACCATATACTTCTCATCTAATGTTAGTTCTCGTGCAATTTTGCAGATTTTGTATTGCTCTTCAATAGGGATAATATCTTCATGTGCAGCGATTTGTAAGACGGAATCAGCAGATGTATAGACAATGAGAGCTCCCGTTTTCATATGATCTTCACCTAATTCATCCAAAATCTCCGTACCACTAGCCGGCTTATTCCCAATAACCTTTCTACCAGAGCGTGATTCTAACTCTGAAATAAGTTCACTAGGAAACCCGTCAGGAAACACCTTAAAAGGAGTTTGGATGTTAAGTCCCATAATCTCCCAATGACCTGTCATTGTATCTTTTCCATTAGATGCTTCTTGCATCTTTGTGTAAAAGGCAAGAGGCTTATCTGCTTTTTCAATTCCTTTAATTTCTCTAATATTGCTTAGCCCCAATTTACCCATATTAGGCATGTGAAGTCCGTTCATCTTATCAGCAATATGACCTAAAGTGTCTGATCCTTTATCGCCAAATCTTTCAGCATCAGGAGCTTCCCCGATCCCTACTGAATCCATCACAATTAAAAAAATCCGTTTATATTTGTAAGGCATTATATCTCCTCCATATGTATATGTATTTGAATAATCAGCTTATCATCCATAATATTGCCCTTGTCGATAAGGAATAACCAATGTGCTTAAGATATCCATAGTTGGAATTCATTTTTTAAAAGCCAGTATTGATCACCTAAAAAAATGATAATCTAATCAGTATTGAGATGACATAATTAGGGATTCGTCAGAAGTCTGACATCTCATTTATATTTTACAAAAGAAAATACAAAAAGAACAAGAAAAAGCTACCTTGAATATGGCAGCTTTTTGAACAAATCTATTTATCTTTAAGTCTATGAAAGCAATCATACAAACGCTCTTATGCTCTTGGATGAAATTGACTATACACATCTTTTAGTCTTGTCTTTGTTACATGCGTGTAAATTTGTGTGGTTGATATATCCGCATGTCCTAGCATCTCTTGTACCGCCCTTAGATCGGCACCATTTTCTAGTAAATGTGTAGCAAATGAATGACGTAACGTGTGAGGAGTTAGTTCTTTTTGTATACCTGCCTCTTGTGTTAATCGCTTGAGAATTTTCCAGAATCCCTGTCTAGATAACCCTTTCCCGTGATGATTTAGAAAAAGGGAATCATCTCTATATTTCTTAGAAACAAAGTGTTGCCTTCCCTCTTGTAAATATTTTTGGATGGCCTCTGTAGCCTTATTTCCAATAGGGATAATTCTTTCTTTATTTCCTTTACCTATACAACGAATGAACCCCATGGTTAGGTGGGCATCTCCAATATTCAAGCCAATTAACTCGCTTACACGAATACCCGTGGCGTAAAGTAACTCTAGCATGGCTTTATCGCGCAACCCGTAATGATCATTTGTATTCGGAGACTCTAATAGGAGTTCCACCTCTTTTAGGTTTAATACTTTCGGCAAGGATCGTTCAAGTTTAGGCGTTTCAATGTGTACGGAAGGGTCGTTGTCAACGACTTTTTCTCTTAATAAAAACTGATGAAAGGCCCTGATTGATGCAACGTGTCTTGCTAGTGTTTTCGAGGATTTTCCTTGCTCTTTTAGTTTTCCTGAAAAATGAACAATTTGTCCTCTCTGTACATCTTTTAAGCTATTTAAATGTTCTTCTGTTTTCAGATATTTAATGTAACTTTTCAAGTCCCTTTCATAGGACACAATCGTGTTTTGTGCTAGTCCTTTTTCAACAATTAGGAAATGTAAAAAATCTTTCAGTTGGTCTTCCATTCCTAGCATTACTCCCCGTTTAAGTAGAACAAGATTAATCTATCAAACCAAGTTGATTCCTCTCCTTCAATAGGTGCAGATACTTTCACTGCTGCTCCTTTTGGTTCATCATACTTGTGATAGCCTTGATACTCTTCATTTATCCACATGATACCATAATAAAATATAATTGTGCATCCAGTAAAAAGAATAAACACCTTAACCGTTTTAAAAATCATTTTAAACCACGACTTCATATACAAGCCTCCACAACATCCTATTATATTTAAAGGTATGCCATTTTGGACAAGAATTATACCTGATTTCAACGTTTCTCTTACTGTTTATTAGATTTCTTGGCGGGACATATAACTCTACGAGATACGTCTATGTTATCGTGGAGGTAACTAAAAGAGACAACTTTTTTTCACCACAAAATACAAAAAAACCTTTTCCTACTTGAAAAGGTTTCGTCTTATTATTCTTGTTCTTCTTTTTGCTGACATTTTTGACAGATCCCATGAAAGGTTAAGCGGTGATCTTTAATTTTAAAGTGCCAATCACGTTCTACGATTGTCTCAACGTCCTCTAGTAAATCTTCTTGAATCTCCGCTACAGAACCACATTCAATACATACTAAATGGTGATGAAAGTGAGCGGCACCCTCTTGTCTTAGATCGTATCTAGATACACCATCACCAAAATTTATTTTATCTACGATTTTTAGTTCGGTTAGTAATTCTAACGTTCTATACACAGTTGCTAATCCAATTTCAGGCGATTTTTCTTTTACAAGGAGGTACACATCTTCTGCACTCAAGTGATCCTCTTCATGTTCTAGTAACACTCTTACGGTAGCCTCCCGTTGAGGTGTCAGCTTATAACTAGATGAATGCAACTGTTTCTTTATTCTTTCAATTCTATTTTCCATCACGAAAGTCCTCCCTCGCCACTGTCATAATCATTATAACAGATGCTGGGAAAGTTTCAAAATGAAATCATTTTAATTTAGGAAAAAGAATGTTTGTTATCTTATAATCATTATAATATAGGACGAATACTAGGGAAAATTAAAAAACGGTTACTTAGTATTTCTAGGAATCTACGAAATGGTATTAACGACTGCTTTCATAAGGATTGGGGATACATAAGCCTCGATGCTTGCAGCTATCATTAGTAAAAGTAAGGCAGCAAGAAATACAGTCATATATCTTCCTAATAAAGGCATGAGTGGCTGACCCATTTTTTTCATAAATTGTCTTCTAATCATTTTTAACGAGAAAGAAACAGATAGTGTGGCTGTCACGATAAAGACTGGGATAATAATAAAGTTTTGTGGTAGGACTGATACAAATGATAGTAAAAATCCATCCCATTGCATCTGGTTTACTAAAAACCCTACTGTAAACCCAACAACCATTCCCTTTATAAACAATAGTATTAAGATAATAGGCAATCCAATAATAGAGATTCCTAAAATCCACATTAAGCCAATAAACTTACTATTATGAAAGAAGCTCTGGAAAAACAAATCCTTCGAAGCAGCAACTTTTCCGTCTGAAACCTGTCCAAAAAATTGTGATAGATAATAGAATAAATCTTCCTTTTGAGTGAAGCTTAAACTATTAACTACTATTGCTCCAAATATGACTCCCATCATAAATAAAACAATTACGAATAAATAAATCGAGGAATGTTCGCGAATATGATTTGTTAAGACGTTCTGGTACATTCTATTCTTCATTGCTTTTCCTCCTAAAACACTGTTACTCGAGTGAATTCATGTAAGCATTTAAGAGTAGAGTGCTAATAGAATTTATCACTCGATACTTAACTATATGCATGTCCGAATTTGCATATGACATCCGAATCTACTAAATCTCTAATATAGAATATCTTTTAGATATAGCTCGTTCTGGTTACACAGTAGGGGTGTCTTTTCGGGACTATGAGAGAAAAATCTATGAATCTTTTTAAAAACATTGTAATTCATCAAAAAATTACTTATAATCTTCCAAATATATACTATTTTTTATATAGGAGATGAAGCGATGAGTTACTTATTAATAGAGTTTCCTGAAAGAATTGAAACGGAGAGGCTTTATATACGACCATGTCACCCCGGAGATGGACCTACCTTGTACGATAGCATTCAAGCTTCAAGAGAAGAGTTAAAAAAGTGGTTGCCCTTTGCCAATAAAGAGCAAACGGTGGAGGAAATAGAAGAGGGAGTCCGTAAATCATTTTCAGCCTTCATCACTCGTGAGGACTTCCGTCTTCATATATACCGAAAAGAAGATGATGTGTTTATCGGATCAACGGGTCTCCATCGGATTAACTGGTCTGTTAGGAAATTTGAAATTGGCTACTGGTGTGATACTCGCCATCATAAAAATGGGTTTATCTCCGAAGCTGTTGAAGCCTTAACTAAGTTTGCCTTTGAAACATTAGAAGCAAATAGGGTGGAGATACGATGTGATCCTGACAACATCAGCAGCAAAAAAATACCTGAGAGATTGAATTTTACTTTAGAAGGAACTTTAAGAAATGATAGTATGAGTGCTGATGGAACAACCATTCGAGACACTTGTGTATTTTCAAAGATAAGGGAGACTAGCAACAGCTTCAAAACTACTACAGATACTCACTAACTCGCAATAAATTCACATAAAAACGACCGATTTTTCCTGAATCGGTCGTTTTAAACTATTGTTCGCTAATCTTCCCATACTTTCCTCCGCCACCAGCGTGAAAAGAAAGTTCACCATTTCTTGCACTTATGATTAGATCGGCTACCTTGGTAGGTACAACTTCAGCTAGCGCCTCTCGTGGTACCTGATGTAATATAGCCATTTCTGTCCCAAAATGATGTAGGAGTTTCTCTAGCAATTTCGGACCAAGACCGGGAATAAATTGTAGTGGAACCTGATGAATATATGGTGGCCGATCCATACGACCTTTTTCAGCCGTTCTCAATTCGCTAATTCGATCAGCCACCCCTTTTATTACTTTATTGTGACCACATTCCATGCATGAATTAGAGTTCTTATCTTGTGCTTCGAGGCAATTTGCACAAACCGTTTGATGATACTTTCCTAATAGAGGGTCTAATCCATAATTGAAGGTAACTTGTTGACCATTTTCCTCATGTAATGCCTCTTTTAATCTTAGAAAGGTTGGCTCTATCATCTTGATTATTTGGTATTCTCTTGCTATTTTTGCCAATGAATGTGCATCGGAGTTTGTTACAAAAGAATATCGATGCAATTCTTTTATTTGGTCAGCCATCTCTGTATTCGCACTTAGACCTAGCTCAATTCCGTCAATTAAATCTACCTCAAAAACCTCAGTTAATGAAGCCTTTACACCTTTGCCAAATAAGCTTTTAAAAGGCGTAAACACATGAGCAGGAACAAATATTCCATTCAGCTCTTTTACTTTCTTTTGCAATTCCCGTCCTGTTACATAAACTCGTTGGGAACTTAATTGGATATTTTTTAAATGCTGCGTGAGCCAATTTGAAAAGAATTTCATCTCATTCAAAGTTGGAAAATAACAAAGTACATGAATAGGACCTTTACAGTTCTCATCATAGATTTCAAGTTCTGACCCAGGGATAACTGTTAACCCTCCATAAAAAAGGCCACCGTCTTGATGCTGTGTTAGTTCACCTGCTTCTAGTAGCTTTTCCATTTCGATGATAACCTCTGGAGAGTGGCAATCGATGATCCCAATCATATTGAGGCCTTTTTGGTCCCGCGCATGTTCAATTATGTTGGAAAACGTCAGAGTTTTAGCCCCAGTAATCTTTACAGCTTTCCCCGAAAAGGTTCTACCAATATGTATATGTAAATCTACAAAATAGTCTTTCACTTATTCAATGCCTCTTGTAGCTGTAGATATTGAATAGCATAGGCTGTTTTCGCATCATAGATTCTCTGTTCTCTTAGATATTCTTGAGCCTTTTCTAACGTAATCTCCATTACGTTAACAAATTCATCTTCATCTAAGGAAGCAGCATTTTCCTTTTTAAATAACCCTTTCGCTACGTAAAGATGAATGATTTCATCGGCAAAACCTGGGGAAGTATAAAATGAGATTAACCATTCTAACTTTTCACAGTCATACCCTGTTTCCTCTTCTAATTCCCTTCTAGCCGTTGATGCAGGTTCTTCTCCCTTTTCAAGCTTGCCAGCAGGAATCTCTATAATCATCTTCTCTAATGCTTTACGATATTGCTCAACCATGACGATTTTATTTTCATCCGTAATGGCTAGGACAGCCACCGCACCAGGATGTTTAATGATTTCTCTTTTCGATGTTTTTCCGTTAGGAAGTTCGACATCGTCTACTTGTAAACTAATCACTTTTCCATTAAAAATCTTTTCCGTTTTAATCGTTTTTTCCTCAAGGTGACTCATCATTCATCACTCCGGTTCTATTCCGATATTATTTGCTCATACATTTTATCATACCTTATTTGGAGGAGTATGATATGAAAATATATATCCACTCAAAAGGAATCACCATGGCAGGGAAAGCATGGGAAATACGAACGAAACTACAAGAATACCAACAACATTATGATTTACTAAAAGACTGGGTTGAAAACACCCAATCACCACCAAATAATATCCATCCCATTAGGACCACTAAAAAAGTATAATTTTCACCAAAAGAGGCTATGAAAAATAATGGCTCTTTTTTTTTTTTGAAATGTCATTACAAAATATACATAATTAGGTAAAATATATGATTACATAAACTGTTTGAATTGGGGGGTTTACATAATGGAAATCTGGGATATTTATGATGAAAACAGAGTTAAAACAGGTAGGTTCCACGAGCGAGGAAAAACAATGATGGATGGAGATTATCACCTAGTCGTTCATGTTTGGATCATGAACGGAAAAGGAGAGTTTTTAATTCAAAAGAGACAGCCATGGAAAAAAGGGCATCCCAATATGTGGGACTGTTCAGCAGCTGGTTCTGCAATATGCGGAGATAACAGCGAGCAAGCAGCTATACGAGAAACAAAAGAAGAAATAGGAATTGATCTCGATATTTTTAATGGGGAAGTATTATTTACCCATTATTTCTCACATGGCTTTGATGACATTTGGCTAGTTAATCAAGAGGTAGATGTAAAGGATTTGAAGCTACAGGAGGAAGAAGTTGCTGATGCTAAGTGGGCTAGTGAGGAGCAAATCAAAGAAATGGTCACAAATGGAGAATTTATAGCTTTTGAATATCTTGACCGCTTTTTTGAATTAGCTAGAGCAAAGTACATCCATTCTGGAAAGTAGGTTCTCTTTATTTGTTTTCCCTTCTCCTCTTTCGATAAAATAAAAATAAAAATAAAAATAAACGTTATTATAGAGGTGAAGATCTTTGAAAAAGAGAAAGTTAGGAAACTCTAATTTAATGGTCAGTGAACTTGCCCTAGGCTGTATGTCATTAGGGACAGATGAAAACAAGGCAAGATCTATCATTGAGGCGGCTTTAGAAGAGGGAATTAACTATTTTGACACTGCAGACTTATATGACTTCGGGATGAATGAGAGCATTGTTGGTCATTCTCTTAAAAATGTTAGAGAAAACGTTATTATAGCCACAAAAGTCGGAAACCGATGGAATGAAAACAAAGACGGCTGGCGCTGGGACCCTTCTAAAACCTACATAAAAGAAGCTGTCAAGCAAAGTTTAAAAAGACTTCAAACTGATTACATAGATTTATATCAACTTCACGGTGGTACTATGGAAGACCCCATTGATGAAGCCGTTGAGGCATTTGAGGAATTAAAAACAGAAGGGTTGATTAAATATTATGGCATTTCTTCCATACGGCCTAATGTCATTCGAGAATATGTCAACAAATCTAATATCGTTTCGGTCATGATGCAATACAGTATTTTAGATCGTCGCCCTGAGGAGACCATCCTCTCTATGCTCGGTGATCATGACATTAGTGTTGTGGCACGCGGACCGTTAGCTAAAGGCTTATTAAGTAACAAAGCATTAGAAAAAGCTTCTCAATCTGTCATCGAAAAGGGCTATTTAGATTACCGGTTTGAGGATTTAGAAGAATTAATTAATAGTTTGAAGGACAGATTGTTGGGGCGAAGTCTTACTGAAATTGCTCTTCAATATAATTTAGCGAATCCAACCATCGCCTCTGTTATTGCTGGAGCAAGCTCGGTTGAACAATTAAAAGAAAATGCTAGAGCTGTTCAAACGGATGCATTAACATCTGAAGAAGTTCGACTTATTCAATCTTTGTCAAAAGCAAATCAATATGAACAGCATCGGTAAGTAATAAATATAAGAGAATTTGTTTTAAGAGGGAGATTAATGACTAGACCTAGAGCATTTGCTGCCATTATCAAAAATAATCATATTTTAATGGTCAAGGAGAACTATCCAGACGGATCTTTTTGGACATTGCCTGGAGGTGGACTTGAAGAAGGCGAGTCTTTTGAGGATGCGGTTATACGTGAAGTAAAAGAAGAAGTAAACTTGGATGTAAAAGTTGTTAAATATCTATTCTCTGGAAGGTATAGCCGCGGGGAGGAACGGTGTTTTCTTGTGAGTTTATTAAATGACCGAGAGCCAACACTTGGTTACGATCCTGAAGCTGGAGACAATCAAACTTTATCCGAAGTCAAGTGGCATTCCTTAGAATCTATGAAAGATGACTTGCATGTCTCAAGAGTGTTAAAGGCATTACATACAAGCTCTAATAATCCGTTTCTAAGACAAAATGAAGCTTGAGGTAGTCCTCAAGCTTTTCTCATCAGAGCACTTCATTCTGCACCCCAGATTAAGGCCTTTCTCTCGAATTCCTTTATGATTGAATCTTTTTCCTTCATATAAGACTGAATGTCCGTCGGAAATTTTTTGGCAGCTTCCTGTTTCACTTGCCCATACTGTTTAGCTAGTTCTGGGTGAGCACGTAAATAATCACGGAACAGAAGATGTCTGGTTATTTCGTGGCTACCTTTTTGAAAAGCATGGAGATGAACAGGTAGGTCCTCTATTTCTCCATTTTTAGGTTTGGAAAAATAACGACGACCAGGAATGCCAAATTCACCTTTTGCTATATATCCCTTTTGCTCCAGCTGATGTGTATGCTGCTCGTAGATTTCAAGTTCCTCAGCTTCAGCCAAGATATCAATAATTGGCTTTGCACAAAGTCCTTCGATTGAGGTACTTCCGATATGGTGAAAAATCACCTTGTCCCCAAAGATTTTTAATAGTTCTACGTGCTCATTGTTAAATGCATTTTTCCAATCCTTATTGTATGGAAGAACCTCTACCTTTTTAGTGATGGCCATGCTACTTGAATTCCTTCCAATTCAATGAACTATCTTGAAGTAGCTCTTCAAAGGATTTATTCTTTTCCTTAAGTCTTCTCTCTTCCCTTTTTCTAGCTTCTTCTTCTTCTTTTAAACGTTCCTCTTCAGCCTTTAACTGCTGTTTTTTCTCTTTTAACTGTTCCATGATGTCTTTATTCATTAAATCGCCCAGTGTTACCGGCTTATCCTCATTTTTAGCTACTTGTCTTTGTGGTCTCTTCTTCATACGAATCCCTCTTTATCATTTTGGTTCCAATATTATAACATCTTTAGAGATAGGTAGTGAACTTTTGTATTTTTGAATATCACTGATTAAATTCTAAAAATTCGATTCGGTTTCCAAAGGGGTCATTGACAAAAAAACGTTGTCTTCCTTCAATTGGTGGTTCTTCTTTTATGTCTAATCCCGCTTTGACTAAGTGTTCACGTAATGACTTAAGATTCTTAACCGTAAATCCCGGATGAGCTTTGGTAGCTGGAACAAAATCTTCTTGTACTCCGATATGGATTTCTTGGCGCCCAAAAATAAACCAACATCCACCTCTACCTCTTAGATTTTCTGGCTTTGGTATTTCTTTAAGGCCCAATATTTTTCCGTAGAAATTTCTTGCCTCTTCTTCGCAGCCTTTTGGTCCTGCTAATTGAATATGATCTATATCCAAAAAAGTAAACATGAGTTATTCCTCCTAAATAATTTCTAAAAGAAAAGCACAGCTTTTGCTGTACTTTTCGGTTTATCTACTATTAATAGGCATCTGTAATTACTGTATCGTCGATAATTAGCGTTGGTTCTGTAGATGCTACAATATCCTCCACAGTGAAGCCCTTCGCTACCTCTACTAGCTTTAAGCCTGATTCCGTTACATCAATGACAGCTCGTTCCGTAATAATACGGTTAACGACACCTTGACCTGTTAGTGGTAAGCTACATTGCTTAAGGATTTTTGAGTCCCCACTTTTATTCGTGTGGTCCATGATGACAATAATTCTTTGAGCACCATGGACAAGGTCCATCGCTCCGCCCATTCCTTTAATCATTTTTCCTGGAATCATCCAGTTTGCTAAATCACCCTTTTCAGAAACCTCCATTCCTCCAAGGATTGCTATATTTACGTGACCACCACGAATCATCGCAAATGACTCTGCACTATCAAAGTAAGATGAACCTGGGATAGCTGTAACGGTTTCTTTTCCCGCATTAATTAAGTCAGGGTCCACTTCAGATTCAGTTGGATATGGTCCTATTCCTAATAGACCATTTTCTGATTGAAGAACGACTTGTTTATTGTCCGAAATATAATTTGCTACTAGAGTCGGGATCCCGATTCCAAGATTGACATAAAAACCACTCTCGATTTCTTTTTCCGCACGTTGTGCAATCTTTTCACGATTGTTACTCATGAACTCCTCCCCTTTCTAATCTATTTTTGTACCGTTAATCGCTCAATTCGCTTTTCTTGCTTCCCTTGAATCAAACTCTGCACATAAATGCTAGGAGTGTGGATATAATTTGGATCAAGTTCGCCCGTTTCAACCAATGTTTCTACTTCAGCAATGGTTACTTTTCCTGCTGCAGCAATCATTGGGTTAAAGTTTCTAGCTGTTTTATGGTAAACAAGGTTCCCCATTTTATCGGCTTTCCATGCTCGTACCAAACTAAAGTCAGCTACTAAGGCTTCCTCCAGTAGATAATCTTTTCCATTAAAGCTTCTAGTTTCTTTCCCTTCAGCAACAGGAGTTCCCACACCGGCTGGAGTATAGAATGCCGGAATCCCAGCTCCACCTGCTCTAATCTTTTCAGCCAAAGTCCCTTGTGGTAGAAGTTCTACTTCAATTTCACCCGAAAGAACTTGTCTTTCAAATTCTTTGTTCTCACCTACATAGGAACCTACCATTTTTTTAATTTGTTTATTTTTCAGAAGCAATCCTAAGCCCCACTCATCAACTCCACAGTTATTGGAAATGACAGTTAGGTCTTTTACACCTTTTTCGACTAGAGCTAAAATTAGATTCTCTGGAATCCCACAAAGACCAAAGCCGCCGACCATTAATGTAGCTCCGTCTTGAATATCAGCAACTGCATCCTGAAAGGAAGTACAAATCTTTTTCATGCTTTTCTCTCCTTTCTTCTGTAACCGTTTACTTTTTATACTAACCTACTAGGCTAACTCTACGATTGTCGCAACCCCTTGACCGCCACCGATACAAAGCGTCGCTAACCCTTTCTTTGCTTCTCTTCGCTTCATTTCATGAATTAATGTAACTAGAATTCTAGCTCCACTTGCTCCAATCGGGTGTCCAAGCGCAATCGCTCCACCGTTTACATTTAAGATATCTTTGTTGAATTGTAGCTCTTTGTCAACCGCAAGTGATTGAGCTGCAAACGCTTCATTTGCTTCAATTAGTTCTAGTTCTTCCATTGAAACAGCTGCTTTTTCAAGAGCTTTCTTAACCGCTGTAACAGGTCCAATACCCATGATGCTAGGATCAACACCAGCACTTGCATTTCCTTTGATCGTTACAAGAGGTTTTACTCCTAATTCATCTGCTTTCGCTTTACTCATCACAAGTAAAATGGCTGCTCCATCATTGATACCAGAAGCATTACCAGCTGTTACACTTCCATCCTTTTTGAATGCTGGACGTAGTCCTCCTAATTTTTCAGCAGTTGTGCCTTTCTTTGGATACTCATCCGTATCAAACACAATTGGGTCACCCTTACGCTGAGGGATTTCAACTGCCACAATTTCATCTTTAAACTTACCGTCTTCAATGGCCTTTACTGCTTTTTCTTGGCTAGAAGCCGCGAATGCATCTTGCTCTTCACGAGTTAATTCATATTTATCGCATAGATTTTCAGCAGTGATTCCCATGTGGTAATCATTAAAAGCACACCATAATCCATCCGCAATCATGCTATCAACTAATTTTTGATCTCCCATTTTGAAGCCATCTCTTGCGTTCTTTAATAAATACGGAGCCTGACTCATGTTCTCCATACCACCAGCAAGGACAATGTCAGCATCTCCTGCTAAGATAGCTTGCGTAGCTAAATGAACTGCTTTTAAGCCTGATCCACATACTTTATTTATTGTCATAGCTGATACCGTTTCTGGTAGACCAGCTTTTAACGCTGCTTGTCTAGCAGGATTTTGACCAAGCCCTGCTTGTAACACATTCCCTAGAATGACTTCATCTACTTGTTCTGGTTTAACCCCAGCTTTTTCAAGTGCCCCTTTAATGGCTACTGCCCCTAATTCAGGTGCAGATACCCCTTTTAAACTCCCATTAAAGCTTCCAATTGCAGTACGAACTGCACTTACAATGACTACTTCTGTTGATGCCATACAATCTCATCCCTTTCTTTCATCTACATCCTTTTTATATTTCTAGTGAAAACAGAAAAATCCTCTTATTTCGTCTAAAATTCTACTATTTCTTCATTAGTAAAAAATGACAGAGAAGAATTAACTACTAACTCGGAAGGATTAATTTCCTTTTACGCGAAATATATATATGATGCTAGGAGGGGAAAACATGACGATCCATTTACCAAAAGAAGTTACGATTATCGAGGTAGGACCTCGAGACGGATTGCAAAATGAAAAAGTTTTTATTCCAACAGATGTTAAAAAGAACTTTATCAACTCATTGAAGGAAGCTGGCTTGAAAGAAATGGAGCTTACTTCATTTGTATCTCCAAAATGGGTTCCACAAATGGGGGACGCTGCTGAAATCGTAGCTGATTGTCTCGATGAACATACAAGAAACATTGTTTTGGCGCCTAATCGAAAAGGAATTGAGCGAGTAGAATCAACTGACTGTAAAGCAGTAGCTATCTTTGTCGGTGTAAGTGACGGATTTAATAAAAAGAATATTAATAAAACAACAGAAGAGAGCATGATTGAATTAATTCCGATTATTGGTGAATTAAAAAATAAAGGGTATTTCGTGAGAGCTTGTATATCAACTGCTTTCTACTGCCCATATGAAGGCAAAGTGAGTGAGGAAGATACCATCCAATTATGTGAGCAATTTGTAAATGCTGGTGTTGATGAGCTTAGCGTTGCAGACACGATCGGAATGGCTTCACCAACTGAATCATTTTCTTTATTCAGTAAGCTCAAGAAAGCGTTTCCAAATATTCTATTAACGGCTCACTTCCACGATACTAGAAACATGGCGTTAACGAACATTTTTGCTGCTCTGCAAGCTGGTGTTGACCGATTTGATACTTCTGCGGGAGGGCTTGGTGGTTGTCCATTCGCTCCTGGGGCTGCAGGAAATGCGGCGACAGAAGAGGTTGTATATATGCTTCACAGAATGGGAATCGATACAGGTGTGGATCTAGACAAACTAGTCAAAGCAATTGAAGTGGTACGTCCTCACCTCTCTCGCACCATCGACAGTGCTTATTATCGACTTAACAGAGAAACCACCTCCCATGCATAACCTTGCGTTTGTTAACTCATGTTATAAGTGATACTTATTTGAAGGGAGATTTCACAGCATGAGTCAAAAGCGCGATAAAGGCTATAGCCAAAGAGGAAAATCCGATGCTAACAATGTCAAACAAAAAATTTCTGCAGAAGAATTAGATAAGGCGATTCATCCGACTAAGAGACAGAATTCACCTCAATAATGAAAAGACTCGGGAATATATTCCTGAGTCCTTCTTTTTGTTTTAAATCTCTCAATAATGGTAAAATAAAGAAAAATACTTCTCGGAGGGATGGTCTTGAAAAGAGCGTTCCGTTACTTCTTTTCGTTCCTAGTGCTCCTGACATCTTTAGGAGTTTATTTTTCTAATCGAATCATGTATATGAAAACAAAAGAAGCCGACTTTATCACAAATCGTGAAAAAGAGGCAGGAAGATTTAACCCGTTTGACTATGAACATCTGCCGAAAAGAGAAGTCTTAATCGACTCTCCCTTTGGTTATCAACTAAAAGCCGTTGTGGCAGAGCCTCATCAGACAAACAAATACATGATCATTTGTCATGGTGTTACCGAAAATAAAATTAATTCGATTAAGTATATGAATCTGTTTTTAGAGCGCGGATTTAATACAGTTATTTATGATCACCGTCGGCACGGAGAATCAGGCGGGAAAACTACCAGCTACGGACACTTTGAAAAGTACGATTTGAAAGCGGTAGTTGACTGGCTTAGACAAGAGCAAGGAGAAGACCTTGTACTTGGTATTCATGGGGAGTCTATGGGGGCTGCAACCATGCTTCTATATGCAGGGATTATTGAGGATCATGCTGATTTTTATATTGCCGATTGTCCTTTTTCCGATTTTAAAGAGCAGCTTGCGTATCGACTAAAAACGGAAATGAAGCTTCCACCTAAAGTTTTTTTACCAGTTGCCGATTTATTTCTACGTATTAGAGAGAAATATTCTATCAATGAAGTGTCTCCTATAACCGTTATTGAAAATATTAAAAAGCCCATCCTGTTTATTCATAGCCAAAAAGATGATTTTATTTTACCTTCAATGACGGAGGCACTGTTTGAAAAAAAGCAAGGCCCTAAAAAATTATTCTTAGCTGAAAACGGTCTGCATGCTCAATCCCTAAACGAAAACAGGGATGATTACGAAAAAGTAGTAGACGAATTTTTGCATGATTATGTGTTTAAAGATATAGCTCGAACTAAAAGTGAGTTAGATGCTTAAATTAGGTACGCACATGATTTTAGGTCAGCACCTTGAAATATTTATCCATTTAAAAGAGGCTTATGCTAAAAGCCTCTTTTCTAATTCTGTTTGTACTCTTCAATCACCTCTCCTCCGGTCCCTAGACCTCTCACCACTCCGTAAGTTCCGAGTTTAAAATAATATCTTTTGTTATTAATAGTTAATATGTCAGCCTTTGTAAGTACTTGTGTTTGGTTGGATAATTCTACTTCCTTGATTTGTGTATTGTTGATTTCTCCATACAAAACAGATATCTTTTTGAGCAATTTTCCTTTTTTATCATAATTATAAAACTCGTCAAAATGAGTAGTCATGTTTTGATTTTCTCCGTATTCCCAATGGTTATGTCCGACATTTTCCCATCCCTGCTTGTTGTTCCCCTTCATATAGGCTACGGTTAATGCTAGGAAAGATTTGAATTCATTCTGTTGATTGGTTGTATAAAGGACAATGGCCCCATCTTTGATTATTTCTGTATGTATCACTTGTTCTACATTAAATGGAATTTGCTCTTTAATAGCCTCATCTAAAGTAGCCGATTTACAAGCAGTCAACATGATGACGGTCATGATGATAAATATGACCCTTGTACTCCCCTTCACGTTTCCCCTCCTTATTTTTCACGTCTTTATCATTTAATGTAATAAGAAAGGGGATTATTCTATATTTTTCCATTTCACTATTTCTTACCTATTTTTGCAAAAAAAAATAGACCAAATGATTGGTCCACTTACTCCACCGTTTTGTCTATAAAACTCATTCTTGGGTTTAAATATTGATTAGGGCTCTTTAACTGGAAGCAATTTGAGGATGCTGAAAAATCAATTTTTAATTCATCATCTAAAAATACTTCTTTTGATTTTTCAACATATACAGGAACCATATTCGTTTGGATTTCTCTGTCATCCTCATCCAGCTCATTCACAAACCATAATGAGGTGACACCACTTACAACACACCCACAACCTTCAGTATCATATTTCAGCTTCAAGAACCCCTGTTGGTTCTGTATTTTTTCTTGAATTTTCTTACCTGCTACCTCTGTTAACGTAATATTCATCTTCTGAACTCCCTTTTAACGTCATATGACTATTGTAAGAAAGTTGCGTTAAACTAGCAAAGATTGTGCATGACTTGGAAAAAATTTTCATTAAATATTTGCTTTTTCTTCAATTTCCTTTTATGATCGAAGGAAAATGTGACAATTGTGTGAAAGGATGGGATTTGATGTCAAAGGTACAAATTAAAGTAATGGATAATGGATCTCTGCGTGTAACAGGTGACGTGGAATTAATTGATGTTGATGGAAATGTTTTTGAAACGAAGCAAGCCTTTTCCCTCTGCCGCTGTGGCCTATCCGCTAAAAAACCTTTTTGTGATGGTGCCCATAAAGGGAATTTTGATTCTTGTGTTCGTGCAGAAAAAGTATTTGATGATAAAGAGTAATTCTAAAAGTCGTGTATGTTACCAACACGACTTTTTTTACTCATCTGTTAATCGTACATCTGCTATTTGAGAGAGAGGCACTCTGTGCACTTCTTCGAACCGGTCTACGATATGTAACTTTTGGCCGGATTCATCCCAATAGTGAATAGTGCCTATTACTAATTCGTATTTTCGATTCCGGTAATGGGTAACAGTCACACTTTTTCCGAATTCCATTGCATTGAATATGATCTCATTCATCATTTCTAAATGCTGTTCATCCACCTCTTTGCTACTTTCATACATGTCCTCTTTAGCCCAATCACGTAATAACTTAACATGCTCAGGCAACATCATCGATGTCCATTTGATTCTTCCTCGATCTCGAATCATTCGCCGAACTCCTTTCTTACATTTTGTGACCTCCAACCAGCTTTGCACGATGTTTCGCCGTTCCTGCATTCGTATAGGATACTGCTCTTAACAAGGAACCTGGTCCAAACCGCCTCCGAATATGATCAACCACGTATCCTAGTTCTCTTTTTTTCCAGCCATTCAAATCAAAGATATTAAGTTGAAACTCTCGGTCGTCGACAATTTGACTAAGTGCAATGGAGATTTTCCGAACGGTTTTTCCTTCATAGTTCTCATGAAAAAGTTCCAAACAGACCCGGTACAAATCCATCGTGATATTGGTCGGTTGATCAATTGTTCGCGATCGGTAAAAACCACCGCCAAACTCGTCTTGGCTGTAGCCGACACCGAAGCTAATCGTTCTACCTGCCTTAAAGTGAGTTCTAGCTCTTCTCGCAACTTCCTCACACATTTCTAAAATCACATGCTTGATTTCCTCTTCCTCTTTATAATCCCGAAGCAAAACCTGACTTTTCCCAAAACTGATCTGTCCTTCCATAATCGGTGCTCCAATCTCAGAAAGATCAATGCCCCATGCGTGATAGTAAAGCTGATTCCCCATCACTCCAAATTTTTTCTCCAGCTTTTTCAAATCATAGCGTGCAAGCTGCCCTACTGTAAAAATCCCCATACTATTTAATGTTTTTTCCACTCTACGGCCAATTCCCCACATCTCTCTGAGCGGGGACACAGGCCAAAGTTTTTCCGGTATCTCTTCGTATGTCCACTCATCAATTCCCTTCTTCTTCGCATGTAAATCTAGACAAAGCTTTGCCATTAGCATATTAGGTCCTATTCCAATTGCGCATGGTAATTGAAATTCTCGTTCAATATCATCTTTAATTTTTCTAGCGATCGTATGGGCATCTCCCCAAAGATTAATAGCCCCATCCACCTTGATAAAACTCTCGTCTACGCTATACGTATGGATGGCTTCTTTCGGGACATAGCGATGAAATACCTTCGTAATCTCGGTTGATATCCGTAAGTATGTTGCCATGTTCGGTTCTACTACTTTTATACGTGGATCATTGGGGATTTCAAACATTCGAGACCCGGTTTTAATCCCGAATTCTTTTTTCACCTTTGGGGACGCCGCAAGCACAATGCTTCCCTGCCTTTCCTTATCACCTACTACCACCAAATAGCATTCAAGTGGGTCAAGGCCGTGCATAACGGCAGAACAACTTGCGTAAAAGCTCTTCATGTCGACGCACAATATTTTGTTATCTGGCATCTGGCTGTAATCGACCATGACCTTTCCCTCCTGATCAGTGTTTAATCGCTCCAAAAGGAACATCTGTTCTGTATTATATTCTTTATCTTAAGGGAATATACGTTCGGTTTCAATGGTAATAAGGGGAAAATTCTTAAGTTTTTTTGTATTATTTTTTATTTATCACTAGGAATTTTTTGTACAAGCAATCGTGCGAAATGATTGAAAAGGCGCTATAATCAGGATTGAGGTGTGAACATATGGAGAAAAAGTTAGTATACAAAATGGTACAGAATTGTTTTAAACAATATAAACACGAACACGATGGAATTCCACTGAGTGAAAAAGATTATGAGGATCTGTATGAGAGGATTGTGCTAGTTAAAGAAAATGAGAAGGACACTCCATTAAACGATATCATCAATGATGTAGTTTACGAGTTCTTGGCTGGACAATAAAGTACTGCCACAGTTAAAGCTAAAACAAAAAACCGCCTAATGAGGGCGGTAAATCAATGAATACTAGCTTGTTCTGTTTTAAAGTCATAGTAAATGTTAACTTCTTCATCTGTTTCATGAAAGACTCGTAAAACCGATTCAAAGCCATTTCCATCACTAGAAGTCTTGCCATCCAATAAAATAATTGGCTTTTCATATAGACTGTGTGCAAGCGCTAAGATGGCTTGAACAGCTCTCTGCTCTTTTTTGCTATCACTATCATTCATCACGATTAACTTAACTGCTTTTGTTTGACAAGGATAAGATTCAGCAGCGATTCCATTTGACCAAGCCATCACTTTCATCCCAATTTCTAGATCCTCACCTGAAAGCTTACTCCCGTCCTCTTCCATGATGGTTGTATCGTCATCTAGCGCATAGAAGCAATCCTTCACCAATACTCGATTATTTTCGGTATCGGCGATATAAGATTGCACATCTGGATCAGAATGGCCTTTCCCGTCCTTTACAGAACTTGAACCACAGCCTAATAAAAATAACATACAAATCCCAATTGATAACCACGATTTTTTCATAGAAAAATCACCTCATTAAAAATGACGAGGTGATATCTACAAAAGTTACGCCTATTTTTGTTTTAACATCCGTCCTGCAATTTTCTCAAAAAGCCCCGGAAATAGTACATATATCGCACTTCCAAAGTTCATCCACCTTGGCAAGTTAATCTCCCTTGTACGGGTAAACATGGCATCGACGACTTTTTTTGCCACAAATTCAGGTTGTAACATAAACTTCTGAACATTCTTTACATATGTACCCTTTTCATCCGCGATCGCAAAAAAATTCGTTGCAATCGGGCCCGGATTAACAGCAGTAACAAACACATTGAGATTAGAAAGCTCCATTCTTAAACTATTCGTATACCCAAGAACCGCATGCTTCGTAGCTGAATAGACACTGGATTTAGGAGTAGCAATTTTACCAGCTTGGGAAGCAATGTTAATAATATGACCGCTCCTCTGGTCCCTCATATAAGGCAGAACCACACTTGAACAAGCAATAAGGCCAACGACATTCACGTTAAACATTCCTGTAACTTCGTCCACACTTGCTTCGTGAGCCTCGCGAAAAACTCCAAATCCAGCGTTGTTAACAAGAATATCGACACCGCCTAACTCACTAATCGCCTTCGGAAAAGTTTCCTTCACTGAATCGGTGTCAGAAACATCCAGCTGGTACACATTAACTCGTACTTGGTAACAGCTCTCTAATTCTTTCTTTAAATCCTCTAATTTTTGTAGGCTACGAGCAAAAAGAGCAAGATTTGCTCCCCTCCCGGCACAAAGTCGAGCCATCTCTGCTCCAATTCCTCCTGATGCCCCCGTAATAAAAATTGTTTTCCCAATAAGGCTATGTCGCGCCATACTCTCCACCTCATTTAGCTGAATATAAGAGTGCTCCTTGATTTATATTGCTACTATTAATCTCACCTAAATCAGCTAGATAGTCAAGTTGGGCTACCGTTTCAGATATGGTAAGTGAAAGTTCACGTTCATACACTTTTGGAAAAAGACGTTGACATACTTCGAAGGTAGACAGCGTTTCTTCTTCAAGCCATTTTTTAACACGAAGAGCCCGTTCATGCTGCTGCATAAGTCTCTTTTCTATCAACTCCTTTGTATTCGTGACCTCTTCCCCATGACCTGAATAGACAAGGCTAATTGGGTAATCAAGTAGCTTACGTAACGAGTGATTGTACTGTAGCTGTGGTTTGGGCCTTTCGGATTCTCCAGGTAGAGGCGGCTCTAGTAAAGGATTAGGAGATATATGGGCTAGTAAATGATCGCCACCGATGTAGATTCCATCCTTCTCTCTAAATAAACCAATATGACTTTGTGCATGTCCTGGGGTTTCAACAACCGTCCAGTTCTCCAAGCCTAAAGGAGAATCTCCTTCAACTAACGTTCCTGTTAGAGAACGATTACAGGAGTAACGTAACGTCTTTCTCATACGTTCAATTGCGATAAAATACTTCTCTGGAATTCCAAACTCCATAAAGCTTTTTCGATGGAAACGATCATGGTCTATAAAAAAAGCCTCTCCTCGATTTAACCATCTTTCATTAATAGGATGTCCATAGACTTCGAGCGATTCCGGAAAATAGTCTAGCAATCCAGCATGATCGGGATGATGATGGGTTAAAACTACCTGTTCAATGTCGGCTATTGATAGCCCTAAGTCCGCTAACTGTGATTTTAAGGACTCAAAAGCTTCATCTGTTTTTGGACCAACGTCCACAAGTGTTAATCTGTCACCCTTTACAACATATACATTTACATCCCCAACCGGAAAAGGTGTGGGTAGGATGATTTTTGCAATTCCATTGTTCCAATGTGCCATTTTTAAAACTCCCCAAATCATTATATTTAAATAAAATAGTTTTCATATAAGTAATATGCAAGCTAACCTAAAATACACCCATAAAGTAAAGAATAAATAAATAACATAGAGCCATAGCATTAATATATATAACTTTTCGGTTGGTGTATAATTTCCACAATTCCAGAAAAATCTAATATTAACCTTAAGTTTAACTTTATTTTGATAAATTGTCATTATTTTCACATAACTTTTATAAGATGGATTTATAAATTAAAAATTATTACTCTTGACAGACAACCACTATTTCTTGCATAATCACAATTAAAATTTATGAATCGGCAATAAGCAATGATTAGGGCCAGTAAATGGAAAATGACGAAAGAGAGTGTAGCTCAGCGGCTGAAAGGCTTCACCGTCCTCTTGACCATTGAACCTACCTTAAGAGCTGTTAGGAAAACCTAACCGTTTCTCCGGCGTTAACGGATTTGAGCTGCACCTTTCAATGTTTATTTGAATAGGTGAATGAAGGTGGTACCACGGAAGTTAAGACCTTTCGTCCTTTTACTGGATGAAGGGTCTTTTTGTTTTTCCAGAAAGGAAACCAACAGACTTTTTTTAATTCAAGGGAGGAAAAGTGATGAAAAAGTTAGCAATTATTGGAGCTGGATCCATGGCGGAAGCATTAATTTCCGGAATGGTTGAGAATCAATTTATTAATAAAAAGCAAATTTGGGTAACAAACAGAAGGAATGAAGAGAGGTTAAATCAGCTTCAGGAACGATACGGTGTTAGCACCTCCTATGAACTAACTGAGCTTTTAGAGGAAGCAGATATCGTTGTATTAGCCATGAAGCCAAAGGATGCAGCAAGTTCCATTGAGTTGATAAAGCCTTATCTAAAAAGAGAAATGCTTATTGTGTCTGTTTTAGCTGGAGTGTCTATTGAAAGTATTGAACTATTGGCTGAGAAGTCACTATCAGTTGTTAGAGCTATGCCCAATACATCGGCAGCAATTGGGAAATCAGCCACTGCAATCGCCGTAAATGACCATGTATCCTCTAATCAAAGAAACTTAGTGAAAAATATGTTTGATACAGTTGGGCTAACTACAATTGTGGAGGAAGAACAACTAGATGCAGTCACAGGATTATCAGGAAGTGGTCCAGCCTATATTTATTACCTAGTTGAAGCAATGGAAAAAAGTGCAGTTGAGATTGGACTAGAAAGGGAAATGGCAAAGGAACTGATTGTTCAAACATTGGTAGGTGCAGCTGAAATGGTATTAAAAACAACGAAAACCCCTGAACAACTTAGAAGAGAGGTAACAAGTCCGGGTGGAACAACTGAAGCTGGAATTAAAGTATTGGAATCTCACCATGTTCAGCACGCTTTTATCAATTGCATAAAAGAAGCTACCTCACAATCCAAAAGGCTAGGAGTAGCACTAACTGACGGAATTAAGGCAGTAAAGTAAACTCCCAGAAATGATTTACAAAAACAAGGAAGTGCAAAGATGCTAACAATCTTGCTTAGTTTAAGTTTGTTCGTTTGGGGCGTCGCCTTATTAGATGCATATTTAGGCTTTAAGAAGCTCGATAGGTTGGAAGAAGAAAACGGATTAAAAGAAGGACCCAAACTTTCTATCATCGTAGCTGCTAGAAACGAAGAAAAGAACATCGCTAAAAGCATCAAGAGTCAATTAGAACAAAGCTATAAGAATATAGAATGGATCTTAGTAAATGATCGCTCTACTGATAAGACTGGTGAAGTAATGAATGAATGTAAATGCTCTGATTCAAGGATAGAGGTTATTCACATTACCGATTTACCCGACGGTTGGCTAGGCAAAAATTATGCCCTTTACAAAGGGGCTAGGAAAGCGTCGGGAGAATTAATTCTATTCACAGATGCAGATGTAGTGTTTAAGGAAGAAGCGATAGAAAAAGCCATCAATTATTTCAAGCGAAACCAGCTTGACCATTTAACTGCAGCACCTAATTTGAATGGAAAAGGGTTTTGGCTAAAAAGTTTTGTAGCTTTCTTTCTTTTTGGATTTTCATATTATAAAAGACCTTGGCAAGCTAACAAAAAACACTCTAAAACAGGTATGGGAATAGGTGCTTTTAACTTAATTTCAAAACAAGCATATGAAAAGTTCGGAACTCATGAAGCGATAAAGATGCGTCCGGATGATGACTTAATGCTAGGGATGGTAATGAAGCGTAAAGGATTCAATCAGAAAATCGTTACGGCTTTAGGTTTAATTGATGTAGAATGGTACGGCAATGTACGAGAAGCACTAGTCGGCCTCGAAAAAAACACGTTTGCGGGATTGCACTATCGATGGAGTATGGTGTTCTTTGCCATTCTAGGTACATTTTTTTCTCAAGTACTCCCCTTTTTAACTTTATTTTCTCCAAACTTAGTCATCTTTTGGTTAAGCCTAGGGAATGTTATCTTATTGGCTAGTCTATATATTTTGATTGTGAAAAGAATGACAACCTTTTCACCAGTATTATTTTTAGCTTTTCCCTTAACAGCCCTTCTCTTTATATACGCCATTATCAGAGCTAGTTTTTTAACCTTTAAAAGAGGCGGTATTGTATGGAGAGGAACGAAATACCGTCTTAAAGATTTGAAAAAACAGTCTTAAAAAGATTACTGAAGTTCGATTGATCCTATTAAGCATCTTTTTTCTCATTTTCAAAGTCGCCTGTTATACTAATCATATTTAGGATAACGAAATAAGGAGGATTTTCTATGCAACCAAAGTTATTTTCACCATACACAATCAAAGATGTTACGTTTAAAAATCGAATTGTAATGGCTCCAATGTGTATGTATTCTTCTCATAAAGAAGATGGAAAGGTCGAAAACTTCCATTTAACACACTATGTTAGCCGTGCCGTCGGTCAAGTAGGATTAATTATTCAAGAAGCAACTGCTGTTACCCCTCAGGGCCGTATTTCCCCACAAGACTTAGGAATTTGGGACGATGATCATATCGAAGGTTTACAGCAATTAACTACTCTTATAAAGGAGTATGGTGCAAAGACTGGAATCCAGCTAGCCCATGCAGGAAGAAAAGCAACGGTAGAAGGAGAAATTATTGCACCATCAGCGATTGCTTTTAATGACAAATATAAGACGCCTAAGGAAATGACTTTAGATGAAGTCAAAGCAACGGTTGCTGCGTTTGTAAAAGGAGCAGAACGTGCAAAGAAGGCTGGCTTTGATGTAATTGAGATTCATGGTGCTCATGGGTACTTAGTGAATGAATTTTTATCCCCACTGACAAATAGACGGGAAGATGAATATGGCGGATCACAAGAAAACCGCTATCGTTTTCTTCGCGAGATTATTGATGGGATTAAAAAAGTATGGGATGGTCCTCTATTGGTTAGGGTTTCAGCATCTGACTACCATGAAGAAGGATTGAATGTTGAAGACTATGTCACGATGAGCCAGTGGATGAAGGAACAAGGAGTAGACTTAGTGGATGTGAGCTCTGGAGCGGTTGTACCAGCACATATTCCTACATACCCTGGATATCAGGTTACTTTTGCAGAAAAAATTAAGCATGGAGCTTCTATTCCGACGGGTGCTGTTGGATTGATTACTTCAGGCCTACAAGGGGAAGAAATCCTTCAAAATGATCGCGCTGACTTAATTTTTATTGCGCGAGAGCTGTTAAGAGATCCTTACTGGCCACGAACAGCAGCGAAAGAACTTGGGTACAAGTTGGAAAGCCCAGTACAATACGATAGAGGTTGGTAAAAAAAGAGGGCTACCGTGGCCCTCTTTTTTGGTTATTTATAGCTTTCGCGGTTATAATTTGATTTTTAGCGATTATATTTATTTTTTCGCGATTTAAATTAAAAATTGTCACCAAAACAGCACTCTGGAGAGATGCTATTTATTAACAGGAACCACGACCTCCATAAAATCCTCTGCCACAATCACATTAGGAAAGATCGTTTGTGCTTCCTCTGCTAGACTTTGCCACGCCGTACGTTCATATCTTGAGCTAATATGGGTCAAACATAATTTCTTTACGTTGGCTTCAAAAGCTACTTTCGCAGCCTGGGTTGTGGTCGAATGAAAATATTCATATGCCAAGCTTTCCTCTCCCATTGAAAAGGTCGCTTCATGTATTAATAAATCAGCTTCTCTAGCTAGCATAACTGAAGGTTCACAAATTCTCGTATCCCCTAATATCGTAACAACTCTTCCTTTTTGATCAGGCCCACGGAAACGTCCGGACTCAATAGTTGTTCCATCATCAAGAACCACATCTTGCCTGTCCTTAATTTTCTTATAGATAGGGCCGGGTGGTATCCCCTCCTCTTGAAGCTTCTCAACAAGTAGAGTGCCAGGACGGTCCTTCTCCACCACACGAAATCCCCACGAAGGAATTCCATGTTCTAATAACCTAGCTTCCACGACAAACTGATCATCTTCAAAAATGGTTCCTTCCTCTATTTCAACAACATGTAAGGGATATTTTAAGTATGTCTGGCTCACAGATAAACTGATTTCAATATAATCCTTTAATCCTTTTGGCCCGTACAATGTTACTTCCGTTTCTCCGGCTTGGAAAGAGCGGCTCGATAACAAGCCAGGTAGTCCATATATGTGATCTCCATGTAAGTGGGTAATAAAAATCTTCTCAATCCTTCTTGGCTTAATCGATGTATGTAAAATCTGATGCTGGGTAGCCTCTCCACAATCGAAAAGCCAAATCGACCCTCTTTCTTCTAATAGCTTTAAAGCTATCGAGGTGACATTTCGTAGCTTTGCGGGAATCCCTGCCCCTGTTCCGAGAAAAAATACTTCCATATTACACAGCTCCTATCAAGACAAATCCGATGCCTGTTAGACATCGGAAGAATATTACTATTATCATAACGTTTTTCCCTCAAGAGTTTCAATCAAGTATTGATTAAACACTTAAATCTCTCTTTTGGTAAAACACATAGGTTACTGCAATTGAAGATACGATTACAAGAAGGGATAATAAAACATAAACTACTTCAAAGCTACCTCCACTTAACAAGTGTTTCGCTTCAAAATACTTAAATGGGGTAAAGTACTTTAAACCCTCAATTTTACTGTTCATGTCGATCACTACAGATAATAAAAATGTAAACAATAAGATTCCGGTGGACAGGGAAGTAGCGGCTTTTGAGTTCTTATAAACACTTGCAATCGCGGTACCAATGAACATGAACATAAGCTGTAGGATAAACATTCCAATCATTAATTGGATAATATCAGGGGTAATACTCTCCCCATCATTGTAATATTGAACCACCACCAAAGAAGTAAGCAAAGTGATTACGTTTATCAGCGTAATATTTACAAGTGAAGCTGCTACTTTAGAAGTAATCACTCTGCCTCGTGAAATAGGCTTAGATAATAAAAATTCAGCCGTCTTATCCCGCTCTTCTTTTGAAACAATGTTTGCTCCAAGCATAGCTGCATGAATAGTTGTCATGACAATTAAATATAAGAATAAAACTCCATAATACCCACTTACAGTTGATAAATCCAAGGAGCCAGTTCCCATAATGGACTGTAATACTTTTGGCATACTTGCCATTAGGTCATTCATGGATTGCCCAGTTGTCTCAAGCCCTCCATATTTACTCATTCCCCCTGCAACCATAAATACAACGCCGATTGACCAAAGAATGAGTGATTTCCTATGAGCTCTCAATTCTCTAAAAAATAGATTCATCCATCTCCCTCCTTTAGGGGGCAAATAATAAGCAATTTTATACAGCGTGAATATCCTTTTTTATATATACCCAATAGCTAACGCCAATAGCAACGACGATAAATCCTAGTCCTAAGAAAACGAAGGGCCATTCGTACGAAGAGTTTTTAATAATATAAGATGGTTCAAAGTATTTAAAGGGCGTTATAAACCGTATTTTTTCATCGTTAGTTGTAGAAGCAAACATCCCTATAAAGAATAACGCAAACACCGTACTCAGAGATATTGGGAGAACAGCTTTTATTTTTCTTGCCAAGACGGAAACCAATATTCCTAGGAAGAAAAAAATTAATTGGATAAAGAACAATGTTAATGATATCAGTATGAAAATATTCGTGCTAAAATCGTCTGTTTTTACTAGAATGGCAGTTGATGTTGATATTAGTATGAATGCAATATTTGTGATTAAAAGTGATGAAAGGCCTGCTAGGATTTTTGACGACACGACTTGATGACGAGTAACAGGTTTTGTTAATAGAAAATCTGCTGTCTTTTCACGAACTTCCTTTGAAACAATAGATGTGCCTAAATTCATAGCCTGTATAGCCCCGCAAAGTGTTACGTAGAAAAACACATATGAATAAAACCCTAACATGGATGTGATGCTCTCTACTTCTAGGCCTACTGCTTTTCTTAATGCCTCTGGCAATCCTTCTAATAGTTTTTTAACTTCCTCTGCTTCTTTTGCAAAAGAAGGAAACATGGAAAGCAAAAGGATAACAAGTAGTAAGATGGAAGCTGTCCAGATAAATGTAAACTTTTTATAAGCCTTTAATTCATGGAGAAACATGTTCATTGCTACTAGTCCTCCTTTTCATAGTAATGCATAAATATTTCCTCTAAATCAGGCTCTTCTACCCATATATTCGTAATCTCAATATCTGCTATTTTACTCATAACGGAATTAACATTTCCTTTAAATAAGAAGCTAATGGTATGCCCTTTCTGCTCTAAATCGTTTACACCATTAATATTAAAGTGGTTTTTGTCCATTTCACTAACAGTTTCAACCTTGAACTTCTTATAGTTGTTTTCCTTTAGCGTACTTATTTTCTCGAGCGTGACGATTTCTCCCTCTTTAATAATCGCAACACGATCACATAATCGCTGTACCTCACTTAGAATATGGGAGGAAAAAAGAATGGTTGCCCCTTTTCTATTCTCTTCTTTTAACAAGTCAAAGAATTTCTGTTGCATGAGCGGATCTAACCCACTTGTTGGTTCATCTAAAATAATTAGTTTCGGCTCATGAAGTAACCCCTGAACAATTCCTACCTTCTTTTTATTCCCGAGTGACAGATCATCAATTTTTTTATTTAAATCTAAGTTCATGATTTCAGCTAATTCTTTTATTCGATTGCTACAGTCCTTTTTATAAAAGCTCGCAGAGTACTTTAGGAGGTCAATAACTTTCATATTGTCATAATAAAATACTTCCGACGGTAAGTATCCAATTTCTTTTTTGATTTCAGGAGCAAACTTAATACAGTCTTTACCGAAAATAGTGGCACTACCACTCGTAGGATATATTAAAGAGAGCAATGTTCGAATCGTAGTTGATTTACCTGCTCCATTCGGACCTATAAAGCCAAAGATTTCACCTTGTTTAACGGTAAAACTTACATTAGATATTCCCCTGCTACTTCCATAAGTTTTTGTAAGATTTTTAACCTCAATAGCATTCATTAGAGCCCCTCCCTTAATTAAAACAAAACTGCTATATCCACCTTCATCATACTACACTCATAATGGCTACACAATCATTTTATGAAATATTTTTATAATATTAATTCATAATTTTTATATCTACCTATTTATTAGGGATGTTGGATAGTTAGCCGTATTTAGATAAGAATAATATTAGTACTGGATAAAGTTGTTTAATAACCATGGACGGATTTTCCAACTGAGAGGTTAATTAGAAAAAGTTTATAAATAGGTAAATTTTATTTGCTTATTTATGGCGAAACAGCTAAAATTTTGTATTTGTATGGGTATGTTTTTTTAAGACTCGTCTAACGATAGATTTTATTTAGATTATTACATAATTTTTTGTGAATTTAGTTAAAGAGAGGTTCTTAAATCGTGAAACAGAACGGAAAGCCGACTGCATTAATCATGATATTTGGAGCAACAGGAGATTTAGCAAAAAGAAAGCTTTTTCCATCCCTTTATAGGCTTTTTGAAAAAGGGAATCTTTCAGAGCACTTTGCCGTTATTGGTGTTGCAAGAAGACCGCTGACCAATGACGAGTTTCAAGACAATGTTAAAAAATCAGTGAGTACTGCTATAGACAAAGAGGATCGAATTGAAGAGTTTTCTTCTCATTTTTATTATCACTCACATGATGTAACAGATTCTGATTCATATGCTTCATTAAACAAACTGGCTGAACAATTGGATTCTCACTATCAACTAGATGGAAATCGCATTTTCTATTTAGCGATGGCTCCAGAATTTTTTGGAACCATTGCACTTCATTTAAAAGAAGACGGACTAACGAATGTGAACGGCTTTAAACGACTTGTGATTGAAAAGCCTTTTGGACACAATCTAGAGTCTGCAAAAGAATTAAACACTCAACTTCGTACCGCTTTCGCAGAAGATGAAATTTACCGTATCGACCACTATTTAGGAAAAGAAATGGTGCAAAATATCGAGGTCATTCGCTTTGCCAATGCCATCTTCGAGCCCCTTTGGAACAATCGTTATATCGCTAACATTCAAGTTACCTCAAGTGAAGTACTTGGAGTAGAAGAAAGAGGGCGTTATTACGAAAAAAGTGGAGCATTAAGAGATATGGTGCAGAATCATATGCTTCAAATGGTTGCACTATTGGCAATGGAACCACCTATTCGTTTGAATACGGATGAAATTCGGTCGGAAAAAGTAAAAGTATTAAGAGCTCTTCGCCCCATCTCAGGAGAAGAGGTTAAAGACTATTTTGTGCGTGGTCAATACGATAGTGGAAGCATCACAAGCGAATCTGCTCCAGCATATCGCGAAGAACAAATGGTTGAACCAGATTCAAACACAGAGACCTATGTTGCTGGAAAATTACTGATAGATAATTTCCGCTGGGCAGGTGTTCCGATTTATATTCGTACTGGAAAGAGAATGGCAGCGAAGTCTACTAAAATTGTTATACAATTTAAAGATATTCCTATGAACTTATACTATCAAACAGAACAGACTTTAAATCCAAATCTGTTAGTCATTCATATTCAACCTGAAGAAGGAATAACGCTTCATTTAAACGCTAAAAAAGCTGGACAAAGTATGGAAGCGACCCCAGTGAAATTAAATTTTGCGAATAAAGGAATTGATGGGATTAATACACCGGAAGCATACGAGAAGCTTCTATATGATTGTATGCGAGGAGATGCTACAAACTTTACCCATTGGGATGAGGTTGCTCTTTCTTGGAGCTTTACGGATAAAATTTCAGAGGTATGGGAAAGTACAGTTGAAAAGAATTTCCCTAACTATGCATCTGGTACAATGGGACCTAAAGCAGCAGATGAACTCCTAGAAAAAGACGGATACTTCTGGTGGCCGGTTACTGATTTAGATGTAGAAAAGTGTTAAACAATAAAATACAATAAAAATGAGACTGCTACAATCGGTAGCAGTCTCATTTTTTTATTCCATCCAATTTGTATGGAATGTTCCTTCTTTATCAGTGCGCTGGTATGTGTGAGCACCAAAATAATCTCTTTGAGCTTGAAGTAAATTCGCTGGTAAAGTTTCCGTACGGTAGCTATCATAGTATGATAACGCTGCTGAGAAGCATGGTACTGGGATTCCGTTTTGTACAGCAACACCAATAATTTCACGAAGTGCATATTGGTAGCTTTCAACGATTTCTTTGAAGTACGGATCAAGAAGTAGGTTGTTTAGACCTGGCTCTGCATCATAAGCCTCTTTGATTTTTTGTAGGAATTGAGCACGGATGATGCATCCACCACGGAAAATCATCGCGATTTCCCCATAGTTAAGATCCCAACCATATTCATGAGAAGCAGCTCTCATTTGAGCAAATCCTTGTGCGTATGAGCAGATTTTACTCATATATAATGCTTTACGAACAGATTCAACGAAGCTTGCTTTGTCACCTTTAAAATCTTGAACATTTGGTCCGCTTAGTACTTTACTTGCATGAACACGCTCGTCTTTCATAGCAGAGATGAAGCGTGCAAATACTGATTCTGTAATAATTGGGAGAGGTACACCTAAGTCTAGTGCACTTTGGCTTGTCCACTTACCAGTTCCTTTTTGACCAGCAGTATCTAAGATGACATCTACAAGAGGTTTTCCTGTTTCATCATCTTTTTTCGTGAAAATGTCAGCAGTAATTTCAATTAGGTAGCTGTCAAGCTCTCCTTTATTCCATTCTGCAAACACTTCATGAAGCTCGTCTGCTGATAAGCCTAATACATTCTTTAATAGAAAATATGACTCTGAAATTAACTGCATATCTCCATATTCAATACCATTATGGACCATCTTCACGTAATGTCCTGCACCGTCCGGACCAATATATGTCGTACAAGGCTCTCCGTCTACTTTTGCAGAGATATCTTTAAAAATGGGAGCCACTAGCTCGTAAGCTTCTTTTTGTCCACCAGGCATAATAGATGGCCCTTTTAAAGCCCCCTCTTCACCGCCTGATACACCCGTACCGATAAAGTGAAGACCAAGTTCACTTAGTTCTTTATTTCGACGTTGTGTATCTGTAAACAACGTATTTCCACCGTCAATTAGAATATCACCTTTTTCAAGATGTGGTTTAAGCTGTTCAA
This sequence comes from Cytobacillus spartinae, assembly GCF_042865285.1. Taxonomy (NCBI): domain Bacteria; kingdom Bacillati; phylum Bacillota; class Bacilli; order Caryophanales; family Bacillaceae; genus Cytobacillus; species Cytobacillus spartinae. The sequence continues at coordinate 108,018 of NZ_JBIACK010000010.1, read as the reverse complement.
TTGTAGCATCGGTTGGTCCACCCGCTTTAACCATAAGCATGATCTTACGTGGCTTTTCTAATGAATCAACGAATTCTTCAATTGTATATGTACCTACGAAGTTTCTTCCTTCTACTTCTTGAAGCATTTCATCTGTTTTTTCACGTGAACGGTTGTATACAGATACAGAATAACCTCTGCTCTCAATGTTCATCGCAAGGTTTTTCCCCATTACTGCTAAACCAATCACACCAAATTGTTGTTTTGACATTTCTTTACTTCCCTTCTAACCTATAATTACCTTTCTCTAAGAGAATCCACTATACTTTAGCAAGATTCTGCAAAAAGAGCAAGAATGAATATCCCTCTTAATAGTAACTATTTTATTGTTTGTAAAATGATCGTGCATCATACTTCGCTACTTTTCTTTATCATTGAAATTGCGTAGAAAGTCTTTGTTAAAGCTTGTATCGGTTCCAATAGTGTGATTTTCTTTTTTCAATGGACGATTGTTAGCGTGTTCGATAATACTGTCTCCATATTTTTCCCTTAATTTTTGCATCGCGTTTATGAGAGGTTCTTTTTTAGCATCCTTTTCAAAAGAAAATAGATCAAGTTGTTTAACAGCCTCTTTTTGTTCAACAAGGTCCGTTCCAGTAATTCCAAGTAGGCGAACAGCATCTCCGGTCCAATGCTTTAGAAAAAGTTTCTTAGAGAATTCTGCAATCTCTTCTTTTCCACTTAAGGGATTCTCAAGTTTTTTACTTCTAGTGAATGTTTTTCTATCTTTATACCTGATGGTTATTGAAATTGTAGTTGCAAGTACTTGTTTGTTTTTCAGCCTAACGGAGACCTTTTCAGAAAGTTTTTCTATTACTCGAAAAAGTTCAAGTTGATTGGTAGTATCCTTCGGCAAAGTTGTAGAGTTTCCGATACTTTTAAAATCAGAGACTGCGTCAGGATCAACCCTCCTAAGGTCAACTCCATTCGCCCTTTCTATTAAACGAGTACCATTAATCCCAAGCAAAGAACGGATTTGTACTTCATTTCCATTAGCTAGGTCACCAATTTTATGGATGTTCAAATTTCGCAATTTCTCAGCTGTTTTACTCCCAACCCCATGCATCTGTTCAATATCCATTGGCCACAACACATTTTTAATATCTCTTTTTCTTAAAATCGTTATACCCATCGGCTTTTTCATATTAGAAGCCATTTTGGCTAAAAATTTATTCGGTGCAACACCGATACTACAAGGTAAGTCTAGCTGCTCTAGTATCCTCTTCTGAATCGTTTCGACCAGTTTCATAGGAGATTCAAAACCAGTACTCTCAGTAATATCCAAATACCCTTCATCAATCGAAACAGGCTCAACAAGTTCGGAGTACTGTCTTAGTATTTCGAACATCCCGATAGATGCAGCACGATAGCGTTCAAAATTGGGTTTCTTGACGATTAACTCTGGACAAAGTTTTTTTGCTTCCCATAAAGGCATAGCTGTCTTGACACCAAATTTTCTAGCTTCATAGCTACATGTAACAATAATACCACGTCGCTCCTCCACATTCCCGGCAATAGCTAGAGGCTTCCCCTTTAAGGATGAATCATATGCCGCTTCAACTGATGCATAAAAACTATTCATATCAACATGTAAAATGACTCTTCCTCCCCGTGGATACATTTCCATCATGCCGACACTTCCCTTTATATGATGTTATTTATTTTATCAAAAAAAATCATCCAATGCGTAGGATAGTGTGGGGACGGGTAGTAATGTCCACACAAAAGAAGAGCAGCTTTATAAGCTACTCTCCTTTTCGTTATTCATAAATTCTTGAATTTCTCTTATTCCCTCTAAAGATTTCACTAGTAATGAAGGATTAATAATAGTAATTAGACGGGAATCGAGGTTAGCAACTCCAGTAAAGTAACTTGTTTTATCATAAGCTACTAATCCTAATTGTTTGAGTTGACTTGCAGGAATATCGATAATTTCTTTTGCATCATTTACAAAAACACCGATTGATAGCTCATCTGTTTTTAAAACGATTAAACGTGTTGATTCATTCTCTGCAATAAATTGATCATACAGGATCTTTTGAAAATCAATTGCTGGGATAAGCTCTCCTCTTACTTTTCCGATTCCTTTTACGTATGATGGTAAATGTGGAATAGGAGTAATTCCCTCAATTCTCTCAATCGAGATTACATAATTAATCGGAATAGCATACTCTTCGCTACCTACTTGAAATACGACCACCTTGTTCATTTCTGTCACATTATAGCCCCCTAACAAAAATACGAACACTTTATACTATCTTCATATTACTAATTTCCTATAAGTTTTGTCTATGAGGTAGCTCACTTTTTTCAAAAATAAATTCAAGGTGGGATTATTTGAGTCAATTGCACTAAAAGAGGAGAACCCTACTCGGATTCTCCTTTCTAAACAGTAATCTATTAATTAGCTACTTCTTCTACAATAGCAACGACCATTTCAGCCAATTTATTTAGTTCTTCGATTGGCATACGCTCGTTTGTTGTATGAATTTCTTCATATCCTACCGCTAAGTTAACAGTCGGAATTCCGAAGCCTGCAATGACGTTTGCATCACTGCCACCGCCACTTTTTTGTAATTCAGAGCTACGTCCAATTTTAGATGCTGCTTTACGAGCCACTTCTACAACATGATCGCCTTCACCGTACTTAAAGCCAGGATACATGACTTGAACGTCTACCTCAGCTTTTCCGCCCATTTCTTCTGCAACAGCTTCGAACGCCTCTTTCATTTTGCGGACTTGTTCTTCCATTTTCTCTGGTACAAGTGAACGAGCCTCCGCTAAAATGTCTACAAGATCGCATACAATATTCGTCTGTTGACCACCTTCAAAACGGCCGATATTCGCTGTTGTTTCCTCATCAATACGGCCTAATGGCATCCTTGCAATTGCTTTTGCTGCCATTGTTATCGCCGAAACACCTTTTTCAGGTGCAACACCAGCATGAGCAGTTTTCCCAAGGATTCTTGCCTTAACTTTTGCTTGAGTAGGTGCAGCCACAATGATGTTCCCTACTTTTCCATCACTATCAAGCGCATAGCCAAACTTAGCTTTTACTAGAGATGAATCTAAGGCTTTCGCTCCAACTAATCCTGATTCCTCACCAACTGTGATAATGAATTGGATTGTACCGTGTGGAATGTTTTGTTCTTTAAGAACACGAACTACTTCAAGCATGACTGCTAACCCAGCTTTGTCATCTGCTCCTAAAATCGTCGTTCCGTCTGTTACGACATATCCATCTTGAATAGATGGTTTAATCCCTTTTCCAGGTACAACTGTATCCATATGAGAGGTAAAATAAATCGTATCTACGCCTTCTTTTGTACCTTGAAGTGTACAAATTAAGTTACCTGCTCCGTGACCAGTTTGGGCCGTTGTGTCGTCTTCAAATACATCCACACCTAAGTCCATGAATTTTTGTTTTAAGACTTTTGCAATTTCAGCTTCAAATTTTGTTTCAGAATCAATCTGAACAAGCTCTAGAAATTCGTTTAATAATCTTTCTTCATTAATCATGTAGTAATTACCTCCACTAAGTTGTTGCTCACTTGACTAGTATATCGATAAAGCGTTTAGAACCGCAAACAATAAACCCAATTACAAAGGAATGTTTCCGTGTTTTTTATACGGTCTTGATTCCTTTTTATTGCGTAACATCTCTAGGGATTGAATGATTTTAATTCTTGTTTCCCTCGGATCGATTACATCATCGACCATTCCCATGCTAGCTGCAACATATGGATTTGCAAACTTTTCTCTATATTCTTCGATTTTCTGTGCTCTTGTTGCTTCAGGATCTTCGCTGCCTGCTATTTCTCTTGCAAAGATAATATTTGCAGCACCTTGAGGACCCATTACGGCAATTTCTGCATTTGGCCAAGCAAACACAAGATCTGCTCCAATGGATTTACTATTGAGTGCAACGTAAGCTCCACCATATGCTTTTCTTAAAATAATCGTCAACTTTGGTACTGTTGCTTCAGAGTATGCATATAAGATCTTTGCACCATGACGTATGATGCCCCCATGCTCCTGCTTTACTCCTGGGAAAAAGCCTGTAACATCTTCAAAAGTAATAATTGGAATATTGAAAGAGTCACAGAAACGGATGAATCTTGCAGCTTTGTCTGATGAGTCTATATCAAGACCACCCGCCATTACTTTTGGTTGGTTACAAACTAGACCGACAGTCTCACCTTTGACTCTTGCTAATCCAACAACTATGTTTCTTGCAAAATCTTGTTGTACCTCTAAGAAAGAACCCTCATCAACAACTTGATTAATTACATTCCTTACATCATAAGGACGAATCGCATCAAATGGGATGGCATCCGTTAATTCAGGACGATAATCATCCTCAGTATCTTGCTCATTACGAGGAGGCTTTTCTTCATTGTTTTGTGGTAAGTAACTGAGCAGTAGTCGTACTTGTTCAATTACTTCCTCTTCTGTTGAGCCTTTGAAGTGAGCGTTTCCACTAATCGTGTTATGTACTTTTGCTCCTCCTAAGTCTTCTGCTGAGATTTTCTCCCCTGTAACTGTTTCAATTACCTTAGGACCTGTAATAAACATTTGGCTTGTTTTCTCTACCATGAAAACAAAGTCTGTGATAGCGGGTGAATATACAGCCCCACCTGCACATGGTCCCATAATAACAGAAATTTGTGGAATCACACCAGAATAAATAGAGTTGCGGTAGAAGATCTTTCCGTAACCATCGAGGGAAACAACTCCTTCTTGAATACGCGCACCACCTGAATCGTTTAGACCAACAAAAGGAGCTCCATTTTTAGCTGCTAAGTCCATAACATTCGCAATTTTATTTGCATGCATTTCACCAAGTGCTCCACCAAAAACAGTGAAGTCCTGTGAAAATAAATAGATTGGTCGACCATTTACTTTTCCGTACCCTGTAACGACACCGTCGCCAGGACCCTTTTGATTTTCTAATCCAAAGTCACGAGAGCGATGTTCAATAAAAGGATTTAATTCTACGAAAGAACCAGGATCTACTAATAGCTCTATTCTTTCTCTTGCCGTTAACTTACCTTTTTCATGTTGCTTTTCAATTCTCTCATCTCCGCCACCAAGTTCAATTTCTCTTCGGCGGTCATAAAGTTCATTAATTTTCTCATAGATGTCAGCCATTCTATTCTACCTTCCCTTTCTTTTCACATAATTCATATAATACACTACCGGTTGATTTCGGATGCATAAACGCAACAAGCGCTCCACCTGCACCTGTTTTGGGTTGATCATGAATCATTCTGATCCCATTTTGTTTCATCTCTTCTATTCGATCCTGAATAGAATCAACTCCAAGTGCGATATGATGTATTCCTTCTCCACGCTTTTCAATAAACGTCCAAATTGGGCTATCCTCACTCGTAGGCTCTAACAGTTCAATTTTTGTTTCATTAATTTTAAGGAATGCAACTTTTACTTTCTCACTATCAACTTCCTCTATGCCCTGTAGTTCCAATTTTAATATATCTGTGTAAAATGGTAAGGCATCATTTAGTGATTTTACTGCAATTCCAATATGGTCAACTTTTTTGATCACCGTTTTCCCTCCACATTATCTGATCATTTTTAAAGCGTTTTCAAATTGTTTATTTCCAATTAACGGAAGTGAATTTCACACTATATCCATACTTATAAATATTCTATATATATGTCGAAAATCCTTCAAATTTCGAGCGGTTGTTCAATTTGCAATATGCTAGTAAAATAGAGGAGAGAAATCTGTTCTTTTTAGGAGGGAAACTTTCAAGATGAATAATAGAAAAACTAGAAAGATAGTCGTTTATTTAATGATCTTCGCTATGCTAGCATCAACACTTTTAATGGGAATATCAATGTTCTTCTAATTGACTGGTAGATACTTTTCAGATAGACATGAAAAAGCCTGAGTTCATATGAATTCAGGCTAATATCTTATTTAATTGTCTTCAATGGCTCCATACTGAATCCCCATCTCCTCATAGCTTTTCTTTGAAGATACCACAAGGATTTTGGATCCAATTGGAATGTAATCAAATAATGATTCTATTGCCTCATTTTGCATACGTATGCAGCCTTGCGAAACGTTTTTGCCTATAGACTTTGGATCATTTGTACCATGTATTCCATAGATTCTTCCATCTGTATCACCTGCATTGAATCCAATCCACCTAGTTCCTAGTGGATTTTTCGGATCTCCACCTGGGATATCCTTTTTCCGATAATAAGGATTTTTTGCTTTTACAGTAATGGTGAACAAACCTTCTGGGGTTAAATCCTCTGTTTTTCCTGTTGCTACACTAATAACAGTCTGAACGCGGTTGTCATCGATAAAAGCCACTTCATTCGACAGCTTGTTCACAATGACGAATGGATCACCTGGTAATGGATTCGGGCCCAATGGCCAAATGGGTGATATTGTAAAAGCAAGCAAGAAAGAAGAAATGAGCTTAAACATCATTGGATCACCTACCTGTCCAAATTTCTAGAGCGAAATGGCAAAAAGGACTGAAACAAACCAGTATTTTCTTTATTGTTCTTCGACTTTTATTAATGTATTCAATTTTTCCTGTTTCTTCATTCCTTTGAATGAACTTTTTAAAATCAAGTAATGTTCCATCTCTTTAACAAAATGTAGTAATGCTGCTCTTGCCTCAAATTCCTCACGAGTTTTCGGAAGCTCCATATTTTCAAAATCAGATTTCATACTTAGGAGCTTTTCTAAGTAAACAAATGCCGTATTTCCTGGATTTATATTCTCTGACAGTTCCTGAATAAAATTAGCAATCATCTTTCCTTGTTCAACCGTTAAAGTGATGGATGTTACTAAAGGTAGAACTCGTTCTAGGATTTCAAATTGCTTCTCGCGCATCTTAAAATAATGGTAAAAAAGATTTTCATTCCGTAAAAAGTGATTTTCAACATCTCTAAAAGCAAGTGTTTTTGCTTCATCGATCAGGTTGGCAGTCTCCGTAAGCTCCCTTCCATCCCAATCGCTTTCACCCGTATTTAGATAAACGGCGATTTCCTCGAAAATTCTTTTAAAATTATGTTCGATTTTCACTTGTGCATTACCTAATTTATTCTCTAGGCTTGGCATATATAAATTCATAACGAGTGCGACACCAATCCCAATTAAAATTAACCATAACTCATTAAGTAGTAGTTCTGTTGTAACATTTCCATTTGAATAAACATGTAGAATAATGACACAACTGGTGACAATCCCATCACTAGCTTTAAAAAACACTACGGTAGGAATAAACAATACTAATAAAAGTCCGATTACAATTGGATGATAGCCGATCAATTCAAAAAATATCACAGAGAATAACATACCTAGAATACAGGCGAGAAATCGATCCCAGGATGCACGCAGTGACTTCTTCTTAGTTACTTGTATACACAGAATTGCGATAATCCCAGCTGACACGTAATGTTCAAGTTGAACGCTATGTGCCAACATGATTGCAATAGCTGTCCCAAGGGCTGTTTTTAATGTTCGATAGCCGATTCGAAATTGCATTTAATGTCTCCTAGTTTTACCTGAATTTTTACAGACAAACTTACTACAAGCTTATTATAGTTAATGACATCGAGTTTCATCAAACTGTTTAAGAAAGACTGTTTTTGTATTGGGAGTTTGTTTTCCCACATTGTACACCGTAGCTCCGTGCACTTTCGTAAAAAGCACAATGTCTATTTGTCAAAAACAACAAAGTTTACAAAAAGAGCCTTAAGAAAAAAGGAAAAAACCCCAGTTCCCTGAGGTTTACACTTCTTCACAATACTCTTCAAATGCGTTTTGTAGCTTTTGAACAACAGCCATTGGCTCGTGACCTTCGATTTCATGTCGCTCTATCATCGTTAAAATCTTTCCATCCTTTAATAATGCAAATGATGGAGATGATGGTGGATAACCAGTAAAATAGCTTCGTGCTTTCTCTGTCGCTTCTTTATCTTGTCCAGCAAATATAGTTACTAGCTGGTTTGGAACTTTATCAAAATGCAATGAATGAGCAGCAGCTGGTCTAGCAATTCCTCCTGCACATCCACAAACAGAGTTAACCATCACTAGTGTAGTTCCAGTCTTTGATAAAGCTTCTTCCACTGCTTCTGGAGTAGTTAATTCTGTATACCCTGCTCCAACAATCTCTTTTCTAGCTTGTCTCACGACATCGTTCATAAATAAATTAAAATCCATGTTCATAAGATCGCACTCCTCGTTGAATGTAAATATCATGTTCTATTTATATGATACCAATATGAGATTACTATTTACAAACGATAAAAATTTTTCTCTGATAAAAAGTTTATTTTTTAAAAGGGCGGGTAATGATAAAAATATAGCTAGGTCCATACCCCTAAACTCCCTAGATAAAAGCTAGTGTGCCCTTTGCACACTAGCCTTTTTTTATTATCGTACCGACTGATTATACATCTGGAATAATTCTTCTACAGCTGAAGTTACGGTTCGATTACCAGCAATCACTTCATTTTCAATCTTAGGCAACATTTCTTTTACGAGTGGATGGTAAAAGAAGCTTGTTTCTAAATGATCAACAATCATAGAGTAAACCCACTCTTTTGACTGTTTGCGTCTCCGATCCTCAAAAACACCAGACTGTTTTGTAGTTTCTTCAAATTCCTTAATGGTAGCCCAGACATGATTAATTCCTTGTCCGTGTAAAGCAGAACACGTATAAGCCTTTGTTTGCCACCCTTTTGTAGCAGGCTGTAGAAAATGGAGAATTCGATTGTATTCTTCCTTTGTCTTTTGAGCATAAGGCATATTAGATCCATCTGCTTTATTAACAAATACACCATCAGCAAGCTCCATAATTCCCTTTTTCATTCCTTGAAGTTCATCGCCAGCCCCTGTCAAGACTAAAAGCATAAAGAAGTCGACCATATCTCTTACAATGACTTCACTCTGCCCTACTCCAACCGTTTCAACAAGAATGACATCAAAACCTGCTGCTTCACACAATAGCATCGTTTCTCTTGTTTTTCGGTGAACACCTCCGAGCTTTCCGCCTGACGGTGATGGCCGAATAAACGCTCTAGGATTTCGAGCTAGCTGCTCCATTCTCGTCTTATCTCCCAGTATACTTCCACCTGTAATACTCGAGCTCGGGTCAACAGCAAGAACGGCTACCTTTAGGCCTAAATCGCACAAATACGTTCCAAAGGCCTCAATAAACGTACTTTTCCCCGCGCCAGGTACTCCAGTAATTCCAATTCGAATGGATTTTCCAGTTTGTGAAAGCACTGACTGAAGTAGCTGTTGCGCTTTACGAAAATGATGTTCAGCATTGCTTTCGATTAAAGTAATAGAACGAGCTAATAATGTTCGGTCCCCTGTTAGGATTCCATTGGCTAATTCCTCAATTGTCGGTCCTGTTGGGGCTTTTTTTCTAAATCGTCCTACCGGTGGTCTTACATGATCGTTCGTCTGTTCCACACCTTTTCTGACTAAGCTTGAACTTTGGTCTGGTTGACTTGGATCGCTCCATTCTGGCTTTCTTCCATCTGTCATTAATCTGACACTTCCTCATAGCCGAGCTTATCATAAATCGCACGAACTACTTTTTGTGCAGCAACTGGAATGACCGTTCCTGGTCCAAAAATGGCCGCAGCACCATGTTCATATAAATATTGATAATCCTGAGCTGGAATTACTCCACCTATAACAACTAATATGTCCTCACGGCCCAGTTTTTTGAGTTCTTCTACTAACTGTGGAAGCAACGTTTTATGACCAGCTGCAAGGGAACTCATCCCAATTACATGGACATCATTTTCTACCGCTTGCAGAGCTGTTTCTTCTGGTGTTTGAAAAAGCGGTCCGATATCTACGTCAAAGCCTAAGTCAGCAAATGCAGTTGAAATAACTTTTGCACCTCTATCATGCCCGTCCTGCCCCATTTTCGCGATGAGAATTCTCGGTCTTCTACCTTCATTATCAAGAAACTCATCCGTCATCTTCATAATTTCAGCAATTTCTTCTTCGTTAGAAAAAGCAGAACTGTAAACACCACTAATCGAACGAATAATGGCTTTATGTCGATTCGCCACTTTTTCAATCGCAAATGATATCTCACCTAACGTTGCTCTTACTCTTGCAGCATTTACGGATAGTTGAAGAAGATTGCCTTCTCCATATTCTGCAGCAGCTGTAATAGCTTCCAGCGCCTCTTTTACCTTTTCCTCATCACGAGAAGCTTTTAACCCATTTAATTTTTCAATTTGCTTTAAGCGTACAGCTGTGTTATCAATATCCAAAATCTCTATTGGGTCCTCTTGGTCGAGACGATACTTATTTACACCTATGATGGTTTCTTTACCAGAATCAATTTGAGCCTGACGTCTAGCAGCTGCTTCCTCAATTCTCATTTTTGGAAGTCCTGTTTCAATTGCTTTAGCCATACCACCTAGGTTCTCAATTTCTTCTATGTGCTCCCAAGCCCTTTTAATCAACTGATCTGTAAGAGCTTCTACATAATAGGAGCCTCCCCATGGGTCAATGACATTCGTAATTCCTGATTCTTCTTGTAAGAATAATTGGGTATTTCGAGCAATCCTTGCTGAGAAGTCCGTTGGTAATGCGATTGCCTCATCAAGTGCATTGGTGTGAAGAGATTGTGTATGTCCCATTGATGCTGCATGAGCTTCTATTAAAGTTCTAGTAACGTTATTAAAAGGGTCTTGCTCAGTCAAACTCCATCCAGAAGTTTGTGAATGTGTTCTTAATGCCATAGACTTATCATTTTTCGGGTCAAATGTTTTCATCATTTTCGCCCATATAAATCGTGCTGCTCGCATCTTTGCAACTTCCATGAAATAATTCATTCCGATTGCCCAGAAGAAAGATAATCTTGGTGCAAATGAATCGATATCTATACCCGCTTTTAATCCTGTTCTAACATACTCTAGTCCATCTGCTAACGTATATGCTAATTCGATATCAGCCGGTGCTCCAGCTTCTTGCATGTGATAACCAGAAATGCTGATACTGTTGAACTTAGGCATATATTTAGACGTATATTCAAAGATATCCGCAATAATTTTCATAGACATTTCAGGCGGGTAAATATACGTGTTACGAACCATATATTCTTTCAAAATATCATTTTGAATCGTTCCTGAAAGCTTTTCCTGAGATACCCCCTGTTCTTCAGCTGTTACGATATAGAAAGCCATTACTGGTAAAACCGCACCGTTCATGGTCATAGAAACGGACATTTGGTCTAATGGGATACCATCAAATAATGTTTTCATATCTAAAACGGAGTCAATAGCAACCCCAGCTTTCCCTACGTCACCTACAACTCTAGGATGATCTGAATCATAACCGCGGTGAGTTGCTAGATCAAATGCCACTGATAAGCCTTTCTGACCCATTGCTAGATTTCGACGATAAAACGCGTTACTTTCCTCTGCAGTCGAGAATCCGGCGTATTGACGAACCGTCCATGGTCTGTTTACATACATGGTCGGATAGGGTCCTCTCGTGTACGGGGGCAATCCTGGCTTATCATCCAGATGCTCTACTTTGGAACGGTCTTCACCTGTGTATAGATGCTTTAACATTATTTGCTCGTTCGTTTCGAATAAAAGATCATCTATATTTTTATCCAATTCATCTTTAGCTCTCTGTTCCCATGCTTCTTTGGTTCCTGGTTGCTTTTCTAGTGAAAAACTGATCTTATTAAAATCTGGTTTTTTCATTATTTTTCTCCCTCCATTTTATTTAATAGAGAAGAAAGTGTTTGATAACAATCGCTTCTTAAGTGGATAAATTGTTCAATTCCACCATTCATCCATTGTTCTTCTTCCTCATCCGGCTTACCAGCCAGGTACAAGTGTATTTCTGGATTACTCTGTTTTATATCATTTAATACTTCAAATTCCCATTCGTTATACTGAGTGTTTGAACCGCAAATACAATAATGCTTAAGCTTCGATTCTTGTATAAACGACATAATATCTTCTTTTGTAGTTAATTCCTTACTAACAACTGATTTAACACCGCCAGGGGCTAAAAATCCAGCGATAAAATCAGCGCGAGGTTTATGGTCCTTCAACTTTCCAATGCAAACAAGACCCACTTCAGGCTCAAAGCCTTTTTCAGCTAACCGCTCCGCACGCCTTCTCAACTGCTCATACGGTGTGGAAAGCCTATCTTGTTGAATGGACATACCCTCTCCATGTTCAACAGGTCCCTCTTGGTTTAGTGGCTTATCCTGTAAATTTGCGTACATGTTCGTACCAACAATCGTTTGTTTTCTATTAAAAATATCCTTTTGACGTTTCTTTTTCACTTTTGAAATCTCTTCTTGTATCCATCCTTCTTTTAAAGCCTCAACGATCCCGCCACGCTCTTCAATCATAAGGAATAGCTCCCAAGCTTTTTCAACCAGTTCATTCGTTAGATGCTCCACATACCAAGAGCCCCCAGCTGGGTCTATTGCTTTTGTTAAGAAAGATTCTTCTTTTAAAATTAACTGTGTATTTCGAGCAACTCTATCAGAAAAAGGAGTAGCTTTACCTTCTGGTTCATTGAACGGACTTACATGTAAATATTGAACTCCGCCTAGAACTGCTGCAAAGGCTTCATTTCCCGCTCTTAACATATTTACGTATGGATCATAAACGGTCTTTGTAAAATAAGAGGTTTGTGCAGAGATTGTCATCCCTCTGTTTTCTTCATTACCTCCGTACACTTCTGCAATTTTACTCCATAGCACTCTAGCTGCTCTTAATTTAGCAATCTCCATAAAGAAATTGGCCCCAACCGAAAAATGGAAAACGAGCTTCGATAAAATTTTATCAGCAGTTAATCCTTGTTCAATAAAATGTTGAAGGTGATTAACTCCCCCACTAACCGCAAAGGCAAGCTCTTGGACAGCATTTGCTCCACCATTATGATAAGGGGTTGTATTAACTAAAATGGTTTTTATATTTGGGTAATCTTGATCTGCCTGCTTAATCACTTCAGCCCATTTATCATAATCTAGATCCTTTGAACCTGTCTCCACAAGTTGTGAGATTGGATCTCTACCAATAACCCCTGTTCCATTACCGTAGTTAGGTAGGCTTTTTAACTCTTGTAAAATAGAAGTTTGATATTCTTTTGCATCAATAAAATAGGGATACTCTTCATGTAGGGACCCTACTGTAGTTGAAAGATTATCTACTACTTTTTCATTCACTGCAAAGGATATGGCCATTTGACCTTTTTCTATAGCGATTTTTAGCTTCATTTTTAACTCATCAGGAGATTGTGCAGTAATCCTTTGAGCTACCTTCCATTCATTTCCAACATAACCAAGAGCGTTTTTACCTCTTCTGTAATCAGATTGACTAGGGTATTCACTAATAGAATCTATCTCTTGGTCCTCTCTAGAATAAAGCGGTTTCAATTTTATGCCCTCGTAGGTATCGGTAGAAAGTTTCTTTAACGACTTCCCTTTTAACGATTCTTCTGCTTTTTCTGCCCATTGTTCGTTCGTCAATTTCGGAAATTGAACATCTAACATTTCTTTTATACTCATCATTTATCGCTGTTTTTTATAACAGCATTCCCTCCCTTCAGCATAAGTAAATGAGGTAAAATTGTATTAAAATTCAAAAAAGTTTATGTACATTATTATTTTAGTATACATAGAAAAAACAAGCAATGAGGACTTAAAGAGTAATTCATGTCATTTATGATGTCAAAAAACCGCTGCTTATTTGAGCAACGGTTTTTTGAGTTTTTCTTAATAGATAGAAGTATTTTCTTTAGACATGTTTTCAATAATTTCTTTGATTCTTTGTAAAAACCGGCCACATACTAATCCATCAAGTACGCGATGGTCAAGTGACATACAAAGGTTTACCATGTCACGAACCGCAATCATACCGTTATTCATAACAACCGGACGCTTAACGATGGATTCCACTTGTAGAATAGCAGCTTGTGGGTAGTTGATGATTCCCATTGACTGTACAGAACCGAATGAACCAGTGTTGTTTACAGTGAATGTACCGCCCTGCATATCTGCAGAAGATAATTTACCACTGCGAACTTTTCCAGCGTATTCTGTAATTTCCCGAGCAATGCCTTTGATTGTCTTTTCATCAGCATTTTTGATAACTGGAACAAATAATGCATCGTCTGTAGCTACTGCTATAGAGATGTTAATATCTTTCTTTTGAATAATTTTATCCCCAGCCCACATGGAGTTGATTTGCGGGAACTCTTTTAATGCTTGTGAAACTGCTTTAACGAAGAAAGCGAAGAATGTTAAATTAAACCCTTCTTTTGCTTTAAATTCGTTTTTAAGAGAGTTTCTGTATTCAACAAGGTTTGTTGCATCTACTTCAATCATCGTCCATGCATGCGGAGCTTCATGTTTACTGCGAAGCATGTTAGCAGCAATCGCTTTTCTCACACCTGTTACAGGGATCTCAATATCACCTGGTACCACTGGAACATTCACTTCTGCTGCAGCTGTCTTTGTAGCCGCTGGCTGAACTTGAGGTGTAGGTGCTGGTTGAGATACAGCCTGCCCCGCTTGAACTGCTTTCGGCTCTTCCACTTTATCTCCAGCTGATGGAATATTACCAGACTCAACGATTTTCAGTAAGTCTTTACGCGTAATACGCCCACCTGCTCCAGAACCCTGAACCTGAGTTAGGTCGATCCCGTGCTCTTGTGAGATTTTTAATACGGCAGGAGAATAACGAGCTTTATTTGTAGTATCCTGAGCTGTTGGTGCCGGTTCTACTGCAGGCGCTTCCTCTTTAGATGTTTCAGCTGGAGCATCCGAAGCTGCTGAACCTTCTAACTCAATTGTACAGATGACTTCACCAACTTCTAAAGTTTCTCCTTCACCAGCGATTAATTCTTTAATTACACCAGTAAATGAAGATGGAACTTCAGCGTTAACTTTATCTGTCATTACTTCAGCAAGTGGATCATACTTGTTTACTTTATCGCCAACAGAAACCAACCATTTACTGATTGTACCTTCTGTAACACTTTCCCCTAACTGAGGCATCTTAATTTGTTCAATTGCCAATGGGTTTACCTCCTTATTACTTTCAGGATCTATATGTAGCGGAGCACCAGTCGGCTCCGCTTTTCGTTTGTCTAGCTACGCCTCCTAGTCCCTCGAGCGCTTCAACTCCTCCTTCAGAAGCACATACCGCTTCTTTGTCGGAGTTTCCAACGCTTTTCGGGCCTTTTCAGTCGGCTTCGCTTTTCTTTGTCTAGCTACGCCTCCTAGCTTCTCGGCCGTTTCAATCCTCCCATCAAATCCAAAACCGGGATTTCCTGGGCGGCTTTCCAACGTCTGTCGAAGCTAAACAGTCGGCTTCACTTTTCTTTGTCTAGCTACGCCTCCTAGCTTCTCGGCCGTTTCAATCCTCCCACCAAATCCAAAACCGGGATTTCCTGGGCGGCTTTCCAACGTCTGTCGAAGCTAAACAGTCGGCTTCGCTTTTCTTATTAAAATTCCGCTAGTTCTCTAATTGCTTTTTCTACTTTATCTGGATTCACCATGAAGAATTTTTCCATTGTAGGAGCATATGGCATTGCAGGTACGTCTGGTCCTGCTAAGCGCTTAATTGGTGCATCAAGATCAAATAAGCAATTTTCAGCGATAATTGCAGCTACTTCTCCCATAATACTTCCTTCTTTATTATCTTCTGTGATCAGAAGTACTTTACCTGTCTTAGAAGCTGCTTCAATAATTGCTTCTTTATCTAAAGGATAGATCGTACGTAAGTCTAAAATATGAGTAGTGATTTCGTCTTTAGCTAATCTTTCAGCTGCCTGAAGTGCAAAATGAACACAAAGTCCGTATGTGATAACTGTAACGTCTTCACCTTCACGTTTTACATCTGCTTTCCCAATTGGAAGTACGTAATCATCCGTTGGTACTTCACCTTTGATTAGGCGGTAAGCACGCTTATGTTCAAAGAATAAAACAGGATCTTCGTCACGAATTGCTGCTTTTAAAAGTCCTTTTACATCGTAAGGCGTTGAAGGCATGACAATTTTTAAACCAGGCTGATTTGCGAATACAGCCTCTACTGATTGCGAATGGTATAAAGCACCGTGAACTCCACCACCGTAAGGAGCACGGATAACCATCGGACAGCTCCAATCGTTATTTGAGCGATAACGAATTCTTGCTGCTTCAGAAATGATTTGGTTTACTGCGGGCATAATAAAATCAGCAAATTGCATTTCAGCAATTGGTCTCATTCCATACATTGCAGCACCAATTCCTACCCCAGCAATTGCAGATTCTGCAAGCGGAGTATCAATAACTCTATCTTCACCAAATTGATCGTAAAGGCCTTGAGTAGCTTTAAATACTCCACCTTTTTTCCCGACGTCCTCACCTAATACGAAGACTTTTGGATCTCTTTCCATTTCTTCACGAATTGCCATAGTAACAGCATCAATATAAGAAATTACAGCCATGTTCGTTCCCCCTTACTTATCAGCGTAAACGTACTTCATTGCGTCTTCTGGTTGAGCATATGGAGCGTTTTCTGCATAGTCTGTTGCTTCATTCACAATTTTCATTATGCGATCGTTAATTTCTTTTACCTTCTCATCATTTAATAAGCCAACTTCTGTTAGGTACGCAGCAAATGTGATGATAGGGTCTTTTGCTTTTGCTTCAGCCACTTCATCTTGTGCACGATAGCTGCGATCATCATCGTCAGAAGAGTGAGGAGTTAAACGGTATGAAATGGTTTCAACTAGAGTAGGACCTTCACCTCGACGTCCACGATCAGCTGCTTCCTTAACAACCTTGTATACTTCTAGAGGATCATTACCATCTACAGTAAATCCAGGCATCCCATATCCAATCGCTCTGTCAGAAACGTTTTCACAAGCAAGTTGCTTTTCAATCGGTACTGAGATTGCGTATTTATTATTTTCACACATAAAAATCACAGGTAGCTTATGAACACCAGCAAAGTTTGCACCCTCGTGGAAATCTCCTTGGTTAGAAGAACCTTCACCGAATGTTACAAACGTACAAAGATCTTTGCCTTCCATTTTTCCAGCTAATGCAACACCTACTGCGTGAGGCACTTGCGTTGTAACTGGAGATGATCCAGTTACGATGCGATTTTTCTTTTGACCAAAGTGACCAGGCATTTGACGTCCGCCAGAGTTTGGATCTTCTGCTTTAGCAAATCCAGATAGCATTAAATCTCTTGCAGTCATCCCAAATGTTAATACTACCCCCATATCTCTGTAGTATGGTAGAACGTAATCTTTTTCTCGGTCTAATGCAAAAGCAGCCCCAACTTGTGCAGCCTCTTGACCTTGACAAGAGATAACAAATGGAATCTTTCCAGCACGGTTTAAAAGCCACATACGTTCGTCAATACGACGAGCTAGTAGCATTGTTTCATACATCTCGATAACTTTTTCATCACTTAACCCTAATGCTTGATGACGATTTTCAGTCATATCTATACCTCCCAAATTCATTGTGAAGAGGGTTCCTCTTCAAGAATTAGACTTATGAATGGATTGCTTTTCCATCAACAGCTAGTGCCGCTTCTCCAATTGCTTCAGATAAAGTCGGATGTGGGTGAATCGTATGTGCAATTTCCCAAGGAGTTGCATCAAGTACCATTGCAAGACCAGCCTCAGAAATCATATCTGTTACGTGAGGTCCAATCATATGCACACCTAAAAGGTCATCTGTGTCTTTATCAGCAACAATTTTGACAAATCCATCTGACTCACCGAATACAAGAGCTTTCCCAATGGCACGGAAAGAGAACTTGCCAACCTTAACATTATGTCCTTTTTCCTTCGCTTGATCTTCAGTTAGACCAACACTAGATACTTCAGGATTACTATAAATACATTTCGATACTAAGTTATAATCCATTGGAGCAGGGTTTTCTCCTGCAATATGTTCAACCGCAAGAATCCCTTCATGTGAAGCAACGTGAGCTAGTTGTAGTCCACCGATTACATCTCCAATAGCATATATATGAGATTCCTTTGTTTGGCCATACTCATTAACTGAAATGAAGCCCTTTTCAACTTGAATCTCTGTATTTTCTAAACCAATTCCTTCAACATTTGCCTGCCGACCCACAGAAACAAGGATTTTTTCAGCTTTAAATTCTCTCGCTTCTCCTTTAACCTCTGCAGAGATTGTGACTCCATCACCTTTTTGCAGTGTTTCTGGAAGTACTTTTGCGCTAGTAATGATTTTCACGCCTTTTTTCTTCATTAGGCGTTGCATCTCTTTAGAAATCTCTTTATCTTCAGTAGGAATAATTCGATCAGCATATTCAATTACTGTTACTTCAGTGCCGAAGTCAGACAGCATCGAAGCCCACTCAATTCCAATAACTCCACCACCAACAATAACGATAGATTTCGGTACTTCTTCCATTGCAAGTGCTTCATCTGAAGTCATTACATAGTCAGCATCTGCTTCTAATCCTGGTAAAGTACGAGGACGTGAACCAGTAGCAACGATTACATTTTTCGGAATAAGCATTTGGTTTTCTTCACCGCTATTCATCTCTACTGAAATCGTACCAGGCATTGGAGAGAAGATAGATGGACCTAAGATTCGCCCAAGTCCTTCGTACACATCAATTTTCCCTTGCTTCATAAGATGTTGAACACCTTTATGCAATTGGTCGATAATTTTTTCTTTTCTTTCTTGAACCTTAGCAAAGTTCAATGAAACCTCACTAGTCATTACCCCAAAGTCTTCAGAATGTTTAGTTGTAGCATAGACTTCAGCACTTCTAAGTAAGGCCTTACTTGGAATACATCCTTTATGTAGACAAGTTCCACCTAGCTTTCCTTTTTCAACAATAGCTGTTTTTAAACCTAATTGTGATGCACGAATAGCTGCAACATAGCCGCCCGTACCGCCACCAAGGATGACTAAATCGTATTCCTGTGACAATTTTATTTCCTCCTCTAACTGTTATGCTTTTGTCTTCTTTTTCACATTTCCAGGATATTGCTTTTCACTTTCTTCTCCACGTAATACACGTAAAGCACCTTCAGCGAGTGCTTGAAGTTCATTTTCTCCAGGTTGAACAATGACGTCTGCAATCCAATTGATTTTATCACTTATCTCTTTAACAAAATCTTTACCATAAGCCAATCCACCCGTTAGGATGATTGCATCTACTTTTCCTGCCAAAACTGCACTAGCTGCTCCAATTTCTTTTGCAACTTGATAAGCCATTGCAGAGTAGACAAGCTTTGCTTTTTCATCGCCATTTTCAATCATTTTCTCTACTTTAACAGCATCATTTGTTTCTAAATATCCAACCAGTCCACCTTGCCCGACCAGCTTTTTCATTACTTCCTCACGGTAGAAGTCCCCTGAATAACATAAAGAAACAAGGTCTCCAGCTGGAACAGTTCCCGCACGCTCTGGACTAAACGGACCATCACCATGAAGACCGTTGTTAACATCTACCACTCTGCCTTTTTTATGAGCACCAACAGTGATTCCTCCGCCCATGTGGGTAACTATCAGATTTAAATCCTCGTATCGTTTACCTAAATCTTTTGAAACACGACGAGCCACTGCTTTCTGATTCAAAGCATGGAAAATACTTTTTCTTTCAATTAGTGAAAAACCGGATATCCTTGCTACTGGGTCAAGTTCATCTACGACAACCGGATCTACAATATAAGAAGGAATATTAAGTCCAGTTGCTATTTCGTATGCTATTATTCCACCTAAATTTGATGCATGTTGCCCTGAATAACCTGAGCGTAAATCTTCCAGCATGATATCGTTTACAGCATAGGTTCCGCCTTCAATAGGACGAAGAAGACCCCCACGACCACAAACGGCATTTAATTTCGATATATTAATCCCTTCATTATCAAGCGTTTCAAGAATGGTATTTTTACGGAATTCATATTGGTCAATAATATTGTCAAACTGGTTTATAACTTCGCTTTCATGACGAATTGTCTTTTCAAAAATAGAAATGTCATTATCGAAAACTCCAATTTTCGTTGATGTTGATCCAGGATTGATAACGAGGATTCGATTGTTTGATTCTTGCAACGTTTAGACCTCCAATAGTGAAAAAATGAGTATATAAGGTATAACAACAAAGTATCGTAAAGTACCCTTACTCAAAAATGGCAAAGAGGCTGAATGGTGTATCCAGCTCTCTTCCCCTAATTATTTATTAACGACGGCTTAAAATGTGATGTCCGTTTTGTAAGAATTGGCTACGTGAATTACGCATTCTTTCAATTCTTTCTTCTGCCATGCGATCAGCAGCTACATAAGTAGGAACCCCATCACGTTTTGCAATCTCAATTACTTTTTCGATGTTATTGTAAATGGTTTCAACCTTTTTCAATGCACGCTCACGGTTGTATCCATAAAGTTCATCTGCAACGTTAATAACACCACCAGCGTTAATTACGTAGTCTGGAGCATAAACGATACCCATTTCATGGATAATATCTCCATGACGAGGATCTTTAAGCTGGTTGTTTGCTGCTCCAGCAATAACTTTAGCTTTAATTTGTGGAATTGTATCATCGTTAATTACTGCACCTAATGCACAAGGAGCGAAAATATCACAATCTACGCTGTAAATATCATTAATGTCTACCGCTTTAGCACCGAACTCATCAACAGCACGTTGAACTGCTTCTTTGTTAATATCTGTTACAATCAGCTGTGCACCTTCTTCATGTAAGTGACGGCATAAAGTGAAAGCAACATTCCCAACACCTTGTACAGCGATTACTTTGCCTTCAAGTGAGTCTGTTCCGAAAGCTTCTTTAGCTGCAGCCTTCATTCCACGGTATACCCCATAAGCTGTAACTGGAGAAGGATTTCCTGAAGAACCGAATGCTGGAGAGATACCAGTTACATAATCAGTTTCTTCATGAATTAAGTCCATATCAGCAACTGTTGTACCAACATCTTCTGCAGTAATATAACGACCATTTAAACCTTGGATGTAGCGACCAAAAGCACGGAACATTTCTTCATTTTTATCTTTACGTGGGTCACCAATAATAACTGTTTTTCCTCCACCCAGGTTTAATCCAGCAGCAGCGTTTTTGTAAGTCATACCTTTAGCAAGTCGAAGAGCATCTTCAATTGCCGCAGCTTCAGATTCATAAGTCCACATACGAGTACCACCAAGAGCTGGTCCTAACGTAGTATCATGAATAGCAATAATCGCTTTTAAACCTGATTGTTTATCTTGGCAGAACACCAATTGCTCATAGTCATAAGTTTCCATATACTTAAAAATTTCCATCTTTATTTCCCCCTAGTTAAAATTTACATGTAGTAATAGTATTAAAAATTGAAAAACGTTCTATAAATCCTCTAAAATCGTTTTTCAATATGTTTAGCTATAAAGTTTGTGTTACTTTCAACTCAATTTGCTGAGCAAATCGCCAAAGCAAGTGAATAAAGCTTACTTTCAGCTGTGTCAGCTCTAGATGTTAATACGATAGGAGCTTTTGCACCTGCAATTAGAGCTCCAACCTTTGCATTTGCAAAATAAATTAAAGATTTATAAAGTGCATTCCCAACTTCAATTGTTGGTACAAGTAAAATATCTGCTCTCCCAGCTACTTCACTTTTTATGCCTTTATGTTCTGCAGCTATCGCAGAAACAGCATTATCAAGTGCGAGTGGTCCGTCAACAATGCAGTTCTTGATTTGTCCACGTCTATTCATTTGCGTTAAAATTGCCGCATCAACTGAAGCTTGCATCTCTGGGTTTATAACTTCTACAGCCGCTAGAGGTGCTACCAATGGCGTTTCAATTCCAATTTTCCTAGCTATCTGTACTGCGTTATTTGTTATCTCCACTTTTTGTTCTAATGAAGGTGCTATATTCATTCCAGCATCCGTAACAATCGTAAAACGATTATATCCAGATACTTCAAATACTGCCACATGGGATAAAACTTTCCCTGATCTTAAACCAAACTCTTTGTTCAACACTGCCTTTAACAAAGTAGCTGTTGGCACATTCCCTTTCATTAAAACATTTGCTTCATTTAGCTTCACCGCTTTAACAGCTAACTCGGCGGAAGCACCTAAAGAATTCGTATGAATAATTTTTATTTTTTCACTTTTCACTACTTCTGAATGATGATGGTTTAGGATCTGAAATATTTTTTCTTTATCACCAAACAATAAAAAATTAGCCATGTTTCTCTTGAGTGCTTCAGCTACGGCCTCTAAAACTTCAGAATCCTCAGCCGCAGCAACTGCTACAGTTTTTTCTCCGTATTGGGTTGCTTTTTCAATAAGCGAATCCAATTTCATTAGTGCTCAACCCCTCTTCAATCATGCTGCAACACTCACCATTTAATATATGCAAGAAGCGTGCCAACTCAAATTCTTATGAAAGCGCTTCATTTTTGACAATCTTATCTGCAACTTTTTGCATACCATGAAAATTATTGCGTGTCATTTTTTGCAAAGATACCGTATTTCTCTAACTTATAATACAAGTTTCGAACTGAAAGTCCTAATACCTTAGCGGTTGCGGTCTTATTACCATCATTCCGGTCGAGTGCTTGTTGAATAATTTTTCCTTCATAATCTTCTACAAGATCAGCTAATTTCCCACTTTTACTAACAAAGGACTCTGAATCATTTTTATTGAAAACATTTTCTTTGCTAATTAGATCTGGAACATGATGTAAGTCGATTTCAGTTTCGTGATAATTCATAAAAATAATGGCTCTTCCTAAAATATTTTCTAGTTCTCTCACATTCCCTGGCCAGTCATATTTCATTAATTGCTCCATCGCAGCATCAGAAACCCCATCAACATTTCTTCCATAATCCTGGTTAATCTTTTGAATAAGCCGGTTACAAAGAAGCGGAATATCACCTTTTCTCATTCTAAGGGAAGGAATATGGATTGGCATTCGATTTAGTCTATAATATAAGTCTTCCCTAAATGTCCCATTTACAATGCCTTTCTCAATATTTACATTTGTAGCAGCGATCACGCGTACATTGATTGGTATAGCCTTTGTACCTCCGACTCTTGTAATTTCATGCTCTTGAAGGACTCGTAATAACTTTGCCTGAGTATTGGCTGTTAATTCCCCTATTTCATCTAAAAAGATGCTTCCATTGTTAGCCTCTTCAAAAAGGCCTCTTTTTCCACCTCGTTTTGCACCTGAAAAAGCTCCTTCTTCATATCCAAAGAGTTCGCTTTCAAGTAAGGTCTCAGATAATGCAGCACAATTCACCCTTATAAACTTGTTATATTTGCGGTCACTAGCATTATGGATTGCGTGGGCAAAAAGTTCTTTCCCAGTCCCTGATTCCCCTCGTAGTAAAACTGTTGCAGGTGTTTTTGCACCCAATCTTGCCTGGTCAACAGCAAGCTTCATTTCTTCTGAATCACCGATAATGTCTTCAAAAGAGTACTTTGCTTCTAGTGTACGAATGATTTGCCTAGCTCGACTTAATTCTCTATTTAAGTTCTTTATTTCAGACATATCGTGGATGACTCCAACACTGCCCTTTATCTTCCCATTCACAATGACTGGAGCAACATTTACTATGACTTCTTTCTTATTAGGACCAACGCGCATAGCGACGCCCCTTACAGCTCTTCTCGTTTGGAGCACCTTCATATGCATGCTTTCACCCTCTGAAATATCAGCAGTAGCGGGTTGTCCAATCACTTGTTCATCCGTTAAGCCCGTCAGTTTCGTATAGGCAGGGTTAATCATAATCCCTCTACCATTCTCATCAACGACAGATATTGCCTCTTCACTTGATTGGATAATGGCTTGAAGCATTGTCTGAATATTTTTTAAATCAGTAATCTCTTCGGCTAAGTTTACTACCTCGGTTATATCCTTAAAAACTGAAAACGCACCGATTAGTTCGTCATTTTCCCCTACCATTGGAATTCTAGTAGTAATAATTTTTAACCCATTTGGGAGTACGAGCTCTTGATTCACTTCAGGCCGTCTCGTTTCTAAAACTCTATGTAGCTGACTTGTTGGAATAACCTCTAATACATGCCTTCCAACTGCATCTTCTTGTTTAATTCCGATCATCTTTTCAGCACTTCGATTAAAGAGGATAATCTCTAAATCTTTGTTAATAACGACCATACCGTCATCTGTAGAATTAAAAATTAGATCGTGCTTATATGTTTCATTTTGAAACTTCTCAATTAGATCTTCTTTTTCTTCAATTAGCATGGAAATCAGATAAGCAACACTTCCAGGGATGAGAACTGTATTTTTACTTCTTGCATTTAGTAACTGTTTGAATACTTCATCATTTCCCGTTACATCTATGACAATATCTATTTCTTTTGTTAAGTGCGGGCGCCAATCTATGTCTGTCAAAATTCCTTCCTCTTTTGCAAACATTATGCCAGGAGCATTTTCATTCTTATCAACGACCACTCGGACATCGAGCATAGCTGTTTCTTTTAAAATTTTCAGGATGGAAGTGCCACCTTTTCCTGCACCTACAATTATAACCTTTTGCACCACTTTCACCTGCCATTTATATGGAAAAATATTGCATGTTCATGGTATGAAATTTTTTTCATAATCACATTGTAAAACGAAAAGTAGTCGTTTACAAATTTTTTATTAATTCAGGCTGCTTCGAATAGATTGTTGCTATTCGCATATGATCTTCAACACGAATTCTATGCTACTTCGTGGTGTCTTTTCATCCCTACAACAAGAAAACAACCCCGTAGTCATTTAAAGCGGTATATAGTATTTAATAGCGACGAAGTTTACGAAAAGATGTAAATTTATTATTTTCCATGAAATTGATCCTTAATAGAGTTATAATAGATTGTACTTCTTTTTACGAAAGTTGCATTTCTGAAAGGATCTGTTGATATGATAAGAATCATTGCACTCTTAGTTTTACTTATCCCAGGTATTCTTGCTGCATATGGAATTAAGCTTATGCGCGATATGATATTCACGATACTTCACCCTCCGTTTCCATTCTTATGGCTTCAATTCCTTGTAGGCCTTTTACTATTTGTACTAGGACTAGCTTTCATAGCTGGGTTTATTTTTAGACGTGATCGTCGAAACAATAAAGTTCAAGCTCGCTTTAAGTTACCACAGGAAAAAAATAAATAAACGTAGAAACAGTAAAAAACGCTTGGTCAAAGTTCCATCACTCACCAAGCGTTTCTCTATTTTTTATATTGTTTTCGAATCCTAATTGCTTTAGCAGGATCATCTGTTATAAAACCTGAACAACCTACATCGAATAATCGACGCATTTCAGCTTCCTTGTTAACTGTGTACGGTCTAACGTCAATTCCGTTTTCCATAGATTTTATGATTACTTCATTTGGAGCAGCGATGTATTTAGGTTGAATACTCTTAGCACGAATTGATTTTGCATATACCCAGGGCATATACAGTCCCTCAACAATAAGGGGAGCAATTTCAATTTCGGGAGCCAATCGGTAACAATAGATAATGCTGTAGTGGTTAAAGGATGAGAAAATAATTCGATCGGATAAACCATATCGCCTCACTAGTTCAACAATCTTTTCCTCCATACCCTCATACGGGAAAATACCATTTTTCAGTTCAATATTGCATATAATCTCGTTTGACGTTAACCACTCTAAAACTTCCTCTAACGAGGGGATTCGTTCTTTCTTCAAAAAGGTTTTATTTTCATAACTAGCATCAAGATTTCTAAGTTCTTTATAGGTTAAATCTTTAACGAATCCTTTGCCATTCGTCGTTCGATCTACCTTTTCATCATGGATAACAACCACTTGACCGTCCTTTGAAAGTTGAACATCGATTTCTAAACCTTCAGCTCCGACTTTTTCAGCTTCTCTAAAAGCTTTCATCGTATTTTCTGGATAAGAGACTGAATAACCTCTGTGAGCAAAGATTAATGTCAAAGGATCACTTCCTTAGATGAGTCTAAATTCCACCTATATAAATCCCAGGTGTAAAAAGCCAAAAGTCTCCCTTAATCCCCTATCAATAAGTTATGAGTTGGAAGGCTCATCTTATGTTCCTAAAATAAAGATTATGATTCAAAAAAACTCGTGCTATTTACTCAAAATGTAAATAATTTCTCTCTGCATAAAAAGTCCCCTTAACGGTTGAACTCAATCTTCTATGAAGATTTTTGATTTGTAGCAATGTTTCTGGATAGGCTGCTTCATGGATAGAAACTTGCCCTTCACCTTTCGTTTCTAACAATGACATAATGGACTTCCGATTTTCATCAATAGATGTTAATTCGAGTAATTCTTTTTCAAATTCCTCTTTTATTTCTTCATATTGACTACTTTGTGCAGGATTCAACTGATGAATAAAGCTTTCAAAAACATCTAACTTTCGTTTTAAGGTCTCAAGATTAATGATTTTCTCTTTATAATTAAGCAGTATATCCTCTAAATCCCGCTCGAGTTCTTGCCTATCGAAGCCCTCAACTTGAATAATTGTCTTTCTTTCCATCTTATTTCCCAATATAGCTGTTACAACTTTCCCCTTTGCCTCGATGGAACCACCAATAATTTTCCCTTGCTTCATATCAGTTATAATGTTTTTCCCCTTAAGAACACTCCCAATTGAATAATAACCAATATTAATATCCTCACCAGCTTCAAGGAAACATTCATTGGCGTGTTTTACAAATATATTTTTTGCCGCCTTTATAATGCTATTTCCTTTTCCAAAAACGCCACCCTTAATAAATATGTCTCCACCTTTTGAAGTAATAGATTTAATCCCACTAACACCCATTTCCCCAAGTACAGATATATCCTTAGTAGCCGTTACACTATAACCTGTATTAATAATTCCCTTAACCGTGACACTTCCATCAAACTCAATATTTCCAGTTTCTACTCCCACGTCACCTTCGATGATAAGATGGTCACCTACCGCTATTTTGCCTCCGTGAAAGGAAACCACTCCGTCTACAAGCGCTCTCAAAATGCTCTTGCCATCCTCTTCAAATAAGCCGACTGTTTTTCGATCATATATAAAGTTTTTATTTTTCCCATTCCTAGGATGTAAAACTTCCCCGGTAACCGTCTTTCCTGGAGTCCCTTCAGTTGGTGGAGTTTTCTCTCCAAGCCATGTCCCTTTTTTTACTTCATCAATAAAATTCATATCGTAGTAATCTGCTTTTCCATCTTCTCTAATCGTCGGTTTCCGATCAGATAGTTTGAAATAGATAATTTCGGCATCTTTTCCGTTCTGTGGTTCAGTTCCCTCAGCAATTGTGATATCCTTCATTACCTTTAACTCATCATGAAGAACTGAAACATTGATTCCTTCTTTTACTCCACCGTTATGTAGGGTTTCTAATATTGTTGAGATAAGTTTTTCCCTGTTCTCTTCTAGCTCAGCTTGAGTACTATTCAGACGAATTTTCGCAATCATTTTATCTTTTGAAACCATTAGATGTACTAATGGCTTCATTTCACCTATATGAGTTTTCTCAGTATGGACTTCTTCAAGAGCTTCTTTTAATGGTAAGAATTTTGTAATGCTTATTCTAGGAAGGTCCTTTAATAATTCATTTAAATCAGACATAGAAGATCCTTCTTTTAAGACTGTAAGGAACACTGACCCGTTCTCTTCTTCTAATTGAATGTATTCATTTATAAATAGTTCCATATTAAAATACCTTTCCCAAAATATTTGCTAAATTTAGTATATAGGAAAATAAGAGGATTCGCTTGGAATTTTTTGAGAAGTTTAATGATTTTCAGGAAAAATTTTTTAGGTAATTTGAACTAAAAAACTACATTTACACATTATAAAAACCCAATAAATCTAATGATTTACTGGGTTTTATTAAAGGTATAATTCAATAATGTTATATAATTTCTAACTCTTTCAAGAAGCCTTATGCTCTAAGCGTAGTTTATCCGCGACCATGGCAATAAACTCTGAGTTTGTAGGTTTTGCTTTCGACATACTGACCGTGTATCCAAAAAGGCTTGAGATACTGTCAATGTTTCCACGACTCCAAGCTACTTCAATTGCGTGACGAATGGCACGTTCTACTCGAGACGCAGTCGTATTGTATTTTTTAGCGATATCTGGATATAACACCTTTGTAATAGATCCTAAAAGTTCAATATCGTTGTATACCATTGAGATGGCTTCACGTAAATACAGATATCCCTTTATATGAGCTGGTACGCCAATTTCATGAATGATACTTGTGATACTAGCATCAAGATTTTTTGGCTTTTGTTCAACCTGAACACGATATCCATTATTTGAAGCTAATGTTGAAGGTTTTCTAAGAATACCGTTGGACTTTCCACTCACTTGGCGGATATGGTTTCCTAGATTTTCAAGATCAAATGGCTTCAAGATAAAATAAGAAGCCCCTAATTCAACTGCTTTCTTCGTAACATCCTCTTGTCCGAATGCAGTTAGCATAATGACATGTAGTGGCGGATTCTTTTTCATCTCACGTACTTTCTCGAGCACTGCTAACCCATCAAGATGCGGCATGATTATATCTAAAACAAGGACATCTGGATTAACACGTTCAAGTAGGTCCAGACATTCTTGACCATTATGAGCTACCCCAACAACTTCCATATCCTCTTGAGAACCGATATAGTCTTCTAACATTCCCACCAGTTCTCTATTATCATCCACTACACAAACTTTAATTTTTTTCACTTCAAGTTTCCTCCTCGATCCGTTTTCTCGTCTCTGTAAGTCGTTATATATATATATTCTAATAACAGATTCGACAATGCAACTAAAAATCCTTTTCTTTTTTTATTTTTTCTAAAAAAAGCCATAATATCTTTATTTTTCTTTAATTTTCTCTCATATTCGACTCGATTCGAGTATTGACATCAAATTGATAGTAATTTTGTCGAAAAATCTTTATTTCGCTGATTTAAAGCAAAAAAAAGGCGGAAAAATCCGCCTGCATCATTTTTCTGGGCGATAAGCACCCTTTGATATTCTGTGCTGGTAAACGCATTTTTGTTCTAGCTCCAGCGACTAGCTCCTCGATCACTTCAACTCCTCCTACAGAAGCAAACACCGCTTCTTTGTCGGAGTCTCCAGTGCTTGTCGGAGCTGACCAAGTCGCTTCCGCTTTTCTTCTTTGTCTAGCTCCAGCGACTAGCTCCTCGATCACTTCAACTCCTCCTACAGAAGCAAACACCGCTTCTTTGTCGGAGTCTCCAGTGCTTGTCGGAGCTGACCAAGTCGCTTCCGCTTTTCTTCTTAACTTGCTTTTTCTCTTGGTTTTTCGTAGATGTCGATTCCGGCTTCATTCAGCATCCATTCGATATGAACGCCGTATCCAGATGTAGGATCATTGACGAAGACATGTGTTACAGCACCAATTACTTTACCATCTTGAATAATTGGGCTTCCACTCATTCCTTGTACAATACCGCCGGTTTTATCTAATAATTCTTTGTCTGTTACCTTTATAACCATTCCTTTTGTTGCTGGAAACTTCTGTGGAATCGTACTAACAACTTCTATGTCAAACAGCTTTACTTCATCGTTATCAACAACAGTTAGTATCTGTGCTGGACCTTCTTTTACTTGGTGGGATAATGCAATAGGCATCGGCTTATCCATGATGCCATTTGACATGTCTCGATTTAACTTTCCAAAAATTCCAAACGGACTGTTCCTCGTAATATCACCAATTACTTCACGATCTGATGAAAAGCGAGCTAATTTTTCCCCTGGATCTCCATTAGCCCCTTTTTCAATGGATGTCACGGTTGAACGAACGATTTGTCCATCTTCAACCACGATTGGTTTCTTTGTATCCATATCTGAAATCACGTGACCTAATGCGCCATATTTTTTGGAGCCCGGATGATAAAAAGTCATCGTCCCAATCCCTGCAGCTGAGTCACGGATATATAATCCTAATTTATAGTTTTCTTCATTTTTTTCTTTTAATGGTTTTAGCTTTGTTTGGACCTTTCCGCTTTCTCTACTAACAACAATATCTAAATCTTTTCCTGTTTTACCTGCTTCCTGTACAAATGGTGCTACATCTGACATTTTTTCAATCTTTTTACCATTAATCTGCGTAATAATGTCTCCAACCTTAATTCCCGCGATCTCTCCTGGTGATAAATTCCCCTCTGTCGTACTTACTTGATGGTGACCTACAACTAATACGCCAACCGTATTTAACTTAACTCCAATTGATTGTCCGCCTGGTATAACCTTGAAATCCTTAATAACATTAACATCGACCTTTTTGATTGGGAAACCAGCTAATTCCAATAGCATCTCATTTTTCCCATATTCTTTTGCTTGTAAAGAAACAGAGTTTTTTTCTTGTTTAAGTGAAATATTTGATTCATCGCTTGAGAATGTTGCCGATACAGGGGATGCTTTCTGAATTTCAAAATCTTGCCCTTCAAAAAGGGTAAGATTTTTCGGAATATGGATATACTCCTGAAATGGCTTGGAAAATCCGATTGCAACTAATGAAACAAGGAGAATTCCACCAATTATTTTTCTAAGAAGTTCAAGTTTCAACATCTTCACTCTCCTCGCTTCTAGTCCACACACAACAATTTTTATGGCTACATCTTTAATTTTGCCTCGTTGAGTTGCATTTATAACCTCAACTGAAATAAAAAAGCTACCCTGTTTGGATAGCTTTTCAAGTTATTTTTGTTTCGTTAGCTAAATGAAGTAATTCTTTTGCGTGTTCCTTCGTCAAATCCGTGATTTCCACTCCGGAAATCATCCGACCAATTTCCTTAATTTTTTCCTCCGTATCAAGAGGTTTTACAGAAGTTTTCGTTCTTCCATTTTGTGTATTTTTTGCAATATACAAATGAGTATCCGCCATTGCAGCAACTTGAGGGAGATGTGAAATGCATAATACTTGCGAGTCAACTGAAACATGATAAATTTTGGAGGCAATCGCTTGAGCCACTCTTCCACTAACTCCGGTGTCAACCTCATCAAAAATAATTGAAGTAACACCCTGATGTTTGGAAAAGATACTTTTTAGTGCAAGAATTATCCTAGAAAGCTCCCCACCAGAAGCAATTTTAGATAATGGCTTTAAAGGCTCACCTGGATTTGTGGAAATATAAAATTCTACTTTATCGGATCCTGTTGAACTAAAGCTCTCATAGTCACTATTGAACATAACCTCAAAAACCGTTTTTTCCATATACAACTCTTTAAGCTCTTTATGAATTAACTTTGTCAATAGTACAGCATACTTTTGTCTAATCGTGCTTAATTCTTTAGCTTCAAGTACCAAGTCTTTCTTAAGGGAATTTAATTCTTTTTGAAGCTGTTCAATATGCGTTTCTTTGTTTTGCAATGTCTCTATTTCTTCATCAATTCGAGCGGCATACTCAAGGATTTCCTCAATTGATTTTCCGTACTTACGTTTCAATTGATTAATCTCATTTAGTCTGTCTTCAATTTCACTTAGTCTTTCAGGATCAAATTCAAGTACGTCTAACTCATTTCTGATTGAACGCGATAGGTCTTCAAGGATATAAAAGCTGTTTGAGACAGTCTCAGCCATTTCCTTATATGAAGGTTCAATTTGAGCGATATCCTCAAGCTGACTCATTACATGACCAATCCAGTCTAATCCCTTTTGTTCTCCTTGTAGGGACGAGTAGGCGGATTTCATGGCGCCATATATTCGCTCAAAGTTACTTAATCTTCTCTTTTCCTCTAGAAGTTCCTCATCTTCATTCATTTTTAATTCTGCACTTTGAATTTCATCAAACTGAAATTTGATTAAGTCTAAGCGATGGGCCATTTGTTGTTCATTCTCACTTAGGCTTTTCAATTTTTTTAGCGTTTGCTCATAGGCTCTATACAGATTTTCATATTCCAGTAGGGCTGGCTTAATCTTTTCTAACCCAAATTGATCGAGTAAGGGTAAATGCTTGGTCTCGTCCATTAATTCTTGATGTTCATGCTGGCTATGAATATCAATTAATGTACTACCGATTTCTCGGAGTGTTGAGATTGTTACTAATTTTCCATTTACCCGACAAACACTCTTGCCACTACTTGATATTTCACGTCGAAGTACAACCATTCCATCTTCTATTTCTATTCCAAAATCATTCATTTTTTTATACAGAGATTGTACCATGGTATCAATTTGAAAGAGACCTTCAATTTCTGCTTTTTGTTCCCCATGTCTAACAAATTCGGCAGAACCTCGACCGCCAACAAGCAAATGGATCGCATCAATAATAATTGATTTACCTGCTCCAGTCTCACCTGTTAAAACGGTTAAACCTTTTTCAAAAGAAACTGAAAGAGTTTCAATAATTGCAAAGTTTTTAATCGATAATTCGCTTAGCAATACATTTCACCTCTATTAAAGCATTTCAAGGAATCGATTAGAAATTACTTCATTTTCTTCTGGAGTTCTACAAATAATTAGGATTGTATCATCTCCACAGATGGTTCCTAATATTTCTTCCCAATCTAAATTATCAATAAGGGCTCCTATCGCCATCGCATTTCCTGGTAATGTTTTCATAACAAGAAGATGGCCGGCCGAATCAATTCGAACAAAAGCATCCATTAGATTTCTTTTTAATTTTTGCAATGGATTAAAGCGTTGATCGGCTGGTAAGCTATATTTGTAACGCCCATCCATTAACGGAACCTTCACAAGGTGTAATTCCTTAATATCCCTTGAAACTGTGGCTTGTGTGACATTAAACCCTGCATTTTTTAATTCATCAACAAGATCGTCCTGTGTTTCTATATCATTATTCGTAATAATTTCACGAATCTTAATATGTCGTTGGCCTTTATTCATCTCTTTCACCTCTATAAACAATCAATTTCATTTAGGCTGTTTTCCATAGATTGTTGCTATTCGTATATGGTCTTTAACACGTATTCTATTCCACTTCGTGGCATCTTTTCTTCCAGAATTAAGAAAACAGCATCATAGTGCGTATAAAAGCAGTTTAAAGCATTTAAGAAGCAACAAAGGTTACGAAAAGAGCCTTCATTAATAAATATAAGTCCTACTCATATGTTAATCGAATTCTTATTTTTTGTACAACCATTCCTGAAAATACGATAATATTCTGTCTATTTCGATATTAAACAAGAAAATCATCATCTGAGTATCTATTTCTTGCTTTTATGATTCGACAGAAAAATTAGAATACCTTTTTCAAATTTTAGCAATTCAAAAAAAAGAATAAGCATTTAGCGCTTATTCTTCATTACCCGTATTCTTTGTTTTTAATTCTTGATGTGCATCAGCTACAACGGAAGAAGGAGATGCAGGAAGATTGTTAGCTCCTACCTCTTTTTCTCCCTCCCAGCGTAAATGGAGTAAAAATTCAATATTGCCGTCTCCTCCTGTTATAGGAGAGAAGGAAAGGTTTTCAATATTATAGCCTTGTTTCAAGGCAAAGTCGATTATCATATTGATAACCGCTTCATGTACCTTTGGATCTCGGACAATTCCCTTTTTTCCAACCTGTTCCCTTCCTGCTTCAAACTGCGGCTTTATTAAAGCAACAATATCACTACCTGAAACTAGAAGTGTTTTTAAGACAGGTAAAATTAGTTTTAAAGAGATAAAAGAGACGTCAATGGAAGCGAAGTTTGGCATGTCCCCACCTAAATCAGCTGGTGTGACATAGCGAAAATTTGTTCTTTCCATTACAACGACGCGTTCGTCCTGTCTTAGCTTCCACGCGAGCTGATTATAACCCACATCTAAGGCATAAGACATTTTTGCACCGTTTTGTAGAGCACAATCTGTAAATCCACCAGTTGAAGCACCAATATCAATCAATACTTTATTTTGGATGTCTACTTGAAAGATTTTTAACGCTTTTTCTAACTTTAGTCCCCCTCTACTGACATAAGGAAGGACATTCCCTTTTATCATTAACGGTAGATCTACACTTACTTTTTCACCAGGTTTGTCTAGGCGGTTTTCATTACTAAATACAAGCCCAGCCATAATCGCTCTTTTAGCTTTCTCACGAGTTTCAATTAATCCTCTTTCTACTAGTAAAACGTCTAAGCGTTCTTTCTTACTTTTCATCATTTAAGCCCTTTTTTGTTTTATTCTAGCCAAAGTTTGTAATTTTTGTACAACATCTTCGGTTGTTAAACCAATTTCCTTCAATAACTCTTTTACGCTTCCGTGTTCTATAAAACGATCTGGTATTCCCATTCTCTCAATCGTTACATGGTGATAGCCTTTGTCGTGTGCAAACTCTAAAACAGTGCTACCAAATCCACCTTGCAAAACAGCCTCTTCAATTGTTAAAACAGGAATATTCTGTCCAAAAATGGTCAAAAGCATTTTCTCATCCAGTGGTTTAATAAAACGTGCATTAACAACCTTAACGGAAATACCTTGTTTTTCTAATTGTTCAGCTGCCTCCATTGCCATTGGAATGGTCGTACCGAATGTTAAAATAGCAGCATCTTCACCATCCTTTAAAACTTCCCATGTACCAATTGGAATTTCCTGAAGCGTTTCATCCATAGGAACTCCATAACCATTTCCACGAGGGAATCTCATCGCGATAGGGCCATCATCGTAGCTGATTGCAGTCTTTACCATATGTTGCCCTTCATTTTCATCCTTTGGCATCATTAATACAAGATTTGGCACATGTCTTAAAAATGCGATATCAAAGACACCTTGATGGGTTTCGCCATCTGCACCAACTAACCCTGCTCGATCAATTCCGATAAAGACATTTAAATTTTGACGACAAATATCATGTACGACTTGATCATAAGCTCTCTGAAGGAACGTGGAATAAATAGCTAAAAATGGTTTCATCTTTTGGGTTGCTAACCCTGCTGCTACGGTTGCAGCATGTTGTTCTGCTATCCCTACATCATACATCCGCTCTGGAAACTCACTTGCAAACCCTTCAAGCTTAGAACCCACAGGCATTGCAGGAGTAATGGCTACTACACGCTCATCTTCCCTAGCGAGCTTTCGTACTGTTTCACTGACAAGCTTGCTCCATGATGGAGGAGGAACTACAGCGGGCTTTACAAAATCACCCGTTTCAATTTTATATGGGCCTGTACCATGCCAAGTCCCTGTACGATCGGTTTCAGCAGGTGTATACCCTTTTCCTTTTTTCGTTATAACATGAAGAAGGACAGGACCATCTATTTTTTTAGCGTATGCTAGGTTCTCAAATAAGTCCTCATAATTATGACCATCAACAGGACCTAAGTATGTGAATCCCATTTCTTCAAAGAACACACCTGAAACAAGTAGGTATTTTAAGCTGTCCTTAATTCTCTCAGCTGTTGAAGCCAATTTCCCTCCAACTGCAGGAATCTTTTTGAGAATATATTCTAATTCATCTTTAACCCATTGATACTTACCGGCTGTTCTAAGTCTTCCAAGAACATTGTGAAGAGCACCAACATTCGGTGCGATTGACATTTCATTATCATTTAGAACGACAATCATGTCTTTTTTCTCGTGTCCAATATGGTTTAACGCCTCAAGTGCCATACCTCCAGTTAAGGCACCATCTCCTATTACTGGAATAATATGAGAATCTTCTTTTTTCAGGTCTCTGGCAATAACCATCCCCATGGCTGCAGACAACGATGTTGAACTGTGTCCTGTTTCCCACACATCATGCTCACTTTCAACCATTTTAGGAAATCCACATAGACCCTTGTATTGTCTTAACGTGTCAAAGTCACAAGCTCTACCAGTTAAAATTTTGTGGACGTAAGATTGATGTCCCACATCCCAAAGAATTTTATCCTTTGGACTGTCAAAACATTTATGAAGAGCTATTGTTAATTCCACCACACCTAAATTCGGCCCAATATGTCCACCAGTTTTTGAAAGCTTTTCAATTAGGAATCGTCTTATATCTTCACTAAGCGCTTCCAATTCTTTTTGAGATAAATTTTTTAGAAAAGATGGGTCTTTAATAGATAATAGATCCATTTGAGGATCACTCACTTTCATTTCGTTTTATTCATTAGTTCGTCATTAAGTTCAATATGATTACTAAGGTTGTTTTCGTAGAGTGAATCTAACGAACATTATACTTTGTTTTGTGGCATGTTTTTATAAAATAACAGCACTTTAAATAAGTTTGAGAATACCTTTATATGCCCAGAAGCAAGAATTACGAATAAAGGCTTACTAAAATTCTTTAAATCATATAAGAAATAGTATCTTTAGAGTACCTCATTGCAAAGAATTTTCCAAATGAAAGATAATGATTACAACTATACGTATAAAATTGAAAAAAGAGCCGCTAACACGAATGTGATAACGGCCACACGATACTTTTACTTTTAAACATATTTCACACATGAAATTTCAAGTATGTATAGAGAAATGAGGACTGCTCATAACAATCATCGAAAGTAATCAATATTATAACATATTCAAAAATATCACTCAAATGCCAAAATATACTTACTAGTGATCTCGACTTGCTACTAAATCCGTAATCTCTTCTAGCAATTCAGTATCTAGCCCTGTTTCTTTCAATGCTTGTTTAGCTTTCGTAATCTGAGTATTTAAAGCCAATTTTGCACCTTCCATGGTTAGCAGTGATGGATATGTGCTTTTTTGATTCGTTTCATCACTACCAACTCGCTTACCTATTTTTTCTTCACTTCCTTCTAAATCCAAAATATCATCACGAATTTGGAAGGCGAGTCCTAAATGATTTGCAAAAGAAGCGAGTAATTCCATTTTTTCATGATTGGCATTAGCTAGAATAGCCCCAGCAACTACACTAAATACCAATAGCTTTCCTGTTTTATGAATGTGAATGTATTCTAACTCTTCTATCGTGAGTTTTTTTCCTTCTCCGTTTATATCGGCAACTTGACCGCCCACCATGCCTTCTGCACCAGCTGCCTTTGCAAGTTCTTCAATCAATTTTACTTTCGTTTCAGCAGTGGCTAAATCTGATGGTGTATGGGTGACTAATTGAAAGCTATAGGTTAAAAGTGCATCACCTGCTAGTATGGCAAAGGCATCTCCGAATACTTTGTGATTGGTTGGCATACCTCTTCTTAGATCATCATTGTCCATACTAGGAAGATCATCATGTATTAACGAATATGTATGAAGCATTTCTATTGCCGAAGCAGTAAACAATCCCTTCTGAGTGTTTTCACCAAATGCTTTTAATGTAGCAAATAGCAACAACGGACGAATTCTTTTTCCACCTGCTTCTAGGGAATAAAGCATGGAGTCTTTAATAATTTGGGGAGCATTTAGGGTTTGAACACTTGCTTTTAAATGTTCCTCAAGTAATTCCTTGTGTTCTTTAGAAAAGGCTACAAGAGAGTTTCCCAATTCTTATTCCTCCTCCTGAATGGTGAAGGGTTCCTTTTCTCCATCAACGGTTAATATTTGTACAAGTTGCTCTTCTACATTTTTTAATTTATTATGACAGAGCTTTGAAAGTTCCATACCATCTTTATAGATTGAAATAGCTTCTTCTAGAGGAACATCCCCCTCTTCAAGACGCTCAACAATGAGTTCTAACTTTTTCATTGCTTCCTCAAATGTAATATTCTCATCTTTAACCATTTAATTTCCCTTCCCCTCTATCTCAATTACCGTACATTTCATCGATCCATCTGCCATCTTGACTTCAACGGTATCGTCTTTCGTAACTTGCTCGATACTTTTAACAAGATTTCCAGCATCACTATAAACAAGGCTATAGCCTCGATCCATAATCTTTAAAGGGCTTAATGCCTCTAACGTTGAAAGCATTGAATGAAAATCCTTTTGTTTGGAAGATACAATAGCCGTCATAGCCCGGTTTAAGTTTTTCTCCATTTTCTGATGTTTTAGTGAAGCATCTACCAAGAGATCATTTGGATGATTTCTTACTAATCTTTTATGCTGTTGTTGAAGTTCTTCCTGTTTTAATTCAAATAACTTTTTTGCACCTTTTCTTAATTGTTCTGACAGCTTATCGACTTGCTCCAACTTTTGTTCGTAAAGTCTTTGTGGATAACGAAAAGCATAAGACTTTTGAATTCGTCGTAGCCTTTCACTATTCAAACTAATTTTCTCTTTCATCCCTCTAATAAGCCTTGTTTGGGTTGTAAGCAACTTATCTAATAACTCTTCAATATTAGGGACAGCCAATTCCGCTGCAGCTGTTGGTGTTGGCGCTCTGAGGTCTGCAACAAAGTCCGCAATCGTAAAGTCCGTCTCGTGCCCTACTGCAGAAATAATCGGAATTTCAGATTGGAAGATCGCTTTAGCCACTGTTTCCTCGTTAAACGCCCAGAGTTCTTCAATGGATCCTCCACCTCTCCCTACTATTAATACATCGATTTCGTTAGAACGATTTGCTTTCTCAATAGCCTTAACAATCGATGGTGCGGCTTGTTCCCCTTGTACTAGAGCGGGAATTACGAGGATATTAACAATCGGGTAACGCCTCTTAATCGTTGTGATAATATCTCGGACTGCTGCACCTGTTGGTGAAGTAATGACTCCCACCGTGTTGGGATGTTTTGGTAGCCTTTTCTTATTCCGATCAGAAAATAGCCCGTCTTTTTCTAGTTTCTCTTTTAACTGTTCAAAGGCCAAATACAAATCGCCTATTCCATCAGGTTGAAGTTCTTTTATGTATATCTGATATTGTCCAGCAGGCTCATAAACAGAAATCTCACCCCTAATTAATACCTTCATACCGTTTTCAGGTTTAAACTTCATGTATCTATTTTGACTTGAAAACATGACAGCCAAAATACGAGCCTTTTCGTCCTTTAATGTAAAATACATATGCCCACTAGAATGTTGTTTAAAATTTGATATTTCCCCTCTTACAAAAATGTCTTGAAGGTGAGGATCAGCATCAAATTTTCTTTTTATGTATTTAGTAAGAGCATTGACAGATAGATAACGCTGATCTTTCATAATAAGCTCCTTTTATATGCAGTTAATCCTTTGTCTAGTGAAATTCGCAAAGTTCTCCCTCACTTTTCAACTAAGCTCCCGAACTCTAACTTACTCCACTAACTAAAGAAATGATTATAAAAATAAAAATCTGCCCATTCCTATTATAAATTCTGAGCTCTTGTCCGTCACGTTTGGACTTAAATTAGCTCACTTTTAAATAGCAAGGACAGAAACTACTAATATGAATGCTTACATGAATTGTTATAATAAATGACTTTTCACTTTCGATAATACACCGTTGACGAACCGGCTTGAATTCTCATCACCATATAATTTTGCAATTTCAATTGCCTCATCTATTACAACATTTGCTGGAACTTCTTCTTTACAAAACTGAAGCTCATAGACAGACAACCTGAGAAGATTTCGATCTACGTTCGCTAAACGATCTAACGTCCACTTTTCAAGAAATTTAGTAATCGTCTCATCTATGTTTTGCTTGTGCTCAAGTACACCATTTACCAATGTATTTAAATATTGATCATTTGATTGTCCATCTAAAACATGTTCAATAGCGTCTCTTGATTCTACTTCACTTACCTCTATTTGAAATAAAGCTTGTAATGCTTTCTCTCTCGCTGTTCTTCTTTTCATCTATTCTTGAACTCCTTTTAGGGCTTGATTAAGATACCTAGAAAAATCATAACACATGAAATGTGATTGCGTACAATATCCAATTATATTTTTTCACAATTACCGTTTCTGTACTCATTTAATTAATTTTTTCGTGTGATTGCTCTTAAGAAGTTAGGTGGATCTCATCTATACTTGTTACAGTCCCATAACCACAAAAATAAACGTCTGAGGTTCTTAAGAACATATATTCACCATGTTATCCAATCGTAAAGTTTTAAGACATAATAAAAAGCCAGAGACATTTAATCCCTGGCTCAAATGTTTTTATTATAATTCTTGATCCGTTTCTGGCTCTTGCTTTTGATTTTCAAATTGAATTCCAACAATGTGGATATTCACTTCTTTTGCATCAAGAGCAGTCATGTTTAATAGCGCTTGGCGGATGTTGTCTTGAACCTTCTGTGCAACAGTTGGGATTGATACCCCAAATTTCATTAAGCAATACACGTCAACTTTAATACCTTCTTCACCAAGTTCAACACGGACACCCTTACCGTGATTCTTCTTTCCTAATCTTTCAACGACACCAGAAGCGAAGTTCCCTCTCATTTGTGAAACGCCTTCTACCTCAGATGCTGCAATACCTGCAATAACTTCAATTACTTCAGGAGCAATTTCAACCTTCCCAAGACCAGTGTTACTTGGGCTCATCTCCAAGATGTTGTTTTCGTTCATATGGCACCTCCTGTAATTATTCTTCAGTCTTCATCACATCATACATTTCTAGGAATTTAGTATTAAATTCCCCTTCTACAAACTTTTCATGACTAAGAAGTTTTAAATGGAACGGAATTGTCGTATGAATACCTTCAATGATGAACTCACTAAGAGCTCGCTTCATACGGGAGATTGCTTCTTCCCTTGTGCTTCCGTATGTGATGACCTTCGCAATCATGGAATCATAATATGGTGGAATCGTATAACCTGGATAAGCAGCTGAATCAATTCTCACTCCTAAGCCACCTGGTGGTAAGTACATTTGAATTTTCCCTGCTGAAGGCATAAATTTCTTTTCAGGATTTTCAGCGTTGATCCGGCATTCAATTGCCCATCCGTTAAAAGTTACTTCTTCTTGGTTAAACTTTAATTTTTCCCCAGAAGCAACTTTTATTTGCTCCTTAATCAAGTCCACACCAGTTACCATTTCAGTAACAGGGTGTTCTACTTGTATACGTGTGTTCATTTCCATGAAATAAAACTTTCGATTGCGGTAGTCATATATAAATTCTACCGTGCCAGCGCCTGTATAATCAACTGCTTTTGCAGCTTTTACTGCAGCTGCTCCCATTTCGTTTCGTGTTTCTCCATCTAGAGCTGGGGATGGGGTCTCTTCTAGAAGCTTTTGAAGTCTTCTTTGAATGGAGCAATCCCTTTCTCCTAAGTGAACCACGTTTCCATAGTTGTCTGCAAGCACTTGAATCTCTACATGGCGGAAATCTTCAATATACTTTTCAATATATACCCCAGGATTACCAAAGGCTGTAAGCGCTTCCTGTTGGGTAATATTAATACCCTTGATTAACTCCTGCTCTGACCTTGCAACACGGATCCCTTTACCACCGCCACCAGCAGTAGCCTTAATAATAACCGGATATTCGATTTTCTTTGCAAGCTCAATAGCCTCATCCGTATCTTTAATAATCCCTTGTGAACCTGGGACAATTGGAACGCCAGCTTCTTTCATCGTTTCACGAGCAATATCCTTTGTTCCCATTTTTGAAATGGCTTCAGGACTTGGACCAACAAAAGTAATATTGCACTCACGACAAAGCTCAGCGAAGTCTGCGTTTTCAGCTAGGAATCCATAACCAGGATGGATTGCATCGCAGTCCGTTAATTTTGCAACGCTAATAATATTGGTAAAGTTTAAATAGCTATCTTTTGAAAGTGTAGGACCTATGCAATACGCTTCATCTGCTAATTGTACGTGAAGTGATTCTTTATCTGCTTCAGAGTAAACCGCTACAGATTCAATTCCAAGTTCACGACATGCTCGAATAATTCGTACAGCAATTTCTCCTCTGTTTGCAATTAATAATTTCTTTATCATCCTGAAATCACTCCTTATTCAGGCTTAACTAAAAATAGTGGTTGTCCGTATTCTACTAGCTGCCCATCTTTAACTAAGACTTCTACAATTTCTCCGTTCACTTCGGCTTCAATTTCGTTAAATAATTTCATTGCTTCAACGATACAAACAATGGAATCATTGGAAACCTTTGAACCCGGTTTTACATATGGACCCGCTTCTGGAGATGGAGCAGCATAAAAAGTTCCTACCATTGGAGATGTGATTTTATGTAAGTTACTAGTGTCAGTAGCTGCATCTTTTGTCGCTTCTACTTTAGGCTCCTCAGCTTTAACCTCTTGCCTAACAGCAGCTGTCTCAACTATTTGTGGTGCTGGTGCTGCCTCTGGAACCGCAACTTGTTTAACTGGTTGGGTCACTGACACAGTTCCTGTAATATTTTTTTTCATTTTGATTTTTGAACCTTCAAATTCGTAAGTAAACTCATCTAGACTTGATTGATCAACGAGTTTAATTAATTCTCGAATCTCTTGTACTTTTAACATGTTAGGCACCCCTTGTTATTTTCATTAATTATACATGGCTTAATTGAATTTAAAATTAAGAACTAAATGTTCTAGAGAGAGTCAACTTCTAATTCTCTAGATTTAAGAACCTGAATGCTTTTTTAGCACTAGATACTAATACTATACGATAATACCTTATGAAAGTTCAACACATTTAAAGAACTCTGTACCCAACATTAAATGTGAAAAACTACGCTTATCAACAAAATGTGATGCCATTTTTTCTGTAAAAAAATTAAAGTTTTGTAATCACTTTCTCCGCCAAACGTCCATTATCATTTATTTATTTTTTGAAAAATTTGTGAACTTTTACAGAGGAGTTTTCTTTTACAATATCGAAATAATATCTAGAGTTTTTGATTAAGGATTAAAAAATCTTCAATACAACGATTGACATCATCCTAAAGACACACGAATTGAGTTTTTTGATTATAACTAGACTCTGTACTTAATGTTTAGAGAGAGGGAGATCCATGAAAACAATCGAGGAAATTAAAAAGGAAGATTTAACTAGAAAGAACTCTCTAGTAGTTAAAGCCACATTTGTAAGCGTTTTATTGGCTGCAGTAGTTGATATTGCTATGAAGAAGGAACTTGCCGTGATTCTTTCCATTATAATTGGAGGGTTAATCGGAGTAGCCATAGTCGGAGGACTTCATTATTTTAGAAAGTTTACAACCTTCATTCCCTATCTTGCCATTATCATTGTTACATCGGTCCTGTTTATTATTATGGAAAGTAGCGTGTCTCCTACCGCTTATTATTTATTATTTTTTGTTTTAGCTACAGGCGCCATTTATATGGATAGGAAGGTTCTTTGGCTTGCCTCATCATTAGGCTTTTTAGTAATCACCCTTTTTACTTGGCTTCACCATGAAACATTGCCTTTGGAATCAAAGAATTATGTAACAATATACCTATTATATCTTCTTGTGACTATTTTACTCTCATTTCAACTTTCAATTGCAAAAAAATTATCTGAGAATATTGTTTCTGCTCAAGAAGAAACAGAACAATTACTAATCAGAGACCGAGAAATTCGACAAACCGTTGAAGAAAGTACATATAACCTTTCCCATTTAATTGATCATGTGAAAAATAAAAGTCATGAAAACTTTCAAGTTACTCAAGAAATGAACACTTCTATCTCAGAAATTGCTTCCGGTATTCAAACCCAGTCAGATTCAATTATTGAAATATCCCAATCATTGGAGAACTCAAACAAAGTAGTGAATGATACAAGTATACTAGTCAACAAGCTTCACACTGATGCTGTCAATGCAGAAAAAGTGACTGATAGTGGGGAGAAGCTAGTTTTTAAACTTAAAAATGATTTATCTGTTTCCTATGAAGATATGCAACAAGTTCATTCCCATATTACTTCTTTATCTAGTTTAGTTAAAGAAACCTCTCAATTCGCTAAATCCATTCAAGAGATCGCAGAACAAACAAATCTACTTGCTCTAAATGCATCTATTGAAGCAGCTCGCGCAGGTGAGAGTGGGAAAGGATTTGCGGTTGTCGCAGAAGAAGTTAGAAAACTAGCAGATATAACTAGGAAAACAGCTACTCAAATTACGGATAATTTAAATAATGTCATCACCGATACAGATTTAACGAAAGAAAATGTAACAAGGACTGGTCAAAAAATTACGGATAATTTACAGCTTGCTGTAGATACCGAACAAGCATTTCTAAAGATCCAAGAGACTTTCTACAGGTTAAAAGAAGATATAACTCAGTATGATTCTCTAACACAAGAAATCCTTAACTCATCCAATTTTATTCAAGAAGCTATTAATGATTTCAGTTCAGTGATTGAGCAAGCAAGCGCTTCTCTTCAAGAACTCTCTTCGACTGTTGGTGTTCAAACCACACAACACGAAGACCTGTTCCATTCTGTAACAAATGCACATCAATCGGTTGAGAATTTGGTGAAGTTACAGCAAAAATAGGAGATGACCAAAGGGATCGTGAACTTGATTCCTTTGGTCTTTTTTAATTGTTTTGTAGATAAAACGGCTGATTTCCGCTACAGGCGCTTGCTTTCCGGGGGGCGTTCGCCAAGCCTCCTCGTCGCAAATGCTCCTGCGGGGCCTCGGCTGTAACGCTACTCCCCTAGGAGTCAAGCGCCCTTCGCTACAATCAACCTAAGTTTTGTCCTCTTTAAAAAAATTGTCCATGCCAGGCAATGCTTACGTTTGCTGCCATGAACTTGAAGAAACTAGCAACTTGG
Source organism: Cytobacillus spartinae (assembly GCF_042865285.1). Lineage (NCBI taxonomy): Bacteria > Bacillati > Bacillota > Bacilli > Caryophanales > Bacillaceae > Cytobacillus > Cytobacillus spartinae. The sequence continues at coordinate 63,507 of NZ_JBIACK010000010.1, read as the reverse complement.
GCATGGAAAGTTGCTATGGTTTGTCGCAAAGACCGTTACGACGGGATCATACTTGGACGGCCGATACCCGAACATAGGGTTCAACCATGGGATAGATGAAAGAGAAATCAATGACTGGCTCCAACTTACGTTCTAAATAATTCTCAGGAACTACTTGATCATTCGTCAGCATTTCTAACTGTTCGCGTTCATTGGATTGTTTTTCCTTATCATGGTACGTTACCTCAAAAAATTATTACAGGTTACTTAGTTGATTGGAGCGAAGGGCGACGACTCCAGCGGGAAAAGCGGGAAAGTCGAGACCCTGGACTGAGTGTAGCGAGGGAAGCGGCTCGGCCCCGCCCGCGGAAAGTGTTCGCCCGTAGCGGAAATCAAGGGTATTAAGGAGATGAATTTAATATAATAAAAAAACTGTAGGCAAACTAGATGTGATTTGAGTTTGTCTACAGATGAAAGGGACTTCCAATTTAGGAAGTCCCTTTCAATTAATCTATCATTTACTTTTTAGGTTGGAATTCCACTACAGCATGAAGCTGTCCAATTTCGTTTTTAACAAGCTGAAGAATTTCGTTTGCTGCTGTTGGAGAGTGCTTTTCAGCTTTAACAGTAATTCTTACTTTATCACCATCAGCACGAACTAGTGCATCTTCATAACCCATTGCAACGATTAACGTTTCTAATACACTTTCCTTTTGAGCAATTTCATCTAGTTCTTGAATTTTATCATATGCTTCGCTACGCTTTTCAGTCGGTAGGTCTGTAGATGCCATGATTTCTGTTAATTCTTCTTTCATCTTGCTTCTATCTTCATCTAACTTTAAACGTAACGTTTCAAACACTTCGTCACTTGCAATGCTAGAGATTACAGACTCGCCTTCTTCTCCTTCAGTAGTCATTTCTTCTCCAGTAGTTTCTTGACCTTCAGTTGTTACTTCATTTTCCTGAGACTCTTCTTGAACTCCAGCCATATCAGACCCTTGCTGTGGAGAAGTAATGTAGTATACCGATAATACTACTACTAGACTTAACATTGTTAATAACCATACCGTTTGTTTTTTTAATAACATTTATAAATCCCCCTTTATTTTTTAGGCATTACGGAAACGCGGTGACTTGGAACATCGAGCAATCTAGTCACTGATTCAATAATCCATTTTTTCACTTGGATATTGTCAGCTCCTTTCGCAACAACGAGAACACCTCTTATTTCAGGTTTTTTAGTCTCTAGAATAATAGGACCTTCACTTTCTCCGTTGCGAATGATGACGAGCTGTTCATCCTTCGACTGATCCTCGACGATTCTTTTGCCACCTTCACGATCCGTCTCATCCGTTTTTTGTGAGTTTGTAACCGTATTCTTTTCTAATACTTTTCTTTCAGTGGAGTCGACGTTGACTACTACCATTACATCATCTACACCAGTGATCCCTTCAAGAGCCTCTTCTAATTCGGTCTCAAAATGGTGTTCATAACTAGCAATAATGTCATTCTCTTCGGTCTTTTTTTGTCCGAAGGTTTCAACTTCTCCTTTTTCTTCCGAAGCACTGTTGAATGTAGGAAGAGTTGCATTTGATCCCTCTTCTTGGAAAAACATATTGCTTACTAACATAATTGCTGCTCCAAATAAAAGGACGAGTAGTAAATATTGATATTTTCCTGATTTTTTATCTGTTTGCTCATTATTTGAGAACAGATTCTTTAGCCACTTAAACGGGCCTTTTTCTTGGTCCATTGCTACGTGTTCCCCCCTTCTATCATGATTTCAATTGTTTTCTCATCAACATCCCATTTTTCAGCAAGAAGAGAAGAAATTTTCTCTATTTGAAATGAATGCTCCTTTGATGGAAGAGGTGTTTGAGTATTGATCTCGACTTTTTTGACCACTTCTACAGCTTCAGCTTCTTTTTTAGGCTCTTTTAATTGAACAGTGATGGCTTGTATATCCTCTGGCACAGCTCCTTCACTGTTTTCATCAACGAAAAGATCTATGCTCGCAATCTCTAATCCGTACTGGTCCATCAACTCCTCCTCCGCGTCCGTTTTTAGTTGGACAGCCATTTGTTCTAAAATATATGCACGATTGGAGGCTTGTATTTCTTTTTTCTGCAATTCTATTAAATTTTCCATATTTTTTTCTTCAGAATCCTTAAATGAAGGGACCGTCGCTAATGCTGTTTCAAGATCTGTTGAGAATATTTTTAAGATTGGAGAAAGAATTATCGCTATCAATAAAAGACCAGTAACCATTTTCGTGTACTTTTGCAAGCTAGAATTCGGAAGAAGCATATCAATGACTGTAGCCAATAGTATAAAAAGGATAATATTTGTAATCCATTCTTTTAAGAAATCCATATCGCTTCCTCCCTTCTAACGAATCATCATCGTTAAGTTCCCAGCTGCTATAATGACCGTTAAACTCAAAAAGAACATCAACGATACTATAGCTAAAGCAGCAAATACATAGATTACACTCTTACTTATAATGTCGAGACAAGTAATGATAGGTCCTCCGCCCAATGGTTGTAATATAGCGGCTGCAAATTTATATATAAACGCAATCATTAGAATTTTGATTGCAGGAAAGGCTACAATAAGAAGTAATATGGCTACACCAGCAATTCCGACCGTATTCTTTAAAAGCAATGAGGCGCTTATGACGGTATCTGTCGCATCTGTAAACATTCTTCCAATGACCGGAACAAAGTTACCTGTTATAAATTTAGCAGTTCTAATCGTGATTCCATCTGTCACAGCAGCTGAAGCACCCTGAACTGAAATAACTCCTAAAAAAATAGTTAAGAAGAGTCCCAGAAGTCCAATACTCCAATTTCGTAATAGATTGCCTAGTTGAGTGACTTTATAGTTCTCACTCAAGGTACTGACAATGTGGAGCAATGTAGCTAAAAATAAAAGAGGTAGAACAACATACTGGATAAACATTCCACTAATATTCATTAAAAATAGAATGACTGGATGGAAGAAAGCGGCTGACACTAACCCTCCCGATGATGCAATTAAAGCTAGTAAAAGAGGAATGAGGGCAAGTATGAAAGAAACCATTGTTCCTATTGCTTCATTCGTGTATTGGATAGCTATGTGAAAGCTATTCAAAGCAATAATCATTAATACCATGAACACGATCGAGTATGCTACTTTACTGACTGTACTTTTCTCAAAAGAATTTTGAAGTGTTTGTAGGAACATGGAGAAGATCGTGAGCATAATTAACATCCCAAGTAACTTCCCATTTACAAGAAATTCATGAAACATAAATTTAAAAAAGCCTGAGAACCATTCTTTTAAGGAAAACTTCTTTTCTCCCTTAATAAAATCGTAGAGGCTCCCCTTTTGACTTTCTGGTAGAAAGCCACCATACTGGCTGACAATGCTCTCCCAAAATGTTTTTAACTCATCAATATTTAAAGATTCTATCTGGGCATCTACTAACTGTTGTGGATCTAACTTGGTTTGATCCTCCTCGGCATTTGTTGTAGACGTAGCTTGTACACTTTGATGGCTCAACGAAAATAGGAAGACGACTACTATAATAGTTAGAATAAACTGGATCCATTGCTTCATTTTTTCACCTTCTCTAAAAAGGGTGGTTGCTTCGATTAATTAGGTATCAACTGAATGATTGTCTCGATTAATACGGTTAAAATGGGGATGGCCATCGCCAAAATAAGAATTTTACCTGCTAGTTCAATTTTTGAAGCAATCGCTCCTTGTCCGGCATCCTTTGTGATTTGAGCTGCAAATTCCGCTATGTATGCGATGCCGATAATTTTTAAAATGGTTTCAACATAAACAATATTCACCTTGGCATTCACTGCGATCTTCTCAAGCATATGAATGATCGCGTAAATCTGATCCACTAAGAATAAGAAAATTGAACAGCCAACAAACACGATGAGCAAAAAAGCAAAATTTGGTTTTTGTTCCTTTACAATTAGCGCTAAGAAAGTTGCGACTAGTGCTACGCCAACTATTTGAATGATCTCAATGGCCGAACCCTCCCTTTACCCTTGAAAAAGAAATACGGATTTAATTTTTTGGAACAAGTTATCTACAATGGAAGCTACCATAAACAGGATATATATGAATCCAAATAATGTTACCCATTGGGCATATTCCTTCTTCCCAACTTGATCTAGAATGGTATGCAAAAATGCAACGACAATTCCTACCCCAGCAATCTTAAATATAATATCAACCTCTAAACCCATGAAATTTCCTCCTAAAGACTTGTCTAGTTATAGCCTCAAGCTCCCGAGTTACCTACCTTTAAATTACTGGTAGCAACCTTTATTTTCTTATCCAGATCCCACTATATAAGTAAAATGATTAATAATAGTCCCGATAAGAATCCTAGACTTTTAACCATTTTTTCGTATTTTGCTTGTTTCTCATACGCGTCAGCTTCCTCACGCTCCAAGTGAGTCAAGGTTAACCGAATTTGCTTTTGCTGCGAGAGTCGATCATGTCTGCCAAGTGTTTCTCCAAACTGTTTCATAATTTCAAATTCACCCTGTTTAAAAGCTGTGAATTTCCACATCTCAACTAAACTTTCTTCCCAGGCATCTTTAACGGTTGTCTCTGAGTTCGTAAGCTTTTTTGAAAAAGATTCAAAAAACCATGATAACGGCTTTGAAAGCTGTTCCGCTAAACGTCTTGATGCCTCGTGTAATGGAGTATGACCGTACATAATTTCTGCTTCTAAGGATTGAAGTGCTGACTTTAGTTGTCGTAGCTGACGAGGCCTTTCATTTAGGTGTCTAGAAGCCTCAAAGCCCGTCCAAGTAGTTGCAACAATAATGAATATTGCCCCAATTATTTTCATCATTTACGTCACTCTCACTTTTGGGAGTATCCCATTACCACTTTTATTTTTTATAGAGGTTATCGTTCCAGGTCCTTCAGACCGTCCTAGTTCAATAAATCTATCAAATATCCCCATGTCTAAAATGGGCTTTAGAGATGGTCTATTTTTTACTTCTTCAAGAGAATTACCATGGGTAGTCATAAATAGCTTAATTCCGGCATGAACTGCTTCCAATATAGCCTCACAATCTTCTTTTCTACCTATTTCATCCACTACTAGCACATCTGGACTCATAGATCGGATCATCATCATCATTCCTTCTGCCTTTGGACATGCATCTAGAACATCTACACGAGGACCAAACGTTAACTGAGGAATTCCATTAACACTTCCTGCGATTTCTGATCTTTCATCTACAATACCCACCTTAACAGGTGGAACTTTGTCAGGATTTCCACCCGAAGCAATCCGAGCCAAATCTCTTAGCAAAGTTGTTTTTCCAGTCTGAGGTGGCCCGATAATCATTGTATGCTGCCAGCCCTTATCATATAAAAGAGGAATGAGCCCCTCTGATATCCCTATCTGTTCCTTGGCAATCCTAATATTGAAGGAGGAAATGTCCCGGATTGCTTTTACCATGCCGTTTTCAAGAATCACTTTGCCAGCTAGTCCAACTCTATGCCCCCCTGAAATCGTTACATACCCTCGCTTTAGTTCTTCCTCCATCGTATAAATAGAAAAATGACTTACCTTATTCAACAAATGCAAAGCATCTTCTGCAGTCACCATATAATCTAAGAAACGTGGAATCCCTTTAACCGTAACTTCTAAAGGTCTATTAATTCGAATACGTATTTCTTCCATCTCGTAAAGCTGAATAGGAGGGATTTGGTCCAATTCTTTTGCAATATTTTTAGGTAGCATTTTCTTTACTTCATTCATTGTGCTTGTCCTCCTTATTAGATTGCTAGACGATGATTACGACCTTTATCAAAAATTTCATAGTTTTTAACTTTAGTTCACGCTAATCATTCAAACGGAAACTGCCTTAATTTAAATGTATGCCTGCTTGACCATACATTATGACTTTGATTTCAATTCCTATTGAAATAATAAATATTTATATGTTCAACAACGAAAAGGAATACTAAAAAAGTGTAGGTTTTAACATTAATTCTGGAGTGTTGATATGAAGAAGATTTTTATGATGTTACTAGTTTTTGTACTTTCACTTCCTATATGTTCCATCGGGAGTGCCTTTAGTCCTCAATCAAACACTGTTACACCACCTAAAAATGTAATATTGATGGTTGGTGATGGTATGGGAGTTGGACAACTCGAAGTAGCAAGTCTTTTTGAACATGGCAAAGAAGGTAAATTATTTCTAGAATCACTCCCCCAAGTTGCTCTAGCAAGAACCTTCTCAAATAATAATTCTGTTACGGATTCTGCAGCAGGTGGTACCGCCTTAGCAACGGGTATAAAAACAAATAATGGAATGCTAGGTGTTTCCCCAGATGGAACAGAAGTTGACAGTATTCTAGATTTATTTAAACAGCATGGGAAAAAAGTAGGTGTTATATCCACGCATATGGTAGTGGATGCCACACCAGCAGCTTTTACATCAAGTGTGAAAAACCGTTGGGATGGTCAACCCGAAATTGCCCGTCAACAATTAAAAAATGAAGTTGACGTTATTTTGGGAGGAGGGTCTCATTTTTTCCAACCAGAACAGCAAGGTGGAGTAGACTTAATCAAGAAGTATCAAGAAAAAGGGTATACATATGTTCGTAATCGAAGTGAATTAAAAAAGTATGAAGGAGACAAGCTTCTCGGATTGTTCCATCCCTCGTACATGAGCTTTAAATTGGATCGAGATGACTTGGAGAGTGAAGAACCTAATTTAATAGAGATGACGAAGAAAGCTATTGAGGTCCTTTCTAAAGAAGATAAGGGATTCTTCCTAATGGTAGAGGGCGCACGAATTGATCATGCTTCTCATGCGACAGACTTAACAAGCATTTGGAAAGAAACGATTGAATTTGATGATACTGTAAAGTATGTGGTTAACTGGGCGAACAGAGACCAAGAGACATTAGTGGTAGTCGTAGCTGATCATGAAACGATGGGGATTACTTTGACAGAAAAGTTAAATGTGGAAGCATTGAAAAAAATTGGAGTATCCACAACCTTTATCGCTTCTCAATTAAAAAAGAAAAATCACTCTGAAGAATACACCACTAAGAGTGTGCGACAGGCATTTAAGAATTTCGCTCATATTGAATTAACTGATCAACAAATCCACTCTTTTAACCAAGATATTATTCGGGCTAGGGGAAAAGTATATAGTGCATTCCAAACCGAGTGGCATATTGGCAGTACGATATCAAATTATTACCACGGAGGGGCAATAAACCTTGAAAATCGTACACTAGGTAACACAGGCGGGCATTCAGCAAATATGGTACCTGTTTTTGCTTACGGGAAAGGAGCTTCTATCTTTAACGGAGTTATTAATAATACAGATATACCGAAAAATATTGCTCATCTAATGGGGTATGAGATGTATAGGGAATAGAATATATGCTAATTCTATTCGTCACTTTAAATTTGTCCTTTTAAACAAGCTAAACACACAAGCGATGTCCTCTTTTCTTGAGTAATTATATAAAAACTAGGTAAAAGAGGAGTGAATAAAATGCCTGCCATTTCGGGAAGGGAGTATCTTGAAAGAGTTGACCGTCTAAATTCTAATATTTGGTTAGATGGAAAGAAAGTAGAAGGGAAACTATCTGAACATAATGCTTTTTCAGGTGTTTTAAAAAGTCAAAGCCGTTTATACGATTTTCAGTTAAAAGATTCTATGATTAATACGATGACGTATAAATCTCCATTAACCAATAACCTTGTTGGATTATCCTATATGGAACCAAAAACAAAAGAGGATTTAGAAAAACGCAGATTCATGATTCAGCAGTGGGCTAAATTAAGTGGAGGGACGCTTGGTCGATCCCCCGATTATATGAATACCGTATTAATGGCAATTGCCTCTTCAGCAAAGATTCTTTCAAAGCAGGATGAAACTTTCACTAAAAACCTAACTAGTTTTTATGAGGAGGCAAGAGAAAAGGATATTACTTTAACCCATACGTTTGTGAATCCCCAAGTAAACCGTTCAAGAACACATTTTGAAAATGAAGATGAAATCATTGCTGCTCAGCCGATTAAAAAGACTGAGGATGGTCTTATCATTCAGGGGGCGAGATTACTCGCTACTCAAGGCGGAATAACAGATGAAATTCTTGTATTGCCATCGCCCGCAGCCGCCTATAATAGAGATTTAGCATATGGATTTTCCATTCCTAGTAACTCAAAAGGCTTAAAATTTATTTGTAGAGAGTCCTTTGTTTATAACGATTCTACCTTTGATCATCCACTTAGTTCTAGATTTGAAGAGATGGATACGATCGTTGTCTTTGACCATGTGCTTGTTCCATGGGAAAGAGTATTTTTTTATGATCATCCCGAAATTGCCCATGAAATTTATAGTGACAGTAGCTTTTTCCCCCTTACAACGCATCAAGTATTATGTAGAAGGGTCATTAAAACGGAATTTGTTCTTGGAATCGCACAATTATTAACAGAAACGATTAACGTAAGTGAATACCATCATGTCCAAGAGAAAATAAGTGAAATCATCACCGGTGTAGAATCACTAAAAGCCTTACTCCTCACCTCTGAGCTCCATGCCAAGCTCAACAAATGGAATACAATCATTCCTGACGAAAATCAGCTTAAAGTTGCTACAAGTCTCTATCCTCAATTGTATCCAAGATTTATGGAAATCCTACAACTTATTGGGGCGAGTGGGTTAATTGCACTCCCTACGGAAAAAGATTTTTTCTCTGAAGAGTTAAATAAGGATTTGAACACATATCTACAAGCTGCAAATGCTAAAGCTTTCGACCGGGTCAAGTTATTTAGACTCGGTTGGGATCTTTGTATGAGCGCATTTGGGTCTAGGCAAACCTTATATGAACGCTTTTTCTTTGGTGACCCTGTTCGTTCAGCATGTGGTTTGTATCAGTCCTATAATAAAGAACCTTATACTGAGTACGTAAAGGATTTCCTTAATAAAAACATGTAATCTACTCGATTGGAATGGTTTTACTTGCCTAATCATGCAATTATGGTCATGTTGTCGAACTACCCTCGTTCCTTTGGCTCTTTATAACATAGTTAATAAACCCACAAAATTCTTTTCTATCAAAATTGGTCTACCAGTTTCCTCAACTTATCGAAATTTTAAAGTTTATGTATTTCTAAAGGATTTTGACCGTACATTTTAATGAAGAATAAGGAAAGTGAGGGGGAAAAGTTGTACTATACACAACCAAATTATAGATACATGTCTAACGTTCAAAATCATTATCGACACGAAGTATCAACCATAAAGGTTATCGGTGAGGGTGTTGTTTCCATACAACCAGATCAAGTGAAGGTAACTGTAGGAGTAATCACAGAAGACAAAGAGTTAAAAAAAGCTCAACAAGAAAACGCGCGAAGAACAACAAATGTAATCCAGTCGCTAACTTCACTTGGGATTCCAAGTGATCAAATCAGAACGGTCAATTTTGCAGCTTATCCTGTTTATGATTTCGTTGAAGGAGAGCAAATTTTTAAAGGTTATAAGGTAGAACATAAGCTAAGAGTCACCATTAATCAAATTAAAAATGTAGGAACTGTAGTAGATACTGCTGTGAACAATGGTGTTAATTTCGTCTCACAAATAGAATTCTCCGTTTCAAATCAAGATAAATCTTACCGTCAAGCGTTGTCCATTTCCATAATCAATGCAATTGAAAAAGCAAAAACCATTGCACAAACCTTACAAGTCCAGTTAATTAACACACCGCTAAAAATAACTGAACATACGACTCAACAAAAAGGGCCGGTTCCATTTACCGAATCCCAAGTCGTAATGGCTGCAGATACCACCCCGATTGAAGCTGGGACGCTTGAAATAAAAGCTGAGGTTACTGCATTATTTTCATTTTACACTTAATGACGATCACTCCTTCTACCGTTTTACATTCATATCTTTCAACTAGAGAGAGAATAATAATACGGAAAGGAGCTAGTGAAATGGTAAACGAAAATCATGATAAATTTTTAAAAGAACAAAGAACACTTAAAAACAAATATTTAGGTGACGAGAAGGATAATCACCCTGACCGAAATTTGGATCCTGAATATAATACTCGCGGGAACACAAACATGTCAGTTGGAGCAGCAGGAAGAGATATTGAAAAACAGGATTAAGAGAATATAAAAACCCAAATGGAATGAAATCCATTTGGGTTTTGTCTTTTACATTAAGCTCTAGAAACGTATGAGCTATCAGTTGTATTAATTATTAGCTTGTCGCCTTCGTTAACAAAGAACGGAACTTGGACACTTAGGCCAGTTTCAAGAATTGCTGGCTTCGTTCCACCTGAAGCTGTATCTCCTTTAATTCCTGGCTCAGTTTCTGTAACTACCAATTCAACTGTATTCGGAAGTTCAACTCCAAGAGTCTCCGTTTGATACATCATGATATATACTTCCATATTTTCTTTTAGGAACTTCAACTCATATTCAATTGAAGAAGCAGGAAGTTCAATTTGATCATATGACTCATTATCCATGAATACATGTTGATCTCCATTCGCATATAAATATTGCATTTTACGATTATCGATTTGTGCCTTTGCTACTTTTTCACCAGCACGGAACGTTTTCTCTTGTACTGCCCCCGTACGAAGATTACGAAGCTTTGAGCGTACAAACGCAGCTCCTTTACCTGGCTTAACGTGTTGGAAGTCCATTACACGCCAAAGACCTCCATCCACTTCAATTGTTAATCCTGTACGGAAATCATTTACAGAAATCATGTTAAAATCCTCCTAGAGTATAAAAAGTAAGACTATTTTCGCAAACGGTAGCTACCTGAGTTCATCACTTAGAGTTACTTATAATAAAACACCGGTGACCCTTGATTTAGAAAAAGCCTCTATTAAAGAATAATAAGTTCTTTTGTTGAGTGAGTTAGCGTTTCATTGTGTTCCTTCGTAATTAACGTATCATCTTCGATGCGGACTCCACCAAGACCAGGGATATAGATTCCAGGTTCAACCGTTACAACCATTCCCGGTTCTAGAACTAGATCTGATTTTACGGAAAGAGAAGGACCTTCGTGAACTTCTAAGCCAATTCCGTGTCCTGTTGAATGCCCAAAATACTCTCCATACCCTTTTTCTGTTATGTAGTCACGCGTTAATGCATCCGCTTCTTTACCCGTCATTCCAGGCTTAATGCCTTCCATTCCTCGTAATTGAGCCTCAAGAACGATGTTATAAATTTCTTTAAGCTTTGCATCTGGTTCCCCAACTGCCAATGTACGAGTAATATCTGAAACAAACCCTTTATGATAGGCACCGAAATCTAACGTCACAAAATCACCTTTTTCGATGACCTTATCGCTTGCAACACCGTGAGGTAAAGCTGAACGAACTCCCGATGCAACGATAATATCGAAGGAAGAAGACGTTGCGCCTGCTTTTCTCATAAAGAACTCTAATTCATTCGACACTTCTAATTCTGTTAAACCTGGGCGAATGAAATCTAAAATATGTTTAAATGCAGCATCAGCAATGTCCGCTGCTTCCTTTAATATCTTAATCTCTGGCTCGGTCTTTATCAAGCGTAACTTTTCAACTAAACCAGAAACAGGAACTAATTCAGCCCCAACCACTTTTTCATAGGCTTTAAAAGCTGAGAATGTAAGATGGTCTTGCTCAAATCCCAGTTTTTTAATTCCAAGCTTTTGAACCTGTACAGCCACTTCCTCAGGAATTGCTCCAGTATGTTTAACAATTTCAAACCCTTCACATTGCTTAGAAGCTTGTTCAACATATCTAAAGTCAGTGATGAATTGTGCTTGGTCTGTACTAACTAAAACAACTCCAGCAGATCCCGAAAAGTTCGAAATATAACGGCGATTATAATTGCTAGTGATGAGCATACCATCAATACCAAGCTTTTCAAAATGTTCTCTCATTTTGTTTAATTTTACCATTTACCCTCTCTCCCTTGTGCTTTCTAATAGTGCTAACAACGCTAGTTCATAGCCTTTTAATCCTAACCCTACAATTTGACCTTTTGTAACCGGGGCTGTCACTGACTCATGACGGAAAGATTCGCGGGCATGAACGTTTGATATATGTACTTCAATAACTGGGACATTTATTCCTGCTATAGCATCTCTAATCGCATAGCTGTAATGGGTATATGCCCCTGGGTTAAAAATAACCCCATCTAACCCCAATTCGTTTGCTTCATGAAGTTTATCAATTAGGGATCCTTCATGATTAGATTGATAACAACTGACTTCTACTTGATTCTCGATACCTAATTTTACAATTGTCTCTTCTAGTTCTCTTAATGTGGTAGAACCATAAACGCCTGGTTCCCTTTTCCCAAGTAGATTAAGATTAGGTCCATTTAACAGTAGGTATCTCTTCATTATTGAGTACTCCCGGTTTAAAAATCTATACTGAATTTAAATCAGTATAGTTACTTAATCAAGCCATTTCACTAATAGTGCTTTGAAGAAAGTTCTATCGTATAGAGTACAGATCCCATAGTGAAATATCCTAATTGAAAAAGAATGTTCAATAAGAACATTCTAACACAAAATTTTTAAACTCAACTACTTGAAAGTAAGAGAAAAGAGAACCGCGTTTCCAACACAACTTAAGATGGAACCTCTTTTTCATTTTCCTGTCTTTGTGTTTGTTCTTGCTCTTCGTATGATATAGAGTAACCAATAAAGGTTCCGTACAAAATAAAGAAACAAATAGACGTTATTAAAGTATTTCTTTCTAGCTTATTGATTGGATCAATACTTGGAAAAATCGGATGGAGCACTAAGAATATGAGCATAAATATTGCTAATCCATAAGCAATACCTACCCAGAGCTTATTCATTTTTCTTAGAGCAGCATAGTAAATTAATGCAACTACAATCGAAACAGCGCCTAACACAATAATAGATATGACTGTTCCTAACCAGCCATTCTTCCAATCCCCAAGTGCCCAAGGCTCGAGAACAACATTCGGACGAATTTCAGTAAAATTAAAAACGTAAGCTAAATAACCTAATCCACTCCATAGAATTCCACCTACAAAGCCAGTTAACATAACCATTGATAGAAAGGTCATTGGTTTTTCATCTTGATTTTGCTCTAATTTTGCTTTTTCGTTAGCCATTCTAACCACCTCCATTTCTATTATGTCCATCCCCTTTTATTACATTGCATATATCTCCGTATAATTTATGTTTTATTACTGCTACTTAAAAAATTCTCAAGATGTAGAGGTTTTCTTTCATTTTTAGTAGAATAAAGATAAGGACAATACAAGTAAACTTGATCGAAAATTACCCTTCTATATTTCGAACTGTCATTTCTTAATAAAACAAAAATTCGTTCGAATATTAAAATTAAGTTATTTATATGATGGAAGTATACCCCTTTTATTTGGTCTAATTTTTCATGGACGAGGACCAATGATAAGAATAAAAGAAATACCCCCGGTAGCAGGAGCTCCACTAAGTCAAGCTTTAACTCATGTCTCTTCTTAATTATGTGACTGACGAATCCAATTGTAAAAAGAGTGTTCCACTATGGTGCTGTTGAGCATAAATTAGTTAGTACCTATATATAAGAGGAGAATGAACCACAGAAAATGTTCAAGCCTAAAAAAGGTTACTAAATGATGCGATAACCTCAGAGGGTTTCTTTATATTTTTGAAGCACTTTATTAGTATCTTAATCGTTTAAGCATCATGGTTTTATTCCCTTTAAGCACTCGTGTGGTTAAAACGTAAAAATTTTCAAATGAAATAATTTATTTTAAAATTGTGTAAAAATAGGGAAAATTAGTTTAAAACAAGCAAAAAATGCTTATCATGCTCTTAGGGAGGTGGCTTTCTTGAATAATCGGACTTCATTTTATTTTGTAATCGGTTTAATATCCCTTGCAGCCATAGGGATTATTTCGAGTTTCATCTCAAATCCAACTGACTTCTTGCAAAGCATTTTTGTATTCATAGCTGTCGGTGCTATCATTTATTTTCTTGTTCGACGCTTTTATAAAGCTGGACCTCAGAAAAAAGAGCAGCAAGCATTTCGAAAAGCAGCAAAGCGCTCAAAAAAGAGATTCGTACAAAAAGATACTCAAAAGACCCCAACACGGATTGGGACTTTATCAAAATTGAAAAAACAAAACACTAAAAAAGATACATCGCACCTTACTGTAATAGAAGGAAAAAAAGGAAAAAAGAAGAACCGAGCCTCTTTTTAAAGGTTCGGTTTTTAATATGTCCACTTAGTAAGAAAATCTTCTGCACACTCCCTTCCCAGTTTTACTAAGAGTTTTTTCTTTTCATCTGTTAACTTAAATTCAGTTGTTAAAAATCCTTCAGTCGGAATAAAGATAATATTTTTTTCATGCTTCCTTGAAATATAGCGTGAATCGTGGGCATCCTTCATCGTTTCAAATAGACCCTCAAACATATCAATTGCATTATTTATTATATGCTTAGGATGTCCAATTAGATTATGACTTAGCTTAATACCTATTACAGGTCGCACTTTTTTTGTATTATCTTTATCAAATAGCCACATAGGAAAATTACTTAAAACTCCCCCATCAACAATTAGACTGCATTCTTTTCCATTGTATAATTTAACAGGTTCAAAAAAATACGGTAGACTACAACTCATTCTAACTGCTTTAGCTATAGAGAAAGTGTACGGATCAATATTGTAATGGGGTAAATCATCCGGAAGCACGATTAAGCGCCCATTTGTTAAGTCGGAAGCAATAATCCTTAATCCTTGGGCAGGAAGATCTCCAAAAGTTTTCAACCCTTTTTTTTCAAGCTTATCTTCTAACCATCCCTCGAGGGCAACCCCTTTATACAAGCCTAAACGCCAATATAAAAATAGCCACTTCCCTACTGATAGGGGAATAAATGTTTTTCTTCTGTCTAAAAACTCCTCCATATCTACTTCGTCAATAAGCTCATATATTTCTTTGCTCGTATACCCCGCTGCAATTAGTGCGGCAACAAGTGAACCTGCACTTGTACCAGCCACCCTTTTAAACTGAAGACCTCTATTTTCTATAGCTTCGAACGCCCCTATTAGCGCAAAACCCTTTATTCCTCCTCCTGAGAAAACCCCATCAATAAACATGTTAGCCACTCCCTAGATGTAGTCACTTGATACATCTTTAAGCAGCTTTGTAAAATTTTAGTACTACGGACAAATTGTATTTTGTTATTTTTGTTTCACTATTTAGGCTAATCACGTAAAATAAGCAACTTCTGCTTCTGGGAAAAAGGAGTGGACATACTCTCTTATTGTTGCTTCCATATCCTTCGCCTCTTCATCTTGATAAACGTACTTGCCAATTCCATATCGTCCCCATTTATATTTCCGTTTCTCCTCATCCATCTCAAGCTTTGTTTTAGGATATCTTTTGGCGATGACGTTTTTCGCAGGTTTTGTGAATCGGTGCTGAATAAGTTCAAATGTTAACCCTTCTAAGTTAATCCCTTTTAATGAATCACTAAGCCTTTGAAACAGTTCTAAATAACCTTCTTTCCAATCTTCATGTAAATAGATAGGTGCCACAATAAAACCTAAAGGGTACCCCGCATTCGCCACTTTACGAGCTGCTTCTAATCTCTCATCAAAAGTGGAAGTACCTGGCTCAAAGTGTTTAATCACATATCTGGAATTGACACTAAAACGAAATCTTGTTTTTCCATTATGCTTAGCATCTAATAAGTGATCAACATGGTGATACTTCGTAACAAATCGAAGACGACCATAGTCAGTTTGTCCAAAGTATTCAATTGTTTTCTTTAAGGAATGGGTAAGGTGATCTAGACCCACTATATCTGAGGTACATGCTGCTTCAAACCTTGTTATTTCGGGTTTTCTCTCATCCATATATTTCTGAGCCTGATCAAAAATATCTTCTAGGTTTACATAAGTTCTTATGTAGGGTTTACTACCTAAAGTGGTTTGCAAATAACAATAATGACAATGACCCATACAACCGGTTGCTAATGGAATGGCGTATTCAGCTGATGGTTTAGACGTATCAAATTTTAGTGTTCTTCTTATACCAACTACGAGTGTGGATTTCGCATTTCGGTACTGCTGAAGCTCATTACTCCCTGGAATTCCTCTAACTTGATTGTGTGATGTTGTTTCCCGGATTTCCAACCCCATTTTTTCAAACTTATCTTTAAGCTCCATCCCAAGAGGATAGTCCAACGCTTTAGGTTCTATATACACTAACTGCGGTACAAACGGCTCCATATTACAACCTCATTTCATTTTTTATCAATTAGTTGTAGTATGAGCAAAATCTAAGAATAAAGAAAAAAAGAGACTGGAAAAAATATTTCCAGTCTCTTTAGGGGGATTATAATCCGCACTTTAACTGTGCATTACAGTTTGTACATGTGTTACAACCGCCGATTTCTTTGACTTTTCCTTTTCTACATACAGGACAAGTATTTCCTACTTCAGAACCGATAGTAACATCAGTTGAACGTAAATCACTAATCGTATCGACAAGTACTACATGCTGTTTAGGTTTTTCTAGAGGTCTCTCTTCATCTAAACTGTTTTCCTCAGCTTTTAATGTTAGTACTTGGGAATCACGAGAACCGTCAACATACACTGTTCCACCCTTAGCACCGCCACGGTACAATCTTTCATATACTTTCTCAACTTGTTCAACACTATATCCCTTTGGTGCATTAACAGTTTTACTAATAGAACTGTCAATCCAACGTTGAATAATACATTGAACGTCAGCATGAGCTTCAGGTGCTAATTCCATTGCCGTAACAAACCAATGTGGTAAGTTATCTGCATCTGCTCCTGGATTTTGATCTAAATATTCCTGTACAATATCTGCTTTTACTTCAATAAATTTTCCTAAACGTCCACTTCTGAAATAAGAGAAAGAGAAATAAGGTTCTAATCCAGTACTAACCCCAACCATCGTACCAGTGGACCCAGTTGGAGCCACAGTTAATAAGTGTGAGTTACGGATCCCATGCTCTAAGATAGATTCTCTTATATCTTCTGGCATTTTACTCATAAAGCCTGTTTGTGTAAAGGCCTGTCTTAAACGGTTGCTCGCTTCTGGAGTTTCTCCATTTAAGAATGGGAAGCTTCCTTTTTCTTTTGCTAATTCTACCGAAGCACGATAAGCAGTGGTAGCGATTGTTTCAAATACGCGATCAACAAGTTCGTTCCCTTCTGGAGAACCATATTCCGTCTCACAGTAGATGAGAAGATCATGAAGACCCATAACCCCTAATCCAACACGTCTTTCTCCTAGGGCTTGTTTTTTATTAGCTTCTAAGAAGTATGGTGTTGCATCAATAACGTTATCTTGCATACGTACGCCAACTTCTACTGTCTTTCTAAGCTTAGCAAAGTCAACTGTTTTCGTTTCTTTATCAGCCATCTCAGCTAGGTTTACCGCTGCAAGGTTACAAACGGAATATGGTGCGAGAGGTTGTTCTCCACATGGATTTGTTGCAACAACTTGTTGACCGTAGCTCTTCGCGTTAGTCATGTCGTTGGCATTATCAATAAAGAAAATACCTGGTTCAGCTGAGTATGTTGCACAGATATTGATTAAATTCCATAATTCCTTGGCTTTAATCTTTCTGTAAACGCGAACTTTATGACCCATCTTTTCCCATTCACGTACATCTCCGACTTTGCTCCATTCTTCATTGTAGTGCTTCATCTCTTCAGCATCATAACTTTCCACATCAGGGAATCTTAACTCATATTCCTCGTCATTCTCAACAGCATCCATAAACTCTTTTGTTAAGCAAACTGAGATATTGGCCCCTGTTAAAAACTCAGAATTATGAACGGAGAAATTTCCACCAACAGTTAATTTTTCTTCGGCATCTGCAATAATCTTATCAGAGAAACCCCCATAACCAGGAATATGTTTGTAGTTAATAATTCCTTGGTACATTAATTTTTCTTGCTCTGTTAGAGGAGTAAATTTAAGCTTTTCTTTTGCGTATTTCTTAATAGTGTCATCATTTGTATTTTCAAGCAAGAATCTTAGAATTCTTGGATTTTGCATTTTTGAAATAATGAATTCAATAATATCTGGATGCCAATCTGCTAGCATGATCATTTGAGCTCCACGTCTTGATCCACCTTGCTCAACTAAATGAGTCAATTTCGCTATGTCATCCAACCATGAAACCGAACCAGAAGATTTGCCATTTACACCTTTTGCTAAAGTGTTACGTGGTCTTAATGTTGAACCATTTGTTCCAACTCCACCACCGCGGCTCATAATCTCCATAACTTGTTTACGGTGTTCAGAAATTCCTTCACGCGAATCTTGTACAAAAGGCATTACGTAGCAGTTGAAGTATGTAACGTCTGTATCTGCTCCAGCCCCATATAGTACTCGTCCAGCAGGAACGAAGTTTAAGTTAACTAATTCTTGATAGAATTTTTGGAACCATTCTTGTCTTTTTTCTTCTGTCTTCTCAACCGATGCTAAGCCTGTTGCGTTGCGTTTCGCAATTTGTTCGTAAAATAGCTCTAGCGGTTTTTCAATAACATCTAATGAACGTCGAATAACTCCCGTGCTTCCTTCTTCACCATCTAGAACCCCGCGGAATTCTTCGTCTACAAGAACCTTGGCATTCTTTTGTTCCCAGTCAATTTCTAGAATATATCCTAACCCTCTAGCCGGGAACTTTGGATCTTCCTTAATGGTTAGTACAACAAAATCTCCATTAGATAATGTAAGTTTCTCTGTATCTTTGAAAGTGTAGCGATCGAGCATTACTAATCGTGAAACACCTTTGTGGGTAATTTTCATATCAGGGGTAATCGGATGAACTTGAGGGAACAATCGGATGTCCTTATTCAATCTTTCAACATCAATATTCATTTTTTGTCCAAACGCAACAGACATAAACACAACTCCTTTAAATATCATTACATCTTTTCTAATCTATTTTTTAAAGATCAATTAGTAGAATCTAGTTGTTTTTTAAAAGTAACCTAAAGTTACCATACAAAAAAACGAAAATCAATATATAGTGTTATAAATATTTTCGACAATACTATATATTGTGTTTTATTCAGTGTAAATTAATTTTGTCAAACGTAAGAAAAACTAAAAATAAGAGAAAACTAGAGTTAAAGATAGATTATCAGCAGTTATCGATAAATTTTAACAAATTTCGAGCCTTGCACTTTTGACTAATAGGCCAAAAGTTTTATGGTAAATTTTTCTTATTAGTCAGATTAGAAACAAAAAAAAGGCGCCGCCTACGCCTCTACCTTTTGTAATTCCATTCATCATTTTCATATCTATCTTTTGCAAGATTCTCCACATAGTTCAACTCTTCTATTGAAAGCTCATACGGTTCCAATTCAATATTAAGACCCTTTTCAAAACCAATCTTGAAAGCTTCCTTCGCTTCAGCAATCCCAATTTGCCTTTGACTAACTTCATTAATGGCAACTGCTTTATTTTTGAAAGCCTTTTGCATTCTCTCCTTAACTCGTTCGTTAGGATAATTAAATAAGCTGAAAAGTTTATCCTCGTCTATATCTAGTAGAATAGAGCCATGTTGTAAGATTACGCCCTTTTGCCTTGTTTGCGCACTTCCCGCTACCTTTCTCCCCTCTACTACAAGTTCATACCAGCTTGGTGCATCAAAACAAACAGCTGAGCGAGGATTCTTTAGGGAATTCTTTTCTTCATCTGTTCGCGGTACAGCAAAATATGCCTCTAGACCTAAATGATGAAAGCCTTTTAAAATACCCTCAGAAATAACTCGGTATGCTTCCGTAACCGTTTTTGGCATTTCAGGATGATCTTCCGAAACGATAACGCTATATGTTAATTCATGCTCATGAAGGACTCCTCTTCCTCCTGTTGGTCGGCGTACAAAACCTAACCCATGCTTTCGAACAGCATCCATATTAATTTCTTTCTCTACTTTTTGAAAGTATCCAATCGATAGTGTCGCAGGATTCCAGCCATAAAAACGAATCACTGGCGGTATTTTACCCTCACTATGCCATTCTAATAATGCTTCATCTAGAGCCATATTAAAAGAAGGAGAACCCTCTCCTGAATCAATAAATCTCCATGTTTCTTTTTTCATATAAAAACCTCATTCTAATATTGTTAAATTCATGACGCTTTTTAGTCTATCAAATCTATAAAAAAAAACAAAGCAACTTATCCTTTTAAAAAATTGCTATATTTTCTTTACTACACATAGTAAAGACCGATATAATATTACTTGCTTAGCAACTGCGAAAGGAGAAATTACATTGGATACATTATATTTTCTACTAATCGTTTTAGGTGGTATCATAGCCTATTCAGTTATTACTTTCCTATATCAACGAAGAATTGTAAAAACTCTTAATGAGGAGCAATTCCGTGAAGGATATCGTAAGGCCCAACTAATTGATGTACGTGAACCAAACGAATTTGACGCTGGGCATATTTTAGGAGCAAGAAACATTCCTATGTCCCAAATGAAAATGCGTTTAAAAGAAATACGACCTGATAAGCCTGTATACTTATATTGTCAAAGTGGACTTAGAAGTGGTCGTGCAGCCCAGCTTCTAAACAGAAAAGGATATAAAGACCTTTCACACTTACAAGGTGGCTTTAAAAAATGGGGCGGAAAAATTAAAACAAAAAAATAAACTAGGTTAGCCCTTGTTCACTAGAACAGGGGCTTTCTAGTTGATTGTGTAGTCCCTTGCTTCTTTTTGCGATAGAAACGGGTAAGCACATAGAATCGTTAAACTAGTTAGGAAAATAAATAAGTGTCCATTAAAAAAGAGGCTTGTCGTATATGCGTTAATCCAAGGTAATTCGTGTATAGTTGAACCCGGTTGTTCAGGAGTTCCCCCTAGAGTGGAAAACAGTTCGGAACTCTTGTTTATCAGCTCCATGATAGAAAAGACTGAAGTAAATAACAAGACGGGGACAATGACAGGCTTATATTTTTTCACTAGTAATAGGAATTCCTTCGCAAATAAAAACAATGATGTCATATATATAGCTAAGACCATCATTAACGGACTAACTAAATAAAGGGCCGCATTTTGATTACTAGCCAGTTTTTGAATAGGTTGCAATGTTAAATCGTCTATAATTAGCATAATAAAGAGAATGAGAATGACTAGACCAATAATATGAGAGAACTTGTAGAGTAACGGCTGATCATTTCCTAAGAAAAGATTCAAGAAATACCGAAAAGGCTTAATTAACAAGAAGAAACAAGCTAACATAATCGCAATCATATACCCATCCAATTTATTCTCCTCCTTAATTCAAAAGTCCTTACCAATATTATATCCAATAATTAGCTTAAAAACATAAAAAGGCTCTACACAATTATAGTGCAGAACCTTTAAACTATTATGCTTGGTAACGTAGAATCGGCTTACGAGCGGCTGTTGTCTCGTCTAAGCGTCCAATAACCGTAGTATGTGGAGCTTCTTGGACGATTTCTGGATTCTCTTCCGCTTCTTTAGCAATTTGAATCATTGCATCAATGAATGCATCAAGAGTTTCTTTAGATTCCGTTTCAGTTGGTTCAATCATAATACATTCTTCCACATTTAGTGGGAAGTAAATTGTTGGTGGGTGGTAACCAAAGTCAAGTAATCGTTTAGCAATATCTAACGTACGAACACCTAACTTCTTCTGACGCTTACCACTTAATACAAATTCATGCTTACAATGTCTATCGAAAGGAAGATCAAAATGAGGAGCTAATCTTCTCATCATATAGTTCGCATTTAATACGGCATATTCTGTAACGGCCTTCAAACCATCTGGACCCATTGTACGAATGTACGTATACGCACGAACATTGATACCAAAGTTTCCGTAATAAGGTTTTACTCTTCCAATTGATTGTGGACGATCGTAATCTAATACATACTCATCTCCACGTTTAGCAACGATTGGTTTTGGTAGGAAAGGAATTAAATCTTCTTTAACACCTACAGGTCCAGAACCAGGTCCGCCCCCTCCGTGAGGTCCAGTAAAGGTTTTGTGTAAGTTTAAGTGAACAACATCAAATCCCATGTCTCCAGGACGAGCTTTTGATAGTACTGCATTTAGGTTCGCTCCATCATAATAAAGCTTTCCACCTGCTCCGTGAACGATTTCAGCCATCTCTAGGATGTTCTCTTCGAATAAACCTAATGTATTAGGATTCGTCAACATTAATGCAGCTGTATCTTCTCCTACTACACTACGTAAATCTTCTAAGTCTACTAGACCGTTCTCGTCTGACTTAACCGTAATCGTCTCAAATCCAGCAACTGTTGCTGATGCAGGGTTTGTTCCATGAGCAGAGTCCGGAACAATTACTTTTGTACGTTTTGTATCTCCGTTTGCCTCATGGTATGCACGGATCATCATTAATCCAGTCCATTCTCCGTGTGCACCTGCAGCAGGCTGAAGGGTTACTTCATCCATACCTGTGATTTCAATTAAGTGCTCTTGAAGATCATACATTAACTCTAAAGCACCTTGAACAGAGCTCTCATCTTGCAACGGGTGAATATGTGCAAAACCATTAAAACGAGCTACATTTTCATTAATCTTTGGATTGTATTTCATTGTACAAGAACCTAAAGGATAAAACCCTGAATCAACACCGTGATTACGCTTTGATAATGCAGTGTAATGGCGCATAATATCAAGCTCAGATACCTCTGGAAGTTTAGGCTCTTCTTCGCGTAAAAAGCCTTCAGGTAATAAATCATTAAGATCAACTTCAGGTACATCCAACTCAGGGAGGCTGTAACCAATTCGGCCAGGTTTACTAAGTTCAAAAATCAGCGCTTGATCGTCCTTATGCATGGTAATCCCCCAATTCTTTTACAAAAGTATCAATCTCTTCTTTCGTACGCAGTTCAGTAACAGCAATTAGCATATGGTTCGCTAACTCCTTATAATCACGTCCTAAATCATAACCACCGATAATCCCTTTTTGAAGTAGAGATTTATTTGCTTCTTTTACAGGCTTATTAAGCTTTACCACAAACTCATTGAATGAAGGTCCTTCAAAAGCAATCTCAAATCCATTTTCTTTAAATTGCTTTTTAGCGTAGTGAGCTTTTTGGATATTTGAAATCGCCATTTCTTTAACGCCTTTTTTACCTAATGCTGTCATAGCTACTGAAGCAGCTAACGCATTTAATGCTTGGTTTGAACAAATATTTGAAGTTGCTTTGTCACGACGGATGTGCTGTTCACGCGCTTGAAGCGTAAGAACGAATCCACGTCTTCCTTGGTCATCTGTAGTTTGACCTACTAGACGGCCTGGAACCTTTCTCATCAGCTTGTTTGTTACAGCAAAATAACCGCAGTGAGGTCCACCGAATGAAGTTGGAATACCGAATGGTTGTGCGTCTCCTGCAACGATATCAGCACCAAATTTACCTGGAGGAGTAAGAGCTCCTAGAGATAATGGATTGCTTGATACTACAAATAGTGCTTTATGGTTATGAATAATTTCTTCAAGTTCTTTCATCGGCTCAATTCTACCGAAGAAGTTAGGATATTGAACAATGACAGCTGCAATCTCATCGCTAATCATTTCATTTAATGCTTCTAGATCTGTTACTCCATCTTTATAAGGCACTTCCACAACATCGATGTACTGGCCTTTAGCATACGATTTTACAACTTCTTTAGATTCAGGATGAACCGCACTTGAAATAAGGATTTTTTTTCGCTTCGTTTGACCAGCACTTAGCATAGCTGCTTCAGCCAGTGCAGTCCCACCATCGTACATAGAAGAATTCGCTACATCCATTCCTGTTAATTCGCAAATCATCGTTTGGAATTCGAAAATGGCTTGTAATTCACCTTGAGAAATTTCAGGCTGATATGGAGTATATGCCGTATAGAACTCTGACCTTGAAAGAACATGATCAACGATTACCGGCATATAGTGATCATAAACTCCAGCACCTAAAAAAGAAGTATTAGCTCTTAAATCAGCATTCTTTTGAGCTAATTGAGTTAGTTCCTTCATTAGAGCAGTTTCTGGTTTTGCCTGTTTAATTTGGTATTCTCCCTTAAATTGAACGCGCTCTGGAATATCACTGAACAGCTCTTCAACAGAAGATACACCAATTGTGTCTAACATAGCTTGTTTATCTGCTTCTGTCATCGGTAAGTAGCGATGCTTCATTATTTTTTCCTCCCTATTTCTTTTCTCTTTTATAAAAAGGAGTAGCGACTATTTTTGCCTTTAATCGCTTTCCACGAATCTCAACTTCAATTTCTTCATTCAGGTCTGTATGCGCTTTATCTAATAGCGCTAATCCAATATTCTTCTTTAAAGTTGGAGACTGAGTACCCGTTGTCACTTCACCAATTTTCTCTTCCCCTTTATATACTGGGTAACCGTGACGTGGAATCCCTCTGTCGATCATTTCAACACCAACTAATTTTCTAGGTACTCCATTTTCTTTTTGCTGTAATAAAACTTCTTTCCCAATGAAATCAGCTTCTTTATTGAGTTTAACAGCGAAGCCAATTCCTGCTTCAAGAGGTGATATTTCAGGTGATAATTCTTGCCCATAAAGTGCAAGATTTGCTTCGAAACGTAATGTATCACGAGAACCTAGACCACATGGGATAACACCGTCTTCTTTTCCAGCCTCTAGGATATCATGCCAAATTGAAACAACATCCTTGCTATCACAATAGATTTCAAATCCGTCTTCCCCTGTGTAACCAGTTCTAGAAACTAGAGCTTTTTTACCGCTCAACGTAACTTCTTGCTGAAATTTAAAGAATCCGATTTCGGATAGGTTTGTTTCTCCAGCAAGTTTTTGAAGAACTTTTTCAGCTATAGGACCTTGCAGTGCAACTTGAGCAGTTGTTTCAGAAAGATTTTCTAACTGAACATCACCTTCTACATGATCCTGTAACCATTTGTAATCTTTATCAATGTTTGACGCATTAACAACTAACAGGTAATGATCCTCACCAAGCTTATAAACTAGAAGATCATCTACAGTTCCACCGTTTTCATAGCACATCGCTGTATATTGCGCAGCACCATCTTTTAACTTAGAAATATCATTTGTCATCATCTTTTGAAGGTATGCTAGACTATCTGTCCCTTTAACTTCAATTTCACCCATATGAGAAACATCAAATAATCCCGCTTTCGTGCGGACTGCCTCATGCTCCTCTTTAATACTTGAGAATTGAACTGGTAAGTCCCATCCACCAAAATCAATCGTTTTTGCACCATACTCTTTATAAACTTCAAATAAAGGTGTACGTTTTAAATCTGACATTCGGTGATTCCCCCTTCATCTTTTCACGCATTTTTTTATTATGGCTGTTTTCAAATAGATTGTTTCATTCTTAATACGATACTAAAGTAACAAGAATTCAAAAGTTTAGTATAGAAGTATAATCAACAAAAAAGGACAGAGACCACCCTCTTTTGTATGAGATGGTCTCTGTCCTGGCACCTGAAAGTTTACCTATATGGCTTTCCCCTTTGGTGGCTCCTTAAAAATGAAGCTCTCTCCAGAGTTGCGTCAAACAAGAGTTCTTTTGCCTGAGAGATTCACAAATCTCTTGCTTGCTCCTTCGGCGCTACAAATGTAGTCTCTCCCCTTGTTCTCATTCGCGTTTATAAAATTTTCCAAGTTGGTCATACTCTTACTATAACCTTTAGAAACAAACTTCTATTTTATTTAACAAGTGACAATTTTTTAAACTTTACAAACTACTAACATCCTACCATTTTGATTGGTATTGAGCAATATAATTTTGCTTATAGAAATGATTTTTTTTACTTCAAACACGAACATTATTTAATATTTATTTAATCATTGATAGAAATCTGAAACAGAAACAAAGATTAAGTTGTGTTTTAGAGTTTTTGTTCGTTTTTTCTTTTTACTTTCCAGCATATGAATGAATTTTTAAAAGGAGCTGTTTTTTTATGTCTGTAGAAATCGAATTTGATTCCTCCTGGCAGGATGAATTTCTACAAAGAATGAAAGACGACGGACCATGGGGGAATTGGGAATTATATAAACTTGCAGTTGAGGTAGAGCAACACACTGTTATTGAAGAATTTGAAGGGCTTCAAGCACCAAAGCATTTACCACAATTAACACCATTGCCACACCAACTTGAGGTAGCTAAACAAGTGGTGGAAAATATGAACGGAAAAGCTATCCTGGCTGACGAAGTTGGTTTAGGAAAGACCATTGAAGCTGGCTTAATATTGAAAGAGTATATGATTAGAGGGTTAGTAAAAAAAGTATTAATTTTGGTTCCAGCTTCCTTAGTTACACAATGGGCGATTGAGCTTAATAAAAAGTTTTATATACCAGCAATCACGCAAAGAAAAAGCTATGTTTGGGAGCAATGTGATGTTGTTGTTTCTTCCATCGATACAGCAAAAAGAAATCCACACAGAGATATAATTTACCAGCAGGACTACGATCTAATTATTATTGATGAAGCACATAAGTTAAAAAACAATAAAACTAAAAACTATGAATTTGTACAAAATTTGAAAAAGAAATTCTGTCTTCTTTTAACAGCAACTCCTATACAAAATCGTATTAGTGAAATTTTTAATCTTGTTTCCCTACTAAAACCTGGTCATTTAGGGAACGAGTCAGCTTTTTTTGACAGATATAAAAAAGATTCCCGCTCATTAAATGATGATGAGCATTTAAAGGAACTCGTTAATAAGGTTATGATCCGTAATAGAAGAGCAGATACCGGAATCGAGTGGACGAAGCGACATGTTGAAACCGTTCCGATTCAATTAACGAATGAAGAAAGGGACTTGTATGATTCGGTAACATCTCTACGTTCTGAAGAAGATTGGATTGCCTCTAGTCAGTTTTCCGTTATGACTTTGCAGAGAGAAGCATGTAGTAGCAGGGAAGCAGTATTCTTTACACTAAGAAATATGCTCTCAAGGCAAGAGTCACCATCTAAGGAATATCAGGAACAAATTCAGACACTTATCTCCAAAGTCGAGGCTGTGCAAACAAACTCTAAAGCGGAAAAGGCATTAGAATTGATCAAGAAAATTAACGATAAAGTAATCATCTTTACCGAATATCGAGCGACACAAATGTATTTACAGTGGTTTCTAAAACAAAATGGAATCAGTTCTGTTCCATTTCGGGGAGGCTTCAAACGCGGAAAAAAAGACTGGATGAGGGAGCTTTTTCAAAATCACGCACAAGTACTTATTGCAACTGAAGCTGGCGGTGAAGGGATTAACCTTCAGTTTTGTAACCACATTATCAACTTTGACTTACCATGGAATCCAATGAGACTAGAACAAAGAATCGGAAGAATTCATCGCCTTGGACAAGAGAAGGATGTAATGATTTATAATTTTGCTACGAAGGATACAGTCGAAGAACATGTTTTAAAACTCCTTCATGAAAAAATCAGCTTATTTGAAAAGGTAATTGGTGATTTAGATGACATCCTAACCAAGCTTGAGTTTGGTAACTTTGAAGATCACTTGGTAGATATCTTTGGGAATTCGTCTTCAGAAGGTGAAATGCGAATTAAGATGGATAATTTAACAAGCATGATCCAATTTGCTGAGGAATATAAGGAGGGTGAGGCTCGTGCAGCAACAGGAAATTCATAAGTTTCTAGAAAGATTTTTCCGTGCTAATGGGTGTGAAATCATCGAGAATGGTCCAAGCCATATGACCGTCCAATTAACGATTGAACTAGACAAAGAATTGATGAATCGCCCTTTTTATTGGCATTACTTAGAAAAAACAGGTGGGGTTCCAAATCCAATGAAATTAACTTTCATTACCGACCAACAAACGGCACCTGAGAATCTTCAAGGAGAAGTGATTCATTTCGGTTCTCCGAGACTTCACCAAATATTCCAGTCTACCAAAAGACTAGCAGGGTATATAAGGCTATATGAGAATCACAACTACCATCTGGGACAGCACGTGCCTCTAAGACCTTGGATTGGAATGAATGTAAAAATATCCTACCAATGTGACCGCAAACGAGATGTTTTTAAGTCAATCGGCCTCCAGCTGATTAATGGACAAATGGTTGAAGGTTTTCATGACCGGTTATTACAATTAAATCTGACTCCTAAAATTCCCGATTACTCTTTCACCCTGTCGCCGATTATTATGCCTCAAAGTGGGATATCGAGAATAGAGAATCAGTTAAAAAGTGAAATCACTGTTGAAGATCACTTATGGGCTGAAGAAGCCCGGGAGCGCTGGCAACAGGATTTAAATCTTTTGGAACACTTTTACGAGGATTTAGAAGACAAAGGGGAAAGTTATGAGATTGAGAAAAGAGCACTGCAGGAACAGTATGAACCAAAAGTAAAAATCTCCATTATTAACGGTGGATTATTCTACTTAACGGAAAGAGCCATATAGAAATCGAATTTCACAAATAAAATAAAAAAGAAGAAGTAAGTACATTGGAAAGCTACTTACTTCTTCTTTTTGTTCATAAACATGTAGGGAATAATTCCAAACCATCTAAACAGAAAAGACTCTTTAGAACTTTTACGTTCCTGACGAATTTTTTTCCTTTCATCTTTAGGCTGATCAATATATTTTACAACGGTTTGCGTTATATATTTTACATAATCATTAGTATTCAATGACATACTCCCCTTCCTTAGTTATGAGAATGAAAAAATGCTCATATCATTATGAAGTATGTCCAGAATGAACGTTTTAAATCATCTATTTTTCGCTGCTTAATCGCCTAATTTCTTGTCAATTTCGTTAATAATCGTTTGTATTGTCTTCCCATCAGTATTAATCACAATATGTGCAGCTTGTTCATACAAAGATAGTCTCTCTAAATATAAGTTTGAAACTTTCTCTTTTTTATCCCCCTCTAAGAGTGGTCTTGTATGGTCATTTCCAATTCTATTGAGGATTTCTTCTATAGAAGCTTTCAGAAGAACAACTTTCCCATTTGTTTTCATATAGGTCCGATTTTCTTCCTTTAGCACCATCCCTCCACCAGTGGTAATGATACATTCGTTATCGGTGATTGCTTTCAGTATTTCCGTTTCACGAGATCGAAAGTATCCTTCTCCATCAGTAGAAAAGATAGTAGAGATACTTCTTCCTTCAATTTTCTCCAGTTCTTTATCCGTATCATAAACGGGGATACTCCAAAGCTTCCCTAATGCTTCTCCCACAGTCGTCTTGCCCGTCCCCATAAATCCTATAAGATAGATCCGCTTCATCTTTTCGAGTCTCCCATTAGTTCTTTTCAATCCATTTTATCATCTTTTTAGAAACCTTGTCGTAATATCCAATGCCCATTAGATTATCATTTGATCCCACTGTTAGGTTAAAAGTAATCTTAAACCGATCTGTTTCTTCTTCTATTATATAGTGAACACCTCCGTCTCTAAACAATAAATGACCAGCATTCTCAAAGGATTCTTCTGCTAAAATGAACTCCATTTTTTTAATAGAACTCAAAAAGTAATAGCGGCTTTTCTCCATTTGCTCAATTTCATTTAATAACCGTTTTTCATCTAAATATAAATTAGATTGTACTAATAAAAATGTTGAAAAGATGAGGAGAACACATAGGGTAAACGGATATAAAAAACCTCTTTCATTCATTCTATAACCACCGAACTTATATAAGTAAAAATATTTACTTCATGGGATTGATTAAAGGTATCCATAACATTTATATGAATCGTTTGACCAGTTTGGTTGAATTGGCTTCCCTTAACATTTTGTAAAACAATTTCATGACCTCTGTAGTCCACTAGCCTTCGAATGTTTGATCCATATTTCTCATACGAAATGGTTTCTCCCCCTATTGATAACTCCAATTTATTATTTGAAATATTCGTATGTTCACTCATCTGTATTTCTTTGCTAAGTTGATAAACGAAGACTTCCCACTCCATTTTTTGAATTCTTGTATGAACAGAGTCATGATCTAATACAAGCTGAAAAGTTATAGGGATAAAGGAAGAAACTAAGCAAAATATAGAGAAAGAAAAAAGCATTTCTAACATTGTAAATCCTTTACTGTTCAACATATTCACATTTTCTAAATTCCTCTTTAAAAGGATTTTCAAAGGATATACACACCTCCAAAGAATCAGCCTCGACATGCTCATCAATAGTAAATGTAAAATTATTTCTTACAACTAGACCTTCCCCTCCACTAGTCCCACTTACTACTGAAGAACTAAGTGTCTCGTATAAAAGATGAGTAGCCTCTAATTCTTGTTTTAGACTTATAGACTGTTTGCTTAAGTGAATATAGACAGGAACGAGTCCACTTCCAATAAACAGCCAAATTGCAAGCGAAAGATATAGTTCGACGAGAAAGAAACCTTTAGAGTTTAAGGACATAAAACCTCCCCCTCCCTATTAAAAAAGTGAGCCGGTATTGCTCTTCATTAAAATAGATATAAAAGGATCCAAAGCTGTTAATGTTACCATCACTATTAAACTTAAAGTATAAGCTTATTGAGCCTTCTCGAATCTTTATTTTTTTCGAATAGGTTCTATTCACTAACAACTCGCCATTAAATCTCCGAATATAATATTGGTGTTTTTGAGGGAGGATGTTCACACTTACAGACTCTTTGGATGACATAGCATATGCTTGGGCATAAAGGAGGTCTGCTTTTAATCGGGAAAAAAATAATTGTTTTTCAACTTGATTGTTTTGAGGGGTTAAATAGACGAGGGAAACGGTAGTGATAATTAGAAATATTGACAATACAAAAAGGGACTCTATTAAGGTAAATCCATTCTCACGTTGTAGCATTAGTTCGCTGCTACTTTACCATCTGCACCAATCGAGATGACATTACCGTTTGGGCATGTAGTTTGCTCTGTAGTTAGATACTCATCTACAAGTGCGTTTATATCAGCAGGAGGAGTTCCCTTGTCAATCTCATATGCTTGAATTTGTGCTTCTACCATTTTAATTAAAGCATCACACCCCTTTTCATTAATCGTTGAGTTATGTTTGGTTACATTAGGAATGGTAATGATTAATAAGACTGAAATGACGAGTAAAACTACCATCATCTCTATCAGAGTAAAGCCGCGTTCATTCTTCATAATAACTCACCTTTCTAAAATCCATTTAATAGATGAAACATTGGTAATAATATGGCTAAGTACATGGAAACAATCAGTACACCAATGATGGCATAAACAGTTGGCTGGATGATTTTAATCAACTTTGCCGTTCTTTCCTCAAAAGTAAGCAAACAATACTTGCTAAAAAGAAATAACTCCTGATCGATTCTTCCATTTTCTTGCCCATGCTTAACGATGTGCGCAAGCTGTTTTTCAAAAAAAGAAAATTCTCTTACTATGTCTTCAAGCTTATGCCCGGTCGACAATTGATTTTTAATTTCTAAGCCAATTTCCTTATCAAAAGGCTTATGTTCATTGTATGCAAATAGTTTTAAGGCTTCTAAAATCGATATACCACCACTTAATAAATAGCTGAGTTGGATGGAAAAGTAATGAGTCGTTAATAGACGAAAGAACTCGCCGATAATGGGGATGGATGAAAGGATGGTTCTTTTCTTCATGGCAGAAAGTCTTCGAAATTTAAACACATAGAAATAGGTTAAAGCAATGATGAACATACTCCCGATACATAACAAGAGGGGTACTAGATTGCCTATAGTAAAAATAAACTTTGTGAAGAGATTTGCTGACAGGTTCATTGACTGAAAAAGATTAGAGAATTTAGGGAGTAAAATGTTCTCCATAAATATAAATAAAAAAATAGTGACTGCAATTAACATGAATGGATAGGTCAAAACTTTTTTGAGTTTTTTGAGATCCTCGTTTTTCTTGAGGAGCATTTCACTACAGTCTTGAAAGGCTTTTGCTAAGCTGCCATGTCGCTCGGCGAAATAGACAAACCCAACAAGTGTATGGTTGAACTTTAGATTAAGTAAGATACGGTTGAAGGAATTCCCCTCTTTCAATAGGCTCAGACATTCTTTTAATTCTTCCTTTCGATGCTTTTTCATCTGAAATGATAATGAATTTAATGCCTCCGCTAAAGGATACCCCCTTTCTAGTAGTTCTCCAATTCTACGCAAGAAGTATGCTTGCTCCTCAATCGTCCATTTACGTCGTCGTTTCATATTCGTACACCCACCGATTGAACTCAGATTCCTGTATATACCCTAATGCTATACCCTTTTTAATCGCCTCCTTTAAAGTGTGATAGGAGAGTTCCCCTCCCATTCCGTTTGCCTGTTGTATAGCACATGTCAATGCTCTACCGGTAAGAAGTTCAAATACACTAGCCCTTTTCAACCTACCGTAGGTAAAACAATAAGGAGAACATGTACCACCGCAAAATGGACAGGTTAATTCAACTAATCTTTGAGCTGTAACCGCCACAAGTGTCTGTTCTATTTCCATTCCATTTACACCAAACTCCTTTAACCGGTAAATGGCTCCCTTTGCATCTCTAGTATGCATCGTTGACAGTACTAAATGACCTGTTAAAGAGGCTCGTACTGCAATTTTTGCAGTTTCACTATCCCGAATTTCTCCGACCATTATAATATCTGGATCATGTCTTAGGATAGCTTTTAAACCAGAGGCATACGTTACTCCTGCTTTTTCATTTACCTGTACTTGTAAAACTAAATCATTTTCTTTTTCAATGGGATCTTCTAGTGTGATAATGTTCCGGTTGTATAGATGAGAAGTTTCGTTGAGTAGTGAGTATAAGGTTGTCGTTTTGCCACTTCCGGTTGGACCTGTAAAAATGATAAGTCCATGGGCATGTTTTAATAAAGCTAATAATTTTCGTGTCATTGCCGGGAATAAAGAAATTTGGTAGAAAGGAATTTGGTCTTTTTGAGGGAGAATACGAATCACGAGACTTTCTTTCTGATTTGCTGGGAGGGTAGATAATCTGAGGCCTACATAAAAATCGTTGACTTTTACGGTAAAAGCACCACTTTGTGGACGTCTTCTTTCACCAATATCCATGGATGCGGTAAATTTAAAGTGTGAAATGAGACGGTCGCATTCTTCTTTAGGTAAAAAAAGACGAGGAACTAATCGGTTTGCCATTCTTAGTTGGATGAGGGTATCATCCTTGCGGGGAATAATGTGAATATCAGAGGCATTATTTTTGACAGCATCTTTGATAATCCTGTCAGCTAACAGTTCAATTTTACTCAGGGTAAGACACCACCTTTAATTTTGATACTATATATTTCTCCGTATTTGACATTTTTCCTGCAAAAACTACAATTTTTTTGAATAAAAAAAGATTATTCTCATATAATATTATTACAAAGCACCAAAGCAATAAATTATTATGTCGATGGGCTATAGCCAAGCGGTAAGGCATCGCACTTTGACTGCGACATGCGTTGGTTCGAATCCAGCTAGCCCAGTTAATATTTTTAGGGAGCCCTTTATTTGGGGCTTCCTTTTTTATTTAATTCCTATTGTTTTGCTTATGTTTTTTAATTTATTCCCACACTTCTTCTGGTAACTTTTCGCTCCATTTAACTGATTTCTTAGGAGCTCCTCTCTGGGGCTTTTTCTGAAATCACTTAAATGGAGCTGCGGTGCTTTTCATGATGCTACACAAAGTAGACATTCACGATGTTTATTCAACGGACTGCGACATGCGTTGGTTCGAATCCAGCTAGCCCAGCTAATGTTATTAGGAAGCCCGTAATTTTTTGGCTTCCTTTTTTATTTAATTCCTATTGATTTGCTTAAGATTTTTAATTCATTCCCACACTTCTTCTGTAACTTTTCACTCCCTATAACTGATTTCTTAGTCACTACTCTCTGGATTATATCTATTATTTTTTCTCATATACTTCCCCTTCTAGAATATCCTTCCTTCCATTTTCATTTTTCTACACAGAAAGTTCATTTTTTAGGTATGTAAATGTGAACATTTTCTAAACTTATAGTGAATACAGTGTTAACCTATTTTGGCTGTATTATAATGGAATAAATTACGCGGTCTAGAGGTGACTATTGTGGAACAGACATTAAAAATAACAAATGTATTATCCGACCCAACACGTTATCACATATATCAATACATTACAAAAAGGCATCAAGAAGTTACTGTACAAGAGATTGCAGATAACTTTAATATCCATCCCAATGTAGCGAGACTTCATTTATCTAAGCTTGAAGATGTGAATATGCTGATTTCAGAAACAAAGAAAACTGGTAAAGGAGGCAGACCAAGCCGCCTATATCGACTATCTGATGAAGTTATCCAACTTAATTTCCCATTCAGAGATTATCAACTGCTTTCTAGAATTGCGATGGAATCCATGATTCAATTAGGTGAAGAAGGGAAAAAAGCTTTATATATTACTGGTAAGAAGTTTGGTACGGAAATGATTGAACAGGAACTTTCAAGAATTCCGAATGGTACTCAATTAACTTTTGAACAAAAATTGAACAGTTTAAAAAATGCAGCCACTATGGCAGGGTTTTATCCTGAGTTTGAGGTAAACGAAGATCAAACAAAAATCTACTTCCAAATATTTAACTGTCCTTTTAGAGAAATTGCAGCAGAACATGCTGAAACTGTATGTAACACACATTACGAATTCTTAAAGGGAATGTTCGAAACTCTGTTCAATTCAGTTGAGTTAGTAGAAAAAGACAACATGATTGAAGGCTGTAGCACGTGTTCATATCAAGCAATGGTCACAAACTAGATATATTATGTTGTTTACTTTTTAATATAGTTTAATTTATAATATTGTAGTGATGGACTTGTAGGGTAAAAGGAGGGATACATATGGAACGTATGTACAGAGTTTTAGGATTCTGGACGGGAATATTCGCCGTTATGTTTTACTTAGGCGATATGTATACTACGTCCTTAATTTTCTTCGGTCAAACAGGATTTTTCTTGTTGCTAAGCTACTTAAAGCTTTCCGAACGTATGTATATTTATATTTTTGGTGCGTATTTAACAGTTTTCTTTATAGGCTTTACCTACTGGACAACGTTTATGATGACGCCAGGTGTCGGTGGCCACTAATCTACTTCAAAAAAAGCGATGGATTTCCATCGCTTTTTTGTATCTTAAATATTTATTTTCCCTAATCCCTTTTCCTGAAGGATTGCATGAAAATAAGTACTCATTCCATTCGGCATAACTAGGCTCCTAATGGCTCGATTTCGACGACTAACCTCTGAAAATGGGTTGGGGTCATAGTTATCTTGTAACTCATCTAGCAGTCCAATTGATATGAAAAACTCATCTTGTCTAAACTTCTTTAGAAAATGTAACCCGTGATCTTCCCCCATCTGGATAAGTGAATCAAAGTGAACATGACTTGTTATATCCATATTCCCTGGGTTCTTCAATACATCTTCAATCATTTCATGTTTATAATATCCTCTTAGACTCCCTTTCCTACGAGCAGGGTCCATCCATTCTTCATTTGTATAACCATAGTCTATCGTTATGACTAACCCCTTCCTCAATACATTAGCAATCCGGGCGATCATATCTTTCATCATAATAGGCACTTCAATCCGTTGTGCATGTTTAAGTTCAAAGTTCTCTTCGATAAAATCTCTTATATCAGGGTTCTCTAATGGAATAACCGTTTCAACCAATTTATCATCCTCGACAGTGATCATGACTTCCATTAAAGTGTTATTTTGTTTTTCAACAACATGTACAGGTAAAGCATCAAATAACTCGTTTGAAAAAACTAATCCATTAAAAGGCTGTAAGTCTTCTATACTCTCTACTTGTTTAACTTGTTCATCAAAATGAATAATCTCCCTTTGCAGATTCCGGTGAAAAGGACTTTCTTCCACAATAAAATAAGACAACTGAATGTCACTTATCTTTTTCCACTCGTCTATAAAGGCTGATGCAAACCTTCCATTCCCTGCCCCGATTTCACAAACACTAGGAGATAATTCTAATTCTTTTACCTGTTTAAAATACCATTTAGCAATTGACCTTCCATATATATCAGAGATATTACTAGTGGTAATAAAGTCTCCTTTTCTACCGACCTTTTCTCCAGCTTTCATGTAATAACCGAGTTCAGGATGGTAGAGTGCCAAACCCATAAACTCAGAATATGATATCATTTTATTCTCTTTGCTTAAAATCAAATTTTTTAGATAATTTTGCATATTCGCCCCTCATTGTTCATTTTCACTATTGACATAGTGAAAACTTTATTATAATGTAAAGATAGTAGCTTAACAATATCCCCTCCCATTACAAGAATAGAACATCCCCCGAAAAAACCTTCTCAGGAGAGAAGGTTTTTTCTAGTTCTAATCAAAATCCATTTAGAAAAGGATTCGAATCCATCTCTTCAACAACCGTAGTCGTTGGTCCATGACCTGGCAGAACCAACGTTTCCTCTGGAAGCACTAATAGTTTGTTATGAATGCTAGATATTAACTGGTTGTGGTTACCACCTGGTAAATCTGTTCTACCTATGCTACCTTGAAATAGTGCATCACCTGCCACTACAACGCCTTCTTTTTCAAAGTAAAATGAAACACTTCCAGGTGAATGCCCTGGTGTTTCAAATACCTCAAATGTAAAATCCCCAATCGTCATTTTATCTTCCTTAACAAAGACATGCTCGGCTGGCTTTGCTTTAATCGAATTTCCTAACATAAAAAACTGTGAACCGTTTAACACAGGGTCCATAAGCCAATTAGCTTCTTTCTCGTGTATATACACGGGTAGTTTATAATGTTCTCGAAGATGGTCCACTGCACCAATATGATCAAAATGTGCATGAGTTAAGATGATCGCCTGAGGTTTGAGTTTACGTTGTTGAAGGTGATTAACCAGCTTTTTACCTTCTTCTCCAGGATCGACAATCAAACAAGATTTATTTTCATTAGAAAGTATGTAACAATTGGTTTGTAAGGGTCCAAGGGGAATCTGCTCCCAATTCATATTAAAAAACCTCCCATTAAAGAATACTAGTTCTATTTTACACTATATTAAAAACTATTTCATAAGACGTAATATGATTTTATTAAGGCTCTTTTCGTACACTTTGTTACTATATAAATACTTTAAACTGCTTTTGAACGGAATATGGTGCTGTTTTCTATTAATTCGGGAGAAAAGATGCCACGAAACAGCACAAATTCGTGTTGGAGCCCATATACGAATAGCAACTATCTATACGAAAACAGCCTTTATTAACATGATTTTTAAGGAGTAAATGAAATGAAACTGATATATGGCATAGAAGCTGATTATATTATTGAAGAGTTACCTGAGTTTGAGAAAATACTATGTGATGTGCCTCATTTCATTGAAAGGGCTGAGACTATTTTTATCTTTGACTCATTAGAAGGTGCTGAGCAAGCAAGAGAGCTTATGCAAGAGGTTGGAATCTACATTGAATTCCACAAACTTATACTTATCCCATCAGGTACCTTAGGCGAACTCTATTTCGATTATAGCCTTGCTTCTCAGTCAGATCACACCTACCTTTTACATGATTTAGTCCTTATTTTTTCCATTGTGAGTGGTACAGAGAAAGGGATTGAAATGTTTAAGTATCAACTAGAGGAACATCTTGTAGTAAAAACAATTAGCGACTCAAAAGAATTCTTTTTTGTTGATGAATCACTTGAACCTCTTATAAGGAAGACAGCTCAAGCATATGACATAGAAGTGTCATTTTTTGACCTCGACAAATAGAAAAAAAAACTATAAAATAGTATACGAATCTAAACTATTAGCATAAAGTTGTATGATTAAAAAAAGAGGCATTTGCCTGCTGATCTTACATAAAGGGGGCTTTCATAATGGGATTAGTCATTATTTTCGCTTTGGTTACAATCCTTGCAGGATATGGTACTTTTACTTCACTTAAAAACAAGAATCTTCTTGGTATCGTGTTTGCTGGTGGAACTTTCGCCATTTTTGGCTGGTTTACTGTGATGACCGTATTAAACCACGGTTATCCAATCGCACACTAATTGTAAGAGATATTATTTAAAAAAGGACTGGCTTTGCCAGTCCTTTTTTATTCTTCTTCTATTTGAGACAACACTCTGTTCACTTTCTCTTCCATAGCTCTAGACATATCACGACGATCGTCGATTCTAATATTTGTTGCAACACGAACGATTCCTTTTTCAAATGGAACTTCATGCATGGCTTGAATCACTTCAAATAATATTGGTAATTCCCCTTCAATAATCGTATTCATGGGAGTTAGCTGAAATCGGATGAGTCCCTTTTCCTGATAGCCCATTAGGACTTTTTGAATATCTGCTACATAAGAGCTTACACTTGGTGTTGTCGTTCCAATAGGTATAACTGTTACATCAACAATAGCCATGTTAAATCTCCTTTTTCTATTATGTATGTTATTATTTATTACTCCACTATGCTTATGATTTCCTTCGACTTTAGATCTATTAACTTCTCAAAGTAATAGCCGTACAAACATAACACTCCACTTGGTGAACAACTTATAGGTTCATTAACCAACCCACTAAAAAGAACTTCGTGTTCTTCCGAATCTAAATGATAGGAAACGAGATCGAAGCCTTCCGCATAGGTATCCACTTCACTGCTATACAAAGGTTTAAATGTCAAGAATCTTCCTAGAGACTCATTAAAATCATAAAAAGGAACTAGCCAGTCAGAAAACCTTGTTAAATGAGGAATTACAAAGGTCTTAAGCTGTTTAAAGGTATCCGAATAAATGGTGTATTGAGCTTCTTTTAGATTATTTTCATCTACCGTGATGGTAAGTAAATGCCTTCCTACAGATGCTAGCTGATAAACACTAGGGAGTATTTCTCTGCTCGTTTGATTTACAAGGTCGTGCTTCATTAAAGATGCAAAGAACGAAGGGTTACTCTCATCCCATCCAAGGTAAACCACTTCCTTATTGTTTAACCAATATGCAAACGGGTTAGGAAGCTTAATGTCATGTAACGTTTGTTCTAAAAGATTGAATTCGTAAAGACTATACTCCCACTCTTCTGTAAAGGCAGATATTAATATAAGATTTTCTTTAAAGGAATTCCACTGAAAGGCTAATTCATTTGATTGTATCTCTTTTGAAGCAACTTCCTTTCCTTCTATATTAAAAACCGTAATAAGTCCCTCATAGGTACTAGGAGAAGAGTGTACTAAAATGTATTTTTTTGAAGGGCTTATTTCTATCGAAACAATAGGGTTCGAGCTTTCGTGGAATAACTTGCTTTTACCTGTTTGTAAATCATATACGTATATATTTGCACTTCTTGAGGTTTCCGTTATGTAGATAATTTTTCGATCATTCAACCATCCACTTACTGAGTAAAAACTGCCAACCTCAGGTGAGATGGGAACCACATAATCCTTTCCTAAAAAAGAGTAAGGGATGGTTTGCTTCAAGATCTCTGTATCATGTTTAGAAAGGGGATGAAACTCTACAATCTTTTCCTTGGTACATCCACTCAGAAAAAGTACCGGCGCCACCATGACGATAAATATCCAAAAAAAAGTTCTCTTCCCCATTAGATCCCTCCTTCCCTCATATCCTAATACGTTATTCACCCTATAAATGTTTCAAAGAATTCAAACAAAATCCTAAAATAGGAAAAAAGCCGAAGAACGGCTTTTTAAGTT
The DNA here is from genome assembly GCF_042865285.1 of Cytobacillus spartinae. NCBI lineage: Bacteria > Bacillati > Bacillota > Bacilli > Caryophanales > Bacillaceae > Cytobacillus > Cytobacillus spartinae. The sequence continues at coordinate 23,834 of NZ_JBIACK010000010.1, read as the reverse complement.
TCGCTGTTAATCAACTAACTTTAATTACAACCAATAACAAATTTTAATTACTTTTATCAATAAACACAAGCTGTTTTTATTTTCAAATCATTATTTCTAAGGGTCAATAGAGGCTAGATAAGCATAGATACTAAGAAAATCCCTAACACTTCCTCATAAATTTCATTGAATTGAGATAATGGTAATGGATTTATCCCTTTCCCTAGCTCTAGCGTAAATCCAGCTTTTCGGAACTCTTTAATGATCCAATCTTTATAACCTGCATAGCTATCAATATAACGAACAGATCTGTATCCACTTACCCGTTGAAATTCCTGGGCTAACCTACTTGATATGGCAGGCTCCAGACCTTCGTAACCCCAGTAAAACTCTTCTCCTTGTGTGTGGAAAGCAAGAACTCTATCGAAATTATTATTACGGGCCAGTTCCGCCATCGCAATCGCTTCTGGCTCTGTTAATGGGGCATCTCCAGGAAAATCCCTTGGTGCTGGTGCTTTTGCCGGTGTTCTTTCTTTTTCAACCTCCCATTGAGCGGGATATTGATTATTTAAATCCACACCGCGAATATTGGCTTTCCACCCTTTAAAATCGGTACTGCCGTTATTAATCTTTAATACTTGTTCCCTTACCTCGGGTGGAGGTCCATTCAATACTAAATTTACCCCATCAGGGTTAACCATAGGAACAATCGAAAGATCAACACTGTTATATAAAGGCATGGTGGTAATTCCTCTTACAGAGCTAGCATTAGTTAATGACAGTAAAAATGTATTTAAAAGCGTCATCAGTACAGGTGTCGTTATCCACTCATTTGCGTGGAAAGAAGCATTCATGTGTATTTTCTTCGTGCCTTTTCCTAGGCGAATTTCTTGTATAGGTTTACCTAAAACACTTTCTCCTATTGTATTAACCTTGATAAAAGGATATATCTCTGAAAGCTCTCTTATGTCTTCGGTAAGAGTTTCAAAGTCGTACTCCTGTCTCTCATTAACAATTCTGGTTATAACTCTTCTTGGAAGAAAAATTCTTTGTCCTACTTGTAATTTATTTGGATTAATCTCTTGGTTTAATAATAACAACGCATCAACCGAAAGATTTCTACTTGTTGCCAACCTCCATAGTGTGTCCCCTTTTTGTATCGTATATGATTGTAAGTCAAACCCCGGAATATTTACGTTCTGCCCTACTTGTAAGGCAGCTGGATTAATATTAGGATTTGAGTCAATGAGAAGGTTTAAAGGAATCATAAAAAGCTGGCTATAATACCAGAGGGAATCTCCAGATCTGACTTGCACTTTCATTTTATTCTCCTCCTTTCCATTAACTGATACATATGATGTTAATCGTAAAAAATGACATAGAAAATCTGTATAAAGTTAGGAAATTCTTACAAAAATCCCTTCCCTGTATTCATATAAAACAAACAAAAAAAGCCTGCCTTCTAAGCAGACTTTTTCTATGTTTTAATTTGGTTGGATTGCATCCGTATTGGTAGACATATTCTTATAGAATCTCAGTAAATCTCCATAAACAATCTTGTCTGAGTATTCTAATTCAGTTTTAGCTTTTTCCATATAAGGCTCGCAAGCAGCTACGTCAGTTGGCTCACCCGTTGCCTTTTCATAGCATGTTTCACGAGTGTATAGAAAATCCTTTGTTATAAAACTTCCATCACGTAAAACCGTAAAATCTGTTTTATCCTCAGCAAATAAGTCTGTACCAAACTCAATATTTCTTTTTGTATCAATCCCTAATAAATGAAGGAGCGTTGGCTTTAGATCAATTTGTCCTGAAACCTTAGAAATCGTTTTTCCTTCATGACCAGGAATATGAATGATTAAAGGTACTTTTTGAAGCTGAGTACTTACAAATGGAGTAACTTCTGTTCCTAAAAATTCACCCATCGTCTTATTATGATTTTCTGAGATTCCATAGTGGTCACCATATAGAATGATAATTGAATCGTCATATAAGCCCTCAGCTTTAAGTTGCTCGATGAACAACTTAAGTGCTTCATCCTGATAACGAACAGTCGGGAAGTAATTATTTACAGTTTTATTATCAGAGTCATATGGTTGTATATACAGATCCTCTTCATTTAATTCGAATGGGAAGTGGTTTGTTAACGTAATAAATTTTGAATAGAACGGCTTTGGCATTTCTTTTAAGTGTTGGACAGATTGTTCAAAGAATTCAATATCTTTCATACCCCAACCAACAGAGTTGTCTTCATTAACTTCATAATCAGGTAAAGAGTAAAAACGCTCATAGCCAAGCGATTGATACATAATATCACGATTCCAGAAGCTCTTGTTGTTAGCATGCAATGAAGCAGTAAAGTAGCCATTTTCCGATAGAATCTCTGGCGTTGCTTTATATTCATTACCTGAGTGTGTAAAGAATACCGCTCCACGGCTTAGACCATATAAAGAGTTGTCAACAATAAATTCCGAATCTGATGTTTTACCTTGAGCAGTTTGATGATAGAAGTTGTCAAAGTAATAACTTTCTTTAATAAAATCATTTAGAAAAGGAGTAATTTCTTGACCGTTGACGGTTTCGTTAATAACAAAATTCTGTGTAGACTCCATTGAGATTAAGATCACATTCTTACCCTTTGCAATCCCAAACATTTCATCATTTGGTTGCTTATAGTTAGCATGGATATAGTTCTCAATATCAACTAATTCACTTCCATCAGCTAAAGCTCTTTGAGCAGATGACTTTGATTGTAAAAAAGCATCGTAAATGTGGTAGTTATAGGTTCCGATGTTTTTTACTAACATCTCTCTGTCAAAAGTACGAGTTAAGAGTTGTGGACGTTCTGTCTCAGCTAAGCCTAAATTAAAGAAAGATATAGCAACAGCCACTAAAAAGAAAGCTCTACGACTAACCTTTGTGTAATCACGGTTAACAATAAACGTAGGTTTCATCAATAGTACTGCAAGTAAGATAAAGAAGTCAGCAAAGTATAGTAAGTCTGCTAGTGACAATAACTCATTTACACTGCTTCCAAGATCAGACATATTGCTTGTTTGGAACAATACCGGAATCGTAAGAAAATCGTTAAAGAAACGATAAAATACAACATTTCCAAATAGAACAGCTGATATAAGGAAGCTTGACACAACAATATAGATGTTTCGTTTCTTTTCCTTTAAAAACAAGCCAATTCCAAATATGAACATGATAAAGCTAATTGGATTGATGAAAAGGATAAACTCTTGTTTCCAGTTTTCTATTTTTATATCAAAACTAGTTTTATAGACAATATACGTTTTAAGCCAAAGCAAAATTGCTGCAAATGCAATTAAAGAGATCTTTGACCACTTTTGATTGCTCATTTTGTTACCTCCTGTTACCAAAAATAAGCATGGGATTTTTTGGATTATTTTTACATTTTAAGGTTACTTCAAATAATCAAACTTTATCTTAATACTTTTTTTACAAAAAATCAAACCCAATTTAATAGTACTGTTGTAGACTAAATTTTTGGTTAATTACTTAATTACCACACATTTATAAGACGAATTCAACTAAAAAAAGTTTCACGATTGTCCAATTTCAGAAAAATGAAACTTTAGACACAAAAAGACAAAAGAAGTGCCCCAACTAGTGGGACACTCCTACAAAATAACTATTTAAACTACTTTATTGAATTTCTCATGAGCCATGCAGCACCAATTACACCCGCATCATTACCTAATGTAGCAACCGCAATTTTTGTGGACTCTTTAACTCGTGAAAACGAAAACTTATCAAAATTCTTTTGTACGGATTGCAGTAAAATATCACCCGCTTTGGAAACTCCGCCGCCTAATACAATCTTTTCAGGGTTTAGTGTATTCCCTAGATTAGCAAGAGCTAATCCAAGATGGAAGGACACTTCTTCAATTACTTCAAGAGCTATAGGATCTTGTTCTCTCGCGCAATCAAATACATCCTTTGCTGTAACCTTCTTATCTTTTTCAAATATTTCATATAGCTTTCCAGTACTACCATTCTTAACTCTTTCTGTTGCGATTCGTACAATACCTGTTGCAGAAGCAACGGTTTCAAGACATCCTTTTTTACCGCAATTACAAGGTGCCCCACCTTCTGGAACTGAAGTTATATGCCCGATTTCACCTGCGGCGCCGCTAATACCTTGAACAATATTTCCATTAGCAATTACTCCACCACCAACCCCTGTACCGAGAGTGACACAAACAAGGTCCTTGGCACCATCGCCTGCGCCCTTCCACATTTCACCTAGAGCCGCACAATTTGCATCATTATCTATGAAAGCAGGTAAGGAAGTTTCGACTTCTAGTAGGTCCTTTAGTGGATAGTTGTCTTTCCAGCCTAAATTCACCGTATTATAAATAATCCCTGTTGAATAGTCCACTGGTCCCGGAGCTCCCATTCCAATTCCAAGAAGCTTATCCTTCGACTGACCTATCTCATTTAGTTTTTGGTCAATTGCCTTAGCAATGTTAATGGTAATATTCTTACCTTCATCGCTATTATCAGTAGGAATTTCCCATTTATGAATAATTTCACCGTAATAATTTATAAATGCCAGCTTCGTTGTGGTTCCACCTAGATCAACACCTACAAGCCACTTTTCTGTCATCTTGCTCACCTTTTCCTTTATGGATTCTTCAACATATATTTCCGTTAATAAAGTAATTAATGCCTTTTATCTTTTAACATTTGAATTTCATGTCGTATGAGTAAAAGGGCCGTCTGAAAATCCTTTGGATCCATTATTTGTGATTGATATAGATCTTTTAACTCGGACTCCATTAATTCTAGGTCAGCAACTCTGTCACCAACATAAATTATGGTTCCATACTTCTTTAAGTACTGTTGTATTTCATAAATATTTTTCATAGTAACCTCATATTGAATAAAATTAAGCTTATTACAATCAAAGTATAATCTAAAAACATTTACGCCTCAAGATTAATTCAGTACTTTCCGCATGTATGAAGGAAAAGTAACTAAGTTGTCAAAAAATAGTTCAATTATGGTAAAAGAAAACAATTAACCCTTATTCCATCAGGAACAAGGGTTAATTGTTAGCGATCTGGATCTTTTGGGTGTAGAATTTTAGGCCTTCTATCTTTCAACGGCATTGGTGAACGTAATAACACGTCCCTTAACCCTCTATAATTAAATGGGATAAAGGGCCATAAATATGGAACACCGAATGACTGCATTCTAGATAGGAGCAGAATTAACAACATCACTCCAATAACAAATCCGTATGTTTGAAATGAAGCTGTCAATATTAGTAACCCTATTCTAACTAGTCTATTCGCTAGACTAAGCTCATAACTAGGGGTTGCAAATGTTCCTAAAGCCGCAATGGCTAGATAAAGAATGACTTCATTCGTTAGTAACCCTACTTCTACTGCCACTTGCCCAATCATGAGTGCTGCCACAAGCCCTAGTGCAGTCGCTAATGCAGATGGAGTATGTATGGCCGCCATCCTTAACATATCAATACCGATTTCAATGATTAAAAATTGCAGGAATAAGGGGACAGCCCCTGATTCATTTGGCCCAATAAACTTTATGGCATCTGGAACAATTTCTGGCTCTATGGCAAAAAGGTACCACAATGGTAAAAGGAATATGGAAGCCCATACAGCTAAGAAACGAACCAGCCGTAAATATGCCCCAATAATTGGCTTATTTCGATATTCTTCTGCATGTTGTAGATGATGCCAAAAGGTGACTGGTGTAATAATTACACTTGGTGATCCATCTACAATGATACATACGTGACCTTCATACAGATGAGAAGCAACCGTGTCAGGGCGCTCTGTATACCTCACTACAGGAAAGGGATTCCAATGCCTACCAGAGATAAATTCTTCAACTGTCTTTTCTGCCATCGGTAACCCATCTGTGTCAATCTTAGCTATTGCATCTTTTACTTGTTTGACCATTTGAGGATCAGCGATATCCTCAATATAGCTGACAACGATATCTGTTTTAGACCTTCTTCCAACCTGCATATACTCCATTCTTAATGTTCGATCGCGTATTCTTCTTCTCGTTAAGGCCGTATTAAAGACAAGTGTTTCCACAAAACCATCTCTTGAGCCTCTGACAACTCGTTCTATGTCAGGCTCCTGAGGCCCCCGAACTGGATAGGTACGTGCATCTATAATGATAACCTTATCTATCCCATCAACGACTAATGCAGTTGGTCCCGCAAGAACCATGGAAACAACATTATCTAAATCATCTGTAGTTTCAACCTCAACATAGGGGATATAGGTTTTGAGTAATTTTTCCAGTGTATCGGATTCTAACTCGTCTTTATTTACTCTTGCAAGAAACTTCATTAGAAGATGGAGAATATCATCTTTAACAAATCCATCAATAAAATAAAAAGCCATTTCTTTTTCAGCGTATTCAACATCCAGCTGAATCACATCAAAGCTTTTTTCAACTCCGAGTGCTTCCTTTAAATAAGCAACATTCTCCTTTAATTCACTATGAACAAGCTTTTTTGGTGCCTCTTTCATCTTTCCACCTCAATCAATCTATACTTTTCCACGAGTTTCCATGTTTACTATCAACATCTTAGACATCCACATCTAAAAACATACTCGACATTGGCATTTCCTAAATAAAGATGTCATATAGTTTGTTAACAAGGACAACTTCTCTGTATTTCAGAAATATAAGTGAGGGAAACATATGAAAAGAGGCTTTGTTTCTACTATTATTTTTGGCTTAATGATTATCATAACGGGGTATATTCTATTGCAAAAGTATGATGCTAAAGAAAGTATCACGTTTTTCCCTATTGATCCTTCAATAAAATATAAATCTAGTTATTCGACGTTAACGTTAAACGAAAGAAAAAAACTTGGTGAATTTTCTCTTCAATGGCGGGTCGGCTCTACTTTGGACAGAGACGCTTATTTAAGGCAAGATATAAGCTTCTTATACGTAAACGGACGTTTAAAAGGGAAGATGGGGGAATGGGAAGAGAACACGGATCAATTAGTTCAGGAAAGTGAAATATCAGGGAAAGAAAGTAGTCGTTTTGAAACAATAACCTTTCATCATTCAGAAATTCACACAAATAATGAAGATGGGATCTTTAGTGCACAAAATATATCAACTGATAAGTTGTATATAATTGACTCGTCTTTTAGCCCACTCCAATCTTTTAGAATCCCTGTATCTAAGGAAGAGCAGGAGTGGAAAGAAATCTTAGACCAAATTACTAATCAACAATTAGATTATAGTTGGTCAAAATCCCTACAGGCTCTTTCACTTAATAAACAGGACTATTTTATTTTTCCCTTAACGGATATCAACCGATTCCAAGACAAATCCATTCCTGGGTTAACAGAGATTGAGACGAAAGAATTAGTTGGGAATCTATGGGAGGGTCTGTATAAAAACTATTTCCTAGGAATTAAAAAAAGAGACGGTACCGTCACGGAACCTATAGACAGTACAATCCCTTTGATTATGATTTCAAATGATCAATCACATTTGTTAGTATTAATTGAAACGAGCAGTGGAGACTCCATTCTCCTTCGGCAAAATCTTCTCTAACGATCTAACCTTTTTAATAGCTCAACATAATCAGATTGTTTAGGCTTTAATTCCACTGCCTGATTGGCATACTTTTTCGCTTCTTCAAGATCTTGTTGTTCTAAGTAAACAAGGGCCAAATTGTAGTGAGCTTCATGAAAGCTTGGTTTTATTTCAATAACCTTTAGTAAATTTTCTTTTGCATCATCTATTTTATCTTGCTTAATCTCTACATAAGAAAGGAGGAAGTAAAGCTCAGCTGATTGTTCGTTTGAGTCCATGTATTCAATTAGTAAGGAATAAGCTTTTTCATACTCTTCGGATTGAATATGCTCTTGTGCCATAACAAATATTGATTGTTCATCAACGATAGCTGACGGGTTATTATAACCAAAAACAAGGAGGCCACTTGTAATCCCAATGGTTAGGAGAAAGAATAAACTTTGAAGTAACACCTTCTTTTTCTTAGGGAAGTGTACGATACCTGTTGCTAGGAAGCCACCAATTAAACCGCCAATGTGCCCAGCGTTATCAATGCCAGGAATGGTAAAACCAAATGATAAATTAATTGCAAGCACAACTAATATGTTGGCTCCCATTGTTCTGAAAAAAAGTTTTGGATATATTAATCCAAAATACAATAGTGCTCCAAAGCAACCAAAAATAGCACCACTTGCTCCAGCTGATAAATTTGGGCTAAATATAAAGCTAGCTACAGATCCACAAAAACCGGCAATTAAGTATATAAATAAAAATCTACTGTTACCATAAATCTTTTCTACAGCTGTCCCTAAAAAATAGAGGGCTAGTGTATTCATGAGTAAATGAAAAATTCCAATATGAAGAACGATAGGTGATAGAAAGCGCCACCACTCTCCTTCAATGATAAGAGGGTTAAATTTTGCTCCAAACTGGATAAGTGTAGATGTATTCGTACTTCCCCCATTTAACTCAAGTAATAAAAAAACAATTACTTGAATGGCAATAAAGAAGTATGTAAAGAATGGCTTACCAAATTCAAATAGTGCCTTTTCCGTTTTAATTCGATTTACAGCCTTTGTTAAAGTAACTTGTTTAAGCTGTTCAATCTCTTCTTCGTGAAATTCATCTTTCTCATTTAAATTAATGGAATCATCGAATAGATTTTCAATTCTGTGTATAACGTCTCGATAAGATTGTCTGCTTACAAGTAAGGAATCCACCTTTATTTTCTTTAACCTTGGATGGTCGAAAGGTTTTTGAATGATATATTCATAATCATCTACAGGGACAAAAGCCGATACATAGACATTAAGAACATTCATTTCCCTTCTGGACACTTGTTTGCGAATATTCTCCCCATTAATGGCAGTACGTTCGATGTCTCTTTGCATCCAATTGCTCCAATCTAAATCATACCGGAGCAACCTTATAAGTGGATATTTTTTATTCTCAGTTTTCTCTAACCATAATTCATTTTGATCTTTCGATAACTGGATAATCCGATACTCTTGGTTATTGATTAAGAAGTATGCCAATCTCCAGAATATATAATCCTCTTGATACTTCAATATTCCCCCTACTTTCGTTACCTTTATATCTAAGAATCGATATTCACACGTTTGTAAAGTGGATTGGGTCTTTTTTACTCTAATTTACTTCATCTATATGCATTATAAACAATTTCTTTCTTTAATCATAAAAATAACCCTTGAAGGATGTTAAGTGACACATTGACTATTTCAATTTTCTTATGAAATCGAATGACTTACTCTCAAATAACACAGTATCTAGGATTAACATGGTTCTTTCAATCAACCCCAAAATAAAAAGACCCCGAGAGGCCTTTTCATAATAAAGTATTACCAATTATTAGGCTGGGGAAATACAGTTTTCATCATTCGATTTCGAACAGCTGGGATACTCATGATTGAAGTCACAAAAACCCTCCGTATCATGGGATTTCCAAAAACAATGTTAACTACGCGAAAACGATTTTGAAAAAGATAAAATCCACCTATTCCAATCAATATAAAGGATAGCAAACGACCCATTTTCATCCCTCCTAAAAATAGTGTGAGAAAATGAATGAATCATTATCCATCATTTTAGTAAATTTTTTTTGTAACCGTGATATATATATAATAGAAGAAATTCGTTTTTTTCAATATCTGCTTATAAGATTAGTCCTTAATCTGTTACTTTTAAAACTGGCTCCATCGTTTTCTTTAGTACACTTACCGAGTGATCAAACTTTTCTTTTTCACTATTATTTAAATCAAGCTCAATCACTTCTCTTATTCCGCTTCTATTTACAACAGCTGGTACACCGATGTAGATATCTTTATGACCATACTCTCCATCTAAATAGGCTGAAACGGTTAATACCGAATTTTCATTTTGTAAAATTGCTTTCGTTAGCCTCACTAGCCCCATTGCAATTCCATAATAAGTTGCCCCTTTACGTTGAATAATGTGATAAGCTGCATCACGAACGTTTAAGAACAATTCGTCCAAATCTTCTTGTTTATAATGCTCTTCCTTTTTAACCCAATCCGATATTGTTTTTCCGGCAATGTCTGCGTGACTCCAAACGGGTAACTCCGTGTCCCCATGTTCTCCGACAATATAAGCATGTACATTTCTGGTATCGACATTAAAGTAATCCCCTAGAAGGAATCTGAATCTTGCTGTATCTAGTATCGTACCCGAACCAATTACTCTTTCCTTTGGTAATCCTGAAAACTTCCATACAGCATAGGTTAATATATCAACAGGATTTGTCGCAACCAAGAATATGCCATCAAACCCATTAGCCATGATTTCTTCTACAATACTTTTGAAAATACGAGTGTTTTTCTCAACCAAATCAAGTCGTGTTTCTCCAGGTTTCTGATTGGCACCTGCACATAAGACGACCAAATCAGCGTCCTTACAGTCAGAATAATCACCAAACCAGATTCTAGTTGGCGAAGGAGCAAATGGTAAACCATGATTTAAATCCATAGCATCTCCTTCTGATTTTTCCCTATTCAAATCAATTAAAACAAGCTCTTCCGTAACTCCTTGATTCAATAATGCAAATGCATAGCTAGAACCCACAAAACCAGTACCCACTAGTGCAACACGGTTAATACGATCTTTCAAACGAATCACCTCTCAAAGTTTTACTACCTTATATTTTCCTAAATATGATTATTGTACTACAAGATTCTTAGGAAACGGATTCGTCCATTACGGTATTTTTAACAATATTGTTACAGTTTATATAGAATGATTCCAATGATCACAGCGATTAATCCAGAAAGGAAATTCACGACGTCATTATTAAGTAGATGGCTACCCTTAAGCAACTGAGTTTCTAATCCACAATGGGTGCGTTTTTCAGTTGTTGTATCACATTCACGACAACGATATAATGCTTGGGCATAGGCTCCAAAAATCGTATCTATTATGTTTCCTAAAAAACCGGATATAAAAATGATAAAACTACTTAGCAAACTGAGTTGAAATAAGTACATTGAGAAGGAAGCAATTACGAGAGAGCCTACTATCGCTGCATTTGTACCTAATAAACTCATGGCACCGGAAGTTCCTTTTGGGACCACTTTAAACGTATGAATAGATATGGGTGAATTTCTACTTAAGGCTCCTATTTCAGAAGCCCAAGTATCAGAATTGGAACTAGCGATTACTATACAAAAAGCGATAACCCAAAGAGAATCTGGATGAAAGGCATATGCCATGCTCATAGCTGAAGCAACTCCCCCATTTGCAACTACCTGCTCCCAGTCTCTTTGTGATCCTTTAGCATGTCGATCCTCAACCTGTTTTTTATGGATTTTCTTAAATTTTGACAACAAACTTGATGAAGCAAAAAACAACCCTAATAGGAGTAATCCTTTTAATCCTAATCCTAGGGCTGTAAAAATACCCACAACAGCCGCTGCTACGCTTCCTGAGATCGTTAGAAAGCGCAGGAAATAACCTAACAGAACTGTTACCAATATAAATAAAAGTAACACAACGATATTAAACATCAATCAAAATAGATTCCTGATCTGTAATTATTTGTGAAACGGGTAGATCATGCTCTTCAACAGGTATATGGTCTAAAATTTGTTGGTGAAATGCCAAGGACACTGTTTTCCCATTATAGGACCCTAAGTAGCGGTCATAATAACCTCCACCGAAACCTAGCCTGTAACCTTCGCGAGTAAAAGCTAATCCCGGAACAACTAATAAATCAATCTCGTTTGAATTAGTCTCTTTCGTCATTTCTTCAATCGGCTCGAGCAAACCAGAATACACCGTTTCCAACTGATTAAATGCCGTTAATGTTCTAAAATTCATTACTCTAGCCTTGGGGTCACACTTTGGTATTACTACCGTTTTATTCTCCTCCCAAGCTTTACGAATGATTTGAAACGTATCAACCTCAGGCGGGTTTGAGATGGTAATTCCAATTACTTTTGACTTTTGCCATACAGGATTCATAAAGAGGTTATTTGAAATGGTATAGGATAGATATTCATATTGTGGTTTCGTTATTGAAGATAGCTGACTTTGAAGTTTTTTACGCAGATCCTTTTTACTTAACATAGACATCCTCCTCATTTACTTCGTCATTCATTTCCATCTTACAAATTTGAGCCGATATTATGTATTTATACAATCTTTTACATTATTGGTAGTATTTTAATCTTTTTAGACAACAAAAAAAGCAACGGGAAAAATCCCCACTGCTTATTTTGTTTCGCGGTGTAATGTAACACGCTTTAATCTTGGGCTGTATTTTTTCAGCTCAATACGATCTGGGTTATTACGTTTATTTTTCGTAGTGATGTAGTTACGATCACCAGTTTCAGTGCAAGCTAGAGTAATGTTTACACGCATGTTATTTCCCTCCAAACTATGTTCATGCTAGTTCGTTCATACGACTTTTCTATAATATCACTTTTTAAAAGGAATTGCTAGTCTGTTTTTTCAAAAGTGCCTTATTTAAACGAGATAGCTCCTCTTTATTTTTCCCATAGATAATCCATGAGTGTCCTTTAGCCGTCTTTTTAGCTGGAATTTCCATATTTAAAGAGAAAATACTTGCAACGGTCCCCTTTGCCATTGGTTGATAATGTAGATTGCCAATCTTTTCATTTCTCCAAATTTGATCTGTATGAGCATTCCAGAACGGCTGGACCGTCATTTGTTCCATCTCTTTCCCCTGACAACATCCATTTACTAAAAAAACTGTTTTATTTGTTAGATGAAATAAGACATTCTCTGTAGGAGAAACAAACGTAAAATGATCTTGCACGGGATATTGATGTTGATTCATGCATAGTAGCTTTATCTTTATAGGTTGGTTGTTATGGTTCTTAACAGATAATTCGTGCAATTTTATCTTTGAGTGGACAAAATGTTCTTTCATCTGAATCGTAATGGATTCCTCGGTAACAATTTTTTCATGACCGTTGTGTACCCAATAAGTTCTACCATTTATCCAAATACCTGGCGTTGTCACTAATTGACATCTAGAAAAAGGATGTTTCACCACTTCCTCTTCCATAGACAAATATGTTTTGGCTTCCATTTTCATCTACACCTTTTGATAGTTTTTTATTTGTTGTACATAATACCTTGTAATCTCTAGTGCCATTTTCTCGTCTTTGGAGTGCGAACAAACAACTAATGCTCCGTCTTTTTCACCTGAATATATTTGAGTCCAACTAGCTTCATCATGAATAAACTTTATTCCTTCGGATAAGTCAATTTCTTCTACGCCGCCTTCTTCAATTAATTGTCTAATAATCCTCGCCTTAATTGAATTCGGACAATACACAGTTGCTACTTTAATCCCTTTTGATTTTCTATCTTTATCACCCACTACAGGTACTGGTCTCCCCTGAACTCCTGGGAGTTTTTCTACCTGCACTTTTTTAAAATAGGAGGAATCTGGTATGACTTTATCTGGTTCAACCTGCACGTTTTCACCGATGACACAATCTTTCCCTATTCTGACAAATTGGCCAGTCACACTGTTTTTTAAAAGAATGGTTCTCTCACCAATATGATTATTGCTAGCAACAACAGTCCCATTTAAACTTGCATTCGAATCAATCACAACTCTATCCCAAATGATAGAAGCAGAAATAGAAGCAAAAGGGTTTATTTTTGTTCCTTCACCAATGATCGTTCCTCCCGATACACTAACACCATTTTCAATGATACAATTGGCGCCAATTAAAAGGGGACCCTGTAAGGATGCTAACTCATGGATTGCTGTGTTTGGACCCACCCAAATTTGATGCCCAATTTCTGTATAGCCTAAAGGGACCTTTTCTTGTAGAGATAATAATTCTTTTTGTGACTGAAGATATGTGGACAAATGCCCTATATCAATCCAATAACCGCCCTTTTCATATGAATAAAAAGGAATCCCCTCTGATAAAAAAATTGGAAACAAATGATGGCTAAAATCACAAAATGTATTTGGTGAGATCCATTTGAGAATATCAGGCTCTATAAGGTAAATACCTGAATTTACTTGGTCACTACACGATAAATTCTTTGAGGGCTTTTCAATAAACTTACGAATACTACCATCTTTATACCTTAAAACCACCCCATACTGTTCAGGATAAGAAACCTTAGTTGTAAGGATGGTAAATTGACTTTTTTTCTCTTTATGAAAATGAATGGCATCCTTTATATCGAAATCTGTAAGAAGGTCCGCACTTATCGCTACAAACGTTTCATCAAGATACCCGCTTAAGGATCTGATTCCACCTGCGGAACCAAGAGGATTGTCTTCAACAAAGTAAGTAAGGTTTACACCGTAACGACTTCCGTTCCCAAGAAATTTAATGACTTTTCCACTTAAATAATGGAGCGTAATCGCAATGTCCGTAATCCCTTGTGATTTGAGCCAGTAGATACTGGACTCGATGACAGGGGTGTTCATGATTGGGACAAGAGGTTTAGGAGTCTGTAACGTTAATGGATGAAGTCTTTGACCCTTTCCCCCTGCCATAATAACCCCTTTCATAATACCCTCCTATATCTTGCAGTTTAATAAGGTCTCGTCGAATATCCTTTTCGTTTCTTCAGCTACTCTTCTCCAGCTGAAAAGACTTTCTATCACTTTCTTTGCATTTAGACCCATTTCTATTGAAACATCCTTATGATGTAAAAGAAAATCAACTTGCTCTATAAAGCTCTTAGGGCTATTAGGCGTCATGATTAATCCCGTTTTCGAATGTTGGATAATTCCTTTTAATCCTCCAACGTTGGACACAATCGTTGGTTTGGCAAACAACATTGATTCCAATGCCACAATTCCAAACGGCTCGTAGCGACTTGGAAAAACCGCCATTTCACACTGAGTTAACAATGCATTTCTCTCTTCATCACTTACAAAACCAACGAAGAATACCTTGTCTTCTAGTGCCAGCTCTTTAACTTTTTTACGATACTCTTCAAGCATAGGACCTTTTCCTGCAATGATGAAATACAAATCAGAATGAGAGTCCCTCATGATATGAGCCGCTTCTATCAATGTATCAAATCCTTTTTCCTGAACCATTCTGCCAATTGAAAAAATCATCTTTTTGGAATAATGAATGGGGAAGTTGATCAACACATCACTATCCGTTGTCACCTGATTTTGTTCGTTAATCCCATTAGGAATAATGGCTATCTTTTGGCTATCTATGTTAAAAACTTGCTCTACTTCGTTTTTCATAAAATCACTGCAAGTAATAATAAAATCCGTACCTTCTGTCAATTCTCGTTCTTTCTCGTGGATGAACTTTTGCATTTCTGTATAGATTCCTTGATTTCTTCCGTATTCTGTAGCATGTATGGTAGTGATGAGTGGAACATCCAATCTTTCTTTTAAGGAAAGAGCTGCTGCTCCTACAAGCCAATCATGAGCATGAATTAACTCGAATTGATGGATCGTCTCAAGTTCAGTCACCTTTTCAACCATAGCCGTGTTTAACCCAAACGTCCAAGCAATAAAATCATGATCATGTTCGTTTAAGGGCCTAACTCTATGAATATGTACATTACCGACCCGTTCAAACGGTGGAAGATGATCAACTAAAGTAGTGATGATGTGGACTTCATAGTCTAGTTTAGCAAGCCCTTCCGCTAAACCGTGCACATGCCTTGCAAGACCCCCAACCACATTAGGTGGGTATTCCCATGTTAAGACTAACAATTTCTGCTTTGTCCCCTCAACTACGTTTTGTCCCTTTGTTAGATTTGGAAGTTTTGTAAAAACGGATTGCCGAAGACTACTAAACTGAATCGTTTCATCTTTCGTTAGTAAGTTTCTTAAATAATAATAACGAATTACATGTTTTTTTAGTGTATCCCCATCAACATTACTTCCGTCTGACAATCCCCCTACTAAGAGAAGCCATTCCTTTTCCATTTCTGTTCGTATTTCAAGCATTTGGCCATCTGTTAGCACTTTACGTAAACGCTCAATATCTTTTTCTATAAAGTGGCATTCTGTCCAATTGGCTATTTGTTCAGGAATAAACAGCTCAGAATGTTGATATCCCTCTAGAAAGGAAGGGCATAAATGAACTGTCTCTACATCAGGTATCTCTTTGGATGTAACCATCTCTATAACACCGTTTCTCAATAGTTCATTTATTTTTTCTATATGATGATGTTCCAATGCACAGAATTCTTCAAGGGAAAGAGCAATCGTTTTTTTAGAACCATAATAGTTATCATCCATTAACTCATTACTATTAATAAGGAATTCATGAAACTTCCTTTCTAGTGGGTAAAAGATTAACCCGTGTGGCGATTTAACTGGTGATTCACTGAATCTCGGAGATGGATCTGCAAAATGAATAGTTTTCGA
The DNA here is from genome assembly GCF_042865285.1 of Cytobacillus spartinae. Lineage (NCBI taxonomy): Bacteria > Bacillati > Bacillota > Bacilli > Caryophanales > Bacillaceae > Cytobacillus > Cytobacillus spartinae. The sequence continues at coordinate 7,423 of NZ_JBIACK010000010.1, read as the reverse complement.
ATCAATAAAACTATATTTTAGTCCTAGTGTAACCAAGCATAAATCTAGACCAGGACTGTATGCACCTCGGGGGAACCAAAAGCCCTCAGGATGACAAGAAAAATAATCCTCTAAGATGGAAAGCGCATTTTGAACTTGAAGCTGTAAGCCAGTTTGGGTGGATATGTACGGTAAAATAGCACCTGTTAGCGGAGTTGCTAACAAATCCAGTTTTCCCTGATTCCTTAACTCACGAATTACTTGAATTAGGTTTCCATTCCACTTTAACCATCGTTGATAAGGAATAATGTTTGCACGATCTTTTTGTAAAAAAACAGCAAACTCCTCTTTAAATTCCTGTTTGTCAATTATCTCGTAGAATATAGGTGGAATTGCTAGGGAAAGATTTATCGTTCTAGGTTGATTCTTTAATCCAGAAAGAAAGCACATGAAATTCTCTGTAAATGTAAAGAGCCGTTCTTTGTCTACACTTGTGCTATTTATATAATCAATTACTGGAACATTAGAGTGAACAATAAGTTGAATGGTAGAGACCCCCACTTACTTCCCCTCCTTTTCAATCAAGTTTTCATAATAACTGTAGGTACTAACATGTTCCACCCAGTTTGGTGGATGATTGGTACTATTTAAGAAGTTAGAGATATCCCCCGTTAATTGACCAACCTGATCCCTACTAGTCCGTGGCACATGGATGGTATTTGATCGGAGTAATGGTAGAAATTTTTGTTCTGTTAATTTAATACCCATCTCCAGACAGTAGCAACGCCCTGGTTTCAAGCCTTTAATCATCCAATAAGTTTCATCATTCATTAAAGTAATTTCTTGAGATGAGTGAGCATTCTTTCCATTAAAAATAATGCTCGATACATCATGTACTTTTAGAACTTGTATATAGCTTTCAAATGGATGGCCATAAAAGCGAGAAACCAAATCTTTCTTGTGAGGTGAAACACTCCAAAACGCCATTAATCTAGCAGAATTTAATAACCAAGCTACAAGATCATCTTTTTTGATTCCTGGAAGTTTCTGAGTCAATCTCCGACCAACTTGTTGTTTTATATCGTTCTCTCCTGAAACTTTAACTGTATTCTTTTGATTTAAGAGCTCTGTATCTATTTCGCTATACTTCTTCCATTGATATTGAACTTTACCAACAGTAGAATCTAGTTCCTTTGCAATTTTACGAAAGGATAAACCTTTCCTACGTAACTTTACGATTTCTTCAATCATATCCTCACCTCTACTCAAAAAATTTATAGTATATGCTGAAGTAACCCCGAATATTCCTATATCTTCTATATTTAATGTTAGCATCGAAAGCCAGTTGTAACAATGAACGCATTTTGTCGTATCTTGTATTTCCTAGGCAATAAGTTGATACTTAAATGTAATTTCTTTTTATACAATTAATATTTATTAGTTTCAGTATCGATTCGACATTTTTCTAGCCAGATAAACGACTTGTATCCGACAAGTTTCATTTCTTTTTAGAATTTATTAACGATACCATCGAATTTTGTCTTGTATAATGTTAAAATACTTTTGTTCATTTTTTATTTTTATACTTTACTTTGAGGAAAAATTTAAGGTATATCTAGTAGTTAAATTTAGTCCATATGAGGTGACATGATGGAATACATTATGTTCGGTTTGCTTTCATTTTCACTCTTGCTAATGATTGTTTCCCTTTTTATGAAGGACCGGTATAAAGAAATCAAATCGGAGCTCGAGCAACTCTCGATGCAACAAATTCAAGAAACTTATCAAATTAAAAGAAAGTTAAAAGTACTAGAAGAAGAGCTTCTAGTTAATGATGGAGATTTCCCACAACCGCTACCAACGTATGCATCTGGGAGCAGCAAAAAAGAAATACATGCTATTATTAAAAACCAAGTATGGTCATTGGCCCAGCAAGGCTTGTCACTTGATCAGATTGCAAAACAATCCTCTCTCTCCATTGAAGATGTACAAAGAATCATAAATGAACTTTCAGTTAGAGGAGATTAACGAATGAACAGACAAAGCTTAAGAGCATTTGCGTTTGGTATGTTATTCTCTGTAAGTGCCATAGGCAGTTACTATTTCATATTTGAAGACAAACGAGAGGTTAATTTAACAGACGAGGAAGCAAAGGAACTTTTAAAAAGTAGTGGCTTTGAAGTGTTAACTGTTAAAGAATTCGAGGAAGCAAAAAAAGCAGCTATTGAGGGATATGCTAAAGAACAAGAGCTATCTAAAGAAGTAGAAGAGAAAAAAGAAAAAGCGGATAACGAAAGAATCGAGGAAAACGAAGAACAAGAAGATTTCACTGATGAAGAAGAAGAAAAGGTCCTAACCTATGAACTTGAGATTAAGAGTGGAATGAGTACAGCTGAAATCTCATCGCTTTTAGCGAATGCGGGCATTATCGGGGATGCTGCTGAGTTTGAACAATATTTAATTAGCGAGAATTATAATACAAAAGTTCAAGTTGGTACATTTGAATTGACTAACAAAATGAGCAAAGATGAAATAGCAAGAATCATTACAAAAAGCTAAAGAGAAATTCTCTTTAGCTTTTTTGTTCTATTTATTAATCGTTTAAATCGTAGTGTCTTCCTTTTACTACATAGAAAATGCTTTCGGCAATGTTCGTTACGTGGTCTGCGGCTCTTTCTAAGTAACGACATGTAAATGATAGCTGAGTAATTTGAGGTAAGAATTCAGGCTTCTGCTGATTGATACGAAGAAGCTCTTGAATCGTCTCACCATATAAAGAATCAACCTTATCATCCATATCAGCTACCTGCTTTGCTTTAACAACGTCCTCTTCTGTAAATGCTTCTAATGACAATTTCAACATTTTAGAAGTGATTTCGTACATTTCTTTAATATGAACGATAGGTTTTACATGCTCTTCGTTTCCGATACGAATGGTAGATTTTGCAATATTAACTGCAAAGTCTGCAACACGCTCAATGTCAGTTGCAATTTTAATGGCAACAATAATTCGTCTCAAATCAATTGCTACTGGCGATTGCTTTGCAATTAACAAAATAGCAAAGTCATTAATTTCTTCATACATAATGTCTGCTTTATTGTCATCATCCATAATTTCTAACGCTAATTCAATATTTTTCGTTTCTAATGCTTCTACAGATTTCTTTAGAGCATTATCTGCAAATTCACCAAGTTCTATTAATTTCTTTTGCAATTCTTTAATATCATACTGAAACCTTTCACGAACAACCATCTAAGAAACCCCCTTCGCATTTAAAGAAAATCGTACGCTTAACCGCACGACTTTCCTCATCCAACAAAATCATCCAAAACGCCCGGTAATATAATCTTCTGTTCTCTTATCAGACGGTGTAGAGAAGATTTTATCTGTTTCATCATATTCAACCACTTCACCATTTAAGAAGAACGCAGTTTTATCTGAAATACGAGCAGCCTGTTGCATATTATGTGTAACGATAATAATACTAAAGTCCTTTTTTAATTCCTGCATTAATTCTTCTACTTTAAGGGTGGAAATTGGATCTAGAGCTGATGTTGGCTCATCCATTAAAATAACATCCGGTTCAACTGCTAGACAACGAGCAATACATAATCGTTGTTGTTGACCACCTGATAATCCATATGCATTTTCATTTAGACGGTCTTTAACTTCGTCCCAAATTGCTGCACCACGTAAACTTTTTTCAACAATCTCATCTAATATCTTTTTATTTTTAATGCCGTGGATTTTAGGACCATAAGCAATGTTCTCATAAATTGATTTCGGAAAAGGATTTGGCTTTTGGAAAACCATACCTACATGAGTTCTTAGGTCTTCTACCTTATACCCTTTATCTAAGATACTCTTTTCTCGATATAGGATATCACCTGAAATTTTCACTACCGGAATTAGTTCAACCATTCTGTTTAACGTTTTAATAAATGTTGATTTACCACAACCAGAAGGTCCGATAATTGCCGTAACCTCATTTTCATAAATCTCGAGGTTAATATTCTTTAATGCTTGATCCCCACCGTACCAAAGATTTAAATCGCGAGTATTATATACGACCTTCTTATTAGAATCAGCTGTGTTATCCTGAACACCCGATGTCTCAACTGTTCTTTTAACGCTTGCCGTCATAACTGCCATTTTGAAAACCCCTCCATCATCCATTAAAATCTTCTTTGAAACTTATTTCTAATGATTACAGCAATTGAATTCATAATAAACAATACTACGAGTAAAACTACAATTGCTCCTGCTGCTAAGTTTGCATATTCCGAAACAAGTGCAGAGTCAATCGTCCAATAATAGATTTGCATAGGTAACACTGTAAACTTATCAAAAATCCCATCTGGAAGTGGAATTAGTAAAGCTGGAATACCGAGAACAACTAGTGGAGCAGTCTCACCAATTGCACGAGAAAGGGCAAGAATAACTCCCGTTAAGATTCCCGGAATAGCTGCAGGTAGTACCACATTTTTAATGGTCTGCCATTTCGTTGCCCCCATCCCATAAGAAGCCTCTCTCAAGTATTGTGGTACCGCCCGAATCGCTTCCTGACTTGCGACAACAACAACTGGAAGTACTAAAAGTGCCATTGTAAACCCACCTGCAAGGACAACTGCCCCAAGGTCAAGGCCTCTAACGAACACTGTTAATCCTAAAAGTCCAAATACAATAGAAGGTACGCCTGCTAAATTTGAAATATTTGTTTGTATAAAAGCTTGTAAACGACCTTTTTGGGCATATTCCTCTAAATAGATAGCAGTCCCAACACCTAACAACATCGTAACTGGAGCTACTACAAGCATTAACCAGAGAGTACCCGTTATGGCTCCCATAATGCCCGCTTTGACAGGATCGTTGGAGTATTTACTTGTTATAAACTGAAGGTCAATCCAACCTAAGCTTTGTGCAAAGACACGATAGATTAATACTGCTAACACAATTAGCCCGAAAAGGGTTGCTATTAGAAAGATCCCCTTTGCTAGGTTATTGATAAACAGACGAGAACCCATTTTCTTTTGTACTAATGAAGAATCTACATATTTCATATTAATATTCCTCCCTAAATTTACGAGAGATATATTGAGCAATTAGGTTCATGATCATCGTAAATACAAACAACGTCATTGCAACAGCATAAAGGCTAAAGTATATAGTGGACCCAGCAGGTGCCTCTCCACCAGTGACTTCTACAATATATGCCGTCATCGTTTGCATGGACTGTGTGATATCAAACGTAAAATTTTTAGAGCTTCCACTTGCTATTGTAACAATCATCGTTTCTCCAATTGCGCGAGAGATTCCAAGAACGAATGAAGCAACGATTCCGGAAATAGCTGCAGGTACAACTACTCGCCATGTTACCTCTAGTCTTGTAGCCCCAAGAGCTAATGCTCCCTCTCTCATTGCATTTGGTACTGAACTCATGGCATCTTCTGATAGAGAAGCAACCATAGGTATAATCATAATTCCCATTACAATACCTGGACTTAGAATATTCGTTGGCTCTAATCCAGGAACAATTTTAGTTAATAACGGTGTAACAAATGTAAATGCAAAGAATCCATATACAATAGTAGGAATACCTGCAAGTATTTCTAGCATCGGCTTAATAGCTCTTCTTACTTTTTCTGATGCATATTCACTTAAATAAATGGCTGACATTAGTCCAATCGGAATAGCAACAAACATTGCAATTGCTGATGATATTAAAGTACCTGTAAGTAACGGCAACACCCCAAATTGCGCATTTTCACCTAAAGGCTTTAATACAGTACCTGTAAAGAACTCAAGAAATGGTACTTCTCTAAAGAATGCTATTGTTTCAGATAGTAACGTAACTAAAATACCAACAGTTGTTAAAATAGAGATAATGGCAATGGTTAAAAGGATCTTGGGCATAAACTTTTCTAGTAAATTTCCTGCTGAAACCTTATTCTTATTTTGCGCTATTAATTCTCTAATATTGACCTTATTAGCGTTTTCCAAGCTAAAAACCCCTTTCATCCTTACATCTATTATGTTTGTAAGGTGAAAATAAAATTCATCATGATAGAACAGCATAAGAAGATGAGAAGGCTCTCCTTCTCATCTTCATGTAATTGAATAACAAACTTCTCTTACAAGATTATTCTTTTAAACTGTTTAGAGTTTCAATTGTCGCTTGAACCTCTTCGTCTGTTAAAGGAGCGAATCCAGTTTCTTTAGCAACTTCTTGAGCAGTTTCCATTGTATAGATTGCAAAATCTAATACTTGTGGTTTTTCTTTAGCCATACCAGTATTTAAGTAAGTGAAAACCGGACGAGTGAACGGTGCATATGCGAAATCTTCACTTTCACCGATTGTCTCTAAGCTTGGCTCAACAGGGCCATTGCCAAAATCAACATTTACAGCAGAAATTTTATCTTTATTATTGTCGTAGTATCCAAACCCAAAGAATGCAATCGCATTTTTCTCTTTAGAAACTAAATCAACTAAAGTTGAGTATTCTTGTTGTAAATTAACACCTTCAACTAAATCTTGCTCTTCTAAAATACTTTCCCAGAAGAACTCGTAAGTTCCGTGGTTTTCATTAGGGCCCATTGTTACGATAGGCTCATTTGGGAATTCTGGGCGAACATCAGACCAATTTTTCTTGTTTCCTGAAGCTAAGAAGATTTGTTTGATTTCATCAGCAGTTAACTCAGTAGCCCAATCATTATCTTTATTAATAACGAACGTTAAACCGTCTAGAGCAACTTTCATTTCTTGAACTTCAATTCCTAATTCTTCAGCTGTTGCCTTTTCTGAATCTTTAATATGACGTGATGCGTTATTAAAATCAGTTCCATCTTCAACTAAGAACTTCTTAAAACCTGCAGAAGTTCCAGCACGTCCAACTTCAACTGATACATTTTCTTGTTCATTAACCATGTAGTTTTCAGCCATTTGAGACATGAATGGAAATACAGTACCAGAACCGTCTACTACAACGCTACCTTCTAATTCAGTTGTTTCTTCTCCGTTATCAGCTCCATCAGCATTACCTGATCCCTCTTCGGTTTGACCGCAAGCAGCGATGAACGCCATTAGAGCTCCTAGCATTAAAAGTAGGCTTAGTTTCTTAAGACTTTTCATTTTACTTAATTCCCCCTAAGGTTTTTGGTTGTTTGTTTTGTCCTACAGTTATTAGAATAAAGGTTCACTATTAATTCTGTTTTAATCAAATGTAAAGCTTTTGTAAATTCGGAAAGAAATTTGTATAACTTTGTCGGCAGTGTGTATCTGATAGTAGTTTGCCACATAACTTTTTATTTTATCGGTCACTCAAAAATAAAAACTGCCCTTTTAAGGACAGTTTCAGATTGTCGACAAAAGGCATCGAGACTTCGATGCTTTTTGTCTTTTTTATTTATTTTGGAGGGGAAATGGTTGATTTCCGCTCCAGGCGC